>DATNQO010000285.1:0-7460 GCA_036704005.1 Leptolyngbyaceae cyanobacterium | reverse complement strand
GAAAATCTCAACTATCCCCTTCCCTAACTTCGCTTGCGCTCAGTATCGGTCAAGGGATGTTTCGCTTTTCCCCCGCAATTCCTCTCAACACTGACCTGAGTACAGGTGAGCGTGTGAGCCTCCTTGCGGGAATAGGTGACTGTGTAATTTAAAGAATTCATAGTAAACTATGAATATTTGACTATTAATATGCTCTTTATATACTGTACTTACGTATTATGTTGTAAGTTAAAACTAACAATCAAAAACTGACTGACTCTTCAAGACTATGGAAGCACAAAATAATTTCTGCTGCTGCACTATGGCGCTGGGTAAAAACTACTGCGCTTTAGCATTAGAACTAGCCAAAGACTTGGAAAAGCATTCCCCAGAAATTCCTCTAGTCGTGTTGACAGATAGTCCTAAGTATTTTCAGTTTCAAAGTAACGTTTTAGCATTTAAACATCGTCAAGTTAGCTTTGGTTGTTACCACGATAAGCGATTTGCGATCGCCAAAGCCATTTCGCTTTTCAACTCTTGCTTGTTTCTGGATGCAGATATGCGTATCCTAGCCCCTATCCCCTCAAACATTAGATGGCAACCTGGAATTACAGCCAAAATAGTCTGGAAAGATATCACCAAGCATAATAAAAACCGCTTGGAAATGAAACTCCTGCATCAAATGGCGAAAAAGTTAAGCCTGAAGCTAGAGAATGTTGATTTTGTCCATGAATGTTTGTTTGTTGTTACAAGAGACTCTGGACTTGAACTAGAGTTTCTCAACTATTGGGACAAAATCGCACCATACTTTGAACTGCGGGGTTTTTATAAAGGAGAAGGACACACAATAGGTTTAGCAGCAGCGAAAGTAGGATTACCTATTAGAAGAGATTCAATGAGTGAGATTGTGTTTTTTAAAGACAAATTAGAATTACAAGCGATTAAACGTGGTGAAGCCAATGCTTCAGATAAAGCTGAATATTTTGAAAAGCAACGCTCTTTAGAATACCCTAAACGTTCTATTCTCAATAAAGTTGTCAACAAAGCTAAAACAGCTTATTCTAATCTCTACCGCTTACTAAACTTAGTAAGTATAACCATGATGGATTTCAGATTTTACGGTAGATAGCTAAACTGTTAATTAAATTTTGTCAGAATTATATTTAATTTTGCAGGTATAAGTAGTTTATCAGACTCAAAGCTGCTTTCCTCAGCAGTCTCTATAAGTAGATTAGGGGAAATAACTCCTTGTTTTCAAGAGTTCCCCTAATAATATAGAGCTTGAACATTATGAGAACTTAGCTCATAGAGGCGTTGCTACTGCCATAGATGGCGCGTGTAGTAGGGTCGATTTTTCCTTGCGTGGGATTCCAGTAATGAGATAGTTCTTCAGCAGGAAGACCGAGTTCTTGTGCTGCACGCATCAGCATCGATTGTTGACGGTTCTTCACTTGCTGATATTGGCGCATCATAATTGCACGAGACTTTTCTTGAATAGACATACCACAGTCCTCCAGTGATATTAAGTTGATTTAACTCCTCGACATAATCAATATATCAAAAATTCTGTATCTTATGCTACGGAATTGCAGTTTTGTTACAAAATTAAATATTTCAGTAATTATTTTTAGTGCTTATACGTTCCAAAATGTTTGCTAAAGCTAAATTTTTCTCACTAAACCTTTCTGAAAGTAGATGAACTATTTGTTACAATTAGTTACATATACTTTTTAATAGTAACAAATACTCAAGCCATCGTCATGTCTGATACTTTGACTAAGCTGACTTACCAAACTTTTCAGCAGGGAAAAAATTATTTTGGTCTGGCTCACAAAACATTAAGTACAAGAATTAAAAACTTAGTTTATCCAACACTTAACGAGCAGATTAAACCGATACCGACTGAGGTTATAGCCAAACTGCAACAAAGATTTAATCAACTGTTAGAGATAGATTGGCAGGATGCGGAAAAAGGTGTGTATCCTGCCAGCTTATTATTTGAGAATCCCTGGGAAGATTTTTTCCGCTCCTATCCGCTTGTGTGGCTAGATTTACCACAAACATTTGAGAGGATTCAACAGAAGAATTATCAAGATTTTTCCTCTAACGTAGAAACAGATGGTTATCCTAGCTACTATGTACAAAATTTTCATCACCAAAGTGACGGCTATTTAAGTGACTGGTCAGCCAATTTATATGATTTACAAGTAGAACTTCTCTTTGGTGGGACAGCTGACCCCATGCGAAGGCGGACTTTATCCCCTCTCAAACAGGGGCTAAAAGCCTTTGATGATGTCCCAGCAAAACAGATTCGCATTTTAGATGTAGCTTGTGGTACTGGGCGGACTCTCAAGCTAATTCGTGCGGCGTTACCTCAAGCCTCACTATTTGGTACAGATTTGTCACCAGCTTATCTACGTAAGGCCAATGAATTACTCTCCCAAATTCCCGGAGAATTACCACAACTTTTACAAGCTAATGCGGAAGAGTTGCCTTACTTGGATAATTATTTCCATGCGGTGACTTCTGTTTTCCTGTTCCATGAATTACCTGCTACAGTGCGTCAAACCGTAATCGAGCAATGTTTCCGGGTAACAAAGCCAGGTGGAGTTTTCGTGATTTGTGATTCAATTCAAATGAGTGATTCACCGGAAATGGCATTATTTATGGAGAATTTCCCAGAATCTTTCCATGAACCATACTATAAGCATTACACTACTGATAACTTAGTAGAACGCTTAGAAAAAGCAGGGTTTGAGAATGTCGAGGTTCAAGTCCACTTTATGAGCAAGTATTTGATTGCTCGTAAGCCCCTTTGAAATCGCTAGGTTAACTTTTAAGTAAGTTTAGGCTAGTTTAGTATAACGGAAAAAGTGAGTCAGTGCGGTCTTCTCTTGTCTACGTTCCCTACGGGACGCTACACGTAGCTTGCCTCTCCTTTGGAGTAGGCGGAGCGTGTCGTAGACAGAGGCTAAGCCAACGAGACGCTTCACTTAGTGAAGCGTCTTGAGGCAAGATTGCCACACCCAATCACAGCAGGGGTGCAATAGTTTGCGCCCCTACCAAATATCTGTCGGATTCTTTTTTCAGAGTGTTATGTATATAGATGCACCAATTTGAATTATGGCCCTAATGACACTCTAGAAAGAAATCAAGAAATATATCTCGTGTCAACAGTATTAATGCTGTCAATTCAGGTCATTAATTACATTGTGTTTGTAATAGCAGCATTTAAAGTAGCTGATGGCTGCCAAAAAGGCTATTAAAAGTTGGGAAAATTTTTGGGATTTGCTGGTTATATAGCAATAGCCAAGACAGTTAGGACATGAGGAAATGAAAAAACTCAGACAGCAAAAGACTTTTAACTCTGTCACCTGTCACCTGTCACCTGTCCCCTGCTATAAAACGCTGATTGCCTATGAGAGATAATCAGGCGATCGCAATCACGCATCCTGGGTATTTTCAATCATAGTTCTACGTCCTGTACCCCGATGAGATACTGGCTTTTCTGGTTGATTATACTTGGGTTGAGAGTTCAATGAAAGCATATATTCTAAATTATCAGAAGGGGTTGAATTGCGATTAGCCATTCCCTGGCCATCAAAAATGACGGAACTAAATACCAGACTTGAAACTAAAATCGGAACAGCAGCACGCATTTTAAAAGCCTCTTTGTAAATTCTCTTATCTATTGCTACTGAGTTTATGTGACGAATCCGGAAAATCTAAAAAAAAGTAGTGCTTTTTACTGAAAACTAAAAAAAATGTGCTTTTAGCTCAGGTCATCTACCAATAACCAATGACCAGAATGATTTAGACGACCCCAAATTGTGAGATGTTGCTGATCTGATAAAGCTTGTAATTGCTCATCTATGTGCGATCGCAAGCTTACAAGCTGCCAAACCTGTCCCAAGGTAGCAGGTGGTGTGGCGATCTCGAATCTGTAATCTTGCGGATTCAAAATATGAACAATTCCTGTGAAACAGTCAGATTTACGTGTAAATACTTGCTTGTGTTTTTGGTGATAATATGTATTGACAGAATCTGGGCAATTGCCGCTATCTGGATATAGTTGAGGCTCCTTGATGTAAGACAATTGCCATTGCAGCCATTCTGGATGGTCGGGTGGTAGATTAAACAGAGGTGCGATCGCCGCAGGAGAGCGATGATCTTGTAATAATGCTTCTTGTAATCCTTGTACTGGTAAATCTCGCGGCTGACAGTCCAACTCGACACACATAGCCGCCGCCATTCCCGCAGCTTGACCGATACCCAACACCACAGGTTGTAATCTAGTCGCCCCGTTGGCTATATGAGAAACAGAAATATTCTTTTCACAAACCAAAAAACCATCTGTAGTAACTGGAACTAGACAACGATAAGGAATTGTGAAAGGTGTCCCCGTCCAACGTCCGCCCCAACGGATAGATTTAGGTTGTAGGGGTAAGTCAAACCCCGGATAATGATGGTCATTGGCATAGTTACCAATAGCAATGGTATCGGGAAATAGAGATGCTACCCTACCGCCTGGAACTGGCAAAATATCCTGTTCAGTAATAGTAGTTAGTCCTACCAAACGGCGACTTTCTCTGTAGTATGGGTGCAGTGCAAAAGCCGATGAGGTGTGAGGAAAAACTTGCTCTGCTAAACCGTAACGCTTACCTAGCTGAGTTTGGATGAAATGAGCAAAATTTTGGCTATGCCAACGAGATTCTTGCAAAAAATCACTCTTAGCTGCTGCTGATTCTATCAGTCGCCCTACTCCTTCACCGTAGTCATTGCCACAAATCGGCCAGTTAATCATAAATAGATTACCAGGCAAACGTCCATAATTCAAGAACTGCTCCGCACCGTAGTTTTGCCAAGCATCAGCAAACAGCGCTGCATCGTAATTAGGTGCAGGAGGGATTTCTGGCGCGACTGGTTCGCCAAAATCCTGCATCACTACCACCCAAGTAGGAGACTGTACAGGATATTTTTCTGTAATCTGATTAAAGCTAGTAGGGGCGCTGGGTTCTTCCCAGTGCGATCGCAATTCCCAACCCCAACGGTAAGGGATATCTGCTAAAGCTAGTAAATCCCCTAACTCCGTACCATCAATCGTTATCTTGGCTTGTACGGTAAAGTCTGCAAACCTGACACCAGTAATGCAATTGTCTTGACGCAGAACCTCTAAAGGTACTTGTCCACAAATCCAGTGCAGTGATGGTAATTCCTTCACCCAATCTGCAAAAATTTCCGCTCCAATACGCGGATCATAACTGAAAAAGCTCACCCAACTATTATCTAAACCCCCTGGCTGTCGCTGTTGCAACTCTTGTAAAAACGCACCCCATAACCCCGTTTGAAACGCCATTAATTCATTCCCGTCGGGTGCAGACACCCCAGCCGCAGTTAACATTCCTCCCAACCAAGAAAACTCACTTACCAAAATAGTTTTTGCACCCCTACGCGCCGCTTGAATAGCCGCAGCCGTTCCTCCAGTTCCACCACCAACGACTAACACATCAGTTATGTAAGTTTGATTAAGCATAAATAGAAATTTACGTATTTTTAACCAGGATACATACAAACTTATCCAGTTGTACACGCATTTGATGATGCAGCATATCTGTATTAACTAAGGGATAAATAATGCTAGCAGCTAAGAAATGAGTTGCTTAAATAGCGTATTTATACTGAAAGAAATAGTTGAATTTTTGGGAATAATATTTAATAGATTTTCATGAATCAACTTAATTTCTGAATTAATAATTTAAAATGGCGATTATATTAAGTATTTTATGGTTATATGTTTCGATATTTTGCCATGAGATGGGACATTTTATTGTAGCTAAAACAGTTGGATTTCAGCCATATTTAATAATAGTTGGCAGTGGAAGCAAAATATTAAGTTTTAAGTTGGGTAATTCTGTCTTTGAGTTCAGAACCATTCCTAGCGGGGGAATTACTTATACAGCTAATTTAACCTTAAATAAAGTAAAGAATAAGCTGGCATTAATGTATTTAGCTGGGCCAGTAGTTAATTTATGCTTTTGTTTATTCTTCACCATAATTTATGTAAAATCTATCTCCCATTTAGAAGCGCCTGAGTATTTAAATAGTATAGTTTTTATAATATGTATCGAATTTACTTTATTTGTTAGTAGTATACTGCCAATGGACATAAAACTATATGGTAGGGTTATCTCTAATGATGGTAAGCAGTTAATTAATGCTGTAACAAAAACTGAACAGCAATTTATTCAAACACTTTTAGGTTTAGACAGATATACAAATAACAAAACATCCTCTCCAGATTTATTCAACAATGATTTAAAAGTATTACAAAAATTATATAAGGCACAAGCAGAATTTAATCAAAGTAACTTTGCCCAAGCAATTGAGTTATTCGAGGAAATTTTAAATTATCCGGGAATTCCCAAAAGAGACCAGCTTTATATAATCGATATATTAGCTTCAATTGTCATTAATTATGGAGAAGTTAAGTATCTAAATAAAGCTGATCAATGGTCTGCTCACGCAATAGAATTATCTAGGGATATCACAACTATTCAAGGAACTAGGGGAGCTATCCTAATAGAATTAGGTAGATATAGTGAAGGTAAAGAAATGCTGTTACCTTTGACAGAAAAAGGTAATGAGGTGATTGATATAGCAGTTAGTTGTTGCTACATTGCTAAAGCAGATTATTATTTGGGTAATGAAGATAAAGTTAAAGATTGGTTAAATAAGGCTGAAAAAGTTGGTGCTGCTCCTCTGGTTTTGTGGAGGGTAAAAAAGGAAATTAATTATCTTTGATTTGCATTTCTCAAAAGTAAGACTAAAACTGCTCCTGAAAAAATTCCACCTATCCAACCTAACAGAGTGTTTACTAAAATCCACCAGCCAGCTTGCTTAATTACTGGCCGCATGATCCACCATTGAATTGTTCCTACTACAGGGCCAATCCATAATAAAGTAGTTTCGGAATTGTGTCCTGACAGGAGTAAAGAGATACAACTACCAAAGGTAGTTCCCCATATCCATTGCTTTTCAGATATGGGAATTTGCCGCCGTAATATTATTGCCTGCATATACCCGATTGTTAAACCCATCGTTGCGGCTAAAACTTGGTCACTGATAATTTTACCGAGCGACTGTAGCAGAGTTTGGGCGATCGCTCCCATAAAAAATCCTGCAATCAAGCCCGCAACATTAACTAATACCCACTGCAAATAAAAACCCATCCCCACTTTTGTAGGTTCGGCTGTTACTGGGGGAGGAGGAGATACAGACTGTTGAGGGATTTCTTGACGATACTGGGCGGGGACTGTTGGTGGTGGAGAATGTAAAGGCGGTTCACCTATTCCCGCAAGGAGGCTCACACGCTCACCTGTACTCAGGTCAGTGTTGAGAGGAATTGCGGGGGAAAAGCGAAACATCCCTTGACCGATACTGAGCGCAAGCGAAGTTAGGGAAGGGGATAGTTGAGATTTTCC
>DATNQO010000284.1:0-17960 GCA_036704005.1 Leptolyngbyaceae cyanobacterium | reverse complement strand
GGGGAAAGGGGAAAGGAAAAATACTGCTCCCCCATCTCCCTCATCTCCCCCATCTCCCTCATCTCCCCCCATCGCCCCCTCTGTCGCCCCAGGACAAAATACTCTGGGTTTCATGCTACCTTACACGCCATTGCATCATTTAATTCTCAAGCGGATGAATCGCCCAATTGTGTTAACAAGTGGTAATCTTGCTGATGAACCGCAGTGTATTGATAATGATGAAGCTAGGGAGAAATTAGGGAAAATAGCTGATTATTTCCTATTACATAATCGGGAGATTGTTAATCGAATAGATGATTCTGTGGTGCGGGTGGTTGAAAATAAAACTCAAGTAATTCGTCGCGCTAGGGGTTATGCACCAGCACCGATTAAATTACCCCCAGGTTTTGATAATATTCCCCAGGTTTTAGCAATGGGGAGTGAGTTAAAAAATACCTTTTGTTTATTACGTGAAGGGGAAGCAATTGTTTCTCAACATTTGGGTGATTTAGAAAATGCAGCAGCGTTTAATGCTTATCAAAATACCCTCAATTTATACTTGAATTTATTTCAACACCAACCGCAGGCGATCGCTATCGATTTCCACCCCGAATATCTATCAACTAAACTCGGCAAAGAACTAGCAGCCGCTAATACAATCCCCCTCCATTATATCCAACATCATCACGCCCATATCGCCGCTTGTCTGGCAGAAAATAGCATTCCTTTAGATGCACCGCCAGTTTTAGGTATTGCTTTTGACGGTTTAGGTTATGGTGCAGATGGTAAACTTTGGGGTGGAGAATTTATTTTAGCTGATTATCGGCAATTTCAACGCCTAGCTACATTTAAATCAGTGGCAATGATTGGTGGTAAACAAGCAATTTATCAGCCTTGGCGTAATACCTACGCCCAGTTATTAAGCGCCAATCTTTGGGATATTTGCCTACAACAATACAGCGAGTTAGAAATTATCAGACTTTTACAACAAAAGCCGATAAATCTACTCAATCAACTTATAGATCAGGGTATTAACACCCCTGTTGCCTCTTCCGTAGGACGGCTGTTTGATGCTGTGGCGGCGGCTGTTGGCATTTGTCCAGAGGAATGTAGCTATGAAGGACAAGCTGCGATCGCACTAGAAGCCCTAGCTGATATCCCCACATTAAATAATCCTAAAGAAATAGGAATATATCCCTTTCAGATTGCCTTTTCGGATAGTATTTATTATATAGACCCTCGCCCCATGTGGCAATTATTGCTTGATGACTTACAACAGCGAACTCCTCAACAAGTTATAGCTGCCAAATTTCATCTAAGTTTAGCTAATGCCATTGTGGAAACAGTCAAAAAACTCCGTCAACAAAACTTATTTACTCAAGTCGTCCTCACAGGAGGAGTATTTCAAAACAGCACCGTATTACAACTAGTGACCAAGCAATTACAAAACATAAAAATAAACGTCCTCACCCACAGCCTAGTCCCGACAAATGACGGTGGAATATCGCTAGGACAAGCAGTCATAACAGCAGCAAAAATTTTAACTAATTAAAATTATCTCTGTGCCTGACAAATCTCTACAAAAGGTCTATATAAATGTGTTTAGGAATTCCAGGGCAAATAGTAGAAATTACCGACATCAACCATAAACTAGCCATAGTCGATGTTGGTGGAGTCAAACGCCAAGTAAACATCGCCTGCATCGTAGACGAACAACATCCCCCCGCAGCTTGTTTAGGAGATTGGGTATTAGTTCATGTCGGCTTTGCGATGAATAGAATTAACGAACAAGAAGCCGCCGAAACCTTGAAATTATTAGAAGAAATTGCTTCAGTTATCAGTTGACAGTTATCAGTTATCAGTTATCAGTTATCAGTTGTCAGTTGTCAGTTGTCATTAGTCCATTTCTTCCCTTTCCCCTTTCCCCCTTCCCCTTTCCCCCTTCCCCTTTCCCCTTTCCCCTTCTCCTTCCCCAATACCCAACCTATGAAATACGTCGATGAATTTCGGGAACCAGAAAAAGCTGAAGCGTTACGTCAGGAAATTGACAAACTCAGCCAGCAAATAAATAAACATATCAAAATTATGGAAGTATGCGGCGGGCATACTCACTCTATTTTTAAATATGGTATTGAGGAAATCTTACCAGCCAATATTGAACTAATTCATGGCCCAGGTTGTCCAGTCTGTGTGATGCCAAAGGGGAGGTTAGATGATGCGATCGCAATCTCTCAAAACCCCAATGTCATCTTAGCAACCTTTGGCGACACCATGCGCGTCCCCGGTTCCCAAACCAGCCTGCTGCAAGCCAAAGCCCAAGGCGCAGATATCCGCATGGTGTACTCGCCCCTAGATAGTCTGCAAATTGCTAAAAATCACCCCGATAAACAAGTCGTATTCTTCGCTTTAGGTTTTGAAACCACAGCCCCCAGTACAGCTTTTACCATCCTGCAAGCAGAGGTAGAAAACATTACTAATTTTAGTATGTTTTGTAATCACGTCCTGGTAATTCCCGCGCTGCAAGCCTTATTAGATAACCCCGAATTACAACTAGATGGATTTATCGGCCCTGGTCATGTGAGTATGGTAATTGGCACTGACCCTTATGAATTTATCGCCCAAGAATATCATAAACCCATAGTTGTTTCCGGTTTTGAACCATTAGATATTTTGCAGTCAATTTGGATGCTGTTACAGCAACTAGTAGAAAATCGCTGTGAAGTAGAAAACCAATATAATAGATTAGTGCAGAAATCGGGGAACCAAATAGCAATAGAAGCTATCAACAAAGTGTTTGCCGTCCGCGATAAATTTGCTTGGCGGGGCTTAGATGAAATTCCCAATTCTGGTTTAAGAATTAGAGATGAATATGCCCAATTTGACGCTGAATTAAAATTTACCATACCTAACCGCAAAGTCGCCGACCATAAAGCCTGTCAATGTGGCGAAATTCTTAAAGGAGTCCTCAAACCTTGGCAATGTAAAGTATTTGGTACAGCTTGCACACCAGAAACACCAATAGGTACTTGTATGGTGTCTTCAGAAGGAGCTTGTGCCGCATACTATAAATATGGCAGATTCTCGAAGACTTTGCAAAAACAAACGACCGAGAAGCCAAAAGTGACTATCTCTTCATAACCTCCACAAAAGCAGCGAAACTCTACAAAACCACACTGCGAGGAAAATTTCTATGCCATTTGTCACCGTCAAAATTGCCAGAGGACACTCCATCGAAAAAAAACGGCATTTAGTAGAAGCTATTACTAACGCCTTAGTCACAGCTTTAGATACTAAACCAGAGTGGATAACCGTTCACATTGATGAATTTGAACGAGAAAACTGGGCTGTCAATGGTATTTTACACTGCGATCGCCACCGTGGTAGACACGACGAAACAGGTAGGTAAAACACAAAAATAATATGTAGAGACGTTGCATCCAACGTCTCTACAATAAAGCTGAGGTAAATTTATCTGCGTCCATCTGCGTCCATCTGCGTTCAATTATTTTTACCTGTATCTCACTGCGAACAGAAAAACTATAAACCCCAGGTATTAAGTAGAGACACTTAATTAAATATAAGTTTGTAGTAAGGACTTTAGTCCTTTCAAACCCAGCAATAGAGCGATAAATCGCTGACTACGAACAACAACTCATTTTATATTTAATTATGTCTACCTACTTACACAAAATTAATAGAGAAAATAACAGGCGCGAAAACACATTATTTCGTAGGGTGGGCATTGCCCACCATGTACTTGTTGAAAAGGTGCAAGATTTGAAATAAAAAATCTTCTTAATTACGAATTATTAAAAATGAATTTTACCCCCAACAACATCCCCCAAAATTCCCTATTCCAAAAAATATCCCAAGCCCGCCGTCGCCCGGCTAAAGTCAGAGATACACATATCACACTGGCGCATGGAAGTGGCGGTAAAGCCATGCACGACTTAATTGATGATATCTTTGTCAGTAACTTTGATAATCCCATACTGTCCCAATTAGAAGACCAAGCCAGCTTCAATTTATCCACTCTTTTACAACAAGGAGATAGACTAGCTTTTACCACAGATTCTTATGTAGTAGATCCGTTATTTTTTCCTGGTAGTGATATAGGAGAATTAGCAATAAACGGCACAGTTAATGATTTAGCTGTGAGTGGTGCTAAACCTTTATATCTTACCTGTAGCGTAATTTTAGAGGAAGGACTACCAACCGAAACCCTCAGACGTATCGCCACTAGTATGAAAGCAGCCGCGCAAAAAGCTGGCGTACAAATTGTCACAGGGGACACTAAAGTTGTCCATCGTGGCTGTGCTGATAAACTCTTTATTAACACTGCTGGTATTGGCATTATTCCCACCGGAATTAATATTTCTGCACACAATATTCAACCAGGAGATGCCATAATTATAAATGGTGAACTAGGTAATCATGGAGCAGCAATTTTAATCGCCCGTGGGGAATTAGCCTTAGAAACTGATATAGAAAGTGACTGTCAACCATTACATGAACTAGTAGCAACCATCCTCAATGTCTGTCCTCAAGTTCATGCTATGCGAGATGCTACAAGGGGCGGTTTAGCCACAGTTTTAAATGAATTTGCCGCCACTTCTCAAGTAGGAATACGCTTAAACGAAGTATCTATTCCTGTGCGCGAAGAAGTGAAAGGAATTTGTGAAATATTGGGTTTAGACCCATTATATTTAGCCAATGAAGGCAAATTAGTAGTCGTGGTCAAGAGTGAACAAGCGCCAACAGTCTTAGCCGCAATGAAATCTCATCCATTAGGGCAAAATGCTTGTATCATTGGTGAGGTGATTGCTTCTCCTCCAGGGGTGGTATTGTTAAAAACTCCTTTTGGTACAGAACGGATTGTTGATATGCTAGTGGGCGATCAATTACCGCGAATTTGTTAATAGCAAGTAGAGCGTTTCATGCACGAACTAGGAATTACGCAAAATATTGTAGCTATTGTTAATGAATATGCTCAAGGCTCAAAAGTAAGCCGAATTTTAGTAGAAATTGGCAAGCTTTCCGCTATTATGCCAGATGCTATCCGATTTTGTTTTGATATTTGTAGTCAAGGTACAGCATTAGAAGGCGCAGTATTAGAAATACTGGAAATTCCTGGTTTGGCTAAGTGTCGTCAATGTGGTACAGAAATGGCTTTAGAAAAACCTTTCGGTATCTGTGGCTGTGGTAGTGTACATTTAGATTTAATTACTGGGGAAGAACTAAAAATTAAGGAGATAGAGGTCGAAGAACTATGTGTGTAACCTGCGGTTGTTCTGATGATGCTGAAGGTAAAATTACTAATTTAGAAACAGGTGAAATGGCACACAACCATCATCATCATAGCCACACTTTGCCAGATGGCACTGTTATTACTCACTCACACGACCATGAACATGAAGCATTGCCAATTCATGCGAAAATTCATGGCACAACTATATCTCTAGAACAAGAAATTTTAGGCAAAAATAACCTATTAGCAGCCCAAAATCGCGGCTGGTTTAAAGGTCGAAATATTCTCGCCCTCAATTTAATGAGTTCCCCAGGTGCAGGGAAAACAACTCTGTTAACTCGTACTATCAATGACCTCAAGCAACAATTATCTATCAGTGTCATTGAAGGCGACCAAGAAACAATTAATGATGCGGAAAAAATCAAAGCAACAGGCTGTAAAGTTATCCAAATTAACACGGGTACAGGTTGTCATTTGGATGCGGCGATGATTGATAGGGCTTTACAACAGTTAAATCCGCCGCTAAACTCAGTTTTGATGATTGAAAATGTCGGTAATTTAGTTTGTCCAGCTTTGTTTGATTTGGGAGAAGCGGCGAAAGTCGTCATTCTCTCAGTGACGGAAGGAGAGGATAAGCCCATCAAATATCCCCATATGTTCCGCGCTAGTGAGATAATGATTCTGACAAAAATAGATTTATTACCTTATGTGCAGTTCGATGTCCAGCGTTGTCTAGAATATGCCCTACAGGTAAATCCCCATATGCAGATTTTCCAAGTTTCTGCAACCACAGGTGCAGGGTTGGATATTTGGTATAAATGGTTGAGTGAGAAAGTTTCTTAGGGGACAGGGGACAGGGGACAGGGGACAGTTGTCAGGTTGAAAAATTGTTGTGGTTGATGGTGAACTTTGCGTCAACCTGTAGGTGTTTTTTAAGAAGGAGAAAATTTTTGGCTGCAAACCCTTATACTGTCTAGGTTTGAGGCGTTTTGCTGAGGAATGAGGTTGACGCAAGTCTGGAAATGCTTACTGGGACTGAGTTTTACTGTTTTTTTTCTATGACCCTCTTGACAAAGCGATCGCTCAAAAGCTACTTTAGTTTCAGATTGACGCAACCGCACCTTGAAAACCAGATATATCAAGCCTTCCAGACCTGGGCAGTTTTAATTAACATGAATCCCTATCAGGGATTGAAACACCAGTTTGCCAGAATATTGGCTAGAGATGATAGGGTTTTAATTAACATGAATCCCTATCAGGGATTGAAACTTTGATTAATCAGCCCTGCAAAATACTTCCGCAAAAGTTTTAATTAACATGAATCCCTATCAGGGATTGAAACATCGAATACCTAGCCCCCCTCATCGAGGGACTAGGTTTTAATTAACATGAATCCCTATCAGGGATTGAAACTCTTAATAATGCTCCTAAGCTTACTCAATTTGTTTGTTTTAATTAACATGAATCCCTATCAGGGATTGAAACCTAACTCTTCAATTAGAGTATTGACATCTAATCGAGTTTTAATTAACATGAATCCCTATCAGGGATTGAAACCTATTAACAAATTGTAATTTTTTGCACCTTCAATAGAAGTTTTAATTAACATGAATCCCTGATAGGGATTGAAACAAGTAATCCAGGTTGATATATGTCTATAAAAGTTTTAATTAACATGAATCCCTATCAGGGATTGAAACTGCTGCAACTGGTAATAAAGGTGTAAGTTTTAAAGTTTTAATTAACATGAATCCCTATCAGGGATTGAAACAAGGAAGGCATGATTTACATTACCATGCCCCAAGTTTTAATTAACATGAATCCCTATCAGGGATTGAAACTGTTATTCCTCGTAAAAGTATGAATCTACGGGGGAGTTTTAATTAACATGAATCCCTATCAGGGATTGAAACGAGAGCTAAAACTGTCACCATCGATTAAGGAATTGAGTTTTAATTAACATGAATCCCTATCAGGGATTGAAACAATTTAGAATTAAATTTATATCCGTATCCTCCTTTACGTTTTAATTAACATGAATCCCTATCAGGGATTGAAACGTTTATTAAAAAATATTTTCTAAAAAATGACTTGTTTTAATTAACATGAATCCCTATCAGGGATTGAAACGAGTTGTTGCCGACAGAATTTTTTTTATGTATAAGTTTTAATTAACATGAATCCCTATCAGGGATTGAAACGCACAAGAAACTGCTTTAGCAATGAAGCGAGTTTTAATTAACATGAATCCCTATCAGGGATTGAAACTTCTAGGTACTCCTGCCTACTACTTTACATTTCTAGACAGTTTTAATTAACATGAATCCCTATCAGGGATTGAAACTACTTCCGCTTTGAGGAGAACGCAGTACACCTGTGCGTTTTAATTAACATGAATCCCTATCAGGGATTGAAACCCCTTGGAAATGCGATCGCCACGCTTCCATAGTGTTTTAATTAACATGAATCCCTATCAGGGATTGAAACTAGTTCTTAAATTTAACGCTAGCTTATTCTTCTGTTTTAATTAACATGAATCCCTATCAGGGATTGAAACACGATGAAACAACGGTATATCGTGGTACTCTGCACTCGTTTTAATTAACATGAATCCCTATCAGGGATTGAAACAAGGTTTGGTGAGCCAGTGCGGTTAGACTGTTTAGTTTTAATTAACATGAATCCCTATCAGGGATTGAAACCGCTCAAACCCCAAGCTATCTGGTTAGCGGTGTGAGTTTTAATTAACATGAATCCCTATCAGGGATTGAAACAGATTCGACTGTAATTTATGACAAATCAGGTTTTGGTTTTAATTAACATGAATCCCTATCAGGGATTGAAACGCTGATGCCCAGAAGGATGCTGAAGCTCGACATGTTTTAATTAACATGAATCCCTATCAGGGATTGAAACAGCTACCGCTTGCGGTGGCGTTCCTCCCCTTCCCCGTGTTTTAATTAACATGAATCCCTATCAGGGATTGAAACAAACGAGTGAACAACCAATATGATCCTTAGACCTGTTTTAATTAACATGAATCCCTATCAGGGATTGAAACAAGAAATGCTAAGACCTTAGACATTCTCTCAGGTTTTAATTAACATGAATCCCTATCAGGGATTGAAACCACTGGCGGTATAATCCACAGGTTCTGTACGGCAGGGTTTTAATTAACATGAATCCCTATCAGGGATTGAAACTCGGTGTTCTTAAACCTGATCCACTTCTGAACGTTTTGGTTTTAATTAACATGAATCTCTATCAGGGATTGAAACTTAGGAACTGGGGCAACCCAGACAGCAGCGAACTTGTTTTAATTAACATGAATCCCTATTAACCCAAGTGGCGGGTAATAGAGTCAGTAATATTATGTCCGCTTCAACACTTATCAGATAGAAAGGTTTGGTAATTGGTAATTTGTAATGGTAGAAAACATAGTCGCCAACGGTGAAAAAGTAGTGATAGGTGTGAATCCTTCACTAATTGATGTTGGCGACTATATTCTAATTCTTAAATTCTTCAAGTAACACTATTCATCTCCGGGCTTCCATGCAACAACTTTTTGAGGGTCTGGTAGTGCTAAAGAAATTACTCTTGCAGCAAGGACAAAAAAGGTTGATACCCATAAACAACCCGCCAAACCATACAATTGGAATACTAAACCAGAGAGCATAGTACCCGCCAACCGCCCCCCAGAGTTGGACATATAGTAAAAACCTACATTCCGCACAACTTTATTGTCATCACTAAACGCCAGCACCAAATAGGAATGAACTGCCGAATTGAAGGCAAATACAACACCAAAAACTGTTAGTCCAGCAACAATTGCCACTACTGGAGGTATTCCAATTTGTAGAGAGATGGCGATCGCTGCGGGAACCCAAATGAGATAAAATGTCCATGACTTGATCGTTTCTGCTTTGGGAACTTCACCAGAGCCGAGTATGCTCAGTATATTCGGAGCTAAAGACTGGATAATGCCATAGCCAATTACCCAGAAAGCTAAAAAACCACCTACCTGCTCAAATTTCCAACCTAGAGTATTGTAAAGAAAAACTGGCAACCCAACCACAAACCAAACATCTCTAGCACCAAAGAGAAAAAACCTAGCAGCAGAGAGAATATTAATTTCCCGACTTTCGGAAAATAGTTGGGTGAATTTTACCTTCGCCTCAATAGCACCCATTCCTTTCGGTAAGAAAAACCCAGTCAACATAATCAAAAAGAGCCAAGTAGCCATTGCTAGCAGCGCATTGGCAAATCCCAGCCAAGCCAGTAAAACGCTACCAACAAAGAAGCCAATTCCTTTGAAAGCATTTTTCGATCCTGTGAGAATGGCTACCCATTTGAACAATGTTGATTGAGCTTCTTGGGGAACTACCAAACGGATAGCACTTTTAGAACTCATTTTAGTTAGGTCTTTGGCTATTCCAGAAAGAGCCTGAGCAGTCATGACATATAAAACCTCAAGCCCATGTGGCCAACTGTGGTTCACTATAGAGGTCATTGCTAAAGCAAATACTTGTAGTCCAATTCCACCATACAAAGTTAACTTCAAACCAAATTGGGAGCCAATCCATCCACCCAAAAAATTAGTTATTACCCCGAAAACTTCATAAAACAGAAACAGAAAAGCAATTTCTAAAGGGCTGTAACCTAATTGGTCAAAATACAGCAGTACTAACATCCGTAAAGCACCATCAGTAATGGTGAGTCCCCAATAAGCAGCAGTTACTAGAATATAGTTCTGTACACTGCTTTGTAGGCTAGTACTGTTGACGGTCGAGGCAGTCATCTTTATGGTTTTCCTTGAAAATACTGTGTGGATATTGATAAAAAGATTAGTGATAAATATCTGATATAAAAATTAACAACCTACTTAAAGGACTATAAAACATACTGAATCATGATATTGACAAAATATATAGGACTAATACTTGATTTTTGTATATGTAGGGTGGGGAGTGCATCGCCAGCTCATGGTTTTGGTGGGCAGTGCATCGGCCTACAAATACTGAGAATTTTATGGCTACGCTCCCGTAAGGGATACAGAAATCAAATCGGATTCCTATATCCACACTTCATCGGTTGATTTGATGCTAGAAAACCTAAAATTTTCCGCAACAAATTTATGAATAATTCGTTCTAATTTTTAAGCAATATTTCGCCAATAGCGTCTGCTAATTAAGCGGCATTGGAGCTTTAGTTGGTTGGATACGACAGTAGCTAGTCCTAGAAATATAACTTTACAAATCTTAACTAAAACAACTGTGCTATCTTCTCCATATTGTCTAGCACATTACTCAAATTTAGACGAACTGCTAACTGCTTTTGCAGAGGCTGGAGTCAAAAATGAAAGTTGCAAAAATCATATCATATAATATTCCATACCTCGCAAATTTACGAGTATTAGCATATCTAGATAATATACGCTTGTTTTTACTCGATAGTAAACCTAAGCCAACAAAAAGTTATATATTCTTCTTGGAAGAAAATTAGATTCTCCTATTTGCATGGACTTGGGCTTTATGTTTTGCCGAGTTTAGCACATTTTGGCGTTAAGCTATTTTCTTAAAAGCCAGACCAATTCTATATTGTTGCAAACAAAAGTATTGATATTTAAAAAATATTTGATATGATGTTTGGATTCAGTATTTATGTGGACTTTTTGGAAATTTATTAAGTATTATGATACCTCAAGCATTGGTAGGCGGATTTCAAACTCTAGCGGCATTAACGCTCGGTGTCGGAGCATTGGTCACAGTACCTCTGATTGGGACTACAGGCTCTTCTGATAACAAATCTAGCTCTGAAAGTGATTCTGATGAAAAATCACTTTCAGAACCGGAATCAAGTCCCCCATTAGAATCGCATCCTGTATTGGAAGGTAATTCACCCTTAGACTTGGGTAGGTCTGTAGTAAAATCCAGCCTAGTCTGGCTCTTTGATGTAATAGATCAAACACAGAACTTTTTTGCTGAATCAGCAGAATCCTTTCAGGATTTGATTACTGAAGCTAAGATTGAGCAACAAGCTATTGCTAAATCTAGAGAGGAAAATATCTCTGTTCCTAACAAGAGTAATTTTTCTCGCGAGATACCAATTGACGATTAAGCCAACTAGTAGACGCTTTCAAAGTTTCATATCATCTTGAATTTTGCTATTGGTGCATTTTGATTTGATACCTTGTGCTGTAACTACCCGAAAAAAGATATCTGTAATCATTTGATCTTGTCTAGCCTTCAATCAATTTAATCACCTCAATCTACAATAATTCTATGTCAGTTACAAGTGAAGCATTGGTTACACCAGTTACTAAAGCTCACACATTAACTCAAGTTGAAACTGTATATTATCAAATTGTTCATTGGGTTCCAGGTAGATTCCGGCTGAGGATACCCAGGCTAGCTTATGACTTAGAATATGCTATTAAACTCAAGCATTTAATTGAAATCGAGTTTATAGATTTTATTAGTAGTATACGGATTAATCCATCAGCTCGCTCAGTAATTGTCGAATATAACTGTGAACTTAGTGCAGCCCAGATTAATACACTAGAAGAAAGAGTTTTTACCATATTGCAAGCGGCTGTTAACGTAGATATTTCTCAATTGCCAGCCTCTGTGGATCAAAAGCAATCTAAGTCCGAAATTACTGAAATTAATTACTTGGAAAGATTGGGTCTACCTGTATTAAGTCTGGGTTTAGCCCTGGGTGCAATGGCTAAATTTTCATTTCCACAATTTTGGATTGCGGCGGCGATTTTTACTAGTGCAATACCAGTTTTCAAGCGAGTCATTGATGCGTTGCAACATGATCACGAACTCACTATTGATTTTCTCGATGGTTTAGCAATTACCCTACAAACTCTACAGGGTAGTTATATTGCTCCATCATTTATGCTCTGTTTATTAGAGTCTGGTGAAATCGTTCGTGATTTGACGGCCAGTGGGACTACGAGAGCATCTTTAGACTTACTTGATTCATTGGGTCAATATGCCTTGGTGGAGAGAGACGGGTTGGAAGTGCAAATTCCTGTGAAAGAACTCCAACCAGGCGACTTAGTAGTGGTTTACCCTGGCGATCAAATTCCTGTAGATGGCATCATAGTGCGCGGAAGCAGCTTGATAGACCAATGTAAATTGACCGGAGAATCTATTCCTGTAAGCCGCTCAGAGGGGCAGGAGGTTTTTACATCAACTATAGTAGTTGATGGTCAATTGTGTATCAAAGCAGAGAAAGTTGGAAATAATACTCGTGCTGGAGTGATTGTCTCACTAATACAGTCAGCACCGGTACATGATACAAGAATTGAAAACTACGCTGCTCTGATTGCCAATCAAGCAGTGTTACCAACTTTATTTATTGGCGGTACAGTTTTTGCTTTCACAGGTAACTTGCACAGAGCCACAGCGCTGATTACTCTCGATTTAGGTACTGGGATTAGAATTTCTGTACCAACAACAATTTTATCAGCTATGACCTACGCAGCTCGGACTGGAGTTTACATTCGCAGTGGTCGTGCGATCGAAATTCTTGCCCGAATTGATACAGTTGTTTTTGATAAGACAGGGACGTTAACTCAGGGACAAGCGAGAATTGTAGATATCAAAACAACTGATGCAGATGTATCCGAATTAGAGGTATTGAGGTTAGCCGCATCAGCCGAACAGGGTCTAACTCATCCAGTAGCTAAGGCAATTGTCCGCCATGCTAAGGATCTTGATGTAATAACTTTAGAATGTGAAACATGGGATTACCAAGTGGGACTTGGTGTTGTAACTACAATCAATGGACAAAACATCAAGGTTGGTAGTAGTAAGTTGATGAAATTAGAAGGTATCGATTTAGATGCCTTTAATCAACAATATCCAGATATTAAATCAGGTAGTCATTCTCTGGTTTATGTAGCTAGAGATCAGCTACTAATAGGGGTGATTATGTACACTGACCCTTTACGCTCAGAAAGTGCTAGTGTCATCGCTGAACTGCAAGAATTGGGTATCACTTGCTATATGCTGAGTGGCGATCGCCAACGAGTAGCAACTAGTGTCGCTCATGAGTTAGGTATACAGCCTCATCATGTTTATGCAGAAGCTTTTCCAGAACGGAAAGTAGAAGTAGTGAAAGAACTACACGAAAGTGGCAAAACAGTCGCATTTTGTGGTGATGGCATAAATGACTCAGCCGCTCTTGCCTATGCTGATGTATCGATTTCCTTTGCTGAAGCTACGGATATTGCTAGGGAAACAGCGAATGTGGTTTTAATGGACAATGACTTGCAAAGTCTAATTCATGCCATTCGGATTGCTCGTCAAGCTATGGATATTATCTGGCAAAATACAGCAATTGTCGCTGTTCCTAATGTTGCAGCTTTAATTTCCGGTATTCTCTTTACTTTAGACCCAATTTTAGCGGTATTGATTAATAATGGTACGGCTATTATAGCTGAACTGAATGGTTTACGCCCACTTTTAGGTACTGGTGTACCTACTCCAATACCTCTCAGTAAAAAGGAACCTAGTTTAGCTATCACTGCACAATCAAGTTACTTAAAACCTGCTTTAAATGAAGAAATAAAGTAAGTTTGCAAAGCCTTTGTACATACTTAAATATTGACTTTCAAGGTAGTGATTATTGAGTAATAAGAAATGAAAAAACTGGTAATATAATTTTTGTTTGTTTAATGCTGACTGAAATTATATTTGCCTTTCAATTAACTAAAACAAGCTTTTGCTTTGATTAGAGGATGTCTGAAAAGTCTTAAATATATCTTTTGATCCCCCCTAACCCCCCTTAAAAAGGGGGGCAAAATTCTCAAAGTCCCCCTTAAAAAGGGGGATTTAGGGGGATCTACTAGTCTTAAACACAACACGAAAAAGTTTTCAGACATCCTCTTAGTAGTTTGCTCTTAATGGAAAAAGATTATATTAAAGAAACGTAGTATTTTCTTAATCAAATCTTTGTTGTGTTACTATACAAAATCATTTAAGGATATTTAAAATGCTTAATAACCAAAATCAAGAACCAGCAAAAAGTGCGTTAAATTTTTTAGATAATGTTATACAGAGCCAAGATTCAATTGAAGATACATTATTAAGTCAATTGAATGTCAAGACTCCACATTCTAATAAAAGTCTTAAAAGACGTATAACTAAGCTTGATATTGAAGTACCTACATTACTCTCTGAATCCTTTGGTTATCAAGGTAATGCTAGGTGGATACAAATTTTTTGGGCTTCAGACCCAATTAATAAACCTATTTGCAGTGATGGTAAAAATTTTTATTTTAGTAATAAACTCTCTTGGGAAATTTTTATAGAGAATATTGTTGGTAGTTTTACAGCTTTAGATACTTCCCCAATTACTTACTCTTTTTTGCTAGATAGATGGGAGCATATTATTTATGTTGGAACTAAAGAGACAGTCTCTGAGTTGATAAATAATAATGAGTGTTTAGGGCTTCTTTCTTCTTCAGATAGGAAAAGTAATACAGGTAAAATACGTGAATATGCTGCAACATTTACAATTGCTGCAATTTTAGGCGCAACAGTAGCTGGTGTTTTATTTAGTATCGGTTTGGGTTTATACCAAGCTGTGCATTGAAAACTAAATACTTGACTCTTCCGTACCTGTGATGCTCAACTTTTAGTTAACTCAAATATTGCACATTCTCAATAACTACTTGGTGGGCATTGCCCTACAATATAATCCAATACAGTTCAGTTAAGATCCCCCCGCCTGCGGCGACCCCCTTAAAAAGGGGGTAAAAGAGGTTGATTAGCCCCCCTTTTTAAGGGGGGTTGGGGGGATCTGAAAACGCTAACTGAACCGTATTGCAATATAATCAGCTTTTCAGCCCGTTATTTTGTCAGAAAAATAAATACCGCCTAGTATTTACTAAGCGGTATAGAAAGTGATTTAACTACTCAAACTCTTTGGATAAAATACTTCTATCTTCCCACACCTACATATTGGAAGCCAGCGCGAACCATAGTTTCGGGGTCAAGGAAGTTACGACCATCGATAATCACAGCATTATTCATCAACTGAGCCATCTTAGCGTAGTCGAGGGTGCTAAACTGTTTCCATTCGGTTACGAGTACCAAAGCATCACAACCATCAGCTAAACGCTCGGCATCAGTTTCTACTAATACACCAGAAAGACCATGACGCATACCAGTTTGGGAAATGATGGGGTCATAGGCTTTGACTTTAGCACCTAAGCGGTTTAATTGCTCAATTAAGTTCAAAGCTGGCGCATCGCGTAAGTCGTCGGTGTCGGGTTTGAAGGTTAGACCGAGTAAACCGACTGTTTTACCCTTGAGGATTTTCAGAACTTGCTGGAGTTTTTCTAACGCAATTAAGCGTTGACGTTCGTTAACACTAACAGCAGATTTTAATAGCTGGGCTTCATAACCGTAATCATCGGCGGTGTGAATTAGCGCGGATACGTCTTTGGGGAAGCAAGAACCACCCCAACCAATACCAGCTTGTAAGAACTTGTTACCGATGCGGGAGTCTAAACCAATACCTTTGGCGACTTGAGTCACATCAGCACCAACGCGATCGCAAATATTCGCGACTTCGTTGATAAAACTAATCTTAGTTGCCAAGAAAGCATTAGCCGCATACTTAATCATTTCTGCGGAACTGAGGTCTGTAGCCAAAATGGGTACAGGGGGTAAAGATTGGTTTTCCGCGAATTTACGCTCAACAATGGGGGCGTATAATTCTTCCATCATGGCGATCGCTCTGGGGCTATTACCACCCAATACAATGCGATCGGGGTTGAATGTGTCGTATACTGCGGAACCTTCGCGCAAGAACTCTGGGTTACTAACTACATCAAACTGAGGTAGTTCGGGTAATCTATCTTCAACCCCACCACCTGCGGTAACGAGGGTTTTTTGACGTTCAGCAATTCCATCCAGAACAATCATCCGCACCCAGTCACCAGAACCAATAGGTACTGTAGATTTATTAACAATTACTTTATAACCACCATTCAAGTTAGCACCGATACCACGGGCTACAGCTTCAACGTAGCGGGTGTCACTTTCACCAGTAGGTAAAGGTGGTGTACCAACAGCAATAAATAATATTTCTCCGTGGGCTACCCCTGCTGCCAAATCTGTGGTAAACTCAATTCTCCCAGCTTGGATAGCCGACTGCATAATTTCTGAAAGTCCAGGCTCAAATATGGGTGATTGCCCAGCTTTCATTAGCTTGACTTTTTCTTCGTTGTTGTCAACACAAATCACATTATGCCCGATGTGAGCTAAACAAGCTCCTGTAACTAAGCCGACATAACCAGTACCGATTACACATACACGCATTTTGTTTAACTCCTCACTTGGGGTGATTTTTAAAACAAACCATGTGTCAAAATGACACTTACACTACTTTTGGGTGGCGCTGTTGCTAAAAAACTGGCAAGCATTTTAGAACAGCGCTTCAGGCTGTTAGTTAGCCTGTATCCTAGACTGCACTCTTGATGCGATCGCGGAAATCTTCTATCGTCAGTTTTAACCCTTCTTGCAGAGGAATTGTAGGTTCCCAATTTAACAAGGTTCTGGCTTTGGTTATATCTGGCTGGCGACGACGTGGGTCATCAGCAGGCAAAGGTTCAAACTTGATCTGTGCATCTGGATTGATCAAATTTTGCACAGCTTGTGCCAATTCCAGAATAGTGTATTCACCAGGATTTCCTAAATTGACTGGCCCTACATAGTCGCTATTCATCAAGCGAATAAAACCTTCTACCAAGTCAGATACGTAGCAGAAACTACGAGTTTGTGAACCATCTCCATACACAGTCAGAGGAGTTCCACGCAAGGCTTGAACGATAAAATTACTTACCACCCGCCCATCGTTTTCTAACATTCTTGGGCCGTAGGTGTTGAATATACGAACAACTCGAATATCAACTTTATTTTGTCTGTAGTAATCAAATGCTAGAGTTTCGGCAATTCTTTTACCTTCGTCGTAGCATGAACGTATACCGATAGGGTTGACGTTCCCTCTATACTCTTCTGTTTGGGGATGAATCTCTGGATCACCGTATACTTCGCTAGTGGAAGCTAGGAAAAATCTAGCCTTAACACGTTTGGCTAGCCCCAACATATTCAACGTACCCATGACGTTAGTTTTAACGGTTTTTACTGGGTTGTACTGATAATGTACTGGAGAGGCTGGACAAGCCAAATGATAAATTTGGTCTACTTCTAACCGAATTGGTTCAGTGATATCGTGGCGGATAACTTCAAATTGTGGATGATTCATCCATTTTTGAATATTGCGCTTGTCGCCTGTATAGAAATTGTCTAAGCAAATAACTTCATGGCCTTCAGGTATTAGTCTGTCAATTAGATGAGAACCAATAAACCCCGCACCGCCTGTCACCAAAATTCTCATATGTTCCCAGTTACTTACAGATAATGTTGGTCGCTGTTGATTTCGTTTCTAAACAATTTAACCCAGATATGACAATACAGCACGTACAAGACTAATGAGGATTCTTGTTTGCGTATACTTACATTTTTTAAATTTTTATGAATCCAATTCCCTTAGAAAAATAACAAACATTGTCAAGAAGTTTGTATGTTTTAACTCAGACTTCATCAAATCTTCAACAAAATAAAGTCTTGTGAGAGTAAGTCGTGAACTTGGGGAAAGGGGAAAGGAAAAATACTGCTTCCTCATCTCCCCCATCTCCCTCATCTCCCCC
>DATNQO010000283.1:0-6462 GCA_036704005.1 Leptolyngbyaceae cyanobacterium | reverse complement strand
ATAGCTAAGTTCCCAAAATCGCCCTAGTAAGCACCAAATACCAATCAGAAAATGCAGAACAATCAACTGATATGGCCCGCCATTGTAGAGCCATTCATCCATTGATGCCGCTTCCCAGATAGGATAAAAGTGCAAACCAATCGCAGCAGAAGTCGGCACTACTGCGGCTGTAATTAAATTATTACCGTCCATTAGTGAACCCATGATTGGCTCACGTATACCATCCATATCTACGCTAGGTGCAGCAATAAAAGCCAAAACAAAACAGGTGGTAGCAGCCAGGAAGGTAGGAATCGACAAGACACCAAACCAGCCGATATAAATCCGATTTTCTGTGCTGGTAATCCACGCACAAAAACTATCCCATAAATCAAAAAAATTAAATTCCTTTTGACGTTGAACAATGGTACTCATGGTTTTTAGCTCCTAAGTAATTCCAAGTTCAAAATTTTTCTACTACTTTTAGCAGATGCCTATCGCTTAGGTTTGACCTACCGTTGTATGTTCAGCAATTCCGATAGTTTTCAGAGAGTAGAATTGCCAGTTATCAATTAGTTGAATATCTCTAATTTGAAGTTAGAAAAAGAATTTGAGGAACTTGTGAGGAAACACAGTAATTATGAAAACTTAAATTTTGTCATAATTTAGATTAACAACATAGTCAACGCATCTTAAAAGTAAGTAAACCAAAGATTTCCCAGTCAAAGCGACAATATCTTGATCTAATAGCAAATATTAGGGGGATATCTGGCGAAGACACTGTTGTCGAATTCGCCAACAGTGTCTTCAAAACTTACACCCTTACATCCAGTCTTAACAGATAACCTTGGTGTGTAAGTCTTGATAAAGTAAAAATAAAATTATTGTAGTGGACTGACACGACTAAAATGTTGCATTAGATTTTTGAGGTATTGATAGAAACCAAGATTTTTGATGTTTTCTAATGCACTATTTTAGCTGTGTCAATCCAGTAGTGGCGTGACCTGACTAAAATGTGGCAATAGATTTTTTCCCACTCTAATGCCACATTTTAGTCTAGACACGCCACAACTTAAAATTTACTCCCAAGTTTCCCAAGTTTATCGGGTGTAGGTGATAACCGTAGGCTATGGGGATAAATTTTAATCGGCGATCGCCCACCTGACATAAGGACGAGAAGCTGCTACAGTCTTATAAGTAATTTTTCTTTCTGGTGAAGTAATATTTCGCAAATCCACACGGAAATAAGCTTTTCTGTCCTTAAACTCTACATTGTAAAATCTATATTCCGGTGAGCTTGATTTACCTACGCAAGAAGCAAAATTACTGCGTAAAGGCGAAACAAATTCTACAAAACGTTTATTAGTCGATGCAACTAGCTGTGCTTTGTCTGCAAAGGCGGTAGTATTTGCCACAACTGTATGTTCTGCACCACCTTCATAGGGTAAACCTATCCACCATAGCCCAACTGTTTGCGGACAAGTCCCACTAATGCGTTGTACCTTGAGGTTGATATTGGGCGCAAATTGTGGCCCTGGTGCTTGTTGGGCGCTAGCAGTGATATTATAGGCGATCGCACCTACAGTAAGTATGGGGCAGATAACTTTGCCCAGTTTGATTGATTGCACCCAGTTTTTCATTAATTTTCCGTCTAGCCAAATCATTCTCGTCATATTGACTTTGTTGGTTGTAAAAAAGTCTCTGAAAACTCAAGGATGTTAAATGCTAATTATAAAGTAACTATTAAGGTATATTTACTGTTAACGTCTAGGCTATAATATACTTGCAATCAAGTAAAATTGCCGAAACTAGTCCGTTAGTTTTGATAGCGGAAAGGAAAAATTAGAATACTTATGGCAACGCTGAATCAAGAAGCAACAGAGCTATTAACCAAAACAAAACTACCGAGTTTCTCAATTATATTTGAAACAGAAAATCTTACTAGTACAGAAATTGATAATATTTATCGAAGTTTAGCTTCCATTGCCTCTCAAGATGTTTTGCCTAAACAAGCGAATGAGTTTTTGATTATTGACGGTGATTATGCCTCACCTCTTGTTATACCCATTATTTTATGGTTTGAGCTACTTTTTATATTTGGTCGGATCATCACTTATATTCAACCAAATTTATTAATAGAGCTTTATTACAAGTCAGAAAAGAAAGATAACGAGATGGAATCATCAGTTATTGTTTAGAGAATGTCTCTTAAGTATAGGACTTACGCACGAAAACGAAAAATCAAGGGTTTTGGCAAGGGTATAGGGGTGTAGGGGTGTAAAAGCTCTAAACCTATACCCCTAAACCCTCACACCCGGTTGGTGAATCTCAATGTCCGAGCAGCGATGCACTGAAACCACTACACCCTGTCTTCACCAATTACCTCGGTTGACAAAATAATTGGATTTAGGATTAACATTAATTAGGGAAAAAGCTCCCAAAATTTACTGATTTAACGCTATAGTTTTACGTCAGTTTTTCATTGTGAAGAGTTATTTTTGTCACCAATGAGTTTATTACCTAATTTGCCAGAATCTACCAATGTCTCTCGCCGCACGTTACTTAAAGTGTTTGGAGTTGGTGCAATTACTGGAGTAACAGGATACTCCAGGTTTAGCAAGCCAAAACCAACTGTATTTCAAAAAGATACCTTGGATTTGCCACGGTTACTGAATCAAGAAAAAAGTGTCGTAGTCATTGGGGGTGGTTTAGCAGGTTTAGCTTGCGCGTATGAATTGAGTCAACGGGGGTTTGCAGTTACACTACTAGAAAAATCACCCCAACTAGGGGGAAAAATTGCCAGTTGGCAAATAGAAGCCGTTGGCGAAACTTTTATGATGGAACATGGGTTTCATGGTTTTTTTCCCCAGTACTATAACTTGAAAAGTATAGTGGCAGAATTGGGGATTAAAGATAACTTCCAATCATTAAATTTCTATTCAGTGGTTTATCGCGGTGACAAATACAAACCAGAAATATTTCGTCCTAGCCATTCAGCTTTCCCTTGGAATATTATAGATTTAGCGATCGCTTCTCCCAACCGCTTTCAATGGGGAATTAATTTAACTAAAATCAAGCACTTACAAGTATTTCAAGCCATCACAGGTTTTCAGCGAGAAAAGAACTATCAACGCTATGACAATATATCCGTTGCTGACTGGGTGGAAACAGAATTTCCTCAAGGTTTATATGACTTGTATTTTCTCCCCTTTGCTAAATCTAGCTTGAATGCACCAGATGTCATGAGTGTGGGAGAACTCATGCAATTTTTCCATTTTTACTTTTTTGGCAACCCAGAAGGATTAGCTTTTAATGGTACAAAAGATGATATGGGGACAAGTGTAGTCCAACCCATTGCCAAGAATGTGAAAAATAACCGTGGTACAATCATCACCGATGCCACAGTCAGCGAAATTATCGCTGAAGATGGGAAAATTACAAGCTTAAAATATTATGTTGGCAGTAACCAAAATAATGTACCTTTTTGGGTAAAACGTAACTCAATTATTACCGACGAAAAAACAGCATATTTTGGTGCAGCCGATGAAGTATTTGCTGTAGAATCTGGTAGTGATACAGCAGTTTCTTTAACTTGTACTCATCAAGGTTGTACTGTCAAAAAAGCTGCAAATGGTAACTTCCGTTGCCCTTGTCATGGGGCTGAGTTTGCGGCTGATGGTAAAGTGTTAAAAGGGCCAGCCAAGCGCGATTTACAAAAATTGCAAGTTGTGCAGAAACAAAACTATGAGTTACAACTGGTAGCTGCAACTAATGATGCGCCTTTACCACAGACAATTAGCGCAGATTATTATGTATTTGCAACTGATGTGCCTGGGGTACAGCAATTATTTAAGCAGATTAATGGTGATGTAGATCCAATATTGCGATCGCAAGTGGAAAAATTAAGTATTGCTGATCCTTTTGCTGTGTGTCGTTTTTGGTTTGACCAAGATTTTGAGTGGGAACAAAGTAATTTTACTTCCTTATCTGGCTACCGTTTAACCGACAGCATCACTTTATATCATCGCATTCAGCAGCAATTTATCGACTGGTCACAACGCACTGGTGGTAGTGTGGTAGAGTTACACGCTTACTGCTACAAAGAGAAAGAATTTCCTACTCAAGAGGCTTTATTAACTACCTTTGAAACTGAACTATATGATATAGTGCCTAAGTTGAAACAAGCCAAACTACTGCACCGGGAATTGGTGAATCAACATAACTTTTCTGGTTATCCTCCAAATAGTTATGGTGAACGTCCGCAAACAAGTACCAATGTATCTAACTTACTGTTTGCTGGTGATTGGGTAAAAATGCCTTTTCCTTGCGGTTTAATGGAAAGGGCTGTTAGTAGTGGTTTATTAGCAGCCAATGAGATTTTACACCGGGAAGGTTTGCAGAGGCGATCGCTTCTTTCGGTGAATCCAGAGGGGTTGTTGCAAATTTAGCAGATTAGGGGACAGGTGACAGGGTACAGGGTACAGTTTAGTAGGGTGCGTTATGGCGAAGCTTAACGCAACGTGAGTTCGATGAACCTCTCCCTCCCAACCTCCCTCTCCTAAAAGGCGTTCGCGTAGCGTCTCCGTCAGGAGAGGGGTTGGGGGTGAGGTCAAAACAACGCTGCTTGTCGAACTCACGTTAACGCACCAAGAAATATGGTGCGTTACGGCTAATCTTTACTTTCACAAACTCATAAATTCCTTACACAGCCGTAACACACCCTACCTGAATCTTTAAATAGTTCGAGAGAATTGCTTGTCTTGCACGTGATGATAAGTATCAAAGACAACAGCAACATTCCTCACTAACAATCTACCAATTTCTGTGACTTGAATATATTTGCTTGCAAGACTAACTAAACCATCAGCTTCTAATGGTTTTAATGCGTCTAATTCCTGTGCAAAATACTCATCAAAATTGATATGATACTTCTCCTCAATTTCTGGTTTATGCAGATAAAAGTTAGACATGATACACATAATCACGTCTCGCCTGAGAATATCATCGCTGGTGAGTTTGATACCTTTACTAATAGGTAAAGTATTACTCGCTACTGCTTGGTAATACTCTTTTAACTGCTTATGATTTTGGACATAAGTATCATGCAGCATACTAATAGATGTTGCACCAAAACCTAAGAGTTCTGTACCTGCGTGGGTAGTGTAGCCTTGGAAATTACGTTGTAGGGTGCGATTACGTTGAGCGATCGCTAATTCATCGTTAGACTTGGCAAAATGATCCATGCCAATAAATAGATACTGACTATTAGTCAGTTCCTCAATAGTCATTTTCAAAATTTCTAACTTTTCCTGTGGCTCTGGCAATGCTTCCAGAGGAATATTTTTCTGTGCAGGCTTCAACCAAGGAACATAAGCAAAATTAAAAACTACAATCCTATCGGGATCTAAAGCCACAGTTTTCTTCACAGTGTCCCGAAAAGTTTGTAAGCTTTGATGAGGTAAACCATAAATCAAGTCTACATTTACACTGTCAAATTCAGCCGCCTTAATCCAACTCATCACATTAAATAACATCTCTTCTGGTTGGATGCGGTTAACAGCTACCTGTACTTGGGGATTAAAATCTTGAATGCCAAAACTGATGCGGTTAAAGCCAATATCCCGTAAAAAGAAAATGTATTCTTGATCAACGTAGCGCGGGTTAATTTCAATGGAAACTTCTGCTTGTGGGTCAATTTGGAAATGACTTGTAATATTCTGCCACAAGAATCGTACTTGTTGAGTGTCTAAATAATTAGGTGTACCACCACCCCAATGAACTTGCAAAACTTTTCTATCAGCATCAATCAAGTTAGCTGTATGCTTGATTTCTTTTACCAGATGCTCTAGGTATGGTTTGGCGATATTCTTGTTGTTAGAAATTACCGTATTACAGCCGCAAAAGTAACAGGAACTTTGGCAAAAAGGAATGTGGAAATACAAAGATAGCGGTGATTTACGTTGATTAGAAGCAGCGATCGCACTTTGATAATCGGCGGCGGTACATCCTTCACTTAACTGTGTAGCGGGTGGGTAACTCGTATATCTAGGTGCAGGAGTGTCATATTTTTTGATCATATCTAGATCAAACTTGACACCAGGGGATACAAAAACCATCAAAACCTCCAAGGTACTGCAACCACACCGCTTAGTGTTGCTACAAGGGACTCAAAATACCTTAGAAATCTGGCTACAAAATTCAACAACACCTATCTAATATCTTGTTGAACTTTCGGCAAATGATATTTTGATTTCCGTCATAACTAACTAGTGGTTGGTTATATGTGTATAGGAACAAGCAATTTGTTTTTTGACGCACAGCAAATTGCCAAGACAAGCCTGATGTTCTAGCTGTTTTTTAGTGTAGATATCAAAGCTAGAACATGATGTGTTGATTGAACAAATGCGGGAAAGGGGGAAGGGGAAGGGGGAAAGGGGAAAGGGGAAAGTTAATAATTTCTCTCTCTTCTTCCCCATCTCCCCC
>DATNQO010000282.1:0-14598 GCA_036704005.1 Leptolyngbyaceae cyanobacterium | reverse complement strand
ACACAGAAATTAAAAACCTTTTCAAGCGCGGTCGGGCAGTCCGTGTGAGCTTGTGGACGTATCCAAACGGAGAAATTTGAATACTAGTATTCAGATTTCTAGAGAGGACGGATGAAGCAAGAATCCTCGTCTCTTTAGAGCAAGGAGTGTCAAAGTGATATTTCCTGAATGGCTTCAAGACTGGGGAGGGTGTTGCTAGTTGTTTCTGCTGTTGTTGTGGTGCGACGATGCTCCCCCAGTCGTTGGCGATGGCGTTCCGCCCAGCGTAGCTGATCGCACTTTTGAGCAAATTGGCAATAATCACAGGTTTTACTATGTCCTGGTACTTGAGGGAATAACTCTCCACGTTGATAGTTATTTAGCCAAATTGTTAATTGATTTAAGAGTTCATTAAGTCTTTTTTCTGTCTGCTTGTGTAAGTTATCGTTATAAGTAAATTGAATGTTTTGTGGTTTGCCTTGGGATTGTACAAACCAATAAGTCATAGAAATATTTTCCGGTATGTATTCGCTAGTTTCCGCTAACACATACATATATAAACGTGTTTGCCAGTTTTTCGATAGCTTGCGTTTGTCTGGTGGCTTGGGATATGTTTTCCAGTCTAAAATTTGGGCTTTGTGGTTATCGGCAATGAATAAATCATAGATGACTGTGAGTAAGTAGTCTTGAACTTGTAGGGTGCGATAGTGTTCACTTTCACGGAAAGTTTCGCTATCGGTTGCAGGTGTGAGAATTTCTGGTGCTGCATTAGCGAAAGCAGACATCCAACTTTGCAGTTGCGGATCAGTTTGTAAAAAACTATTAATTGGCAAACCCATTTCTCTTTGCTGCATCAGCAGGTGAAAACGACTACCTAAAGTTTGTCGTTCTTCATGTTCAGGATTTGCAGGGGAGTTGAGTTGTTCTAGGTAGGCGTGTTGAAATTTACGCGGACAGGTTTCGAGTAAATTCAAATGTCCTTGGGACAGTCGCAATAATTGAGTGTGAGTTGTCAGCATTCTTTTATTTTAGGTGCGATCGCCTACTTGAGGGGTTAGGGGATAGAGGCTAGAGGCTAGAGGTTAGGGGTTAGGGGTTAGGGGTTAGAGGCTAGAGGTTAGAGGTTAGAGGTTAGAGGAGATGAGGGAGTGGAGGAGAACAACCGTCAACTGTCAACTGTCAACTGTCAACTAACAAATAAAAGGTGAAAGGAATGAATCTTGCCTTGTGACCCACTCTTTCACCTTTTTATGTACCTGATGCTTATTTTATGTTAGCCTTTGCGTCCCTCACTGCGGCAAGAAAAAATAATCCAGTTAGAGGAATACTCAAACCAAGGATAATTGCCGTTGTTTGGAAGCCTAAATTTGGGTCTCCGTAACTGAGTTCAAAAACTGAACCAACAGCTGCGATCGCTGTTATACAAGAGCCAGCTAGAAATAATCCGCTTTTTGGAGTTAAATACACTACTAGTCCACCTATGCTACTGGTTTCACAGCTTGATACGAGAAGCCATTTTTAGATAACTCCTGTGCCAAAGTCAAGGAATTATCTACACGGTCTACAAAGACTACACCGTTGAGGTGATCCATCTCGTGTTGAATGCAGCGTCCCAGCAAGTCGCCAGCTTTTAATGTTTGAGGACGACCATTTTCATCTTTATAGGCAATTTCTACGACTTCGGGGCGTTTGACATCCATATAAACCCCTGGAATGCTCAAACAGCCTTCTTGGGCTGTACATATTTCCCGGCTTACCTGTTTAATGGTGGGGTTGATTAATACTAGTGGTGGATTAGCTGGGTTATCTGGTTCGCAATCAATGACAATTAGTTGTTTATTAACGCCTACTTGGGGTGCAGCCAAACCAATACCATCACTGCTGTACATGGTTTGCAGCATATCGCGGATTAATTGCCGAATCTCATCGTCTACTTTCGTGATCCGCTTTGCTGGTTGACGCAACGCGCGATCGCCTAAATAGTGGAGTTGCAAAGGTGGATTTTTTAACTTTTTTTTCTCAACAGCAATTTCAGAAGGCATGACTTTAGACGGCTAGATTGTGCAAATTCCTACTGTCTTAATTCTATCAATTTAGTCATGGCTCAGTTGACAGTTGACAGTTGACAGTTGACAGTTGACAGGTGACAGTTTTTACTCCCTCATCTCCCGGTTGGTGAGTTTCGACTACGCTCAACTACCGCGCAGTCGTTCGCGGAGCGTCTGTCTACGACACGCTATCGCGAACGCAGAGAACCACATCTCCCCCACTCCCCAGTCCCCAATCCCTAACAATTTAAAGGTAAAGTGATAGTAAATGTAGTACCAACGCCTTCCTCAGAGGTAAAAGCAATTTGTCCATTGTGGGCTTCAACGCATCTTTTGACTATTACCAAACCTAAGCCTGTACCTTGAATGGATTGGGAATTGGAAGCTCGATAAAATGATGTAAATAGATGGGCTTGGTCTGCTTCAGGAATACCAATACCTTCGTCTTGAATCTGAAAAATCGCTACACCTTGAGTGCGATCGCAAGTTAATTCAAACCTAATAGTTTCTTTATAGGGAGAATACTTAATGGAGTTAGAAAGTAAATTCACAAGTATGTAATGTAATAGTCGCTCATCCATCAAGGCATCTGTGTTGTCGCTGTGACAAGTAAAAATGATTTCATGTCCGCTAATTTCTCTAGTTGTGAAGCCTTCTATTAACTCTTGACAAAATTCTTGCAAATTTAAGGGTGCTGGATTGCATTCAACTTTTCCCGCTTCTGATTTACCTATAAACAGCACGTCTTCCATGAGTAACTTCATGGATTGCACAGCACCTTTAATTCTTTTAATATATGTATTTCTCTTAGCTTCTGTTAAATTTCCCCCGTGCAGTTCTATCAGTTCTATGGCTGTTTGAATTACACTCAAGGGATTGCGAAATTCGTGGGAAACAGTGGAGATAAATAAAGATTTTAAATTGTTTAGTTCACGTTCTTTTTGCAGTGCTTGTTCTAATATTTCTGTTTGTCGCCGTTCGCTCAGATCCCAAAAAACGATTACTACTCCGTTTATTTGGTTAGGTACTGCCATAATGGGGGAAGCACTATCCCCAATTGGGACTCTTCTACCATCTCTAGTAATTAAAGATATGTATTCTTGTAAATAGACAACTTTTTGTTCTCTGAGAACTTTGGTGACTGGGTTTTCTATGGTAGTTTCTGTGACTTCATCGACAAGATAAAAAATTTGAGATATGTCACGCCCTAAAGCATCTGCTTGATGCCAGCCTGTGAGTGTCTCGGCGGCGGGATTCATAAATGTGACATTGCCAGTATCATCAGTGGCAATGACGGCATCACTAATGGAATTTAACAGGGTTGCTAAGCGATCGCGATTTTCTTTTATATCACGCTCTAGGCGATGCTTGAGCAAACCCATTTCTACGGCAATACGTAAATCCTTTGAAGTAAATGGTTTGATAATATACCCAAATGGCTGAGTTAATTTCGCCCGTTGTAAGGTATTGTCATCACCATAAGCTGTTAAAAAGATGACAGGAATATCTAAATGCTCCCGGATGTAACTGGCAGTTGTGATTCCATCCATTTCACCTTTGAGGATGATATCCATAAAGACTAATTCGGGTTTAGCCTCTAATGCTTTAGCGATCGCCACTCTCCCAGAGGAAGCTGTACCTATAACACTGTATCCCAATTGATTAAGTTGACTAGCAATAGTTCTAGCTACAATCACTTCATCTTCAACAACTAAAATTCTGACTTGCTCCATTGTTAATTTACGATTGCCCGATTAATGCGGAAATTGAATTTTAAACGTAGTCCCTGGTTGACTTGCGACGCTAACAGTGCCTTCTAGCTGTTCTGTTACTAGGTCGTAAACTAGCGAAAGACCTAAAGAATCTGTATAACGCCAATCTAAATTATCTGGTAAACCGATACCATTATCGTGAATCGTCATCTCAATATTTGTACCTACCGCCTGTAAGTCAATCTTGATCTCACCTGTTTGGTGTGGAAAAGCGTGCTTGAGGGAATTGGTAAGTAATTCATTGATAATTAATCCACAGGCAATGGCTTGGTCAACATTCAAAGTAATTTGACTAATATCAGTTTCTAACTTGATTTTGGCCGGTTCCACTTGATAAGACATCAAAATGTTAGTGGCTAAATTATTGATATACTCAACAACATCAAGTTGTCCAATATTAGGCGCAGTATATAAATTTTTGTGAATCAAAGAGATTGACTCAACGCGATTCTGGCTTTCTCGTAGAGTTCTAATTAGTTCTGGGTCTTTGAGCGTTTGCGAGTGGAGAAGTAATAGTCCAGAAACAATCTGCAAGTTGTTTTTCACGCGATGATGTACTTCCTTGAGTAAAACTTCTTTCTCCGCCAAAGCACTCCTTAACTTCACTTCTGCTTTTTGTCGTTCGGCTAAATCACTTTGGGCTTGTTGAAGGATACTTGATTGTTGAATAGCGATCGCAATCGGAACGGACAGTTGATCGAGTAAGCCTAATTCGTGGTCTTCCCATTCCCGTGGCGCAGAACATTGATGCGCTACTAACAAACCCCAAAGCTGAGGTACAGTTTTGCCTTCAATAACTTCTAGGAGAATGGGGACAATCAAGTTAGCTTTAACTTGAAACTGTTCTAATAAATTCTGATGACACTTACTGAGTCCGGCTGTGTAAATATTAGGAATTGCCCTTTTACGCCCTTGACGATAATCGGCTCCATATCCTTGTTGAAAACAAGTATCCTCGACTTCTGCACCAAGAGCAACTCTCCACCCTGGATTGACTGATTCCGCCACGATTTTACCGCTCATATCTGGAGCAAACTGATAAACCAAAACCCGATCAACCCTGAGCAAGTCTTTGACTTCCATAACTGTGGCATCAAGAATATCTTGCAGATTCAGTGATTGCCGAATCCTTTGAGCAACAGCACGCATTAACTGTTCTCGCTCCAACTGTCCTTTCAAAACCCGCTCAGTTTGCTTACGCGGTGTGATTTCTTTACCAATACTAATTATTTGCCCATTGGGAAGTTTGGTGTTCGTCCAAGCAGTATCTACTACCCGTCCATCTCTGGTATGAGTTCTAAAATCGCCCCAAACACCAGCCGCATTTTGAATAAAATTGAGGACAAGTTGACGAGATTCGGGCTGAGGATATAACTGAGCAAAAACATCAAGAGTTTGATAATCTCTCAAACTCCAACCTAAAACGCGCTCTAATTCTTGATTTATCCATTGTATCCGCCCTTCAGGACTAATCAAAGCCATCATCAAGGGTATGCCAGTGAAAATACTCTCTAACAGAGCATTCTGTTCTTGTAGCCTAGTTTCGGCATTCTTGCGTTCTGTAATGTCATAGAGGAGGGTTAAGATGGCAAATTCATTGTTGAAATTTAAGTATTGAATTGAAGCGATCGCCCAAAATGAAGTCCCATCATTTCTTTTAAATTCAATATCATAATTTTGCAGCGACCCATTTTGACTAAGGGCGGCTAATACTCGTTGTTTATCTTCTGGATTTTGATACAAATCCACAACATGGCAATTCACTAAATCCTGTGCAGAAACCTGAAATGTTTGCAAAAAATCTGAATTAGTATATAAAATTAATCCATCATCAACGCGAGAAATTATCAAGGGTACAGGAATTGATTCGAGAATTGTTCTAAGTCTAGTTTCGATTTTTTGCAGATTTCGTTCTATGTGAATATGTTCTGTAATATTTACAGCATCAACTAAGTAAGCTGTATTACCAGCATATTCTATTTCATTTATCGCCACTTCTACATCTATAACTGCGCCATTTTTCAGGCGATGTTGACATTCCAAAAGTAATGGCAAATCCCAGCTTTTTTGCTGTATCTCTTCGATTAACAAAAACTCAGGCATAAAAACTTGAGTTAGCTGCATTTGTAAGAACTCTTGATGTAAGTAGCCGTATTGCTTAACAGCAGCTTGATTTACATCTAAAATCTGCCAAGTTTCCCGCTCACATATCCACATGGGGCGAGAATTTTTCGTAAATAAAAGATGAGCATTTAGGCGGCTTTCATTGCTATTTTGCTGTCGGTGTAACTCCAACTGTCTAACTACTTGACCTGCTAGACGTTTGAGTATTTCTTGCTCCTTTGAGCTTAAGTTACGGGGTGTAAAATCTATGACAGATAAACAACCCAAGGCAAAACCATCAGCGTTAATTAAGGGAACTCCTGCATAGAAACGATAATATGGTCGTGACGTAGCTATCTCTGACGCAGCCTCTGTTTGTGAAACGCTATAAATTCGCGCAGTTTCTTGTAGAGAAACTAGAGATGGCATTTCGCCCACCATAGGCGATCGCACCAGGGGATTTTCTGCAAATCGTTCATCCTGCCAAGTATCAGGAATAATTAAGATGTCATTTTGCTGGGTTGTATAGTTACCAAAACCAAGGTGACGTGGTATCTCTGTTGCACTAATCCCTACTTTGGCTTTCAACCACTCCCTTTCAGCATCTAACAGACTTATTAGTGCGATCGGTGTATTACAGATGTCAGCAGTTAGATTAACCAGATCATCAAACACTTTATCTGGAGGTGTATCTAAAATGTAGTATTGATAAAGTGCCTCTAAACGTTGGCTTTCACAGTCGGGTAAAAACATTATTAATGATTAAAAAAAAATCTGATATGCTATGATGCTAACAAACAATCAGAGCATTAAACTCATCAGCTAAATACTGGTATTCTTTTAACAGTTTTGATTCACCCTATACTTACCTGAGAAAGCTGTAGTCTGGCTCATAAACTTTGGTGTAAATAATTTTTGTTGATTCAATACGCCTGACAAAATGAATTTACCTAAAACAGTAGTGAACTTATGCCCAATAAAGACCAATCTCTCATTGAGTAACTATAATTAGTCAATTTTTTTCAATTAATAAGCAACTTTCTATTACACATATTTATCAGAATTAAGGTTATATTTGCAAGACTAAGAATTACTCTTATTTAAAATTTTATTTATATGAGGATAATATTTAAATATCTACTGATGCTTGTAATATCAGCCATCCATTAGTCTGAGTTGAATTCAGATACAAGACATGACAGAGATATTAATGCAAGTATTAACCTCAGAGATGAGGGACTACGGATTTTGACACGCCAGTTGCCTCAAGTCGGGAAACCCGCCCACGGCACTAGCTCCTCTGGGACGGGGGATAAAGCCTGTCGCCCAGATGTAAGTGGGAGTAATAGAGGACGCAAGAAATCTACTACTGCGCTTTCTGTTGGGCAGGAAGCCTACAGTGTAAACTAAGTGTCACTGTAGGTAGTTCACAACGGAATACACTTAAACATGAAGTTTAGCGAAATACTCAATCGATTAAATGCTAATATCGCTGACCATAGCTTAACTCAAAATCCCAACCAAGACCCGGAAATCATGGGGATGGCAGCGATTGATGAAGCTATAAGTGGTACTCTCAGCTATGTGGAAAATGAGAAATTTGCCTCTGCGATTAGAGAGACAAATGCTACTGCTGTAATTTTGCCGATAAATGATGCAATTCAAGCTCAAGCCCAAGAAAGGGGGCTGGCTTGGATGACAACACGAGATCCAAAATTACTATTTGCTCAGGCGATCGCATTATTCTACCAACCCTACCGCCCCAACCCAGAAATTCACCCCACAGCCGTTATTCACCCCACAGCCAAAATCGGCAATGATGTTTACATCGGCCCCCATGCAGTAATTCAGCAAGGGGTAGAAATTGGCAACAATGCAGTTATCCATCCCAATGTAGTCATTTATCCTGATGTAAAAATAGGCGATCGCACTACCTTACACGCTAACAGCACCATCCACGAACGCAGCCAAATCGGTGCAGATTGCGTCATTCATAGTGGTGCGGTCATTGGTGCGGAAGGTTTTGGTTTTGTCCCTACCCGCACTGGTTGGTACAAAGTAGAACAATCAGGCTACACAGTCTTAGAGGATGGTGTAGAAGTAGGTTGTAACACAGCTATTGACCGCCCAGCAGTGGGAGAAACCCGCATCGGACGCAATACTATTATTGATAACTTAGTACAAATCGGTCACGGCTGTCACATTGGCTCTGGTTGCGCGATCGCTGGTCAAGCTGGTATGGCTGGAGGTGTAAAACTAGGTAATCGCGTCATCTTAGCTGGACAAGTAGGAATCGCCAACAAAGTAAAAATTGGTGATGGGGCGATCGCTTCAGCACAAACTGGTATCGCTAGTGATGTTGCGCCTGGAGAAATTGTTTCCGGTTCTCCAGCCATCCCTCACAAGCTCTATCTGAGAATATCTGCTATTTATAGCCGCTTACCAGAAATGTATCAAACTTTTAGACAATTGCAACGTCAATCGAAAAAGTAACTTCTGGTAGGAGTGGGGGGAGTGGGGGGAGATGAGCATGGTGGTTTCATACAATCAGAGAAAAAATATTATTGTGTTTCAAAGCCTCTCCCCCGTGGGGGAGAGGTTTGGAGAGGGGGCAAAATCTCTGCTACAACATGATAAATCAGAACTTATAAATTTTTCTTTTTCTGTATGAAACCACCCTGGGGAGAGATGGGGGAGATGAGGGAGTGGGGGGAGATGGGGGAGAATAACAACTGATAACTGATAACTGATAACTGACAACTGACAACTGACAACTGTCAACTGTCAACTAACTAATGCTTCCAAAAATTAGTGACATCATAATTTAACTCTTCTAGCATTTGTCGCAGCAGGGGTAAACTCAGCCCAATGACGTTGCTGTGACAACCTGCTATTTTTTCTACAAATAAACTACCAAAACCTTCTAAAGCAAAAGCCCCTGCACATTTGAGGGGTTCACCTGTAGCAACGTAGGCTTGAATGGTGCGATCGCTGATATTCGCAAAATAAACTCTTGTTACTTGGCACTTGACTAAAGTGTTGTTTTGTGTATTATCAATTAAAACATGACCTGTGTAGAGGTCGCCAAAATGACCGCGCATCATTTGCCAACGAGCGATCGCCTCATCGGCATCAACTGGTTTACCGTGAATCTTACCATCAATAGCCAATACCGAATCGCACCCCATCACCAGCCCTGATGGAAACTGTGGGGCTACCGTCTGTGCCTTGCATTGAGCGAGAATTTGCACCAACTGTCCAGGTTCAGTCTCTTGGATTTGCGACTCATCAAAATCACTAGGACTAACTATTGGTTCAATACCCACAGATTGCAGTAGACGGCGGCGTGCAGGAGAAGCTGAGGCTAGTACAAATTGCGGAGTTTTCATAAAAATTACAGTAATGAAAGCAGAAAGCCCATCGGCTAGAAGCCGAGAACTGATGACTGTCAACTGTCAACAGGAGCCAGTGCGTTGGGCGGCTCTGCCGACTTAAAGCAACTGGCGTTCAACAGTCATTCCCCACTCTCTATTAATATACGGTAAAAGAATTTACAACATCTTCCATCGACCGTTTAACTTTTCGCCAACGTTTTTCGGGAATTGAAGCGTTAAAGGTGAAAAGTTTGCCGCGACTAACAGCCACACTAGCGATATTGTGACGTTCTTGCTGATTGGGCAGTTTTACTAAATACTCAAGATTGTAGTATGTTTTACCTTGTGATTCTCGTTCTGAGGCATTGACTAGTTCAGCTGAACGACCAGAATCTGGTGGTGCTAAAGCCGCTTTTCCTAACTTGTAACCTACTTCTGTGGGTGTACCCAGTTCTTGTAGAGTTTTGTTTTCTGGAACCGGACTAATTACCACAGAGACATTTTCAGAAATTTCGATTAAATCGTGAAACACCACATCAGGGCCGTTTGCGACTTTTACCTGTAACCAGCCATTGGGGTATAAAAACTCATAGCCATCAGCAGTGTCTACAAAGCTTTTGAATCCAGCCGCCTGGGCTACATTAGGATTACTGAGGCTAAAACTCAACACCAACAGCAACATAAATACAATTCTTTTCCACATCTTTACAGATTCCTTTAGGCTGGAAGCAATATTTAACAGTTGACAGTTATCAGTTATCAGTTATCAGTTATCAGTTATCAGTTACAGCCTTTTTCAGTTGAGTGCAGTATACCTTGCAAAGGGAGAGAGGCTAGAGACTAGGGGTTAGAGGTTAGGTAAATGTACCTCATCAAGGTGAAAAGTGCTGTATCAGTTATCAGGTTATGTTCACTGTCCACTGTCCACTGTCCATTGTTAACTGTTAACTGTTCACTGCTCACTGTTCACTGGTTTAAGTAAGCATGATTTCTCATTGTCCCATCAACTGGAGCCGATTAATACAAGAGGGAGTAGGGGAAGAAATTATTAATTTTCCCCTTTCCCCTTTCCCCTTTCCCTACTCTCTAGTCACGCCGCCCACAACTGGCCGAACTTCAGAAAATGGATCAGCACCACCAGTCCAGTTAAAATCACTAATGCGGATGCTCAAAGCACCTAATTCTAATACTGGGTTGTAGCGTAGGGTGATGCCGTAGGTACGTCGGGTATATTCAATCAGGTAGTCGGTGCTACTTTCTTGCCCAGTGTTTAAGTTAATTGATGTTTGAAAACCTATACGTAAAGGCCCGTAAATTTGTTGAGAAATGCCAGCACTTAATACTTGGTTATCTACGTAGCGGTCGAATAAAAAGGGTGACAGTCCACTGGTTAAACCTTGGGAGAAAGCAATATTGAAAGCGGTATAGTCTAGGAAGGGACGAGAAAAGTTACCAAACTGTCCCACTAAGCCAACTGTACCAATGAGGTTGCTTTGATTATCGCCACTGGTGTAGTAACTGGAAGTACCTGTAACACCAGCATAGGCCTGTAAGTAGGGAACTACGGGATTGGTTGTATATCTTAACCCTTGTGTAGCGGTGGGTGGTAGTGGCTTTCCTCGCCACAGTAAGAATCCTCTACTCAAGGCGGCGCTAGCTTGGAAACGACCGAGGGAAATCCGGTCATTGGTGCGGATGGGGTCTAGTAAGTCTTGACGGTCGGTGTTAGCGTTAATATATTGTGCGCCTGCTTGATAGCTGAGGTTAATGCCACTGTTTCCTAGAGGGATGTTGGGTGAAGTAATTACACCCCCCAAACTGCTTTGGACTGTTTGAAAACCAAGGGTTCCATTATAGAGGCGATCGCGGTAGCTATATTCCCAGTTGACTATGTGAGGATTGCGATCGGCTAAAGCTTGGCGTAAACGTAAACTTGCCCTTAAGTTATTTTCTACATCGTCAAAGTTAAAACTAGTGAGTTCTCCTCTACCCTCAACTACAGAACGTGAACTCAACACAGAATTTAATCTACCCCTGACACCAAATAAATCTGTTACATCATCACTGCCTTCTATGGCTCTCTGTACAAAAAACTGGGGTGTAATCTGCAAACTAGTATTATCTGTTCTAATGGGTGTAAAACTGCGCTCAACAAACACACCACCCCGCCGATCATCATCGTAGCCAGGGGAGACAATAAAGGGTGAAGTCTCCCGTTCTCGGCGGTCGATTGTCTGTTGATTTAGGGGAATTGGTAAGGTCAGGCCTTGGTCAAAGACTAAGCGCTGTCGTTGTGTAACTACGCGATCGACTAAAGGCGCTTCTCTGGTTAAGGTGACGGTATCTGCCCGTAACTCTAGCTCTGGTGGGGAAAAGGGATCATTTGTCAAGCGCACATTCCGGGCTTGCCAACCACGGGGATAGAATTCAATTTGTCTGGCTTCAAACCTAACGCGACTCACCTCACCTCCAGTTTTTGGGGGAGGGAGATTACTCACACCGCTTGCACCCCCGACTGTAAAATCAATGCCACCCGGACTACTGACGTTACCAAAGGGTTGATTGGCACGGATGTTATTGTTTGGTGGTTGTCGTGGTACACCACCAGCTGTCACATCGCTGGGTAGGAAAGCAAAATCTTGGGAGGCTGTGGGTATATTTATTTCTCCCCGACCGTTTTCTAATTCTCCCCTGTCTTGAACTAAATTATAAGTAAAGCGTTGTCCGCGTAATATTTGGTCGCCTCTGGTTAAGACTACATCTCCTTCCCCAGCCGCTATCAAATTATCTAAGTTAACTTGCACGCGATCGGCATCAAGTATTGCTCCATCAAACCGCACTATGACATTGCCTTCAGCAGTGATGATGCGTCTTTGCTCATCATACTCTTGCCTATCTGAAGTCACTTCAACAATTCGTTGTCGGGTTGGCGGTGTATTGTTGGGTGTAGCAGGTGGTTGAGTTGGTATTTCTAACTGTGCTTGCGATGTAACAGTCGGTGGTTTGATTTTTACTGACAGCTTTTGGGGCGAATTACGAGATTTAAACTCAATCACATTTTGAGTGAGTTGATTAGTCGGTTGCTGATCGTTAGCTGATACAGAAGAGATATTGATATGATTTCCAGTTTTTTGTAGAGTTACCTGCTCTTTCTGTTCTTGCTTAGTTGATGCTGGGACAGTTGGTGCTGTTTGAGGAGGTATCTGAGGATTTGTCGCTGTCGTAGGGAAAACTTGCGGATGAGTGTTTGTCCCGTTATCGACTGAATAGCCAGTTGGCTTGGTTTGTGGAGGTATTTGAGGACTTGTCGCCGTTGTAGAGAAAACTTGCGGATGAGTGTTTGTCCCGTTATCGACTGAATAACCTATTGCTTGGGGTTGTCCTAAATTAACAGCACTACTAGAAGTATTAAGGGAAGAAAATTCTGGGGGAAGAGTTTTTGGTGTACTGGGCTTTGCTATGACGGGAGTGGCGATGAAATCATCTGTCTTATTACTAACAGGACTTGCTAACTGTGTAGAATCTTCCGTTTTCTCGACAGTTGTGTTTGAAAACTGCTTCTGTGCCAATTTAGCATCCTGCTTGCTTTGGCTGCTGGTATCAATCTCGGCAAATGAAGAAAACTGACTGTCATTAGCAGATGAGGGGGAATTTGCAGGTTGTATGGGTTCAACAAGTGGAGGCGGTGCAGGCGGCAGAACTGGATGAAGCATATTCGGACACAATCAACCTAACAAATAGCCAATTAATAGCCGGAATGAATCCACCTTTGCTTGAGTAATCCCCCTGAAGGGAGACACTACACTGAAAAATCAGTTATCAGTTATCAGTTATCAGTTATCAGTTACTAGCTAAATCGTGAGGAAATAGTACACTAATTGCTGGTAGGCGATAGTGGTGGGTCTAAATTCTCCGTTATACGCTTGATAACCGTTCACTGATAACTGTTCACTGATAAATGAGTCTGGTGTTTTCTAGCTTCCGGCAGTCACAGATCAATTGTCTGGCTTTTACTCTAAATCCCGACGACCGGGGTTACGAGCTGGGTCATTAGACAAAAATCCGAAGACAAAGATAGTCAAAAAGAAAGCAACAACGATATAAACAGCGATTTTTAAAGTGAGCATCTGCGATATCTCCAAAGGGTAGAGCTTCGTTCTCAGTATCTGCCATGCAGAAAAGGTAGCTTCTTTATATTACCTGCATCTAGTTCCTTTTTGAGAGGGCGATCGCAGTGTTTGGGACTATCTTGTTGCCAGCTCCATAGCTTTAGCTGTGAGATAGTTGAGTTCCCGCACTAATGCTCAGTTTTTTATTTATCTTGTAGATGACCTGTTGATGTTGTGACGTTTTTTTCAGTCAGAGGTTTCCTGAAGTTAGACTAAATAACTGGTGTTTGGCACGATGGGGAAAAAGGCATATTCATACCAAGCAGTCCAGATAAAACTGCGAAGCCAGCGATCGCGTTTTTCTTGGCTCAATTCATAATCAAAGTTTCCGCGAGATTCATCAATGGCAGATAGATGAGAGTTACAACCGCAACCATGCTGGTAAGTAAAACCGTATTTGGAAGCGATACTCTGCACCTTCATTTGCATGGCAAATACTTTACCTGCATGGAGTATGGCATCCCAAGAACGCTTATGTTCTATGTCGCGCTTGTCAAATCTCAGGGCGCGTTCTTCAAATATATGATCTCGGTAAATTGGTGCTAGATGCACATGATAAAAACTGGCTGGCAATTCGTAACCAAATTCTTGGAATAGTTCTAGTCCAATTCTGGCTACCTTTGAGTAATCAGCTTCCTGAGATTCTACATCTTGCAAAATTTTTTCAAAGTTGGGATAGTTATGAGTCATGAAGTCATAACCGTAGAACTCAAGGGTTTCTCGTGCTAATTGTCCAAATAACTGACAAAATGAGGGCTTGAGGTGGGTTAGTTCTGGACGTTCATGAAACAGGTCAACATCACCCTGTTCTAGTTTGTATAAAAATAACTGTGCCATTTCTACATAAATTTGGCGATCGCTAAATCCAACCTTGGCTGTACCCTGTGCTATATGTTGCCACACTGGAGGTAATTGAGCCACAGGAACCGCATTTTCCCCTACAATGACTGTAATATTTGGTAATTTTAGAGTTTGCATTAGCAATTTCCGTAATAAATTTTTTACTTGCTCCTTAGTTTTTATAGCAGTTACTAGATATGTCAGGACATAGGTAAGTCATCAAACCAAGATGCTTTTGCACCTGTTTTCTGCTGTAGCTTCTACATGGTTTTTATTTACAAGTTTTGATAAACCTCGTCATCGTTGCGTTTAC
>DATNQO010000281.1:0-12136 GCA_036704005.1 Leptolyngbyaceae cyanobacterium | reverse complement strand
CTGAGGAAAAATAAACTGGAAACAGCATCCAACACATATAGAACTTAGCATCTAGCACAAGCGCTCGGTGCGTCCCCACCGAGCGCTAAATAATTAGAAAATAAACATAAGTACATCTGGAACTTTCATAATTGCTGAACTGAATAATTGAAAAGTTAGGATTGCTTAAGAGCAAACACCCAATATCACAGTTAATTTAAAACTACGAATTAATTTATTATTTATTATTATAAAATTTAAAAACATTCTTTGAAAAAGCGGCTGAACTAAAATTGTACTGATACTGATGCGATTGATTGCGATTGATGCGATCGCCCACTGCAACCCAAGCATTGAAAAATACACTATGCTGTTAGATAGTTGTCAAACAAGCCATTTTGTGCAAGGACTATGACAAAAATTGAAAGTCAGATTCGTTACGTCACCAACGCACACGGAGAGACAACAGATGTACTTATACCTATAGAACTGTGGGAACAGCTTGTAAGTTCTGTAAATTCTGATCAAGTTAGCGGTTTAGCTTGGATTGATGAACAAGAGCCTAAATCACAAATATTAGCCGATTTGCAAGAGTCCGTGCGACAAGCAGCAGCAGGAGAAACTTTCCCAGTTTCAGAACTGTGGGATGGTATCGAAGGCTAATATTTATGGCAGAAGTTCGGTTCACATCTGCTTTCAAACGCCGTCTCAAAACTTTAAATAAACGCTATCGCCAAATTCAAACTGATATTCAGCCTATTATCAATCAGCTACAGGTGGGAAATTTTATCGGTGATCAAATCTCTGGGATATACTTAACAGTTTTTAAAGTTAGAGCAAAAAACAGTGATATCCCGACAGGCAAAAGTGGTGGATATCGGGTTATCTATCAAGTGGTTACACCTGAATTAGTTTTACTTCTACTGATTTATGCGAAATCGGATCAGGCAGATGTCAGCTTAGAGGAGATTGAAGATGCAATTAATAAAGAATAGCTTTATTGCTAGATTGTATTGTCTAGCGACACGACGCAAACCAAGCAAGAAGACACGGTAGTAAATGTCATCGAAATACCACTTATTCAGTGACAGTTCGTAGAGTGACTTGAGTTTATCTGCGATCGCCCACGACAACCCAAGCATTGCTAAAAATGTATGATGCTGCTCAGTTCTTCTTAAAAAGAAGCATCATTCATCCATCAAAGGAAACTGCAAATGCAAATTACTATTGAGATACCCGATGACATAGCTCATCAACTCGCTAATACCCCTGACCAGCTTTCTCGCCGCGCCTTAGAATCGCTGGTGGTTGAAGCTTATCGCCATCGGCAAATTTCTACTGCTCAAGTTCAACGTCTGTTAAATCTTTCTTCTCGACTGGCTACCGATGCTTTTCTTCAAGCGTATGAAGCTTACATACCCTACACCGTAGCTGATTTAGAGCAAGACTTGCAAGCTATTGACAAAGTTTTTTAGACCGTTATTACCAAGAACAAGGTTAATTAAAATGATTGAACGCAGATGCACGCAGATAAACGCGGATAAATCAAAGGATTTTATATTATGTACAGCCTCATATAAAATTGGCATAAATTACTGAAATATCAGCTAAAAAAAGAGTCTAAATTTAGACTCTGAAAAACTTAAGGGTGGACAGTCGCCCACCCCTTAATAAAAATCAGGTCACACCGAAAAAGATAACTAAGCCCAAAACCGCCCCGAATACAATTAAGGCGTAGAATTGAACCCGACCATTTTCCAGATATTTCAGACCTTCACCACTAACGAGGGTGAAAAAGCCTGTCAAGTTTACAGCGCCATCGACCACTCGGAAGTCAACTTCCATGACTTGTCTAGCGACACGACGCAAACCAAGCACAAAGACACGATAGTAAATGTCATCGAAATACCACTTGTTGAGTGATAGTTCGTAGAGTGGCTTGAGTTTTTGGGCGATCGCATCTGGGTCAATCTTCCGCAGGAGATACATCAAGGAAGCCAAGGTAATCCCAATTAAGGAAACACCAACTGAACTACCCGCCATGATGTAAAACTCATGGGGATCAAATTCAGCCGCTTTTTCTAAAACTTCCGCCAGGCTTTCGGTGGGCGAATAGATGAACCTTTCAAAATAATTGTTGTAGGGTGTACCTACCAAACCAATAAAAATTGAAGGTATCGCCAAAACTACCAACGGTAAAGCCATAGTCCAGGGCGACTCATGAGGAGAACTGCTGTGATGACCATGACCATCATGATGACCACCAGTAGCAGCCAATTCGCCTTTCTTCATTGCCCCAGGGCCAAAAGTAGGCGCGAGTTCTGGCGCATCTATTTCTAGGAGGATTGATTTAGCTTTTAGCAGCTTATCCTTGATTTTCTCGTCATTACCCCGGAATTTGCCTTCAAATGTGGAGAAATACATTCTAAACATATAAAAAGCAGTGATCCCGGCTGTTACCCAACCAATAAACCATAGAAATGGATTAGAGGCATAAGCAGCACCGAGAATTTCATCCTTTGACCAGAAACCAGCAAAGGGAGGAACCCCAGAAATTGCCAAGCAACCAATCAAGAATGTGAATCCAGTTACAGGCATATACTTCCGTAAGCCCCCCATCAAGCGCATATCCTGTGCCAATGCTGGGTCGTGACCGACAACGGCTTCCATACCATGAATTACAGAACCGGAACCCAAGAACAGCATCGCCTTGAAATAGGCGTGTGTCATCAGGTGGAATAAGCCAGCACTGTAAGCGCCCACTCCCATCGCCATCACCATGTAACCTAATTGGGAGATGGTGGAGTAAGCCAAGCCCTTTTTGATGTCGTTTTGGGTAATCGCAATGGTAGCGCCCAAAAATGCCGTAAATGCCCCCGTAAAGGCAATCACGTTCATAGCGGCAGGAACGTGTTCAAATACTGGGTACATCCGGGCAACGAGGAACACCCCGGCTGCCACCATTGTTGCGGCGTGGATTAAGGCAGAAATGGGGGTGGGGCCTTCCATCGCGTCTGGTAGCCAGACATGGAGGGGGAATTGGGCAGATTTAGCAACTGGGCCGAGGAAGACCAAAATGGCAAACAGCACAGCCAGGAAATTGCTGATAGAACCTGTTTGCACGAGTTCGGCTAGGCGATCGCCCATTAAGTTAAACTCGAAGCTGCCTGTAGCCCAATATAGCCCCAACATCCCTAGCAGCAGACCAAAGTCACCTACACGGTTAGTAACAAAGGCTTTTTGGGCTGCATCTGCTGCCGATTTGCGATCGTACCAGAAGCCCACCAGCAGGTAAGAACACATCCCCACCAATTCCCAGAAAATATAAATCTGGACTAGGTTAGGGCTGACTACCAAACCCAACATTGAGGAGCCAAACAAGCTCAGATAGGCATAAAATCTGACGTAGCCTGGGTCATGAGCCATGTAGCCATCGGTGTAAACCATGACGAGGAATGCTACCGATGTCACAATCACCAGCATTAAAGCTGTGAGATTGTCGATTGTATAGCCCATACTCAGGTGGAAATTACCTGCTGCGGCCCATTCTAGATTGCGGAGATAAGTAGGGTGTCCTTGGAGTTGACTCCACAGCAAGGCCGACGACAAACCCAAGGCTGCACCCATGAGGGAAATGATCACAGCAGCGTTTAGCTGTCGCAGGCCGTTTGTCGTCTGATTGAACGAAATTAAGCCGACACCAACCAACATTGCCCCTAAGAGTGGCAATACTGGAATTAGCCAGGCATATTCATAGATTACTTCCATCACTGACGGGTACTTTTAGGATTCTTGACTAACTTGTCGGAACTGTTAATAATTGTGACACACACCCTTGAGGATAAAATACCCCACCCGATAACAATTGGGTGGGGTATTAAGCATGGTTTTAGATTTGGGGAATAGGGAATAGGGACTGGGAAGAGGCAGGGGAGCAGGGGAGCAGGGTAGGAATATATAAATGCCAATACCCAATACCCAATCCCCAGTACCCAGTCCCCAGTACCCAAACCCCAAGCCCCAATCCCCAATACCCAATCCCCAATCACACAGTCTGACATTCCAAATCTGCTTTAGAACTGCTGTAAGCTTTGGGACGGTTAGTGTAGCTGAGTTTGATTTCTTCTAAAGCCAATCTTAGGTCGTCTCTGCCACGGAAACTTTCTAAACGATGGCGAACTATGCCATTCTCAATCAAAAGTAGCGTGGGCAAGGACTTTAGGCGATAGGTATTAGAAAGTTTAAAATTATCGTCAGCGTTTACCCTAACTAATTTAATTTGTTCGCCGCATTGAGATTGAAATTGAAATAGTAGAGGGTGGATAATGCGACACAACCCACACCAAGGCGCTTCAAAATTTACTAAAACTGGAACTGGAGATTCTAAAACTTCTTGAGTAAATGTCCGCTCACTAACCGACAACACCATGACGCTTCTAGACCTATAGGGTTTTACTATCAAACTAGCTATCAGCAAAAGAAGTTAGCAAGCTAGTCAAAGGTTTTATAGCCGCTATGTTTCAACATTGCTTTTGACTCTGAAAAAAGGTAGCAGACTGTAAAAATTGATTTTAGGCGGTTGTCCAGGCAATTTTATTCTACTGGAGAGAGTATTTTGACTGCTTGGGTGAGTATTCCCCAGGAGATTTTATTGTTTGACAACTTACCACTATAAAAATTTGAAAACGGATCAGCGCACCCCCACTAACAGCTGTTTCCATTTATCCTACATTGATTTGTAGCAATTGATAAGTAGAAATTTTCACTGAGTTAGTGTTTTGTTTTGATAGTGGGGATCATGTAAAACTACCAGTCTAGCCTACTGGTTGCTACAAGTAACAGAGGGTGCGCCCACCAAAATAAAGCCACAAAGATAGCCACTCCTAAATAGGCAGGGCGAATAAATTCCTGCCACTTGATAGATTGACGACCATCAAGAATTGCGGCAAAGGGAATGATAGATGTGCGTTGTTTGACAATCTCAAAAGCTTCGCCGTAACGGTAACTTAGACGGCGATCGCCATGCCAAACACCAAATAAATGGTGCAAAATCAACCCTAATGAAGTCACAAGGGTAAAGCTTGTACCTAGCCACAGAGTATGAGCAACACACCAAATTATCTGCCCGACCATTTGGGGGTGACGGGTAATGCGGATAATTCCCGTTTCATACAAGTGTACTTGGGGCTTTTGAATGGCAGCAATTTCTAGTAGATTGAAGGTGGCAGGGTACAAAAATAAAAACGAAATCGCTGAGAGCAACCAAACTACCTCTTTTACACCTGGTAGTTCCTGTACCTGCCATAGTCGTAAGCCATCATAACGATGATTAAAAAAGTAAACAATTAATATGACAGCCAACGGTAAACTAACTAATGCAAAAAATATGCGATAAAGCCTTGGCCCAATGTACTTTTCTGCCCAAGGGCGCAGTGCTGCGCCGCCACTATGGGCGATCGCAAAAGTTAATTGTAACCCCAGCATGACAAAATGGCTCGGAGTCAACCAAGGATTCAGCATCATAAACACAGGTGAAGTAATTTAAAGAAAAGTTAATTCCATACAACCAATACCACAAAGTATTCAACAGGAGACTTTTAGGGTTGACGCATGACTAATGAAAATTTCAGGGTATGGGGGTATGGGGGTATAGGGGGGGTATAGGGGTGAATCCAAACCCTTACCCCCTTACACCCCTACCCCCCTACACCCTTACACCATTGCTTGAGTTTGGACTTTCCCCGATGTTGTGGTACTGTCTTTTTCGATTCAAGCCTCCCAGTTTAAGATGCAATAAATCATTCTCAGTGTCAAAGCTATGTCACATGATTTATTGCTAACGTTGCTCCTTTCATTTGTGGGTTGAGCCATTATGTCTGACCTTCCTTTCACTTTAGATCAGTTACGTATTCTCAAAGCGATCGCTGTAGAAGGGAGCTTCAAGCGGGCTGCTGATAGTCTGTACGTCTCCCAACCTGCCGTGAGTTTGCAAGTGCAGAACCTCGAACGGCAGTTAGATGTCCCATTATTTGACCGTGGCGGTCGTCGCGCACAACTAACTGAAGCTGGACATCTACTACTTAGTTACGGTGAAAAAATCCTCAGTTTGTGTCAAGAAACTTGCCGCGCTATTGAGGACTTACAAAATCTCCAAGGAGGTACTTTAATTGTCGGTGCTTCTCAAACTACCGGCACATACTTACTGCCTAGAATGATTGGGATGTTCCGCCAAAAATATCCCGATGTGGCAGTACAACTACACGTCCATTCCACCCGGCGCACAGCCTGGAGTGTGGCTAACGGACAGGTAGACTTGGCAATCATCGGTGGGGAAATTCCCGGTGAACTGACAGAATCTCTAGAAATTATTCCCTACGCCGAAGATGAACTAGCCTTGATTCTGCCCGTATTTCATCCTTTCGCTAAACAGGAAACAATTCAAAAAGAAGATTTATACAAACTGCAATTCATTGCTTTAGATTCTCAATCGACTATCCGCAAAGTTATCGATCAAGTCTTATCTCGCAGTGAGATTGATACTAGGCGGTTTAAGATTGAAATGGAATTAAACTCCATCGAGGCAATTAAAAATGCTGTGCAGTCAGGCTTAGGAGCAGCTTTTGTTTCCACGAGTGCGATCGCCAAAGAATTACAAATGGGTGTCCTGCACTGTACCCCCATCGAAGGCGTAATCGTCAAACGAACGCTATGGCTAATCTTCAATCCTAACCGTTATCGCTCTAAAGCAGCAGAAGCTTTTAGTCAAGAAATTCTGCCCCAGTTTGCCACCCCTGAATGGAATGAGGATGTGTTAAAATTGGCACAAAAGAAACTGCTGGTGAACGTACTGGATGCAGCAATATCAGACGCTGCCGACGACATCTAATTTTTGGTCATTAGTCATTAGTGAGCGTAGAAGCTTGCGACTTGTTGTTAGACATCGCCCTCTTCTGTAAAAAGAAGCTAATAGCAAAGGGTTTTTCCCTAGATTGCCATTAGCCTGACATAGAGTGCAATTGCTGCTAGCGACATGAGGAACATCACCCATAAGGGTCATTAGTTAAAGACCAGGCACTACTGAACTATCGGCTATTGACTAATGACTATGAACTAAAAACTAAAATGGAAGTCTACTGTACTCGTCCACGCTGTGCGCGTCCAAAGAACCATTGTCCTGATTTGGATGATACGATAACGCTGAAGACAACGCCGCAAAAATACTGCACTACCTGCGGTATGCCGTTACTGCTGGATGGTCGATACGTGCCAATTGGATTATTAAATCGGGGTGGTTTTGGTGCGGCTTTCCTGGCACGCGATCGCCGGATTCCAGGGATGCCTCTTTGCGTCGTCAAACAGTTACAACCTGCTGGCAATTTAACACCTGATCAGTTGAACACAGCAGAGAGACTATTTGAAACAGAAGCAGAAGTTTTAGCTGATATAGGCAAAGAACACGAACAAATACCAGAGCTGTTTGCTTATTTTCCTATACTACTTTCTAGTCAACAATCAGGACAAACAGACCAGTTTTTTTACTTGGTGCAGGAATACATTGAGGGGCAAAATTTAGAGGATGAATTAGCCGAAAAGGGGAAATTTTCTGAACAAGAAGTTCTTGAGGTAATGCAGGAGATTCTCAAGATACTTCAGTTTATCCATCAAAGGAATATTATTCATCGAGACATCAAACCCTCTAACATTATGCGCCGTCGTCGAGATGGCAAACTCTTTCTCCTAGATTTTGGCGCAGTTAAACAAGTTACAGCTGCCTCTGTCTCTGCTGTTTCTTCCACGGGTATTTACACAGTTGGGTATGCTGCACCCGAACAAATATCAGGGAATCGAGTCTTTAGCGCTACTGACATCTACGCTTTAGGCGCAACTATTCTCAACTTGTTGTCAGGTGAAGATCCCAGCCAACTTTTTGATCCGTACATCAATAAGTGGACTTGGTGGAAAAAAGTCAACATTAATCCAGATTTGAGTTACATTTTAGACAAGATGCTTCTGCCTGCCGTGAACGAACGGTTTCAATCAGCCGATCAAGTTCTGGATGCCCTTGGTGAGTATTTAACACCAGCAACAGTCATCGCACCCCCAAATCAGGGTGCAAGAATTAAGCAGACGCAAGGTGCATTTTCGCTTTGGGAATTATTAGCTGGTGCTGCGTTTAGTGGTTTTGAGGGAGGATTAATTGCGATCGCTCTCTTCAGTCTAATTAAATCACCAATAGTTAGTTTTATTATTGCCTCCCTCATTTTGAGTTTATTGATATTCGCTCAAACAAAGCGCTGGCTGACAACATCAAACTTATTGATTATCGCCGCAGTTAGTTTTGCTATTGTTTTGTTGATTCCCGAAATTGTTAAACCGCAAGTTATATTTATATCCGTCGTTGCCAGCTTAATAGCGATCGCTGCTACAGCATTATTTCGTCTAATTTATCAATTCTTATATCGGATTATGTAGGAAATTATGGGATTAATAGACAACTATGGCTCAAAAAAACGAAACACTTATCCTTTTTTTAGCAAGTGTGATGCCGATTGGCTTAATCGTTGGTGGTTTATGGCTTTTTAAAGATATATGGCAACCTGATTCAACTAATAATAAGGCTAATATTATTAGCGAACCATTGGCAAGCAGATGTGAAATCTCTATTGCAGGAACATTTAATTATGGTGGTAGTACCACCTGGGCCCCTATTCGCAAAGATGTAGACTCTGTATTGCAAAAAATTTGCCCTAAGTTTATCTTACGCTATGTCCAGCCCCCAACCGGAAAGCCTGGATCGGGAACTGGGATTCAAATGTTAATTGCTAATCAGCTAGCTTTTGCCCAATCTTCTCGCTCACTAGAAGGTAAAGAGAATTTAGAAGCTAAAAACAAAGGTTTTAGTTTGCAAGAAATTCCGGTAGCTATTGATGCAATTGTGATTGCAGTTAATCCCAAACTTAATATTCCGGGTTTAACTGTTAACCAAATCCAAGGTATATACACAGGCAAAATCACAAATTGGCAAGCAGTTGGCGGCCCCAATTTACCAATCACACCTATTACTCGCCCCAAACAAGCAGGCGGTACTGTAGAGTTTTTTGTGGAAAATGTATTAGAAAAAGCCAGTTTCGGTAAAAATGTTAGCTATGTTGGCACAACTACAGAAGCGCTGAGAAAAGTAGCTAACACTGATGGGGCTATTTACTACGCTTCTGCGCCAGAGGTAGTTCCTCAATGTAGTATCAGAACTCTACCCATAGGTCGCAGTAGCCAGCAATTTATTGTTCCCTATCAGGAACCCTATATACCTCTATCGCAATGCCCTAATCAGCGCAATCAACTAAATACTGCTGTTTTTCGTAATGGGGAATATCCTATTACCCGTAATCTATTTGTCATTGTCAAGAAAAACGGTCAAATAGACGAGGAAGCGGGAACAGCTTATGCTAATTGGCTATTAACAAACCAAGGGCAAGAATTGCTAGAAAAAGCAGGATTTATCAGGATTAAGTAATTATTAGGAATGTTGGCTACATTCCTTAAAGATAATTTGTAGAGTGAAGCTGTCAATATAAAGTTGCCCGATGGGACAATCTGTTTGTGGTGGTCAAACAGATTGATGGGACTAAGCAGTAAGCGGGTGTTGCTGGCGACGACTTACTGCTGACTGATCGGGGGTAGGAACAGATATGCGGAGCTTGACCGCCAAACTATACCGAAATCTGCTATTGCTGGTAGACAGAGCGGTAGTTCCTAACCGTAGATGCTCTATAAACAGTCAATTAAGCTTTAGCTAGCTCTGTTGATTGACTCTGCTGGCAAACAAATCAAATTATCCCCTTGAGTGAGGATTAAACCACGTTGGCGCAATTTGCCCATCAAGCGGGTAACGGTAACACGAGTTGAACCGATAGCGCTACCAATTTGGGCATGAGTCAGGGGGAACGGCAGACAGTAACCACGAATCACATCAGGATCAGTTTCGCTCATGGCTGGTTCTCCATATTCCTCAATCAACAAGGTGAGGAATCCTAAGAGTCTGTCAATTGTGCGCCGTTGACCCAAGGCACTGAGCCATAGCAATTTACGCTGATGTTGGTATCTGAAGGCATCCATGACTTCACGACGGAAGTGAGGCCAGTTATCTAAATCGTGCCAGTACATCCAAAGTACTGCGGTTTGATCAACGTGAGCGTAGGCTTGGAGCGTGAATGGAGACTGAGCAACAATTTCAAATGGCTGTCCTGCACCTACAAATCCCAAGAATGCTTCTTCTGGGGTTCTGTTGATCCGTCGAGAAGTCAACTGACTAGCAGTAGCGCTGACTTGAGCGGTTCCTACCATGCGAATCGCGCCTCTTTGCACTAGATAGAGCAAACCAGGTCTGGCTGGAATGCGCTCATCTTTGCTAAAGGTGCGGCAGCGATAGTGTTCTTGGGCCCAGTCAAGAATGCGTTGCCAAGTCAAAAAAGGGCGTGATGCCTCAGAAAAGGAGGATGGAGATTGCATAGGTAACAAAGAGCGTTCGGCTGAAGACAAAGACGACATAAAAAGCTGCAAGGAGTGTCTTTGTGTTGTTTGAAGTAGGCTTAACGCCTAACAGCGTCAGCCATCCAAAAAGTAGAGAGCTATTCGCGCCCTACTATTTTGTTATACTTCCTACTGTACAATGATGGTAGTAAAGTTTACATATTATTCATCGAATATTTATCAAATTTTATGGTATTCTCATTTTTCTCCGATCAGAATAATATTCTATCTCAAGGCAGATGACAAGCTCTCTAGTGTTTTATGAAACTTATTCTCTCATAAAAAACAAGTGTGTTGCAATCTAGCAGTAAGTAAATATACAGCTATCAGAGAGCTGATATATGGTTATTTACGAACATCCGTGGATAGATTTAACCATCATCAGCAACAGCAAAGCATAATCATAGAAGAATATCCTCTGTATAAAGGTAGAGATGCTAAACGAGTTTTATATATTTCTGGGGTAGCTCTGCGGCTGTCAAAATCTCATAATCGAAATCCAATGGAGATAGCCGATATTATTACTGCTCACATAGCAGCTATCTGTCAAGAAAACTTACTTGTGCGAATTGTTGCACCTGGATGGATTCATTTAGAGTTAACAGATGGTTTGTTAGCAACTTGGTTACAACATTTGACATCTGCCGGTTTGGCAGAAAATGGGGAAAGAAAAGGCGTTGAAATTGTTAACCCTTCTCGATTATTTGCTATACAGTATGCTCATGCACGTTGTAACTCGCTAATATTGTTAGCTCAACGTGAGGGATTAATTCAATTTAACGAACCGTTACCGGAGAATTGGCGATCGCGATCGCTCTTCAGTTTAGTCTCAGCGATGGAAATACCCTGGTTGAACAGTGAAAAACAACTGATTGTTAATCACCCAGCAGAAAGGAATTTAATTTCTGAGTTAATAGGTGCAGTAGATAACTTGATATTTCCTAATGATCATCAGGGGATGAATTGGGAAAAATTAGGGCTAGATATAAGTCAGGCTTTTGAAAAGTTTTGGAGTCACTGTCGGATTTGGGGTGAAGTCAAAACTAACCTTCCCGAACTAACCCAAGCCAGATTGAGATTAGTGCTGGCTACCCAGATAGTCTTAAGGTCTTTGTTAGTATCAAAACTGGGGAGCGTTGCGCCTTTTGAGCTTTAGGGAAAGGGGAAAGGGGAAGGGGGAAAGGGGAAGGGGGAAAGGGGAACTATGGACTAATGACTAATGACCAATGACTAATGACCAATGACTAATGACCAATGACCAATGACTACAGAAAGTTTAGAAATTGCTAAAAATCGTTACCTGGCTGGAAAAATTGCCTTTGAAAATGGACAATATAGAGAAGCAGTAGATAACCTGGAAAAAGCGATCGCACTATTAGCAAAGAATACACGCTTTGCAGGGGAAGTAGATATTTGGCTAGTCAATGCCTATGAAGCTGCTGGACGTTCAGAAGAAGCGATCGCACTTTGTCAACAACTCACCCGTCATCCCCACTATGAAACCAGATCCCAAGCAAAAAGATTAGTATATATTCTCAAAGCACCCAAACTTAAAAGACCAAAAGAATGGATGACAGAAATTCCTGATTTTGGTAGTATTTCGGAAAATGAATCAAAAACAGTCATT
>DATNQO010000280.1:0-7239 GCA_036704005.1 Leptolyngbyaceae cyanobacterium | reverse complement strand
TGCTTTGAAGTACGCAATTTTGACAAATTTAGAAAAAGCACCTGCGGCGACAAAGGAGAAGTTAGGGTTATTGTTACAGAAATATTTGTAATCAACGAATAGTTCGGTAATGGGTAATAGCGAATTGGTAATTGTTTTTTAGCAGGAGGCAAAGTAGGGGCGCACAGCTAGCTGTGCGCCCCTACTACAGATAATCGATTTGTTGCAAATATTCTTTGAATTGGTATATACTATGCGACCACACCTAATGGTGCGTTGCGCTATGCGACAACACACCATACTTCTGTTTGCAGTTTCAGTAGTTTGAATTACGTAGCTTCCCATTCATTAACCTTGATGGCGTGGGGCATTGAAGGCTTCCCAAGCAGCTTTAGCGGCATTTTGTAGACGCACACTAAAATCTACAAAGTCCTTCATCAATAAATGCCAGTTTTTCTCAGCTTCGTCCTTCAATACTGCCCAGAAATATTCTATGCGATCGCTTCCATCTAAATGTAACCCATCGCGATCCGTAATTCTTTCCCTTTCAATGGTTTCCCGAATCTTACGCACAGCATTTAAGTAAGTTTCGCGGGTGAAAGTTCCGGCGGTTTCAGCTTCAGCTTGAGCGCGTCTTTTGAGAGCTTCAATGAGTGCTTTAGTTTCGCGCTTGACTTCATCAGTTTCGCCAACCATTTCCGCTTCAACTATCTCATCAGTTTGAGGACTAATTTCTACCACCACAGTAGATTGAACAGTTTCTACGGTTTCGATGATTTCAATGTTGTCACTATTCATAGTTGAAATATCCTTTTTGTTATTAGTCATTAGTCATCGGTAAGTAGAGACGCGATTAATCGCGTCTGTACAGTCAACAGTCAAAAGTTGTTCTCTAGTCCTCTACTTCCGACTGGTGGGCGGAGTCGAACCACTGTTCCCCTCTTGGGAGGGGCTAAGGGTAGGTTACTTCCTCACTCCCTAGCCTCTAACCTCTAACCTCTAGCCTCTAACCTCTAGCCTCTAACCCCTAACCCCTTGTAATTGTTGCTCTATCTGAAGCAGGGCTTGAACTCTTTCTTCCGTGGATGGGTGACTAGAAAACAAATTGCCTAAAAACTGCCCAGAGATGGGATTGATAATTAATAACGGTTCAAAAGCTGGGTTAGCATTCAAAGGTAATTGTCTTGCTGTGGCTTGTAGTCTTTGTAATGCACGAGCTAAGGCGCGGGGATTACCTGTTAATTTAGCAGAACCAGCATCAGCAGAAAACTCTCTCGTGCGGGAAATTGCTAACTGAATAATCGTTGCGGCTATAGGTGCAAGCAGCACAGTTAACAAAACGCCTAAAGGATTTCCGCCTCTTTCGTTATCTCGTCCACCAACTCCCCCGAACCATAAGCTATAACTCACCATTTGCGCTAAGAAGGAGATAGCACCGGCAACAGTAGCAGCTACAGCTTGTGTTAAGGTGTCGCGGTTAATAATATGTGTAAGTTCGTGAGCGATGACACCTTCTAATTCATCCTCTGGCAATATATTTAAAATGCCTTCAGTGACAGCTACAGCAGCGTGTTCTGGATCTCTTCCTGTGGCAAAAGCATTAGCAGTATGACCGGGAACGATGTAAATTCCTGGCATGGGAATATTAGCCCGTTGCGATAATCTCCGCACCATGCGATATAATTCCGGTGCTTGGCTTTCGCTTACAGGCTGCGCTTGGTAAGCTGCCAGGGCAATCTTATCTGATTGATACCATGAAAGCAGGTTTGTTACTGCCGCCAAGCCAATACCAATAATTAAGCCGCCGCTACCGCCAATTACCCGATAACTGATAGCAATTAATAAGCCACTAAGGGCAGCAAGCAAAGCAAGCGTTTTGAATTGATTTCCCATGTTTTCGCTCTCCTGCTAATGCTGTATTGATTTTTTCAATCTTTACTAGACAACAATATTAGTTAAGTTGTACTTTGATTGTATCTATCTAAACAGGGATATATCAGGTAGAAATTACGCTCTATTATGAGTACGGTTTTCCGGCTTTGATTCGCCAATATATTAGTTTATGGGAAGATTTTTTCGATATAAGTTTTTAGAAACTGTATTTCTTAATACTTTTTTATAAGGAAAAATATATTTTTTTAAACGCAGAGTGGCGCAGAGGTTCGCGCAGAGGAAGGTAGAGGTTTTCTGGAAATTTTCTATTGGGTAAAGGTGTAAATTATGCCTCAATTTCTGGGAATTTTATAGCAGTTGCTAAATTTATTAAGGCATGGATGAATTATGGGATAACTTATACCTTTCCAATCACAGGATTTACGCATAAGAACGAAAAATCAAGGATTTGGAGAAGGGTATAGGGGTATAGGGGTATGATGTAAAGTTTAAATTCTTCCCTTACACCCTTACACCCTTACACTCTTACACCCTGCCTCAACAGAAAACCTTGATGCGTGAGTCCTGAATAAGAAGGTGGTGGGCAATGCCCACCCTACTTTTCCCTGCTATATTTCACCTTTTCAAAACTAATTGGAAGGAATTGAGATATCCAGTAATAGTTTTAGCTAGAGTATTTTGCTGCTTTTTCGTAGTTATTGCCATTACTTGATACAAGCGTCCATCAGCCACATAAATCCTACTTCTGGTAATTTTACCGCCTGCATTTATGTATACAATTTCTTTGCCTGGATGACCGTTAGAACTGCGAATATTGCGCTGATTCAACAAATTACTTTTTGTGGTTTTTAACGCCATATCTCGAACGTTATTCAAAATTTCCTGGGGGTCTGTGATTTTTCCATAGCTATGGGGAAATTCGTTGTGTACCACTAAATAAGCTACTTCCTGTTTGGGGGGTTGGGCTGTCAATACCTGCAAGTTAATTTCCCCCATGTGTGTTTTTTGGGTTTGGGATTCTTTTTTGGGAATACCTGGCATTAAAACAGAAAAGCGTCCATCTGGGGCAGTAAACAATTTCCATTGTGGCTGAACTGGTTCGGCAATGGTTGGTTTCTTTTGAGACTCAGTTTTTTTAGCAACAGTTGGTTTTTTTGGCGACTGCGTTTTTCTGACAACAGATGGTTTTTGGCGAGAGACAACCGTTTTAGCAGGAACATTAGCACGTTTGGGCTGACGTGCTTCTACAGTCATGGAGCCGCTACAAACTAAGGTAGCGGCGATTAATGAGAACACAACTTTTACTGTCATAGTTTTGGCATCGCGGATGCTGATATTACTGATGATGCTAGCTGTTATAACCTAGCAGCACACAAAGCAGCACCTATTAATCCCACTTGTTGATTGAGAATGATATGAACGGGAATTTCTTCTAATAGTGGGCGCATTCTGCCTTTTTGACTGAAGTTGAGTAAAAAGTTGCTGTTTTCAATCAAGGGTAAGATTTTGGGGGCGATACCGCCTGCAATGTATAAACCGCCATAGGGTAGGAGTTTGAGGGCTAGATTCCCAGCTTCTGCACCATAAGCATCTATAAATAATTGCAGGGTTTGTTCCGAAAGGCGATCGCACTTCTGCACTGCGGCTTTACCAATAGCTGCACCAGGATCTACACTTTTTTCCGCCTGTCCGGCTTGTTGTTCCCAAGCGCGGACAATTTGAGCAATTTCTGGCGATTCTGTGGCGTGTTTGCGGTCGCGTAAAAATTGATAAATTGCTACAATTCCCTGTCCAGAAACTACCCGTTCCACAGACACACGCTGAATATCATGTTTATCCAGCAGATATTTCAATAACTGAAACTCTAACTCGTTGCGGGGAGCAAAGTCAGCGTGTCCACCTTCCGAGGGGAAAACTTGATAGTGATTTCCCTGCTTGATTAAAAATCCTTGTCCTAACCCAGTACCAGCACCAATAACACCGATAGGGGCTTCCGGTTTTGGTTTACCAACTTGTAAAGTGAGGATATCTTGCTTAGTTAAACCAAAAATCCCATAACCAACAGCAGCAAAATCATTAATTAGCGAAATTAAGGGAATACCCAATTCTTGGGCTAATCTTTCAGTATCCAAAAACCACACCAAATTAGTCAACTTAGCAGTATTATTCACCACTGGCCCGGCGATCGCAAAACAAGCCTTTTGGGGTGTAGGTGAATTAGCCTTGACTAAAAACTGCTGCACCATCGGTACTAAATCAGGAAAATCCCCACTGTGGTAAGTTTCCTCAAAAATAGTCTTTAACTCCGATGAGTCTGATATTTCCACCAAACGTAAAATAGTTTTCGTCCCACCAATATCTCCGGCTAATAATAAAGTCATAAAAGTTAGTAGTAAATGAGTCAATGGTCAATAGTCATTAGTCCATAGTCAACAGTCAACAGTCAACAGTCAACAGTCCATAGAAAGGGGAAGGGGGAAAGAACAACTGTCAACTGTCAACAACCTAAGCAAATCGAATCACTTCCTCAACCTCCGTCAAATGAGAAGTATCTCCCTTTAGTTCTAGCAACCAGTCAGGCTCGTAGCGCACAACCTTGACTAAGGAACATAAAGAAGCTTTGACTTCAGTTTTGGCAATTTCTCCTACTAGCCCCATTGCAGCACCCAGCACAGACGCACCATGCGCTACCAACAAAATATTATCTGGAGAGAACTCCCTCACCAAACACCTAGCTGTTTGTCCCGAACGCGCCCTGACTTGTTCGTGGGTTTCAGGATAATTCGCCGCAATACGTGCTGTATAACTCAGATCAATTCTAGGAAATAACTCTGCTAGCGCTGAAGCTGATAGCCGTTCTGGTTCTTCAGTCATCCAAGCAGGATTGAGCCATTCACTCAACCCTGTCTCTAGATTAATCGGTAAATCTAAGACTTCTGCTACCGCATTAGCAGTTTGTACTGTTCGCAGAAAAGGAGAAGCAAAAATATGATGGATTTTCTCTGTTCGCAAACGTTGAGCTAGCTGTTTAGCTTGTACCATCCCATCATCAGACAAGGGCGGATCATAACGTCGTTCTGCGGTCAGAAACCAGTCAGGGTTAACAAAGTCGAGGCGGTTGGCGTGTCTTGCGATCCAGACTATTTGACTCATGGGTTTGATTAATCGGGCGAATTAAACTCGCTACACACAAAAATAGACACCCAAAAAGACGGGTGCAAACCAAATATATGATAAATCTCGTAATAATTTGTAATTGGTCATTAGTTCATAGTCAACAGTCCATAGTCAACAGTCCATAGTCAACAGTCCATAGTCAACAGTCCATAGTCAACAGTCCATAGTCCATAGTCCATAGTCCATAGTCCATAGTTATAGTTGTGGGACTGTCAAAGACAATAATCCTTTCCTCATCTTCTCCTCTCTGGCTTTATTACGTCAGATTAAGAGAAATATAAAAAATTATTAATAGCTGTATAGTTATGAAGATATTAATAGTTAAATGGACTTGGGGCTAAAAATAGTCTGGATCTATATGGGCAGTGGTAATTGCTAGATAGATTCATGCAGATCCTCTCTACATCCAGAATAACAATCCTCAGAACTCTGGTATTGACCGTAAATTGACAGCCGAGTTGGTAAATGTGGCTGTCTAAAATCTGGCGCTTGAATAACAAGGAAGCAAAAATGAGTAGCAATCTAGCCGTCAAACTGCGATCTGGCACTCAAAAAGCTCACACAGCAGCAGAAAACGTGGGATTTATGAAGTGTTTTTTGAAAGGTGTGGTAGATAGAGAAAGTTTCGCCAAATTTTTAAGTAACTTGTATTTTGTATACACTGAACTAGAAGCAGCAATCAAGAGCCATGTAAATAATCCGGCGATCGCACCAATTTATTTTCCAGAACTAAATCGCCAAGCCTCCTTAGAGAAAGACATGGTGTTTTATTATGGCAGTGAATGGCGTAACTTAATTTCACCCTCACCCAGCGCCCAAGCTTATATCAAGCATATTCGAGAACTTTCTGCCACCGCACCTGCATTATTAATTGGTCATACCTACACCCGCTACATGGGAGACCTTTCCGGCGGTCAGATGTTACAAAAAGTCGCTCAGTCAACCCTCAAGCTATCTGGCTATGAGGGTACATCTTTTTATAACTTCGAGCAAATTCCTGACAAAAAAGCATTTAAAGACAAGTATCGTCAGGCATTAGACTCTATACCAGTTGATGAAGCAACGGCTGATAAAATTGTTACCGAAGCCAATAGCGCCTTCCAATTCAATATGCAGATGGCTAAAGACTTAGAAGGCAATTTAATTAAAGTCTTGGGTCAAGTAGTATTTAATAACTTGACTAATACCCATAACCCAGGTAGCACAGAAGCGCCTGTAATGTGAGAGGTTAGGGGTTAGGGGAGTGGGGGGAGATGGGGGAGATGAGGGAGTGGGGGAAGATGGGGGAGAGGAACTAATGACCAATGACTAATGACTTTTATGTTGTATGCAAAAAAATTTAACAATTTGGGATTGATGCTGGTGCTGGTGGTGGGGTTGTGGGGTTGCGATAATTTGAGGATGAGGGTATCGCCGGGAGGTAACATTAGTTTTGGTCGCAATGTGACAGCCATAGGGAATATTAAACCAACACAAAACCAACAGGCTACGGTTTACATCCAAGGTAGGGTAGAAAAACGTGTTCCTTTATTGCAGGGACAGGTGTATCAAGTTAATGATTCTAGTGGCAGCATTTGGGTGGTAAGTAAGCACAATAATCTCAAGGAAGGGGAGTTGGCAACGTTTAGGGGGAAAGTTCGCTATGAAAGCATTACTATTGCTGGTCAACAATTTGGGGAAGTTTATTTAATTGAAGAGTAATACTGGTAACAGAAACTTACATTTTAATTTTATTTTATGAGTAAGGAACAAGTACAAGTAGCGATCGCTATCCTTTACCGCAATAATCAGTTTCTCATGCAGTTACGGGACGATATCCCCACTATTCCCTATCCTGCACATTGGGCTTTATTTGGCGGTCACATTGAACCAGGGGAAACACCAGAAGTAGCAGTAGAACGAGAAATTTTAGAAGAAATTGGCTATGTTCTCCCACCTTTTGCCAAATTTGGCTGTTACCCAGATGAAACAGTAGTGCGTCATGTGTTTCATGCGCCACTATTAGTAGAATTGGATCAACTGGTGTTAAATGAAGGTTGGGACATGGGCTTATTAACACCGGATGATATTCGTAGGGGGAAATTTTATTCAGCCAACGCCGGCGCAGAAAAGCCTATCGGATCAGCAGCACAGCAAATTCTATTAGAGTTTATGGAAATTAGTCATTAGTCATTAGTCATTAGTCATTAG
>DATNQO010000279.1:0-18408 GCA_036704005.1 Leptolyngbyaceae cyanobacterium | reverse complement strand
GGGAAAGGGGAAAGGGGAAGGGGGAAAGGGGAAAGGGGAAGGGGGAAAGGGGAAAGGAGGGAGAAATAATTAACAACTGACAACTGACAACTGTCAACTGACAACTGTCAACTGACAACTGTCAACTGTCAACTGTCAACTGTAAATTTCTATAACTTAGGAGAGTGGCAACAGGTAATTTGCTCTACATTTAAATCAAAATGAGTACGGCGATCGCTCGGCGGGTGTGGATAAATATATAAAATGTAGTATCTTAGACGTTGCCAGCAAAAAAGTTATTGATAGACTGATTCTGCTGCGATAGGCTTATATAATGTCTGAGTGCTAATTTTTTTCTGTAGTATCCCAACTATGTAAACGATACTATGGAATTGCCCAGTCCCTATTGGTAAATATGGAGGGCTATATCTCTCATAACTAAGTTGATTCTCCACTAAAACATCTTATGAGCGAGCTGGAGCGGTATTATAGGGTATTGGAATTGGAACCAGGGGCCACCCTTGAGGAAGTTAACCAAGCGTATAAAGATTTGGTGTTTGTGTGGCATCCTGACCGACTTCCCAAAGATAATACCCGCTTGCAACAAAAGGCGCAAGACAAACTCAAAGCAATTAACGAAGCTCGTGAAAAGTTGCGCTCTTTAAATGGTAATGGCAATGGTAACGGGCATAGCAATGGTAATGGCAGTTCCAATACCAATACTAATGGCAATGGTAAGCAGCACCACAATTACCATCATGCTCCAAGGCAACCGAGAAAATCATACCAAGAAACCCATCAGCCACAGAAACAAAATCCTGACCTGAGTGGTAAAGATTTCAGTCGGGCAAATTTAAGCAACAAGGATTTATCTGGCAGAAACCTCAGTTACGCTAATTTAAGCGGCGCAAACCTCAGTGATACTTTTATGCACAAAGTAATTCTCCGGGGTGCTGACTTATCAGAGGCGAATTTATTTAGAGCTAATTTACTCTTAGCTGACTTAAGAGAAGCCAATTTACGCTCGGCTAACTTAATTGGTGCGGATCTCAGTGGCGCTGATTTGCGGGGAGCAGACTTAACAGGAGCGCGGATTCGTTCAGGCGATCGCCTACTGGTAAAATTAATAGGCGCAAATTTAAGCGGTGCAATTATGCCTGATGGGGCGGTGCATAGTTAGTTGACAGTTGACAGTTGACAGTTGACAGTTGACAGTTGACAGTTGACTGAGGAGGTGAATTAGCAACAAGCACTCAAAGCAAGCTTTTAGATGCACATTTTTCAGCTAATCAAGCTAAAAGCTTTGGTAAAAGCTGTCTCTAGCTTACTTAAGTGTAGTTAAATGATAATTGTTGACTGTCAAGCGTCAACTGTCAACCGTCAACCGTCAACAAAATATGAACATCGCAATTATTGGCTGTGGCTATGTTGGTTGTGCGATCGCCAAATATTGGCAGCAAAATCCAAACTTAATTGTAACTGCCACAACTACCACACCTGAACGTGTTTCACAATTACAAAAATTAGCCAACAAGGTTATAGTTACTCAAGGCAATGACCTAGAAAAAATCGTCAATGTATTAGAGAATCAAGATTTTGTCTTATTAAGTGTTGGGGCAAAAGGTGCTGATTTATATGAATCTGCATATATAGATACTGCTAAAACTTTGGTTTCGGCTTTACAGCAAAATTCTACTGTCAAACAAGTAATATATACAGGTAGTTATTCAGTTTACGGCGACAGAAACGGCGATTGGGTAGATGAAGAAACACCACCTATGCCTAAGAGTCGTAATGGAGAAATCCTCAAAGAAACAGAAGATATTTTATTATCAGCTTCTAGTAACAAACTGAGCGTTTGCATCTGGCGATTAGGTGGCATTTATGGCCCTGGTAGAGAATTGGTGAAAATATTTAGCCGAGTTCCTGGGACAACTCGTCCCGGTGATGGCAGCGATATTACCAACTGGATTCATTTAGATGACATTGTTGGTGCTATAGAGTTTGTGCGTCAACACCCATTACAAGGTATTTATAATTTAGTAGATGATGCACACCTACCAAGTAAAATATTGTTGGATACTCTATTGGCTCAACATAATTTACCCAAGGTCATTTGGGATGCTACAGTTAGTAGTAATCGTCCTTATAACGCCAAGGTTTCCAATCAAAAAATTAAACAAGCTGGATATCAGTTAATTCATCCCCAAATAATATTTTAATTTTAAAATCTAATTTTATGCAAACAAATCCCACACCTACACAGTTTTACAATTGGCAAAATTATCGCTGTGCATATCAAGTTTATCAACCAGAAAATTCTCAACCTCAAGGCATACCCTTACTATTAATTCATCCTATTGGCGTAGGTTTATCTGGTAAATTCTGGCAACGTTTTGTGCGTGAATGGTATGGTAGCGGTCAACGCAATTTAATTTACAATCCCGATTTATTAGGCTGCGGTGAAAGTGATAAACCCCATGTCGCTTATACACCTAAAGATTGGGCAGAGCAATTACAATATTTTCTCCAAACTGTGGTACAAACACCTGTGATTTTGGTAGTACAAGGTGCTTTGTTTCCCGTTGCTATAGAATTAGTGCAGTTGGAATCAAACTTGATTGCTAAACTCGTGCTTTCTGGGCCGCCTACTTGGCCTGTAATTACCAAAAAATCCCCAGACTGGCGCAAAAAGTTGGCTTGGAACATTTTTGATTCGCCTGTTGGTAATGCTTTTTATCGTTATGCACGTACACCAAAGTTTCTGAGTTCTTTTTCCACGAAGCGATTATTTGCATCAGCCGATACTGTGGACGCAGAGTGGTTAAATACATTAGTTGCAGGTGCAGCAAATTCAGCCAGTCGCCACGCTGTATTTTCCTTTCTCGCTGGGTTTTGGCGAAAAGATTACAGCAGCTTAATTGCAACCATCAAACAACCAACACTGGTAGTTTTGGGTGAATCAGCGTCAAGTATTAGCAAAGAAGGGAAGACAGAAACGGCTGATGACACTTTAGCCGATTATTTGGAGATTTTACCACAAGGTCGTGGTGTGAAAATACCGGGGCGAAATGTTCTACCTTACGAGTCTACGGCGGAATTTGTGAAAGCGATCGCCCAAATTAACGACTAGCCCATCGCCAAACTTTTTAAGTATTTTCCTGTAAAATAAAAAAATTTTCCACCTGATGCTACAAATATCATACTTAGGGCTTATATCAAGTTCGCTTAAATACTTATCATATCTTGGGGGCTGGTAATTGGTAATTGGTAATTGGTAATGGCTCAAAACAATTACCCATTAAAACAACCATATTATAAGTAATTAGCCGAACTTGATATTACTAGTTAATTACACTGGAAAAACGCTATCTTTTTGTAAAGTTTATACAAAAAGTTGCTAAGTCTTAATCAAAAATAATCGTGATAATTTTCACAAGGGAAGTGGCTTTTTTAGTCATTGCTCCCTTGTTTTGTTAGGACTTACGCAATTGTCATAATCAAACTAACTGTAGGGTGCGTCAGCCCCAATAATTTCGTACAAATTCAAGGATTTTCCACATCTGACGCACCCTACTGGACTGTCTAGACTAAAATAGTGCAATACCAATCTATCATCTGCGTTCATCTGCGTTCATCTGCGTTCGATTTTTCTCAAATCTATTGCCACATTTTAGTCCGGTCACGCCACTGCTATTGTGCCAGTTGCGTAAGTCCTGTTTGTGTTTGTCGCTGGGAAGAAAATGTGAATTAAAATACAGATGTCTAAGGCAGCATATTTTCTACCCAGGTAAATCCATCAGGTAATCAATGATTAATCAACTCCAAGACTATAACCCTAGCGGTGTGGGTGAAATCAATGGCAATCTCTTAGGTTTGCCATGCGATTATGATTCTGCAAACTTAATTGTCTTTGCAGTCCCTTGGGAAGTTACTGTTTCCTATGGTGCAGGTACAGCTAACGGCCCGCAGAGAATCCTTGATGCTTCGGTTCAACTGGATTTATTCGACTTTGATAACCCTGAAGGCTGGAAACAAGGAATTTATTTAGTAGAAATTCCTCAAGAAATTTTAGAGAAGAACAATTACTATCGGGATTTAGCAGCGCAAATTATTGAACGCTTAGCGCAGGGTAAATTACTCACAGACACACCAGATTTAACCCCTGTACTCACAGAAATTAATCAGGCTTCTCAACAAGTAAATCAATGGTTGTTTACCCAATGTCAAGCTGCAATGAATCAAGGTAAGCAAGTTGCTGTCATTGGCGGGGATCACAGTTCACCTTTGGGTTACTTCCAAGCATTAGCAGCTAAATACCCGAAGTTTGGGATTCTGCACATTGATGCACACGCAGATTTACGCGACGCTTATGAGGGATTTGAATTTTCTCATGCGTCAATTATGTTTAACGGGTTGAAATTACCGCAAATTTCTAAGTTGGTGCAGGTGGGTTTACGCGATATTAGTCATGATGAAATACAAATGATTGACCAATCGCAAGGGCGCATTGTGGCATACTATGACCCCATAATTAAACAAAAATTATACGCTGGGACAACTTGGATTGAATTATGCCGGGAAATTATTAATAATTTACCGGAACAAGTCCACATTAGTTTTGATGTAGATGGTTTAGATCCTAAACTTTGCCCCAGTACGGGTACACCTGTTCCTGGTGGTTTGGAATTGGAACAAGTTTTTTGTTTATTCCGTGAGTTGGTGAATAGTGGTAGAAAAATTATTGGCTTCGATGTGTGCGAAGTTGGTGATGGGGAGTGGGATGGTAATGTAGGGGCAAGGGTTGTCTATAAATTGGCGAATTTAATGGATTTGTCTCAACGACAATCAGCTTAAATTTTCCAGTGGGCGATCGCCTTTCGGATCACAGGATGCTTTCAAAGAGCGATCGCTATCCACCAAACAAAGCTAATCGTATTAGAGGTATATAACAATCTTCGGATTATGCCATCTATCTTGAGTATAGTTTTTAAGATGAGAATTGAAAGTTGTATGAATAACAAAAGCTGTAAATTTTAACTGTAATATTTGGAAATATTTAATCAAAAATAGCAAAAGCCTTGTAAAAAGCTAATTTGAGCTTTCACCATCAATTTACCTCGTAGGATAGTTATCGTTATTACCGTATCTACTCATGCAAAGAACTAACTTTTATGTCATCATAGTGAGTGAGAATTAAATCGGTGATAGTCTTTGTTTTTAGTATTAATTGGCTTTTCCTTTTGGTATTCACAGACTTCTCTCCGAAACTTAAATCTCTACACAGTGATGATTTTGGAGAGAAGATAATGTCAATTTATGTAGGGAACCTCTCTTACGCAGTTACGCAAGAGGATATCAGCAATGTTTTTGCAGAATATGGTTCTGTGAAACGTGTTGTGCTACCTACTGACCGTGAGACAGGTCGTCTGCGCGGTTTTGCCTTTGTAGAAATGAGTTCAGATGCAGAAGAAGCATCTGCGATCGAAGGACTCGATGGTGCGGAGTGGATGGGACGTGATTTAAAAGTCAATAAAGCCAAGCCCAAAGAAGATAGAGGTTCCTTTGGTGGAAACCGGGGAGCATATAACAGTGGTGGACGTTCCCGTTACTAAGGTTTAACAAGAAGAATTTATCTAAATTCTTAAAGTCAGACAATATGTCTGCCTTTTTTTTTCCCATTAGTTAACTCAATTATTGACCCCTATTGAGCCAAGAATTTATCAATTGAATAGGAGATATCATGACACAAATCAAAGTTGGCGAAAACGAAGGTATCGAGTCAGCCTTGCGCCGATTTAAGCGAGAAGTTTCTAAAGCAGGGATCATGCCTGATATTAAGAAGCATCGTCACTTTGAAACGCCTATAGAAAAACGCAAGCGTAAAGAAATCGCCAAGCACAGACAGTCTAAACGACGTTTCAAGTAATTAATCGGTCTGGCTAATTACTGAAGGTATGGTTGGTTTTCTGGGTAATTGGTAATCGCTAATAGGTAATTGTGTTACCATGACCGATTACCAATTACCATTCTCCACCATATTAAAAATCACCTTCTACTGACAAGATGAGTTTCTAAACTGCGAAGTTGAGAGTTAATCTGCACAATACCGGGATGTGTTGTAGAATATTTAGTCTGTAGTAATGCACGTTCTATCTTGAGTTCTTCCATCTTCGCTTTGATAGCTTGCGAAATTGCCACATTTAAAGCAGTTTGATTATTGGGCTGTAGCTGTAAAAAGCGTTTATTAAGACTTTTAATTTTCCGTTCTCTATCTTGAATCACCGGAGAAGTTGGGGTGTAGGTTACATTCAATAATGCTCGTTCTACTGCCAATTCGCCGATTCTTGCTTTGATAGCTTGAGAGACAGCAATATCTACAGCAGTTTTCCCACCCTGTGGCTGTAACTGGGCTAAATTTTTACGTAAACTTTGCAGTTTCCTGTTGGTGTTTTGCATGACAGGATTTTGTGGCGTAAATGTGGCATCTAGCATTGCTTGCTGCAATTCTAAGTCGATAATTTGCTGTGTAATCGATTTCACAGTGACTTGAGGATTACTCACTGCTTGATTGGCTTGTGCTGAGATAATATTTGCTGAGGCAGTGCCAGAACTGATAATAGTTGTGAATATAAACAGCATAAGTGGCTTGTGCCTCATATCAAATCACTCCAGAATGATTGGTGGACATCAAATTCTGTGACACTGTTTGCCTGATAAGGTTCCAGACGGATGTTGACTACTTTTTAGTATTTACTGTAAAGCAGTTGCGATCGCTCTAGTCGAAGTGGCGTGATTGCTCATAACCTAAATATAAGAGCCTCTTGTATTAGGTGGAACACAGCATGAAGCGGATCAGTAAGTCTCTGCTGCTAGCCTTGAACTGGGTATTATTATCATTCGGCACAACGCTTTTAATTATTTTCACCCAACCGATAGCAGTCCCAGCCCAAGAACCCCCAGCCCCTACCGAACAAACTAGCACACCCCAGCCAGAAAATCCCAATGACCAAAAGCTCAGAGATGCCCTAAAACGCTCATCTTCATCAGCACCGCCACTCAGCCCAGAAGAACTTGCCCGTCAGCAAAAATTCATCCAAGCAGATAAACTCTACCTAGCAGGACAAATTGCTGAGGCAGAAAAAATTTACCGCGAAGTCAAAACACCATTTACTCAGACAACTTCAACCCAAGAACGCAAACCAGCCATCCTTGATCCTACGCAACTGACACCAGCCGGGAAAGTATATTGGCGAGAAGCCGAGGCGGGAATAGCCAGCAAGCTGCAAACCAGAACTTTAGTGCCTCTAAAATTATTGGTGGAACAATATCCCGAATTTATCCCTGGGCAGATTCGCTATGCTGAGGTTCTGACAAAATACGATCGCACCCAAGAAGCACTAGAAGTTTTAGAACGGGGAGCTTCCCTTTATCCTAATGAACCAGAATTAATTAAAGCTAAAGTCAAAGCCTTAGCTGAGTCGAAAAAATGGATGGAAGCATCCTTAGCTGCTAGGCAGTTTGCCATTCTCAACCCCAACAACCCACAAGCACCAGAATTTACCAAATTAGCCGATGACAATCTCAAAAGCTATCAATCCCACATCCGCCAGGAAATTAGAGGTAATGTCATTAGTAACATTATTACAGGTGCTTTGGGTTATGCGGTGACTGGCAGTTTATTGGGGCCGTTTTCTGCCCTTGACTCTACCATTTTGTTACTACAAGGTGAAAAATCTATCGGTGATTCGGTAGCTAAGCAGGCGAAAAAACAATTACCTTTAATTATTGACGATGAAATTTTAGCCTACGTCAATGATATTGGGCAGAAGTTAGCCAAAGTTTCTGGCAGAAATGAATTTAAATACGAATTTTTCGTCATTCCCGAAGAAGAACTCAACGCATTTGCTCTACCTGGAGGGAAAATTTTTCTGAATGCAGGTGCGATCGCCAAAGCCAAATCCGAAGCAGAATTAGCCGGCTTAATTGGACACGAATTAGCGCACGTCGTCTTATCCCACGGTTTTCAACTAGTTACCCAAGGCAACCTCATCTCTAACGTAACTCAATATCTCCCCTTTGGTGGCACTGTTGGGCAACTTTTCGCCCTCAATTACAGCCGTGATATGGAACGACAAGCAGATTTTCTGGGTACAAGGTTAATTGTTGCTGGTGGTTATGCTGCTGACGGCTTGCGTAACTTGATGGTGACATTAGACAAACAAAGGAAATATGACATTCCCACTTGGCTATCTTCCCACCCAGGCGGTAACGAGCGAGTTACCTATCTAGAAAATTTAATTTCTCGCAGCAATTATAATCGTTACGCTTACGAAGGTGTACAACGGCATACAGAAATTCAAGCCAGAGTCAACAAACTCCTCAAAGAGAAAAAAGAAAGAGAAGAAAAAAAGCAGCCTACCGAATGAACTAAAAGTAAACTTTTTCGTCAACTAAATTAGAACTCAAGTTGCGTGTCATAAATTTCTCGTTGGGCTAGTCTATAGTCAACAGTCAACAGTCCATAGTCCATAGTCCATCAATTCAAAGCCATTATCTTTGAACTATGGACTAATGACTAATGACTAATCTACCGTTTGGTTACTAGAGGAGCAATCATGTTATCTAAAAGCTGGAAATTTGTTTTGTTGGGAAGTTTAGGTTTATCTTTTGCCTTGGGTAATTCCGTAGCATTGGCTCAATATGATGATAGTGTTGTTGTGCCAACTGTACCAGGTTCATCAACATCTACAGATCCAAACTATCCCTATCCGGTAGATACATCAACAACTACATATCCTTCCACAAATATTGACGGTAACGTCCGGTTTAGCTGTCAGTTTATTAACGGACAGCATACTGTAGTATATCAGCCCCAAAGCCAGCCGGGTCAATTCTTTCCCTGGGCAGCACCGAGAAATTTAGGCGGTGGTTGGGATGCACAAAGAAGATGTCAAGCGATCGCCAGCCGTCTAGAAACCTATCGTCCAGATGGCTTACAAGAACTTCAGGTATCCGTAGAAAATAACGAAAATATCGTCTGTGTTACCACCGATGCAAATCAACGTTGTCGTATCGTCTTCACAGTACCTCGCAACCAAGACCCCTACACAGTTCGTAATAGCGTTTTCCAAAACCTAGTGACTGCTGATAACGGTCAGCAAACCACAGCCGTCAACACCTTCAGAGGAAATAACAATTTGTCAAACTTAGGTGGTCTTATAGGTAATGGTAATAATCGCCTGAGTTCATCCAGACGGGGGATTAACTTGAAGCCTTTCCTCGATAACAGAGATGGGGGAACAGCTAGAAACCTCAGAAATGGTATAGCTATTCGTCGCCAAACCCCAAATCGGCCTACCAATCAAGCCCCTACTCGCCTGAACCCTGATAGATTCCGTTAAATTCCCCTGTTATAGAAGGGGACAGGGTACTGGGAAAAGACTGGAAAGCCTTTTTGTTTCAGGCTTTTATGATTACTCTATGTTCTAATCTATCGAACAACAGCATTTTCAAAATTGCCATAGGATGAGCAAAAATCTCACTTATGGCAATCTTTTAATTTTTAAGTAGAAGGACTTAATAAATATAAGTTCGTAGTCAGGGCTTGAGCCAATTAAAACCTGGCAACAGAGCGATAAATCGCTTACTACCAACAAAACTTTATTTTATATTTAATTATGTCTACCTACTTAATTTTTAATTTTTAATTTTTGTTATCTACACCTTGCTCCTTTAGGAGTAGCATCAGGATAATAAGTAACAATTGCCTGATCTTTCCTAACAAAAACTGTGGGAAAAGTTTTTCCTGTTTCTTGGTCGCGTACATTATAAATACAAGCGCCCTCTTGATTACCTTGTCTTTTAAATGCTAGGGTTGCGTCAACAAGCATTTCTTCGGCGTTGCTGAGATAGCCGTAACCTTTAATTACATCTGTTACCGTCTGATTTCCTTGTTGTATCACCACACCTAACGTATAAATCGCCCCAGGGACAACTTCTTCCCGTCTTTGATTATTTGGTAAACGTCCGCCAATTCCCTGTTGTTGTAACTGTAAATATCTGCCATGAAAATGTAAGCCACCAATATCATTGGCGTTATAAATTTCACCACAAAAAATGTGTTCAAAACCTTTACGTTGAAACCAAATATTAGTTAAATCTTCCATAAATTCAGCTTTTTTCTTTCGTCCGGGAAGCAGTTCACCACCGCTTACTTTTTGCAGCCTTGCTAAAACATTGGGATAAGCTGATAGCAACTGTTTGAATTTATTAGGATTAACTCTTGTACCAATAGGGCCGCAGGTTTGGAGTACAGCTTTGTCAAAAGCATTTAATTGGGGTGGTGGTGGTGTAATATCTACTTGCTGTCCTTTGGGGAAACCCACGGGAACAGGGTTATTTTGGTTATCAAAAAAGGGTAATAATCTTTGTTGTGGTTGTGCTTGTACTGGAATGATTGGATAGGTAAATAACAAAGCAGCAAAGATACTCAACATTTGCTGCAACTTATAGTATTTCATGAAATTAGGTGTAGTATTTCGCAGCTAATTTAGCACCAAAAAAACAAAGGCGCAACGCAGTTTTTACTGCTGTTGCGCCTTGATTTAACCATTTAACAGTCAACAGTTATCAGTGAAAACCACCTAACAACTGTCAACTGTCAACTGTCAACTGTCAACTAATTTTTAAACCTTCTTCAACCAGCTAAACATTGCGCGTAAGTCTTTACCAACTTCTTCAATTGGGTGTTCAGCTTCTTGACGACGCATAGCAGTAAATCCGGGTTTACCAGATTGGTTTTCTAACACAAATTCCCGTGCAAATTGTCCCGATTGAATTTCGCTGAGAATTTTCTTCATTTCAGCTTTGGTTTGTTCGTTGACAATGCGAGGGCCACGGGTATAGTCACCATATTCAGCAGTGTTAGAAATGCTATCGCGCATTTTTGCTAAACCGCCTTCAACCACCAAGTCAACGATTAATTTAACTTCGTGTAAGCATTCAAAATAAGCTAATTCTGGTTGATAACCCGCTTCTACCAAAGTTTCAAAACCGGCTTTGATTAAAGCACTCAAACCACCGCACAATACAGCTTGTTCGCCAAACAAATCGGTTTCAGTTTCTTCGCGGAAAGTTGTTTCTAAAACACCGCCACGAGTACCACCGATACCTTTAGCATAGGATAAGGCGCGATCGCGTGCCTTGCCACTAGCATCTTGATATACCGCAAACAACGCGGGTACACCTTGACCTTGTTCATAAGTACGTCGTACCAAATGACCAGGGCCTTTAGGTGCTATCATCACTACATCAACATCCGCAGGTGGGACAACTTGCCCAAAATGAATATTAAAACCGTGAGCAAAAGCTAAAGTATTACCTGCTTGCAAATTGGGTTCAATTTCATTTTTGTAAACTGTTTTCTGCACCTCATCGGGTAACAAAATCATGATGAAGTCAGCAACGTTAGCAGCATCCGCCACATTTTTTACAGTCAACCCAGCAGCTTGAGCTTTTTCTGCTGACTTACTACCCGGATATAGCCCCACAATCACATTCAAACCACTATCTTTTAAATTTAAAGCGTGGGCATGACCTTGAGAACCATAGCCGATAATTGCAATGGTTTTTCCAGCCAAAAGGTCTAAATTGGCATCTTCGTCATAGTACATCCGGGCCATACAAGCATCTCCTGTCAGCAAGCATCATTTATTGCACTGTGTGTCAGTTGTCAGTTGTCAGTTGTCAGTTGTTATTAATTTGGTTTAAAACCCCAAACCCTTGTGGGTGGTGATAAAACATCTGAAAGCCACTGACTAGTGACCACTTACAAAACTCTATCCATCAGAGGATAGAATTTTTATTGGCAGGCTTTTGATCTTACCCTAAATTGTGTTGCCAAGGGTACAAGTAGTTGATAGTTGACAGTTGACAGTTGACAGTTGACAGTTGAAGAACTAAATTTTCTGCACTTCTTCATCTGATAGTTTGATATTTACAGCAGTTACTGAATCTTCGATGCTGGAAATTTTGCTTGCGCCGGGGATGGGTAAAATTGCCGGGGATTTGGCGTGTAGCCATGCTAATACAATAGCGTATACTGATACGCTTTTGGCTTTAGCTAATTGTGCGATCGCCGGAATATCCTGCAAATTTTGATGGCGACGACGACCACCAAAGGGACTCCAAGGTAAAAATGTCAATCCTTCTTCTTCACAATACTGCAACACACCATCTTTCTCTGGCTGTCGTTCCCAAGGGCTGTATTGATTCTGCACCGAAACAATCTCTACCACATCTCGCGCCCGTTTAATCTGTTCTACAGAAAAATTAGACACTCCCACAAATCGCACCAAACCTTCCTCTACAGCCTCTTTCACAGGCGCAAGTGATGCTTCAATAGTATATTCTGGGTCTGGAGAGTGGTATTGCCAAACATCGATAGGTTTTTCACCACCCAAAGCCGCAAAACTCACACGGATAGTTTGACGCAGATGTTCGGGATTTCCGTTACGTGTCCAGCTTTCATTGGGACGCATCAAGCCGCCTTTAGTCGCCACAACCACTTGGCTAGTGTCACCTGGGTAACTGCTGAGTGCTTTGTGAATCAGTCGTTCATTGTGGTGCTTATCTGACTCATCTTTGCAGTAAGAGTCGGCGGTGTCAATAAATGTAATTCCTAAATCTAAGGCACGGTGGATAACTGGAATTGAATCTGACTCTGGAGGTCGATTATATATCGACATTGGCATCCCACCCAAACCGATCGCACTGACAGATGCACCTGTTTTTCCTAGCTGTTTAGTTTCCATGCTTCCGCTTGATTTCAACCACTAAGTATCTAATAACTGGTCACAGATGTTTTGGCAATTACTCTACAGACAGGTAAGTAGTGTTCGCGTAGCGTCTGTCTACGACACGCTGCGCGAACGAAGAGAGGGCTTCAGCCCTCAAGGAAGGACTAAAGTCCTTACTACGAACAGAGGCTTATCTTATTATTGAAAAGCTCTAGAGTGTACCTGTAGGATGTTTTTGATAAATTTTTCCTGTGTTTGAATTGACCTTGAGTTATGTATATTCCTTCAGGAAAATTTACAAATGTTATACCGAGTTCTTGGTAGTACAGGGGAAAGGGTTTCAGCAATTGGTTTGGGTGGTTGGCACATCGGCTTAAAGTATGTGGATGAAGAATTAGCTATCCGCATTGTTCATGCAGCGATCGCTCGCGGTATCACTTTCATGGATAATAGTTGGGACTATAACGGTGGAGTCAGCGAGATACGCATGGGAAAAGCGTTGCGTGGCTACCGTGACAAAGTATTCTTGATGACTAAAATTGATGGACGTTCCAAAAAGGAAGCAACAAAACAGTTAGATGAATCACTCAAGCGCCTACAAGTCGATTACATTGATTTAGTACAACACCACGAAATTATCCGCTATGAAGACCCCCATCGCGTTTTTGACGAAGAAGGAGCGAATGCAGCATTTATAGAGGCGCGGGAAGCTGGCAAAATTAGATATATTGGCTTCACAGGGCATAAAGACCCCCAGATTCATTTATATATGCTAGAAGTGGCAACTGAGCGGGGATTTAAATTTGATACAGTGCAAATGCCGCTTAATGTGATGGATGCTCACTACCGCAGTTTTGCCAAGCTAGTTTTACCGGAATTGGTGAAACAAAATATTGGCGTTTTGGGGATGAAAAGTTTCGCTAACGGTATTCTTTTAAAGTCAAATACAGTCACACCAATTGAATGTCTGCACTATGTTTTAAATCTGCCTACATCGGTTGTGGTGACAGGAATTGATAGCATGGAAATTCTCGACCAAGCCATAGAAGCAGTGCAGACATTTCAACCAATGGATGAACAACAACTGCAAAATCTCTTAGCCAAAACAGCACAAGTCGCATCAAGCGGTGAGTTTGAGCCATTTAAAACCTCATCCATTTTTGACAGCACCGCTCAAAATCCTGATTGGCTGGGAGAAGAACCACAGCGCCTGCAAAAGTTAATGCCAACATAAATGATAAGAATCCGCTTTGATTCTTGAATTAGTTTGCGTAGACAGGGAGTAGGGAAGAGGGTTTTTCCATAAGTAGTGAATCTGTTCAAAAATCAGTAGATATAGCAGGGGACAGGTAACAGGTGACAGAGTTAAAAAAAGGTCTTTTGCTATCTAAATTTTCCGATTTATTGATGTCCTAACTGTCTTGGCTATTGTCATTGTTCCCTGTCCCCTGTCTTTCAAGGACAGGTTTTTTTGTGCTTTCAAGCACTTCTTACTCTCCGATTCCTAGTTTTATTCTGTGGTAAATAAATAGCTGATAGATGTTTAATAACTGTACGTTTACTACTTATTTATAATTTAGCAAAATTTGTCAAAAAATTGCTAAATGATGATCTGATAATTTTAGTTAATATCGTGTAAGACCGTAGCAGTTTCACTGGGCATTAGATTATATAATATAGGTTTCAGTAAAAATAGAAGCCTAAGTAATTATATTAATAATTTCTGAGACAGAGAATAATTTTGAGGTGGAATAAATGGTTAAAATAGCCAGTCGTCAATCTCTAGGATTGAACAATGTCTATGATATTGGTGTTGAGCGGGATCATAATTTTTTAGTTAAAAATGGTTTAGTAGCTTCTAACTGTTTCAACAAATCCCATTCAACAGCTTATGGATATGTTACTTATCAAACAGCATATTTGAAGGCTAATTATCCGTTGGAGTATATGGCGGCGTTGCTGACAGCTAACAGCAATGACACAGACAAGGTACAGAAATATATTTCTACCTGTCTGAGTATGAATATACAGATAGAACCGCCTGATATCAATCGCTCAGGCGTGGATTTTACTCCAGCAGCCGGGAAAATATTATTTGGATTTTCGGCTGTGAGAAATGTGGGACAAAATGCGATCGCCTCAATTTTAGAAGCGAGAAACACAACCGGAGAGTTTAAATCATTAGCCGATTTTTGCGATCGCGTTGATTTGCGTGCCGTTAACCGCCGCACACTAGAATCGTTAATTTATTGTGGAGCCTTTGACAAAATTGAACCAAATCGTCACCAGTTAATTCAAGACTTAGAATTAGTTTATGATTGGGCGCAATCCCGCGCTAGGGATCGAGCTAGTGGACAAGGAAACCTGTTTGATTTATTAGGCGGATTTGCTTCTACTAATTCCAAAACAGCTAATAATGCCTTTGAAGCTGCTCCTAAAGCTAAACCTGTGCTAGATTATCCACCACAGGAAAAATTACGTTTGGAAAAAGAATTATTAGGGTTTTATGTCTCAGACCACCCCTTAAAATCTTTAAGACAAGTAGCACCACTTTTAACACCAATTAATCTATCCCAATTAGGAGAACAACGAGAAGACACAAGATTGTGTGTAATTGTCATGCTTAATGGTGTCAAAAAAGTCATGACAAAGAAAGGCGATCCAATGGCGATTTTGCAAATTGAGGATTTAACATCGCAATCAGAAGCGGTGGTTTTTCCCAAAACATACGAGCGTATCAGTACTCAACTGCAAGTTGATGTCAGATTGATTATTTGGGGTAAAGTAGACCGACGTGACGAACAAACCCAATTAATCGTAGAAGATGCAGAACCAGTGGAAACTCTGCAAATGGTAATGGTAGAACTGCAACCTCAACAAGCAGCCAATATTGAAGAACTACACCGTTTAAAAACAATTTTGCAAGAACAGTGTGGAGATAAAGAAAAAGCAAAAATGCCAGTGATTGGAATTGTACAATCTCCAAATTCTCGTCGGTTAGTGCGTTTAGGTTGGCAATTTTGCGTCCAAGATGCTCGCATTACTGTTCAAGCACTGCAAAATGCTAGCTTTCCCGCACAACTTAAACCTCTCATTGGTGGCTCATGAGGAGTGGGGAGATGGGGGAGATGAGGGAGATGAGGGAGATGTGGTTCTGCTGCGCGGAAATCGAGTTTCGACTGCGCGGAAATCGAGCGGAGTCGAGATTCACCAACCGGGAGATGGGGAGGAAATAATTACTTAGCATTGGCTTAACGCCTCGCTACGGCGCTTCAGCACTCAGAACTTATCACTTAGCACTTGGTACTTCCTACTCCCCACTGACACTAATTGTTCTGTATTTATTAGAACAATGTTTATTAGTGAAACTGCTACGTCAACAGTATATTAGCGTAGCAATTCCTAAATTACAAAGTTTTTTTAGTTACTTATGCGGAGGATATTTTCCTGTAGTAAATGGTATCTTTTTATGCCATAAGTTTTTCAGCAAGAGCTAGGGGAAGGAGTTAATACATTGATGATCGCTAATGATTTGAATAAATTTGTTTCTTATTGCAAAAAAATTCAACCCCAGACTCAGGAGGACATCAAGCGATTTTTTGAAGGGGTAATTGCTTTTCCTTATGATAAGGAACTTCTTTTGCAAGCTTACCTCTTTTTAAATATTAAAAACTTGTTTCCCTCTTGCTATGAATTGCTTTTGTTTGAAAAGTCTCCAATTGCCGATTATACAGATTTAGGTAAGTGCGATTTCGTCTACCTGACACACCAAGGCAATTTGTTTTTAATTGAGACAAAGTTTATCGATACAGAAGCAACAGGAGCAACAGAAAGAAAACGCAGAAACAAACACAGAAATAAGGTATTTGAACAGGTAATTACTTTAAAAAGTCGGTTTAGTGAATACTGGGATATACGCTCTGAACAGTTGGAATGCGGAGTTTTTACTACAGATTCAGAGATTGATTGGCGAGGTGATTGCGTCAATGTTATGACTAAATCTATCTCTATAGATAATTTAGAAAGGTGGCGTAGAAGTTATCAACGAAATAATCAATCTTAGTGATTTTTAACTATTTTAGTAAAGATGGCGATGTCTACGACAAGGCTTGCTTCTACGTACCTGATTTTATCATACATAAACTTACTTTTGACAAAAATCTTCAGCACAGACAAATACATCAATAGTGACCTGCGATCGCTCAAGTTTAAGTATATAGCAGTTGCCTGATTGACTAAAATATCAATCAATCCTCAAACCTTTACTTTCAAAGGTTTTTAACCTATTCCCTGTCTTGTGTTCCCTGTCGCCTGCTATATATAACTTGCTAGGTTTGGTATTTATAAAAATCTTCTGTCTCAATTACTGATTAGATGTACCAACTTTAACATCAATAGTTTATAGTACAATTGTACTTAGTGTAGAAATGCCATTCAAACTAAGTCAGCTGGCGATAACATCTATGAAACAAATCGAACCTAGCTACAAGACTACCATCTCCCTGCCATTAATGCTGCCGCAGGTAACAATGACGAACGCCATAGTACCGCTACAACCCCAGCCTGACAACTTGAACAGCCGTTGGGAGCGTTTGATTACCGTTGTGCAGCAGATCAATCAAATGGCAATAGAGTTAGAAGCTATGATGTTAGAATTCAAAACCATAGCCAGTACAATTAATAGTCAAATCAATTCTTTAACTGAGAATCAGCAGTCAGATATAAATATTTGTCAGTATTCACCTGTGAGCGTTCCTTTGGTGAAACAAAAGCCGGATAAGACATTTATTTTAACAACAAGGAAAGTTGACTTATTTAAAGCAGAAAGAGAAGCCGCACAACTAGCACAACAACTGCGTCAGCGTACCCATAGCAAAAAAAATACACCAAAGAGAGCTAAAAAAATTAGACATTAGAAGAAACTAGGAATTGGGTAGCTAGAGAGATGAGGGAGAAAAGGGAAAAGGTTAAAGGGGAAAGGGAAAGGGAAAAATTTAGACTCTTTACCAGTTCCCTTTCCTCGGACTACTGACTATGGACTGTTGACTATGGACTAATGACAACTGACATACCAAGTGTAATCAACAAATCTTAAAGTTTTGTAGATTAAATGACAGTTTACCGCTAAAGCTGTAACAGTTATGCTGATGGAAGTCAGGCGATAAAGCCCTTGCCATTTCCAGCAAGCAATAGGAAAAACTGCTGGTGGAGGCAAATAAGACGCAGCTTATAAAAAGAGGTTAACAGAAGGTGTTAAGAACACTTTTATTGATTGTCATTGGTTTGTTACCGTCCATGTACTCCTTGTGGGTAATGCGTAAAACCCAGTCACGGACAAGCTCACGCCTCCGCCAAGCAGCCATAAATGTTTCTAGAGGGAGGGTACAGCAAAATCTCCGACCAGTAGAGAGCGATCGCTATTATTTAGAAGGGGTAGGCTATTTAATTGGCGACATCAGTTGTCAATTTAACGCTCGCTCCGGCTATCTCCGTTGTGCCGTTAATCCCAGCGGCCCTTGCCAGGGTTGCCGTTATTATGAACCCAAAGAGTTGGTAAGTAATGAGTGGGGAGTAGAGAATGGGAGTGGGGGGAGATGAGGGGGATGAGGGAGATGAGGGGGATGAGGGG
>DATNQO010000278.1:0-95156 GCA_036704005.1 Leptolyngbyaceae cyanobacterium | reverse complement strand
TCGTAGAGAAGTCGAAGCACATCCCCCTCATCTCCCGGTTGCTGAGCGAAGTCGAAGCACATCCCCCTCATCTCCCTCATCTTGTCTACAAAAGAGCCATGACATCTTCCCAGCCTGCTCAGTTTAAGTCAGAAATTACGGCGATGCCTAGTTGGTTACGCCGTCCCATTGGTAAAGCCAGTGAACTCTCGACTGTACAGCGTATTATTAAACAGCGCCAAATTCATACAATTTGCGAAGAAGGTCGCTGTCCGAACCGGGGTGAGTGCTATGCCCAAAAAACGGCTACGTTCTTACTGATGGGGCCGACCTGCACCCGTGCTTGTGCTTTTTGTCAAGTAGATAAGGGTCATGCACCAATGCCAATTGACCCAGAGGAAGCGCAAAAGGTAGCGGAGGCTGTTCAGCTTTTAGGGCTGCGTTACGTCGTACTTACCTCTGTAGCCCGTGATGACTTGCCAGATCAAGGTGCAAGTCATTTTGTGAAAACAATGGCAGCAATTCGCCAATTAAATCCGGGTACGCAAATTGAAGTTTTGACACCTGATTTTTGGGGCGGTGCGGGTGCAGGGGAAGCAGGACAGCGCCAACGTATAGAAATGATTGTAGAAGCTGAACCCGCTTGCTTTAACCACAATATTGAGACAGTGCGCCGCTTAAGTGGGCCAGTGCGTCGGGGTGCTAAATACGATCGCTCACTGCGAGTTTTGTCCTTAGTCAAAGAAATCAATCCCCAAATTCCTACAAAATCGGGCTTAATGGTAGGACATGGGGAAACCGTTGAGGAACTCATCGAAGCAATGACAGACTTAAGAGCGATAGGATGCGATCGCCTAACCATCGGTCAGTATATGCGCCCATCCCTAGAACATCTCCCAGTCCAAAAATATTGGACACCAGAAGAATTTGAGCAACTCGGCAAATTAGCCCAAGAAATCGGCTTCAGCCACGTCCGTTCCGGGCCACTGGTGCGGAGTTCCTATCATGCTGGGGAGGAGTGAGGCTAGAGGTTAGAGGCTAGAGGTTAGAGACTGGAGAGGGAAGGAGAGAAAGGGCTGGGGAAACTGGGGTAAACACTAATGACCAATGACCAATGACCAATGACCAATGACCAATGACCAATGACAAATTTGCTAATTCTCACAAATATTTTTAAAGAATTTTGATATTTTGCGCTTCTGTTTGGTATTTCTGAAAAAGTCATGACATAAGGAGAACCGATTTATGGCTAAAGCTAAAAGTTCCGCAGTTCCCGATACCGGAGCTAAACCCCCCTATACTTTTCGTACAGGTTGGGCGTTATTGCTACTAGCTGTTAACTTCTTAGTAGCAGCATATTATTTCCACATTATTGAGTAGTCTGATTTGGGGAGCGGGTGTGTCAGTGAACAGTGAACAGTCAACAGTGAACATCACTTGATAACTGATAACTGATCACTGACAACTGATTAAGTCCCCTGCTAAGTGGAATGGTGTTGCTCACATCGTGCCTTTGAATAAACCTTTGGGACGAATGAGCAACACCAAAATCATGATTAATAGGGCTACGCCTTGTTTGTACTGCGAACCTAGTAAGGGTGTACTGACTTCTTGGACAATGCCAATGATGAAAGCGGCGGCGATCGCGCCGTAAGGGTTGCCAATCCCGCCTAAAATTACGGAAGCGAATAGAGGCAAAATTAAAAACCACCCCATATTCGGACGCACTGCTGTAATTAACCCGTACATACTGCCACCTAAAGATGTAACAGTACCAGCAATCAGCCAAGTCCAGAAAATTACCTGCTCTACATCAATCCCTGAAACCTTGGCTAAATCTAAATCGTCAGCAACAGCCCGCATGGCTTTACCAATTTTGGTGTTTTGCAAGAGGTAGTGCAATGCGCCAATGGATAACACCGCTAATGCCAACACCAGCAGTTGGTTTTGTGGTACTTTGACACCAAAAATATCTAAAGCCGGGGTAATGGGTAAATTATAGTTTTGGTTTCTACCGCCCCAAATCAAAATAATTCCATTACGTAGAAACAATGCTAACCCAATTGAGATAATAATAAGAGTAGTGGAATTAGCGCGAATTTTCCGCATTTTTGACCATAGTAGTGTTTCCGAAAGTAACATCGCGCCTACAGTACCTGCAACTGCCACTATCATCGATAACCAAATATTCACTCCAAAAGAGTTCACCAACAAAGTCAAATAAGCGCCCAAGGTTAAAAAATCACCGTGGGCAAAATTAGACAACCGTAAAATCCCGTAAGTTAAAGTTAGTCCTACAGCTGCAAGAGCAATAATGCTACCTACAGCAATGCCGTTGACAATTAATTGAATCGTTTGTGTATCCATGTTATTACTTAAATTCAGCTAACCTATAGTAATTCTGCGAGGGTAATCGATGATAAAAAATGGGGTCTAGTAGTAAGTATCGATACTATAAAAGTTATGATTTATCGACAAAGAAAAATTGTGAGCTAATATACATAGAAATCTTGTGACATTTTTCGCGAAACTCCATTAATTAAACGGTCTAGTTGACCATGCAGCAGTATTCAAGCTTACCAGAACACAACTCAAAGATAGAGACAACGCCAATGTTGGCAAAAAGTCAGCAGCTGCGTGCTGAGTTATGGCTGGAACGCAGCTTGAACCAGCTACAAAGCCGTTTAGGCGATAGGCTACAGTCGGCTTTTAGTGCTGTTCAACCAAGAACCACAGAAGCGGATATTTTCCAAACTGTGGTAAATGAACTCGATTTTGCTTTAAACAATAGCAATCTAGGGTTGCCACAGTGTGCCGTGGCGATCGCTTTATGTCAACCGCAAACAGCAGATGGTAAAGTTTACTATATTTCTCGCCCCCTATCTTTTGGCTGTCAGCCTCTATTTTTAGAAGACATAGCCAAACAAGAGAAAAACCTGCGCTTGCAAATACAACAAGTCATCCAAATTCAAGATTTACAGGAACTAGAAAAACAACAGCCGCCACAGGCTTGGCGATTAACTGACGATTATGGTGTTATCATTGGCTGGTTAATCCTGGTAATAGATAACTTCAAGCCCCATCACAAGAAATCTACAGCATCCTATCTTCACATCAATACACAATTAATGGAGAGAGCAGCCGAACAATGTGTGAAAACGCTGGCTCACCTCAAGCAAATACAATCTTTACAGCAAAAATCAGAAAATTTATATATTGCTAATCAAGATTTAGAGCGTACCAATCAACTGAAAAACCAATTTTTGGCGAATACAAGTCACGAAATTCGCACACCCCTCAGTTCAATTATTGGTTTCACTCACTTACTTCTAGCACAAGGTTATGATCCAGCAAAGGAACGCCATCACGAATATCTCAACATAATTCAATCCAGTGGAAAACACCTGTTGGCTTTGATTAATGATATTTTGGATCTCTCTAAAATTGAAGCTAATCAGTTAGAAGTCCAGTGGGAAAGAGTCAATATACCCGAAGTTTGTCAAAATGTATTAGCCCTGGTAAAAGAGAAAGCCGGAAATAAAGGGTTGAAATTGTCTTTGGAAATAGATCCAAATGCCAAAATTTTGATAGCTGACCCTTTACGACTCAAGCAAATGCTTTTAAATTTATTATTTAATGCCCTCAAGTTTACCAGTCAGGGCAGCGTCGGCTTAAAGGTGACAGTTCAAGATTTATTTATTCACTTCACTGTCTGGGATACAGGTAGCGGTATCTCTTGTGAAAATCTCGCTCTACTATTTCAACCATATTTCCAAATTCCTAATCCTTCAGCTGCTGGACATGAGGGTACTGGCTTGGGATTAGTGGTGACTCGTAAATTGGTAGAAATTCATGGTGGCTCTATAGAAGTAGAATCTGAAGTTGATCACGGTTCTCGTTTTACTATCATCTTGCCTCTAACACAGCATGGGAAGGTTATAGTTAAAGAAGATGAAGAGGATCAAGAAGCAACCTCTTCTGTATCTGTGAAACCTAGTATTTCCAGAGAAGTTTTATTAGTAGAAGATGATTTAGGTAATGGTGAATTAATCCAAATTCGTCTGAGCAACTTGGGATATCAAGTAACTTGGGTGAGGAATGCAGACCAAATGTGGGCTGTACTCGCCCAAAAACAGCCAGCAGTCATTTTAATGGATGTGCGATTGCCAGATGGTAACGGTTTAGATGTAATTAAGCAATTACGAGAAAAACCCGAATATCAACAGGTTGCTATTATTGCCCAGACAGCAATGGCCATGAAAGGCGATCGCTCAATCTGTCTAAGTGCTGGAGCCAATGATTACATTTCTAAACCAATTGATATAAAACTATTAGCTAGTCTAGTGGCTAAGTATAGTTTAGGAAGCGACGACAGTGGACAGTGTGTAAATAACCTGACAACTGACAACTGACAACTGACAACTGACAACTGACAACTGACTAAAATAGATAGGTTGTGGCAGTAACTAGGAAATTATGTTGACTGAAAAACTGGAGCAATTAAAGGCTTTATTTGCCGAAATGGGACAGGCTTTAATTGCTTATTCTGGGGGTGTTGACAGCACTTTGGTGGCAAAAATTGCTTATGATGTGTTGGGCGATCGCGCTTTGGCTGTGACTGCGGTTTCGCCTTCGTTGTTACCAGAAGAACTAGAAGACGCGAAAATTCAAGCCGCAACGATTGGTATTGCTCATAAAATTGTCCAAACTCACGAAATGGACAACCCCAACTACACCTCAAACCCCGTTAACCGTTGCTATTTTTGCAAAAGCGAATTACACGACACTTTAAAACCCTTGGCGATAGAAATGGGCTACCCTTACGTCGTGGATGGGGTAAATGCTGACGATTTACACGATTATCGTCCGGGGATTCAAGCAGCCAAGGAAAGAGGTGCGCGATCGCCTTTAGCAGAAGTTGGTGTGACAAAACTAGAAGTTAGGCAACTTTCCCATCAACTAGGTTTACCTTGGTGGGAAAAACCAGCCCAACCTTGTCTGAGTTCCCGCTTCCCCTATGGAGAGGAAATTACCATAGCTAAATTACAACGGGTGGGTAGAGCCGAAATTTATCTGAGGAAATTAGGTTGGCAAAATCTGCGCGTCCGTTCCGAAGGTGACACAGCACGCATTGAATTACCACCAGAAAAAATCAAAGATTTTGTCCTAACAACAGATTTACAATCTATAGTCAGCGCATTTCAAGAGTTTGGCTTTATCTACGTCACCCTGGATTTAGAAGGTTATCGCAGTGGTAAACTTAACCAAGTTCTCACTCAAGCAAACCCTGCACTGGGGAGATGAGGAAGTGGGGGAGCAGGGGAGCAGTGGTACCCTGCGGGAACGACTTCGTCGAACGGCTACGCGGTAATCGAGCGGAGTCGAGATTCACCAACCGGAGCAGAGGAGAAAAACTAATGACAACTGTCAACTGTCAACTGTCAACTGTCAACTGATAACTGACTAAAAATTTTCTGCTTCTACCGAAACAAGAATACAACCATTAATTCTCCAGCTATCATCCGGTTGTTTTTCCATAAAATATAAAGCCCTCAAGGGAACACCATCAGGCGCTAAAAGTAACACTGGCTGGGTGATATTGTCCTGAATGGTGGTAACTTTTTCAAAGAATACTGAACGTGGACGGTATACAGCAGGATAACTCATGCTCACCATCCGGATAAAATTATCGGCGTTTTGAAATTGCTCTTGAATGGCTGGAGTAGCACAAGCAAAAGCACCGGGAGCATCATCTTGTTGAAAGGCTGCTAATTGTTTTTCAATCACAGACCGGATAGTCAGAAAATCTTGCTCAGTAACTTCCATAAATATAGTAGGGAACAGGTGATAGGTTACAGGGGACAGAGTTAAAAGTCTTTTGCTGTCTAAGTTTGCTCATTCCCTCATGTCATAACTGTCTTGGCTATTGCCATATATAAAATACGCTAGTTATTTTTGACGGTTCACAGTCAACCGTCAACCGTCAACCGTTAACCGTCAACATTTTGATTTTGAGACAGTTTGAACTCTACCTGCTGAATAGCAAATCGCCATACTTCATAACCTTCAGCCGACAAATGCAGCCCATCTGTAGTTAAATCAGAACGTAAATTGCCCTCTGTATTTGCAAACCAGCTATGGATATTTAGATAATTAACTTTTTCTTCTTTAGCCATTTGGGCTAGTCTTGTATTGATTCGACGAATACGGCTATTAGAAATTGTCGGCAGATTGGTAGGTAATATAGATTGCATAAATATCTGAGTTTGAGGGTGAGATTGCCGTAAGTTACGAATTATCCGGCGATAATTACGCAAAATTACTACGTCATCGGCTCCTCTGCGTAAGTCGTTAATCCCGGCCATGATGTAGATGGCTTCGGGGCGGGTTCGTGAAAATGCTGTTAATCTGTTGGCGATACCACCAGAAGTATCTCCAGAAATACCCTGATTTAACCATAGTTTGCCAGATGGTAGCTTTTCCTTGGGAAACCACATACTTAAGGAATCCCCTACTATGATGCTGAGACGGTTTTTACCTTGACCTTGGGCGATCGCTTTCGCTTCTAGAGCCAGCAAAGTTTTCCAATCATCATAGGTGAGTTGCTGCTTTTTCCCCGCATCTCGCAATAATTTATCACTTTCAGCATCTTGGCGGGTGTAAATCTGACCAGTTTTTAAGGCTGCCAATCTGTAGTTGTAAAGTTGACTACCAGTAGTTAATGGTTCTTGAGGAGGTTGAGAGTTAAGGTTAAAGAATGAGTTTAGAGGTATTAATGATTCTGGTTGGGTAGATTGCGCTAGGGAAATATCTGTAGTGGTAAGCTTTTGTTCGCCACCTAGTGATTGCGAAACCAGGGAAGGTAAGGGAGGCTGAGTGCTAAATTCTGGCAACGATAAGTTAAAAAGCGTAGGCAGACCTTTTTCATCTACTGGCTGTGATACTTGGGTGCTAAATGGGGATAAGGATGTGTCTGGGGTAATATTAGTCTGTGAGCTTTGTTTGACATCCGACGCTAATTTAGAACTGTCTGGCAGGATATCCGATATCTGTGGTAGAGCTGATGCTGGTAATGTTAGTCCTGTTAATAAGCCTACTGCCAACAGATAAGAATCCCTCATTGCTTTTTCACTCCTCTACTTACTGTTTTTGTCTACGACAGCTTAAATTTCCTGTATTCAGGAATTTTACTGTTGTTAAAATATTATTTTTCTTTAAGATATATATTTCTGTAAACTGGTTTAATCAGATTATATTTAACAATTCACAGATTCTTTAAAGCTTAGGTTGCGATCTGACTGGTACAGGCGCTCACACTGATGACACTGGTTGCTTGCAAATGAAGGTTTGTTAAGTATTTTTACTTTATTCATATATCTTGTAACAATTACTACCTGCTTTTAGAATATCTTTTGTGCTGAGACTTGTAAATATTGATTTCTATCTATTCAAATTAATATTTGCTGATATAGAAGAAACCCAGAGAAAATGCTAAGATTTAGGCGCAGTGATTAATAGTTTCCTATAATTTCGTGGCTAGAGCTAGTACAGCGATCGGAGTGAGTCCAATTATTAAAGAGATTGTGCAAAAACAGGCACATTCGACCCGTTTAACCCTCAAAGAGGTCATCCTGATGGGAATGTTGGCAATAGATAAACTTGACGATCAAAGTCGTCAAGAGTTAGCAGATAAGGTGCATCAGATGCAGGTAAATGGAGAAATCTAAGTCTGCTGGCGAGGGTTAATAGTCAAAAATTCATAAATAAATGTATTCACTTGTGACGTGGCAATTTAAGATTTTTGATTTAAGATTTTGGATTAACACATTTGTCAGTCTGAGGTAGGAAATCTAAAGTTAGAGAAATCCCCAAGGTTGATCTAAGACTGGAGTTAATCTAAAATTTAAATCAAAATCAGAAATTGATTTGACTATTCACTAAATCTATAGCGACTTCCCAAAACATAATCCTGATTAATTTCCACAGAAATCCATCGGCGTTGCAAAGTTTCAGCAACAAAGCCAGTAGTATTAGAACCTGCAAATGGATCTAATACTATATCTCCTTCATCAGTCAAGAACTTGATGAAGAATTCAGCAAACCCTTGAGGAAACCTTGCTGGATGTGGTTTGACCCCGGCTGCTTTACAGCGTCGTAAATACGCACTATTGGATTCAGTATTGGCAATTTCTAGGAGATTAGGCGGAATTGCACCTTGATTATCTTTTTGAAATTTATCAGAGATGTCATGCCCACTAGGACGAATTTTAGCTTTATAACCATTTTTGAGTAATTGTTTCATACTTTGGCTATAGGGTTTTAAAACCTTTCTGTTATCTGCTTTAGGGTTAGTTGTTTTTGATAGCCACCAAACTACATTTACTGCATCTTTAACGCGGATTCTTCTAATTGTCACCCATTCAGCAGGGGTAGGTAGTCGGGCTGGATTATAATGATAAAATTCTTGAGCCAGAAAAAAGCCGACTTCTTTGCAAAATCTAACTAGAAGTTCGTATTGATAAATACTGCGTATAGGATTACCAGGAAGATAAGCGCCTCCTAAATCTAAGACAAATGAACCTGTTTGTGCTAAAACTCTTTTAAATTCGTAAGCGAAAGGTAGAAACCATTCAATATATTTTTCTGCACTTTCGTTACCATATTCTTTTTTGCGCGTTAAAGCGAATGGTGGTGAGGTAAGAATTAGATTAATACTATCGTCTGGAATTGCTTTAATAATTTCCAGAGAATCACCTATATAGGCTTTACCGTATTTTTGGGTATATAAAGGTGTAAATCTACCTACTTGTGTTGTTTGTTGTGAGTCCAAGCGGCATTACCACTTTTTGTAGGGTAGGAATTTACCAGACATAGTGATTTTAACGCGATCGCCTTTAGGGTCGGCTTCTTTTTCTACATCCAAGGTAAAATCAATCGCGCTCATAATCCCATCGCCAAACTTTTCTTGAATTATTTCCTTTAGGGGGAAACCATACACCTGCATAATTTCATAGAAGCGATAAATCAGAGGATCTGTAGGAACCACAGGCCCCAATCCTTTGACTGGGTATTCGGTCAATGTTTGAATATAGATAGGCTCTAATCCTAATGCTTCTACTAGCAACTTAGCCTCTTCATCGGATGCGCTAGCTTGACGATAGAAAACAGACGCAATCCACACTTCATCCCGTCCGAGAATTTTTTCTAAATCAGCAAAGCTTAACCCTTTACTTTTCTTGGCGTTTAACAGTATTTGCGTAATTTCTGGGATAGACATCTGGTAATTCTTGTAACTAACTAATTTTACCAGATAAATTTTAACACAAGAGAGCGGGAGTGGGGGAGATGGGGGAGATGGGGGAGATGGGGGAGAAAGAAATCTGATAGTGGTATTGGATAGAAGAATTGAGTAATTTAATTTTTGAAAGATCCCAAACAGAAGTCTTTGAGCTTTGGGGACTTCCAGAAATTAATAGGACTTACGCAACTGGCAGTTGGGGTAGGGTGCGTCAGATGTGGAAAATCCTTAAATATGTACGAAATTATTGGGTCTGACGCACCCTACAGTTACTATGGACTGTTGGCTATAGACTAAGGAGATTACAAAAAAGATGCCCTATTTATCGTAATCAAGATAGAATCGATGCCAATTGTGCCACTAAGCTCTTGAGACAGAAGTGATCATCATGACAAGCGAAATTGATCAACTCTTAGCTGACTGGAAAAATAAAATTCAAGTAGTTAGCCAAAATCTATTTGATTTGCAAGAACTACCAACCTATCAACGTCTTTGTGGAACTCCTGGTTTTCCTAAAGTTCATTTGATAGGTGTAACTGCAACAAAGATAGATCCTGCATTGGCAGCGATCAACGATTTATTTCAATACTTCGATTTATTGCTGCAAACAGTTGAGCAAGCAAGTAGATTACGGCAGCAAATGCCACGATTTCTAGCATCAGAGCAAAAAGTATCAGAAATTAAAGAACTATTAACAGGCGCTTCAATTCAGTTGCCTGTTGGGCAAACACCATTATCTCAAAGAGACTTACTTACTGGTAGTCAACGAGCAAATGCGATCGCTCCCGCAGAACTACTGCAAATGATGACTCAGGCTTTTTCTATGGCGAGGGATGCGGTTTTGGCTGTTGATGCAGCTTGGGCAAATTTGGATAGAATCATCCAAGATGCAGAATGGCAAATCCTAGAGTTGCAAAACTTAGCTGTATCACTTAATCAAGGTAATTTTCATCAACTGGTGCAAGCGCGTGAAGCGATCGCTTCTCTCAAAGCTAAGATTGAGCAAGATCCTTTAGGAGTGAGTGCAGACATAGACCAGCAAATCAAACCATTGCTGGCACAAGTGAGATTAGAATTAGAGCAAGCCGAAAAACAGCAAATTCAACTACAAGAAAAACTGGCGATCGCTCAAGACTTATTAGCGCAATTAATCAAACTGCATTCACAATCTCTTGCTGCTTTTACGGAAAGTCAAGAAAAGGTTTTGTATTCAACAGCGTACACTCCATTACCCCAAGAACAGATTGATGCTTTGAGTCAATGGCTGACACGCTTACAGAAAAAACTAGAGGAAGGTTTAATTAATCCCATTATGCTCGGTTTAGATAATTGGAGCCGTAAAGCCAGAGAGTACATAACCCTAGAACAACAGACCTATACAAATAACAGCGCTTTGTTAAAAACTCGCCAGGAGTTACGCGGAAGACTAGATGCGCTGCAAGCTAAAGCTTTAGCACGGGGACTAGTAGAAGATAAGATTCTGGTTGATTTAGCTACACAAGCCAAACAACTCCTTTACACTCGTCCAACTCCATTAGAGCAAGCATCAGTATTAGTTACTCAATATGAAAAGCGATTAAATAGTCAATAGTCAATAGTCAATAGTCAATAGTCAATAGTCAATAGTCAATAGTCCATAGTCCATAGTCCATAGTCCATAGTCAATAGTCCATAGTCCATAGTCCATAGTCCATAGTCCATAGTCCATAGTCCATAGTCCATAGTCCATAGTCCATAGTCCATAGTTTTTCTCCCCTGCTCCTCTGCTCCTCTGCTCCCCTGCTCCTCTGCTCCCCTGCTCCCCTGCTCCCTACTCCCCACTTCCCAATTTAGGAGACTTGAATGGATAGTCTGAGCTGCACACGTAATGGATGTACCGGCACTATCGAGGATGGCTACTGTAATGTCTGTGGATTAGCAGCTGTTAAATCTGCTGTCAGTCAGAAGCAAAACCTATCACAAACACTCAGAAGCTCACCCATTACTACGGGTACTGGTTCATCTCCCTTGACTAGTCGTTCCCAAGGTTCTCGACGTAATAGTAGTAGCACTGCTCGTAGTAGTCGTAGACTATTGGGAGCGGGATTAGTTTCTGTGCCAGAATTGCCTTCAACAGAGCCAGAAAAAGCGATTATTCCTAATCCAATGGTTCCAGAGAATAAACGCTTTTGTAGTAATTGCAATCATACTCTGCGAAGAGAAAAAGGATTTTGTAGTAAATGTGGACAGAAGTTTTCTTTTATTCCCTCTTTAAATCCTGGTGATGTGGTTGTTGGACAATATGAAGTCAAAGGAGCGATCGCTTACGGTGGTTTAGGATGGATTTACTTAGGTTTTGATCAGACTTTATCTCGTTATGTGGTATTGAAGGGATTACTCAACAGCGAGGACGCATCAAGTGCAGCCGTTGCTGTGGCGGAAAGACAGTTTCTCGCCGCCGTCAAACACGCTAATATCGTGGGGATTTATAACTTCGTCAACCACGGAGGCGAGGGGTTTATCGTTATGGAGTATGTTGGCGGTAAAACCCTCAAGGAAATTCGCAAAACTCGCGGCCCCTTACCTATAGCAGAAGCGATCGCCTATATTCATCGTATCTTGGGAGCGTTTGCTTATCTCCATTCCTTGGAGTTGGTATACTGCGACTTCAAGCCAGATAATGTGATGCTGGAAAACAACGACATCAAATTAATCGACTTGGGCGGTGTGCGTCACATTGATGACCCCGATGGCGATATTTACGGTACTGTCGGTTATAGCGCTCCCGAAGCCGGGGAAGGCCCTACTGTCGTTTCCGATTTATTTACTGTTGGCAGAACTTTAGCGGTATTAGTTACCGATATTAAATCTTTTAATAAAGAGCATTTATACACCCTCCCCAGTCCCCAAGAAGAACCTTTATTTGCTCAACAAGAGTCCTTGTATCGCTTCTTAATCAAAGCCACCGCCACTAATCCTGATGACCGATTCCAGTCAGCCGATGAAATGGCTGATCAGTTATTGGGTGTGTTGCGGGAAGTCGTCGCCACCTCTACCAAAATTCCTCGTCCCGCCACTAGTAACTTGTTTAGTGGGGATATGTTGGCGATGAATTACAGTGGTAGTTTTGAGCCGATTATACCAGATGATCAACAATTACCTGTACCCATATTAGATAGTAGTGATCCAGGCTTCAATGCGGTGTTAAATGCTAGCGCCATCCCTGATACCGTGAAACGAGCCGTTGCTTTGGAAGTTGTCGTCAAACAATTTCCCCTATCCGCAGAAGCATGGTTGCGCTTGGCAAATACCTTAATTGATACCCAGGATTATCGAGAAGCAGAACAAGCTATAGATAAAGTTGCAGCCAAAGACCCTTGGGACTGGCGCATTTTTTGGTATCGTGGGCGATCGCAAATGGCACAAAATCAACCAAAGGAAGCACAGAAAGCATTTGATCAAGTTTATTTTGATTTACCGGGAGAATTAGCCCCGAAACTGGCGCTGGGATTAGCCGCAGAACAAGCCGAAAATTACCAACTAGCTATGAAGATGTATGAATTAGTATTGCGTACCGACCCCAGTTATGTATCAGCCGCCTTTGGATTAGCGCGTTGCTGCTGTAGTTTAGGCGATCGCCAGGGTGCGGTAGCGGCTTTAGAACTCGTACCACCAACTTCTAATTTATACACAAGAGCGCGGGTAGAAATTGCCCGCACTTTAATTAATAGCGAGCGATCGCTACCGGGAACGCAAGAATTACAAGCCGCTTCTGTCGCCATTGAAGCACTGACATTAGAAGGTAGCGATCGCTATCGCTTAACTAAACAAGTCTTAGAAACTGCCCTCAATTTAATCACATCCCGCCAACTTTCAGCCACAACTGATTTCACCATCTTGGGACAACCATTACAAGAACAACATTTAAGAAAAGGATTAGAAAAAGCCTTACGTGATATGGCGCACCTCGCCACCGGAGAAGAAAAAATCCGCCTAGTAGATGAAGCTAACCGCATACGTCCCAGAACCTTAATTTAAGGGGACTGGGGACTGGGGACTGAGCCAATAAAATCTAATAACACTCTGCGTCCCTCCGCGCTAACCTCTGCGTTCCTCTGCGTTTAAAAAGCAAAGTTAATGAGACAGATTACTGATGAGGCCAAAATATGCAGTGTATGACTTGCGGTGCGTCCATCTTAGCTGAAGATAAATTTTGTGAAGAATGCGGTACACCTTTAACAGCCAGTAAACCGCCAACCGTTACTCAAGGATGTGCAAAATGCGGCGCACCGAATAGCGCCATTGATGCAGAAGGCTACTGTGGTGAATGTGGATTTCGTCAAGAACAACGGGAATGCTTAGAAATAATTATCAATTCGCACCTAGCCGGAGTGAGCGATCGCGGAATCAGACATCACCACAATCAAGACTTTCTCGCCTTACAACAACTTAATGATACTGAACATATTCTCATAGTTTGTGATGGCGTTTCCAGTTCCACCAAGCCTGAATTAGCAGCACAAACAGCCGCTAACAGCGCCTGTCTAGCCCTGGCTGCTGCTAGAGAACTTGGGGAAACTCCAGATTCAGCCATGAAATCAGCCTTTATCACTGCTTTAAAAGATATATGTAATATTACTCAAGCATTAAGTATAAAAGATGAACCACCATCTACAACCATTGTCGCCGCCATTGTCCAAGCAGGTGTTGCCACTATTGGCTGGTTAGGAGACAGTCGCGCTTACTGGATTTCTGCTCACGGGTGTCAACAACTAACTCAAGATGACTCCTGGCTAAATGAAGTAGTCGCAGCCGGGGAAATGAGCGAACAACAAGCCAGACAATCACCGAAAGCTCATGCAATTACGCGCTGGCTAGGAGCAGATGCAGTGGAAGATGCTGTTCCCACAATTATTAATTTTACTATTCCTAATTCTGGATATCTGATTCTTTGTACTGATGGGTTATGGAATTATACCATAGACGCTGCACATTTAGGTGAATTAGTGCAGGCATTTCCTACTAAAGATGCGATCACCATATCTCACACACTGACAGAATTCGCCCTTAAAAGTGGCGGACATGACAACATCACCGTTGCTGTCCTCTGCTTCGACTGGGGACTGGGGGGAAGGGGGAAAGGGTAAGGGGGAAAGGGGAAAGGGAAAAATAACAACTGTCAACTGTCAACTGTCAACACAAACTATTACCAAAATCACAACCAATTACTATGTCTGAACAATTCAAAGCAGAAGTTTTTCAAAATCAGTACCTTCCCCAGGGTGTAAGAGAAGTTAATGCAATTATGACTATCACCTCCCAAAAGGTTGATGTAAAAGTTGCTACTTCCCAGAATGGCAGACTTTTCGGGATTATCTGCGACACATCCGGCTCAATGGGTGGTAACAAGATTCACGCAGCCAAAGAAGCGATGAGCAAATTAGTGAATTTGCTTCCCCATGATGCTCATTTCTTCATCGTTACGGGTGCGAGTAGAGCCAATATTGTATTTCCAGTTTCGCCTGCTACGGGTGAAAAAAAACAGCAAGCGATCGCAGCCATCAAGGGTATTAAAGCTAATGGTGGTACTCTCATGTCTACTTGGCTGACTCAGGCTTTAACACAATTTAAAATAATGCCTCAAGCAGTGCGTCAAGCGCTCCTCCTCACCGATGGACAAAATGACGACTCTGATGAAGAATCCTTGCAGAATGTACTAAAACAATGCGAAGGTGTCTTCCAATGCGACTGTCGCGGTGTGGGTACTGACTGGCAAGTGTCACAACTACAACAAATTGCTGATCAACTCTTAGGGACAACCGATATTATTCCTAACGCCGTCATGATTGAAAGTGACTTTCGTAGCATTCTGGAAAAAGCCATGAGTAAGAATGTCAGCGATGTGGCTTTGCGTTTATGGACACCGCAAGGAGCGAAAATCCTCTTTTGTAAACAAGTCAGCCCTGATATTGTTGACCTCACCCACCGCAGTCAACCAGTCAAGGCGCAAGTAGTAGATTACCCCACAGGTGCTTGGGGAAGCAACGAATCTCGTGATTACCACTTTTGTATTGAAGTAAATCCTGGTAATGTCGGTGATGAAATGTTAGCTGGTCGAGCCAGCTTAATTTATACCCTCAATGGAGTGGAAAATAAACTGGCGGAAGCTCGGATTTTGGCAACCTGGACTGATGACGAAGCCAAATCTACCAAAATAGATCGGCGGGTTGCTCATTATACCGGACAAGCAGAATTAGCACAGTCAATTCAAGAAGGATTAGAAGCCCGTGCTAGGAATGATATGGAAATTGCTACAGCTAAGTTAGGTAAAGCAGTCAAACTAGCCCATGAGTCAGGAAATGAAGCTACCGCTAAACTACTAAAGACTGTAGTTGATGTGCTAGATGCACCCACAGGTACAGTGCGCCTGAAGCGAGAAGTAGCCAAAGAAGATGCTATGGCGCTGGAAACTCGTTCTACAAAAACAACTCGCATTCCTAAATCAACGAATTAAAAGTATGTAGTGAGGACTTTAGTCCGCAAATGATCAAGAAACACAGGCGATATCATGTCCCCTTAAATACTTATCATATCTTGGGCGTTAGTAATGGGTAATGGTAACAAACAATCACTCATTATTGAACCAAATAATCAACTTTTCAGCCCGTTATTTTCTCAATAGACCTCTTGCATAAATACTTTATTGTTGTTGAAAGTATTATTTACAGGCTCACGCATTCGCCGCTAGGCGTTCCCGTTCGCGGTAGCGTCCCGTAGGGAAGGGTAGGCGCAAAAACGCAAAGAAGAACGCAAAAGAATAACTCTTGAAGTTATTGATTCTGATTGTTAAATTATTCGTGCAAGAGGTCTAATAAATAGCAAGTGCAAGAGATAACAAAAGGAATTTGGAGTAAAGTAACGTGACAATATATCAATGTCCTAAAGGACATGAATCAACTGAATCAGATTTTTGTTCAGAGTGCGGTACTAAGATTTTAGGTATATCTGAAATTCCGTTAGTAGAGAAAACAATTAGCCCAACGCTAACACCCACAACTACAGAACTTTGCCCAGCTTGTAGCGCTCCCCATGAACCTAATAGCGGCAATTTTTGTGAGATTTGCGGTTACAACTTTATCACTGGGGCGCATGGAGAATTAGCGATCGCCAAACCCACTCAAGAAGCAGATAATAATACAGTACGACAGACCACAACCAATAATTCTGGCTCTGCATCATCAGTAGTTAGTTGGGAACTAGTGGTGACTATTGACCCATCCTTACGTCATCCCGATAGCCCAGAACCACCTATTAATCAACCACCAATTATATTTCGTCTGGACAAGACAGTAAACTTAATTGGTCGCAATAGCCAAACCAAAGCCATTTACCCAGAAATTGCCTTAGATTTTGATGGTGCTGTCTCACAGCGCCATGCTTTGCTGACTCTAGAACAAGACAATACTCTGACGCTACGAGATATTGGTTCTTCTAATGGGACGCAATTAAAAGCTGTGGAATTGAAGCCGATGGTAGATGTCAAACTCCAAGATGGAGATGAATTTACCTTGGGACATTGGACTCGAATTTCAGTAAAAGCTGTTTACTAATTAGGATAAGTAAGTATATGAATAATATTATTGCAGTTGTCAGCAAAAAAAACTATAAGTTTACGACTCCCCGTCTCCTCCAAGGAGGATTATATTTAACTGGAGCCTCCAGTTTATTGTTATTGATTGCCATCATTGGCGCAATTCAAGGGCAAAGACAAGCTATCAAAACAGTTGGTCAAGATGCAACACCAAGCATTGTTACCGCACAACGCCTTAAGGACGCATTTGCAGGTATGGATGCTTATGTCGCTAATGAATTATTATTACCGCCTGGACAAAATCCAGATGCTGTCAAAGGCTACGAGGAAAGATACACAAGAGCGACGGAAAGATTAGTAATTGCTGCTGAGAATATCAGTTTCGGGGATAAAGAACGCAAAACCATTCAAAAAATGCAGTTAGGTTTTGGTAACTACATTGCTAAAATTCAGCAAGCAAGAGATTTTCATGCACGTGGTGATATTAACGGTATGTTAGTTGCTTTTCGTGCGTCTGCGGAAATTATGGATAAAACTCTCTTACCAGCAGCCGATGAGTTAGATCAAGTCAATTTCCAAGTTTTAAACCAAATTTATACAGAACAAAGGGATACTGCTAGTAAGTCCTTGCTGTTAATTATAATTGCTGGTGCAGCGCTGATAATTGTATTAGTGGAGATGCAGATATTTCTAAGTCTACGGATGCGCCGCATATTTAATCCTCTGCTGCTGGTAGCTACTGCGATCGCTCTACTTTTAGTAACCTATACCACAACCACGTTACAAGGGGCGGCGGAAAATCTCCGCGTAGCTAAAGAAGAAGCCTTCGATTCCATACACGCTTTACGCCTAGCTCGTGCTGCTGGCTATATTGCTAATGCGGCAAAAACCCGCTATTTGCTTGACCCAACTTTCGCCACTAACTACGAAAAAGCTTTCTTCCAAAATATAGCACAAATTGCCGAAATTCCTCCAGGTCAAACTGCCCAAAGTATAGCGAATATCTATAATTCTTCAGGTAAAAAAGTAGATGGTTTTAAAGGTTATATTGCTGATGAACTCGATAATCTTTCCTTCCCTGGAGAGAAACAAGCAACGATCGCCACTCTCCAAGTTTTAGGTAAATACCTAGCCGTTGATCAACAAATTCGCCAGTTAGAACGCAGTGGGAGACATCAAGAAGCGATCGCTTTGGCTGTGGGAAACAAGCCAGGACAATCTAACTGGCTATTTGAGGAGTTTAAAAAAGCTAATCAAAAAACATTTGATATCAATCAAGCCGCTTTTGACAAGGCGATTAAGCAAGGCTTCACCAATGTAGATGGTTTTGAGATTAAAACGGTAATTGCAATAGGAATGATTGCAATATTAAGTTTCTGGGGTGTATTACCTCGTCTCAAAGAATACTCAAGTTAATCTCATGAGTGGGATAATTTGCTGATATTATGCCCCTGTAAACACTGATTATATTATAGTGGTTTGTAATAGGTAATTAGTCATTGCTAATAGTAGAAAATAATTACCAATTACCCATTACCAATTACCAATTACCCATTACCCATTACCAGCACTTAATATAAATCCTAACGTAAATACTCTTGCAGCGTAGGTTCAGGAAATTGCATAAATTTATCTATCATCAGGCGGGGAATTGGTCGCGGACGCATGGTTTTAGCGTCCACCCAAACCCATAAAGCTTCAGCTTTAACTAATAAATTTGCTTCATTTTGCTTGCGAATTTCATAACAACGTAAAGCACGAGTACCTTGTACTTGTTTCAACCAAGTTGTAACCTCTAGATTTTCACCCGCAACTGCTGGACGCAAATAGTCAATTTCTACTCGCCGCATCACAAACACACAACCAAATTCCCGGTAAACATCTAATGTCAAACCTAGATGTTCTGAATGTTCAATGGCTGCTTGTTCCAGGTAATTTTGGTAGACTGCATTGTTTACGTGTCCGAGTGCATCCATTTCATAATGGCGCACACGTAATAAGGTTTTGAATAATTCCATTATCAGTTATCAGTTATCAGTTATCAGTTATCAGTTATCAGTTATCAGTTATCAGTTATTATTTATTAGTTAGCAGTTAGCAGTTATTAGTTTATGTTCACTGTTCACTGATTACTGTTAACTGATAACTGTTCACTGGTTTCAACACCTACTCCCCTGTTTCTTGCTATTTTATCTGACATAGCCGCCATACAAAGCACCATTTAAAATCGCTCCTCTTAAATCAGCATTAGCTAAGATAGCGCCTTCTAAATCAGCATTGTGGAGTTCGGCGTTAGTGAGTTTAACACCAGTCAAATTCGTACCGGTTAAACTAGCATCGCTGGCGAAAACGTCGCTTAAATTAGCTCCTTTGAGGTTTGCACCAGTTAAATCAGCACCTTCTAAATTAGCTGATTTGAGGTTTGCTCCTGCTAAATTGGCATTTCTCAAGTCAGCACCAATTAAATGAGCTTGCTGTAAGTTTGCTCCTGCGAGGTTACACCCTGCACAAGCCCTAGTGGCGAGTAATTGTCGAACATGAGCAGGATTTGCAGCTTGTGCTGGAGCCGTGAAAGCAATTGTACTTAATAGTGCTGTGGTAGCTAAAATCTCTAGTTTCATTTTTATTACCTCATCAACTCAGTTACCAAGGTTTTGCTTGAAAACCGATTAAGCTTCCTGATAACTAGGTTCCTTCAACTAACCAGCTTTTGCCCTCATACATATGGTGTATAAAAATTGTGAGATTTGTTAGCTCAATGCTGAATAAATTGGATGCAACTACTATCAAAAGGGGTGTTTGTGTCAGTACGCCCGTGATAAATTTTGACTAATTCTCTAGGTAGTGCTAGCCTGCTGTCATCGTCACAATCTTTAGTCGTAGCATCCACTACATTTTTTAGGTTCTAATGCAGATATAGTGCAGAAACATCTATCTGTGGGTTTATAGTTTGTATATCTTGAGAGGTAAATATTGCTAAATCGTTAACTTTATCTTATAAATGAAAAATTACCAAATAACTCTCATGGCAATGAAACCACACACTACTTTTGGGTTAGTAGTGTCGTTTTTTCTATGGACAAACAATAGTTTGTCTGACTCAAGTAGATTTATATGCGCCTAAGTTCTCAATATCTAGGCAGTATTTGAAAAGCTGGCAAACAGCATATTAATCTACATTTTCTACACACAAAACCGCTTCAGGCAGAAAAATCAAGGATGAAATACTGGATAGCTAAGTTAGTAGTATTTATAGTGTTTTTATGTAATTTATTACTGATTTCTTATGATGCAAGAGCCGAGCAACTAACACATCCTGATATAGAGCAACTCAATCCTCTCCCGGTAGTGGAAATAGCTGTTGCTGAAAATGATCATGGGGAAAAACCACAGGAAGATTTTTGGCGATTTCGTGAGCTATTGAAGGGAGCGCAGAAGCTAAACGGACTTTTTACTATTTATAAACGAGAAAATTCTGGGGAAGTTTTCTTAGAAATTAAGCCAGAGCAATTGAATAAAAACTACCTAGCTACAGTTACATTAGAATCGGGTGTGGGGGAAAGCGGTATTTATAGCGGTTCACCTTTAGCTGATTATTTATTTTATTTCCGGCGAGTTAATAATAATTTGCACTTTGTGGTGCGTAATGTTAAATTCCGTACAGAAACGGGTAATCCAGAACAGCGATCGCTTGCTCGTTCATTTAGCGATTCAGTTCTCTATTCCTTACCCATAAACACTATTGACCCCCGTAGTAAAAATATAATCATAGATTTAGATGACCTGCTGATGCAGGACTTCGCAGGTTTAACGCCTCTATTGAAATACTCTCTACAAGCTGACTACCACCTAGAACGAAACAAATCATATTTTGGTGATGTTAATAGTTTACCCGAAAACTTAGAGATTGAGTCAATTTACGGTTTTTCCTCACCAGAAGGAGCAGATTTAGTTACCCTACCAGATAGCCGATCGCTCACGCTCAAAGTACATTATAGTTTTTCCCAACTTCCAGAAAACAACGGCTATATACCCAGACTAGCCGACGATCGCGTAGGATATTTCATCACTGCTTTTCAGGACTTCTCAAATCACAACAATCAAGAACCCTTTGTCCGTTACATCAATCGTTGGCATCTCGAACCATCAGATCCTAACGCACCCTTATCACCACCCAAACAGCCGATAGTATTTTGGATTGAAAATGCTGTACCCCACGCCTATCGTCAAGCCATTCGGGAAGGCGTACTCATGTGGAACAAAGCCTTTGCCAAAGCCGGATTTGCTAACGCCATTGAAGTGCGACAAATGCCAGAAGATGCCGACTGGCAACCTGCTGATGTCCGTTACAACACTATTCGCTGGTTTAATTCTCTAGATGCAGGTTTCGCCAAAGGCCCAGTTCGTGTCAACCCCCTCACAGGAGAAATTTTAGACGCAGATATCATTATTGATGCCAACATGGTGCTATCTGTTCAGCACGAATACCGCGCCTTGATGGATGATAATTCATCGCTGGGTATGTGCAGGGGTAGAGGGGCAGAGGGGCAGAGGGGCAGAGGAGCAGAGGAGCAGAGGAGCAGAGGAAGCAGTATTTTTCCTTTCCCCTTTCCCCTTTCCCCTTTCTCCCCCAGTCCCCAGTCCGAACTCTGCTACAGCCAAAATACATCCGAACAAGCAGCTATGGGGGCGTTGGCGTTATCCCTTCTGCACAATACTAAACCTAGTAGCGAGGCGATGCAGGAATATGTGCATCAATACCTGCGCTATCTCGTCGCCCATGAAGTTGGTCATACTCTGGGTTTGCGCCATAACTTTCACGGTAGCACTATGTTGACTCCCCAAGAGTTAAATAACATAGAAATCACCCGCATCAAAGGTTTAGTTGGTTCGGTGATGGACTATTTACCCGTGAATATAGCACCCCAAGGAGTGGAACAAGGGGACTATTTTCCAGAGGTAATTGGGCCTTATGATGAATGGGCGATTGAGTATGGTTATAAAAATAGTCCTCATGGAGTAGATGAGGTAATTACCCCGGAAGAAGAGAAAGATTTTTTACAGCAAATTGCTTTGGCATCTCCGCAACCAGAATTATCTTACGCAACTGATGAAGATATCTGGGATATCAATCCTCTGGCGAATCTCTGGGATATGAGTAGTGATGTGCTGGTATACTCACAATGGCAAATGGATAACGCCCGTGTGATGTGGCAACGTCTTGATGACCATTATCTACCCCCAGGTGAAAGTTACAGCCATTTGCGCGTTTTATTTAATCGGGTATTGAAATATTATTTTCGTAACGCTGCTTTACTTTCCAAATATATTGGTGGACAATCTTTCCGGCGGACTCATGTCAGTGATGATAGTGCTTGGGCTTTTGTGCCAGTTCCCCTTGACAAACAGCGTCAGGCTTTAGCAGAGTTACAAGAGTATGTTTTTGCTGAGGATGCTTTTAGTTTCTCACCCAAATTACTCAATCAACTAGCGCCCTCCCGTTGGCAACATTGGGGAAGTTCTGTTCCCAACAACCGCCTAGACTATCCTATTCATGAACGGGTGTTAAATTTTCAACGGTATATACTGCGATCGCTCTTAGACAACGAACGTCTCCACCGTATCCAAGATATAGAACTGAAAACCCCAACCCAGCAAGCCCTTACCCTACCAGAATTATTCGACACCTTGCAACAAGGTATTTGGACAGAAGTTCTCACTACACCACAACCAAAGCCAATATCTAGTATTCGCCGTTCACTGCAACGAGAATATTTAGATGTCCTCCTAGAGATGGTATTACATAATCTTGATGCACCCGAAGATGGACGCACAATAGCTTGGTATGAGTTACGCCAACTGCAAACAGCCATTGACACCCAGTTAAGACAATTGGGTAAACAAGGCGATATTTACACCTTAGCCCACTTGCAATTTTCTAGCGATCGCATCACCAAAGCATTGAATGCACAGTTAGTTTCGCAATAGGGACTGGGAACAGTCAGTGAACAGTTAACAGTTAACAGTTAACATCACCTGATAACTGATAACTGATAACTGATAACTCAAGTCCGCCTAACCGCCTGCGCTGCGAGGAAAGCTAAGAAAGTACCAGCAGCGATCGCACCCCATTGTAGTGGCGGATTCTGTTCGATAAAGTCGGAAATACTGGGAATTACCAAGTGGCTGTAGTCGCCATCTACTCTATCGTGTTCTGGAACTGGTTGATAAAAGTTGTTGGGGTCATTTTCAGATTTAGGTTCGCCAGAACTACGCTGAAATTGGAAGCCGACGAGTAGTAATAATGTGTCTGTGAGTTGGGGGGATATGCGATGGAGTATGTCTAATATTTTCGCTACATCCCCAACCAACAACTCGCGGGTGGGATGTTCGGCGGCGTGGAGGATGGCGTTAGCTACTAATCGCGGATCGTAGTAAGGTGGTACGCCGGATGGCTTGACACCCAATTTTGTCAGACCATTATTCCAGAAGGGGGTGTTGATGACGGCTGGCTTAATACTGGTGACGCTAATGGGCCATTTATCATGTATCAGTTCTAGACGCATTGCATCGATGAAACCGTCTACCCCATGTTTGGCTGAGGAATAGGCGCTTTGGTATGGTAGCGATCGCGTACCTTCCATTGAGGAAACGTGAATCAATGCACCCCTTCCTTCGCGCTTGAGGTGAGGAAGTGCAGCCATCGCCCCGTACACTTGCCCCATCAGGCTAACATCAATAACGTGTTTAAACTCTTCTGGTGTGGTATTGTCAAAGGTGGTAAACAGACCTATGGCCGCGGCTTGTACCCAAGTGTCGAGTCTGCCGTAATAGTCTACAGCTTTATCGGCGATCGCCTTCACTTGTTCAAAGTGTTGTACGTCAGCAACTACAGCTATTGCATCACCACCAAACTCGGTAATCTCTTTAATTAAAGACTCTAACCCCGATTGACTCCGCGCTGCAACAACTACCTTTGCACCACCTTTAGCAAAGCGCAGCGCTGTCTCACGTCCAATTCCACTGGAAGCCCCAACAACGACAACTACCTGTTGATTAATTGGCTTCAATTGCATAAATATACTCCTTCGACTTAATCCGAAATCTGTCAATATCTATTAGTTGGAAACCAGTTTTTTCAGCTTGCTCTGTCATGGTTTAATCCAACCTCACGAGAAAAGTTTAGAAATGTTAAGATAAAATAAAAGTTCACTGAATATGCCTTAATATAAGTTTTATGTAAAGTAATTTTGATAGTTATAAAAAAGCTATACAAAATAAAGTTGTTATTGCCATTAAACAGGGACAACATATTTAATTGAGTTTACGTCAAAGACTACATGACACTTCAAGTTTCATGAATAAAGCTCCCAAGACACTTGTTCAGGAGCTAACTTGAGTGTGAAACAGTCAATAAACTTAATTTAACTTTAATTAAGGGTTTATCCCTCTATCTCCAGAAAGTGCATATTACTAAATCATATTTAACTTTGGAAATAGCTTGAAAAACTCAAAACATACCCTCAGAATAATTCGTAATTGCCTCCAACAAGCCCTACGCTAAAATTCCGAGGATTTTACTTTTGGCAATTGCAGATGATTGATTATTTCATCAAGTATGAAATAACAAATACATTAATTATTCCAGAAAGATTTAACATCCAAAATATATCAGTCACCAGAGGTAAGCGATAATCAACAGAATTGAATTACCAAGCGTAAGTACGCCAGTAACCCTCACAAATGACTAATGACTACTCTTAAGTTTTTACCAATTCTTGTTTCTGCTTATAGCACAACCGCCAAGCGTGGGGAGGTAAACCATTATGTTGACGGAATTGGCGGGAGAAATGACATACGTGTTGATATCCTAATGAGCGAGAAATTTGTTCTACTGTCTCATCACTATTTTGCAGTAAACGACGAGCTTCCGCCATCCGACGTTTGACAATCCAGTTGTTGATAGTATCTCCTGTCTGCTTGGCTACGCGATTAGTCAAATAAGCCGGAGAGTAACCAACAGCAGCAGCAACATCACATAGAGTAATTCCCTGATGAAAATAAGCCTCAATAAAGTCAAAAACTTCTTTCAATTGGGGGATGGCGGGGAAAATTGACTGAGGTTCTGTAGGAGTTGTGGAGACGGGATTAGCTATAGGTGCAGGTTTTACGCCTTTGGTGATAAAATTATTGCACCAGTTTTGCAGAGATGCTTGCTTGCGTAAGCGAACGGCGATCGCTTTGAGTAACTCATCTAGAGTAGATGGTTTGGTAATATAATCATCAGCCCCTAATTCCATCCCCTTGCGAATATCTCCCCTAGTATCGCTAGCACTCAGAAAAATCAGGGGAATAGGTGCTGTTCGCGGATCTTGGCGGAGTGCAGTCAGAACAGCATAGCCATCCATTTGCGGCATCATGATATCGCAAATCACTATGTCAGGTAAATACTCTTGTGCTTTTTGAATACCCACCATACCATTCTCAGCACCAATAGCATCGAACCCTTCAATTTTCAATCCCTTTAAGTAGAGATTGCGGGTAACTGTATCGTCTTCAATCACTAGAATTGTACGTGATGATTCCTGCATTGTTTTTCCGTAAATAGAGGTTTGCATCAATAGTCTTTACCAATCTCTGCATTCAGTCTTAACCAATATCTCTTCATTCCATTTCATAAATGTGAAGTGACAAAACTTAACACTTAGAACTTGGAACAAATGAGGTTTATATTGTGTATGGTAGAATCACGGTAAATGTTGTACCTACACCAACTTTACTCTCCACAGCAATTTGACCGCTATGTAAATCCACCAGCGTTTTCACAATCGACAGCCCAAGTCCAGTACCAGGAATATGATCAACATTGTTGCCCCGGTAAAATGGTTCAAAAAGTCGTTTTTGGTCTTGTAGGGTAATGCCAATTCCACTATCTCTGACCTGAAAAACTACCTTTTCATTGTTACGGAAAAGTTTCAACTCCACCATACTACCAGAGGGAGAATATTTAACGGCATTATCTAGCAAATTCTTCAGAATGGAATCTAATATACTCTTATCCATCCAAACCGTTAGATAGTTCTCCTGGCTAACAAAATTAATCAGGTTGGGAAAGTTACCCATCTGCATTTGTGCGACTAAATCATTGCAAAACTCCACTAACTCAAATTGGTTTGGTTCAACTTTCAGCTTGGCTGCTTCTGTCCTGGCGAAGAACAACATATCATCCAACATTTGGTTAAGTTGTTGAATAGATAATTGAACTTGGTCGAGTATTGGTTGCACTGTCTCCTCTGTTTCTCCATCTAAATATCGCTTCAATAAGTTATTGGAGAAAGAAACGATATTTAAAGGATTGCGGAATTGATGGCAAACCATAGAAAGAAAACTTGCTCTTAATTCACCAAGATGTTTTGCCTGTTCTAAAGCCTGGTTAAGTTCTGCTTCAGCTTGTTTATAATCGGTGATATCAATAGCTGTAATCATTTCCACAGATTTACCTTGAAAATCTATCGTGCTATCGATTGTTGTTACCGCACAAGCCAACCAGCGTTCCACACCATTTTTAGTTAAAATAGTTATTTCTTGATACTCAAAATTAGCGGCTTTAGCCGAATTACGTATCTGTCTACCTTTTCTGTGTTTAATTAGTCTGCGAATATCAAAATTATTTAAGAGTTCTTCTCTAGTGTAGCCTGTTAGTACCTGTACTGCGGGATTAACATAACAAAATTGCTTACCTTGGATGAGAAAAGTGCTGGCATCACTAGTCTCAGCCAAAGCGCGAAATCTTGCTTCATTCAAACGCAATGTTTCTTCTGTCTGCCTAGATTTAGTAATATCCCAGAGACTCCAGACTCTGCCAATTATTTTTTCACCCAACCACTGCGGCTGAGAATAGTGAGCAAAAACCCTACCATCGTTCAATTCTAAAACATCGTAGCTTTCGATATTAGATGTACTAGAAACCTCCCAAATCATTCTATTAAATGTGTCAGGGTCTTTTATTTGGCTCTCAAAAAAAGCTTTGCAGCGCGGACATTTTTTAGATAAAATTAAATGTTGTGGAATTTTCCACATCTCCGCAAATTTTTGATTATAGTTAAGAATATCGCCTTCAAAATTAATAGAAACAATCCCGATCGCAGTAGATTCGAGAGTCGAACTCAATACAGATAGAGATGTTTCTAAATTAACCTCTTTTTTCTTCAGTTCCGCAACTTGCTGTTGCAGATTATTGTTGGCTTCTCTTAATTCATTCAGCCACTTTTGTACACTTAAATCTACTATTTCGCTACTCTTTTCCCGCACAAAAGCGCAGCCAAATCTTCTGCCTTGATCTTCTATAAAAGTCAGTGATATTTCTACTAAAAATGTTCTCCCATTTTTGGCGCGATAGCGACTTTTAAATATGCCAGAATCTTGTAATTGAATTTCCGCCCAATCACGCAGAGAAAAATCTATATCTATATCTGGCAAACTCATCGTTAATAATTCTTCACGAGAATATTCAATCAGGCGACAAGTTGCATCATTGACATACAGAAACTGCCAGTCCTCTCCCAAGCAAAAGGCGGCTTCTACGGTGTTGTTTATCAGGAAATGAGCAAACTTAAAATCTAACTCTGACTGGATAGTCATTACTTTTAAGAACTCCAAAACAGCTTTGATTTTGACCTATTGGCATAGTAAAACCTGACTCCTTACGAGGTTTTCCTCGAAATCAATGTATAGATTTATATGTATTTTTAAGATGAAGTTTATGTGTTATTTTTGTAAAGCTAGGTAAACCTCTATTCCTTTTTGCATATTTCGTGTTACTCCTCTACAAGTAACTCAATGATTCAAACCAGAATCGAATTTCGCCTAAATTTGCAATTATCTTCTCATTAGCTAGCCCTCTTAATTATTCTTAAATTACTCACTCAGGAATCTAATATGGATGTATCAGTTGATTCATCTGTCATTAGAGATACATTGCCCTTTACCAGACCTCTACCTATAAAAAGCTATCTACCATTAGACAGAGATTTTGTGACGCGATCGCCTGTTAGTTGTCAATTCCTTTTATCTGATTTAATATCCTATTGTTTTATGGATATTGCAAACGAGCTACTAACTACCAACCACTGACAACTAACAAATCCTGACTACTGATGGGATGTCTGGAGAAAAACACAAGACAAGCAACTTGCTGGCACATAGCAAAAAATAAGTTAGCGTTACTGTTGTAATTGTCATATTTTGGCTGTTGTAATTTATGACTATACTCTAAAGCGAACTCAACAATTTATATTGACTGTTTTCATCAATTAAAATTGATTTTGCCTCGGCAATAGTACCAGCGTAGCTAGTTCGATTTACATCGAAGAAGATTCAGTATAGTGCTAAGGATTGAGCATAATTACTTAGGTTTTAAAGTCCAAGTAAAGAATTATTTCCTTAATTAATGTGACATAACTTAACAAATAGTGCAATATGCCTAGAGAATTTGCTATGTTTTGCCCAAGATTCATCTATGTAGCAGAGTGCGAAAGAATTGGTAAGTGTAAACAAAAGATTCTTCATTGCAAGCTAGTGTTGATTTCACGTACGCTTGTCTTCATAACTACCGACCTGTTTTTCAACAGTGAACAGTGAACAGTGAACAGTTATGAGTTAAATCCTTGGTGAAACACCACACCAATTGGTGGAAGGCGTATTTTGGCGCTTCTTTATCCCCCACCACAAGCCTGATAACTGATAACTGATAACTGATAACTGTTTTATAAGTTTTTCTGGGTTGTAAAGCTGTTACCTAACCTCTACTACTGCCTTAGCCCAACCTCGCTAATACTACAAGCAACAAGTTTCTTGACCTTAGATTTCACCCTATGGCTAAACATAGCCGAGAGAACCTTGTGCAAATTTCTGGAATTAACTGAACCCAAATGAGTCAACAATATACTGATTCCAACTCCCAGATACTGACTGGTGAGCTGTACAAAGAATTACCCACAGACAGCAGTCAATATGTAGAATCTTTATCTCACGATTCCCGTGAGTTAAATGATATAGAAGTTAAGCCCTTGTTTGCCCAAGAAGCAAACCCCACCGTCTCCGTTGCCGAAGCTATTGTCCAAATGCTAGTCAACTTGGGCGTATCTAGTGCCTTCGGTGTGGCTGGGGGCGCAATGGCTAGCTTGTGGAATGCCTTATCCAACAGCGCCTTGCAAGTATTGAACTTTCGCCACGAAGCAGGAGCCGCCTTTGCTGCTGCTGAAGCCTACTTTGCAAATAATCATCCCACGGTGGTATTTACAACAGCCGGGCCTGGTATTACCAACGCCCTCACAGGCTTATTTGCCGCCCGTGGTGAAGGTGCAAAGGTAATTCTCTTATCGGCTTGTACCTCATCACCCCAACGTGGACGCTGGGCAATTCAAGAAACCAGCAGCTACACCTTACCTAGTGGGGGAATATTTACCTCTGGTGTATTGTTCAACTACGCTATTACCTTAGAATCAGCCGCCCAACTACCGCAAATTTTCCGCAAACTGGCATTAGGTTTAGCCCAACCAGGCGGATTTGTTGCCCATATCAGTATTCCTACAGGTGTACAGACAAGCCTTGTAGAAGGCATATCTTGGCCAGAATTGAATGTGGCTGATTATCGGGTAACTGCTCACAAAGAAAAGATTGCTAAATCCGCAGAGTTACTATCCTCCGAACCCTTCGCCATTTGGGTTGGTTTTGGGGCGCGTCATGCGGCGGCGGAAATTCGTCAGCTAGCCGAGAGAACAGGTGCAGCCGTTTTTTGCTCACCCCGTGGTAAAGGTATTTTTCCAGAAAACCATCCGCAGTTTGTGGGTGTGACAGGATTGGGTGGTGATGCTTCTGTCATTACCTATATGGAGGAGCAAACCCCAGCCCGTACTCTGGTATTAGGAACTCGTTTAGGTGAACCGACTTCTTTCTGGAGTCCGACGATGATTCCAGCAAAGGGCTTTGTTCATGTAGATATTGACCCGGAAGTTCCCGGAGTGGCTTATCCCCACGCCAACACCTTTTCAATTCAAGCTGACATCAAGACATATTTGCAGGATCTTTTGCAACATATACCAGAAACTCCTCATGCTGGTACATTGTCTTTACCTCGTCCGCAACTCGACCCCATCCCAGAAGGCGCAGACTACCCAGTGCGTCCAGAAGTATTGATGGCTGCTATTCAAAAGATTGTGGTTGAGGGTAGCGATGCAATAGTTTTGGCGGAGTGTGGTAACTCATTTACTTGGTCTACTCATTGTTTGCGGTTTAATGAAGCCAATCGTTACCGTGTTAGCACCGGAGTAGGTGCAATGGGTCATGCAGCTACAGGTGTTGTTGGTGCAGCGCAAGCCCGGAACGGTAAAGCTGTAGCGATTGTGGGTGATGGGGCAATGCTGATGAATAATGAAATCAGCACAGCCGTGAAATATAAGATTCCGGCGATTTGGATTGTGCTTAACGATGCTCGATACAATATGTGCTATCAAGGCATGAAAGTATTGGGATTGAAGGGCGCAGATGCAGAGATTCCCCCAGCCAACTTTGCCATGATTGCTCGTGGTATGGGTGCAGACGGGATTGCAGTGTTGAATGAGTCTGATTTAGAGGCGGCTTTACAACAAGCGATCGCAGCTGATGGCCCCTTCGTTGTCGATGTCATCATCGACGCAGACCGCCCCGCACCCTCTGGCGGACGCAACAAGAGTTTGGCCGCCCAAGGAGTGAAATCTACTACTAACGGCAATGGCAAATCAGCAGCCACCAAACACGTCTCTTTCCCCTTGGTGTGATGTGATGCCACAAAATATGTCTGAAGCGATCGCTCAAGAAGATGGTATGAAAAGAGAACTTCTCGATTCATACCAATAACCAAAACAATGAAGTTAGAAATTTTCCGCTTTTTTGGACAAACATCAAGCTTCCAATTTCTGAACTCCCTAATTATACAGAGTGACAACATTAGCTAACACTTTTGCAAGAATTCTTCACACTTCCTAGATTGATCCCAACGCCTAATGATTGATGTTTGTCCTTATTGGTAATGGGTAATAAATAACTAGCTTTTACTATTACCGATTACCCATTACCAATTACCAAAACCACAGCTAAACTTTGTTCCCACTTACCTCCCACTATTAAGAAACCAAAATGCAGTTATTTGAAACAGTTAGAGAAATGGGTCACGAGCAAGTCCTCTACTGTCATGGGAAAAACCCAGACATCAGAGCCATCATTGCCATCCATGACACCAGCTTAGGCCCAGCAATGGGAGCCACAAGACTCTATCCTTATGTTAATGAAGAAGCAGCTTTAAGAGATGCTTTGCGTCTCAGCCGTGGGATGACTTATAAAGCAGCTTGTGCAAACATTCCTGCTGGCGGTGGCAAAGCAGTGATTATTGCTAACCCCGCAGATAAAACAGACGAAATGTTGAGAGCTTATGGACGTTTTGTAGAAAGCCTCAAAGGACGTTTTATCACCGGGCAAGATATGAATATCACACCAAATGATGTCCGCACAATTTATCAAGAAACTAAATATGTAGTTGGTGTGGAAGAAAAAGGTGGTGGCCCTGCACCCATCACAGCTTTAGGTGTATTTCTAGGACTAAAAGCTGCTGTAAAATTTCGCTGGCAAACCGAGAGACTTGATGGACTAAAGGTTGCAGTACAAGGATTAGGCAACGTTGGTAGTAACCTTTGCCGCCATCTACATGAACATGGTGTAGAGCTAATTGTGACTGATGTTAGTCCTGAAAAAACTGCTGAAATAAAACAACGTTTTGGTGCTACAGTAGTAGAACCAGATGAAATTTACTCACAAGCAGTAGATGTTTTCGCTCCCTGCGCTATGGGGGGAATTATTAATAGTCAAACTATTCCCCAAATCCAAGCCAAAATTATTGCTGGTGCGGCTAATAATCAGTTAGACAATGAGCGCCTACATGGTCAAAGATTAGTAGAAAATGATATCCTCTACTGTCCTGATTATGTAATTAATGCTGGCGGTATCATCAACGTTTACAACGAAATGATTGGCTACGAAGAAGATAAAGCCTTTAAGCAAGTCAATAATATTTACGACACACTGCTAGCAATTTTTAACATTGCTAAACAGCAAAGCATTACTACAAATGATGCTTCAAAACGGCTGGCGGATGAACGAATCATGAAGGCAAGAATCAGTAAAAAGCAGCCAGTAGCTGCATAAAACTGAGTCAGAAATTATTAATTTGAGGAGCGAACAGTGGAAAGTAATACCTTTGCGACATCCGCATATATTGCCACATCACCAGAAACCGCATTCAAGTATCTTTGCGGTTTGAAAAACTTAGATGATTGGACATTATTCAGTCGGATGCAGGAACAAGTTGATGAAGATACTTGGATAGGCACTGCATCCGGTTATCAAAGAAATTTATATTATCATGTTAAGAAACTCGAAAACCCGCTATTTTATGGCATCGAATGGCATTGCGGGTTAGAGTACAATCAATATTTCCAAGTTTATCCTGTATTACTGTTTCCCCCAGACTATATTGAACCGGGAACAGATGAAAAAGGTGTGTACTTCCATTGGTTAAGCTTTGTCGATCCTGGTCGGCAAACACAAATGATTATGCAAGGTATTCACACCGTGCATACTTCTGAATGCCGTTCCCTCAAAGCTAATTTAGAACGTAGAGAGGGTTTGACAAGAGCAGCCAAAGGACGCTACTTTATTGATACCGATACTATCTATGTAGATGCTCCTGTAGAATTGGGAGTTGAATATTTAACAGAAGTCAAAAATATTGATGATTGGGCGCATTTAGTTAGACCAGTAGGGGAACTTAGCGGCCAGTCTGGTGATTTTCTGGACGAATACGACCAAAAAGTCACAATTTCTGTACGTGTTCATAGCCTGAGCAAGTATTACCTATTAGAAGAAGAATACTTCTACCCAGAACACAATTATTATCAGCGTTCTGTAGCTCTGCTTATCCCCGCCGCTTATTCCTTCGCTGACCCTGAAGCGACTGGTTTCATCCTCCATCGCATCACCTTCTGGAAAAATGATGGACAACTTCCTCACGGCAAGCTTCAGATAGAAGACTTTGGCGCTGAGAGTATGAACATCAAACGTTTCTTAGAAGCCAAAGCTGGCAACCTCGCATCCTTCGACCGGGGTATGAGCTATGTACCAGTACACAAACTTAAACAACAAGAATTAGTTGTTAGTCATTAGTCATTAGTCCATAGTTTTTCTCCCTATTCCTTTGCGCTAACCTCCCATCCCTCCGCGTTTAAAAATCTCAGACCATGCAACACATCCAACTCAAACAACTCACAATCACCTTATTTACCTTTTGTGTTGCCACCTTTTCAGGAATAAAAGCTGCGGAAGCTGCATCTTTTTCAGTAGTGGCGGACGGTCTGAATAACGCCAGAGGATTAAGTTTTGGCCCTGATGGCGCATTATATGTAACCGAAGCAGGAACAGGGGGTAATGGAGCTTGCGTTTCCTCTGTAACTGGTCAAGGTTCATTGTGCTATGGTGCAACGGGTAGAGTTCTGAAAATTCAGAACGGTCAAACTCAAACTGCACTCTCAGGACTACCTTCTATCGCCCTAGCTGATGGCTCAAACGCTGGTGGAGCGAGAGACATCCAATTTGATGCTACAGGAAAGCCCTATATTTTGCTGGGATATGGGACTAATCCGAGCTTCCGCAGTAGTCTTGGCGATGTTGATTTAGGCAAAATTATCACTGTCGATTTTACTACCAACTCATGGACGACTGTTGCTGACATATCTAACTATGAGTTGGTAAATAATCCTGATGGTAGTGATCTTAATAGTAATCCCTTGGGGTTGTATATCGACGGCGATCGCTTACTCGCTGTTGATGCAGGCGCTAACGACTTGCTAAGTGTGGAAAAAGATGGCTCTAACTTGCAAGCGTTGACTGTATTCCCCGAAGAAACATTGACTAACCCTACCTTCCCCCCCGACGGTGAACCATCCACCGAACCCGGACAAGTACCAACTCCTACAGAAGAACCGCCATCGGAGTTATCTGTACAAGTAGTACCTTCAAGTGTCGTCAAAGGCCCTGATGGTGCTTACTACGTTAGTCAATTTACTGGTTTCCCCTTTGCTGAAGGTGAAGCCAAAATCTTTCGAGTTGGTACTGATGGGAAGACAACAGTTTACGCAGATGGCTTTACCCATTTGACAGACTTGGAATTTGATAGTGATGGTAATTTGTATGCCTTGCAGTATGCCAATCAGTCAGCGTGGAAAGGTAACTTTAATGGTTCATTAATCAAAATAACTCCTGATGGTAAGCGAAAAACTATCCTCAGTGGTAATGGACTAGAGTCACCCAACGCTTTGACCATTGGTGCTGATCGTGCGATTTATATATCTAATCGTAGCGATCGCCCTGGACAAGGACAAATCATCAGAATTGATAATCCCCAGTCTGTACCTGAACCTACTGCTGTTGCTGGCATAGTAGCGTTTAGCATTTTTAGTGCTGGTTCGTTGCGTCATAAAAAACGCCACACAAACCGCGCCAAGACTTTACCTTGGCAACTTCATACCAGTCACAAATAATGACTGAACATTTTTCAACCTCATTAATATCTAAACCTTTCGACAAATGAAACTCAAGCCATTTGCCATTACCCTTATTAGTCTTTCTATTGCTTTTGCTTTCATGCCCAAAGCCGCCCAAGCTGCCAAATTTACCGTCATAGCCGATGGCTTGGATAACCCCAGAAATTTAGCCTTCGATGCTAACGGTAATCTGTATGTTACAGAAAGTGGCCGAGGTGGTGATGGTGCTGATGGTAGATGTATTCCATCACCCAGCGCCGGCTTCATTCCTTTGTGTGCTGGTCAAAATGGTTCTGTCAGCAGAATTAACAAAGACGGTACAAAGTCAACCGTTCTCTCTGGTCTCACCTCTCTAGCTCTATCTCCTTCTGGAGAACAAGCAGCTGGGCCTGCGGATATTAAATTTGATTCCCAAGGCAATGCTTATCTATTGACTGGTCTGGCTGGCGACCCTAATAACCGGGATACAGTCTTACAATCCCCCGACCTGGGAAGATTATACAGAATCGATTTAGCAACTGGTGAATTAACACCGATTGCAGATTTTGCTGCTTACGAAGCCGCCAATAATCCTGATGGCACAGATGTAATTTCCAACCCCTACGCCTTCACTATTAAAGATGATATTGCTTATGTAGTTGATGGCGGTGGTAACACCATCTATTCTGTAGGTCTTGATGGCAGTGGTATCAAGAATGTAAATTCCTTCCCACTCAAACCAATAGATAGAGATAAGCTCGAATACCCAGACTTAGGGCCAGATGTAGACCCCAATGGCTTACCAGTTACACAACAGTCCGTACCTACAGGTATTATCACTGCTCCAGATGGTAGCTTAACAGTGACAGAATATAGTTACTTCCCTTATCCAGAAGGTGAAGCACGTATCTTCAAAGTAGATCCTGTGACTTTGGAGACTGAAGTTATCGCTGATGGCTTTACCCAGTTGACAGGCGCAACCTACGACTCAGAAGGCAACTTGTACGTCTTACAACACATTAATACTTCCGAATGGAAGGAAATTGAACAAGGCGGTAATGTCATTGGTGACATCAGTGGTTCCTTAATCAAAATTTCTCCCGATGGTACTCGTACAACCATTTGGAACGGTAATGGACTAGAGGCAGCTTCTGGTATTACCTATGGCCCCGATGGCAAACTATATATTTCCAACCGAGCCAGACTTGCAGGTACAGGTCAAATCATCGCTATTGACCCCAACGCCACAGTACCCGAACCTTCCGTAACATTGGGTACAATGTCTGCGGCTGCTTTAGGTGCTGCTTCTATGATGAAGAAGCGCAAACGTAATGACAGCAAAGAATTAGTTGATGCGGAACTAGAAAAGGTCTAGAAACAGGATAAAGGTATAGGTATATACCTATACCTTTATCAAATGCTCTACAAGAAATTTTTTGTTGATAACGTTTCACTACTGATTTAAAAATAGTTGAGGAGTCAAACTCGGATGTCATTAATAAAAAAATTGTCAATCACACTTGCGGGTGCTGGATTAATGACACTGGCAACCGTAGGTGAAGCTCAAGCTTTATCCTTAAAATACGAAAGCAGTATTGGTAGACCTGCCACTTTTGTGAATGGTGATTTTCCTGGTACTCCCGGAACGCTGGCTGTTCCCCAAGGTATAGGAGTACAAGACTCGACCAACGAGATTTATATCAGTAACGGCCGAGGTATCGACCGCGTAGATATATTCGATAGCGAAGGTAACTATTTAAGATCAATTGGTAGTACAGGTAGCGGCCCTGGACAATTTGACGAGCCAGCAGACCTGAGATTTAATCCCAACACAGGCGATTTATACGTCGCTGACGTTTTCAATAGCCGGATTAATGTGTTTGATGCCCAAGGTAACTTTAAAACATCCTTTGGTTCATTTAGTGGGCCTGTAGAGGGTAGGTTATTCTTCGGCCCTGGAGGCATGGACTTTGATAAAGATGGTAACTTGTATGTTACCGACTTTAGCGCCGATGTTATCAAAGTATACAATCCACAAGGTGAGCAAATCAGAACTATTGGTTCTGCTGGAAGTGGCCCTGGACAATTTTCCGGCCCTGGTGGTTTAATTATCTCGGAAAAAACTGGCAGAATTTACGTCAACGATCAATACAATGGTCGCGTTCAAGTTTTAGATGCAAATGGTAACTTCCTATTTGCCTTTGGTTCCACAGGTTCGCAACCCGGTCAGTTTAGAGAACCAATTGGTATAGACGTAGACGAGTACGAAAATATCTACGTAGCCGACTCCCAAAATAGCCGTGTTCAAGTATTTGATAAAAACGGTAAATTCCTGGCTTCTTATGGTCAACCAGCCCGTAATGCAGAGGGTGAAGTCGTCTCACCCCCAGCACAGGGTGGCGGCACTCCTTATGGTACTCCTATTGACCTGTCACCAGGGACATTTAACTGGACTGCCGGGTTACACTACGATGATGGCAAAGTTTACGTAGGTGATTTCTTCCAAGGTCGTGTTCAAGTATTAAGTGTTGAAGGTGCAGCTTCAGTTCCTGAGCCTGTTTCCATCTTAGGTCTGGGCGTAGTTGCAGTTGGGGCTAGTGTTGTCAAATTCAGAAAAAATCGGCAACAAAAATCTACTATTGTTTAATTTCTGCCACTATTTTCCCTGTTAATTGCTGTAAAACTGTTCCCTGGCAATGCCAGGGAACTAATCAATTTAACTTAGTTAACTATTATGTCTGGTGTCACTGATTTAAAACTAAATAATATTAGCGAATTATTACTTCATTGGATCATACAACAAGCAAGTCCAGAAGGTGTTGCTTGGCTAGAAGACAAAAAAGAAAGAATTCAAAACGGTGATAATGTGCGAGTATTTTTTACTGCATTTAGCGCTGTTCCCCGATATATAGGCAAACTACAACTACAGCTAACCACACAAGACCTAAAAGCAGCTTCAGAAATTCATCCAGGCTGGTTTCCTACTCATTGGAGCGTAGACCAAGCAGCACGTACACTATTAGTATTAAGCTTACCTAAATATCATCCAGATAAATACGTATATACTTTAGAGCAAGTTTTTAAATCCGCCGATGTCGGCGAATTAGTCACACTATATCAAGCTTTACCTTTGCTACCTTATCCAGAACGCTGGCAAAAGCGGGCGGCTGAGGGTGTACGCAGTAATATGACGGCAGTATTTAATGCGGTAGCGTTACGCAACCCATACCCAGCAGAGTATTTTGATATTTTAGCTTGGAATCAGATGGTAGTGAAAGCGTTATTTGTGGGTAGTCCTCTGCATTTAATTCAAGGTTTAGATTCCCGTGCCAACCAGGAATTAGCCAGGATGTTAACAGATTATGCTAGCGAACGCTACAGTGCCAAACGTCCTGTATCTGGTGAAATTTGGCCTTTGGTAGAGAAATTTAGTCATAGGTAATTGGTAATTGGTAATTGGTAATTGGTAATTGGTAATTGGTCAACACATCCCTAGTTATGAATAACAAGATTATTAGCAAAGATATGATGTTTATCGACCCTCACATTCACATGAGTTCGCGCACGACTGATGATTACCAGATGATGCGTCAGTCGGGAATTGTGGCGGTAATTGAGCCGGCTTTTTGGTTTGGACAACCACGTACTCATGTTGGTTCTTTTCAAGATTATTTCAGCAGTTTGGTTGGTTGGGAAAGGTTCCGGGCTTCGCAGTTTGGTATTAAACATTACTGCACAATTGGGTTAAATTCCAAGGAAGCTAATAATGAACCTTTGGCAGAGCAAGTTATGGAATTATTGCCTCTGTATGCTTGTAAGGAAGGTGTGGTAGCCATTGGGGAAATTGGTTACGATGATATGACACCCGCCGAAGATAAGTATTTCCGCCTGCAATTGGAACTGGCGAAAGAATTAGATATGCTGGTGATGATTCATACACCACACCGTGATAAAAAAGCGGGTACAAGCCGGAGTATGGATGTCTGCATTGAGCATGGGTTAAAGCCATCGCAGGTGATTGTAGACCATAATAATGAAGAAACGGTCAAAGAGGTTTTAGATAGAGGCTTTTGGGCTGCATTCACCATTTACCCAAATACCAAAATGGGGAATGCACGCATGGTAGAAATTGTCCGTGAATATGGTAGCGATCGCATTATCGTTGATAGTAGCGCCGATTGGGGTGTAAGCGACCCCCTCGCAGTTCCCAAAACCGCCCTACTCATGCTAGAACGGTGCATTTCTGAGGTGGATGTAAAAAAAGTCTGCTATCAAAATGCGATCGCCGCCTACAGCCAAAGCGGTCAAATGCACGAGTCAGACTGGCTAAACCTCCCACCCATCGACCAAAGACAAAAATTCAACGATAACTCTGTCCTCCGGGGACAACAACCATTGGTTGAGTCCCAGCGTGAATATGCGTTGATTGAGTAATATTATCTGCGCTTAAACATTTATCATATCGTGGGGGTTGGTAATGGGTAATGGGTAATTGGTAATTGTAGAGAATAATTATCAATGAAGCTTAAACCATTACCGACTAAACCCACCATATACAAGTAATTAGCCGGAGTTGATATAAGTCTCACACCGCGTTAATTCGTAATTCAAAAACACCAAAATATCTCCCTTCCTTCTTTGCGCCTACCCTTTGGGAACGGCTTCACCGAATACGTCTTTGCGTGAGTCAAACCATGAACACCGCCACCTTCAACAACCACCGCTTTTGGGCATACCTACAACTACTGCGCCCCGCCAATATTATCACCGCTTGGGCTGATATTATGGCTGGCTTTGCGGCTTCTGGGTATTTTGTACAACTCAATCTCACCCCTCTTTTGTGGTTACTCCTAGCTACCACTGGCTTATATGGCGGCGGTATCGTTTTTAACGATGTCTTTGATGCGGAACTAGATGCTAAAGAACGACCAGAAAGACCAATTCCTAGTGGTAGGGCTTCGCGCACTGGCGCAAGTTTGTTGGGGGGTTCGCTGTTAGTTGCGGGTGTGGCGGCGGCGGCGCAGGTTTCTTGGGTGAGTGCGGTGTTAGCTTTGGCGATCGCAACTTCTGCTCTATTGTATGATGCTTTTGGCAAACACCACCCCATTTTCGGCCCCATCAATATGGGATTTTGTCGAGGCGGTAACTTGTTACTAGGGGTGAGTGTGGTTCCAGTTGCAATTAGCGATTATTGGTTTTTAGGTTTGATTCCTATAGTTTACATTGCTGCTATCACTGCCTTAAGTCGTGGTGAAGTTCAAGGAGGCAAATCCAGCACTGGTATTATCGCTTTATTATTAATTACTGCGGTGATGGTTGGGTTGTTAGGTTTAGGATGGTTAACAGATTATCAAGTCCTGACAGCATTACCATTCTTGGCATTACTGGCTATCCGTGTATTGATTCCTTTTATCAATGCTGCACGTCAACCTACTCCAGAAAAAATCCGTATTGCAGTTAGGGCTGGTGTATTATCTCTAATTATTTTAGATACTACCTTGGCGGCGGGTTTTGCTGGGTTGCCCTATGGATTGTTGGTTTTAAGTCTTTTACCACTTTCGATGATATTGTCGCAAATTTTTGCTGTGACTTGACTAGTGGCGTGGCAATAGATTAGGAAAAATTGAACGCAGATGTACGCAGATAAACGCAGATGAATAGGATATTAGATTGTTGGTTAATGCACAAGTTTATTCTTGCCACTAGTTTATATTCTTTTTATTGGCGTGGCAATAGATTTGAAGAATATTAACTGCCGATAAGATTTTATCTGACTGACAGGGGGCGGGCAAGATTCCATACCCCACAAGATAATTTATTTCTCACATCTCAATTATGCGTTGAGGCTGTCAACAGTCAAGGTTTTAACCAATGACTAATGACTATTGACTATTGACTATTGACTATTGACTAATAACTAATCATGCAAATTCTCATTTATTCCTACAATTATTATCCAGAACCAATTGGCATTGCACCTTTAATGACTGAACTGGCGGAAGGTTTAGTTAAAAGAGGTCATCAAGTGCGCGTCATTACGGGTATGCCTAATTATCCTCAACGCCGCATCTACGATGAGTATCAGGGAAAATTTTATCAAACGGAAGAAAGAAACGGTGTCACAATTGCGCGTTGCTATTTACGCATTAAATCTAATCCTAATTTGATTGATAGGCTGTTGCTGGAGTTGAGTTTTGTTGCTAGTAGTCTTCCCCAAGCTTTGAACGGTTGGCGACCGGATGTAATTCTGGTGACAGTACCACCGCTTTTAGTTTCTTTACCTGCAAGTCTACTGGGTGGGATATATAATTGCCCGGTTGTTTTGAATGTACAAGACATTCTACCAGAAGCGGGAATTCGTGTCGGCTTAATTAAAAATAAATTAATGATTCGAGCTTTGGAGGCTATAGAAAAATTTGCTTACCGCACATCTCATACTATTAGTGTCATCGCTGAGGGTTTTGTCGATAATTTAGTGAATAAAGGTGTACCTGATAATAAAATTGTCTGCATTCCTAATTGGGTAAATTTAAATTTTATCAGTTCTGAAGCTCCTAAAAATAACTCTTGGAGAAAAGCTCATAACCTTGATGATAAATTTGTAGTGCTTTATTCGGGAAATATCGCCCTGACTCAAGGTTTAGAAACAGTAATTAAAGCAGCATCTCAGTTACGCCATATTCCTGAAATTGCTTTTGTCATTGCAGGTGAGTCTAAATCTTTAGCCAGGCTGGAACAATATTGTCTGAGTTGTGGTGCGGATAATGTGTTACTCCTACCACTGCAACCTAGAGAGAAATTACCGGAAATGTTGGCGGCGGCTGATGTGGGTTTAGTTGTGCAGAAAAGCAACGTAGTTTCCTTTAATATGCCTTCTAAAATACCATTGTTGATGGCAAGCGATCGCCCAATTATCGGTTCAGTTCCCGCAACTGGTACTGCGGCTAAAGCCATCCGCAAAAGTGGCGGCGGTGTCGTGGTTCCGCCAGAGTCACCTAAAGCTTTAGCTGATGCAGTCCTCAAGCTATATCAAAATCCCGATTTAGCTACACAATTAGGTCATCAAGGCAGAAAGTTTGCTATAGAAAATTATGCTTTTGAGCAAGCTTTGGATAGTTATGAGCAATTATTTACTGATGTTATAGCTGGTGAAAATTTACAGATATTACCTGAGTTGAGTTCTAAGTAATTAATTCAGTTGTCTTGTTCGCGTAACCTGTTGATTAGAGGACTAAAGTCCTCACTACAAACAACCGGAGGAAAAATGTCTATAAAATCCTCAATTGATGTAGATTTTACATCAGTAAATAATGTTAAATCACGCCAAATCACTATTATTGGTGGTCGTGGTAGAATGGGTCAATTATTTGCTGAACAACTTCTGGCTATAGGGCATAAAGTTAATGTTCTAGGAAACCAAGACTGGGACTATGCAGATCAATTATTGAGTCAGGCTGAATTAGTCATAGTTTCCGTTCCCATCGAATGTACAGTTGATGTTATTAAACGTGCCGCTAAATATCTTTCTTCCACCACAGCTTTATGTGATATTACTAGTATTAAAACTCAGCCAACTCAGGCGATGTTGACACATCATCAAGGCCCTGTCATGGGATTACATCCTATGTTTGGGCCGAGTGTGAAATCTTTTTCAGGGCAAAAAATAGTAGTATGTCCTGGTCGTCATGATGAATCATTCCAATGGTTATTAGATGTCATGCAAAATCAAGGCGGGGAATTAATTACTTGTACGCCTGAAGAACACGACCAGATAATGGTGTTTGTGCAAGCAACACAACATTTTTACAGACTTAGCCTTGGTGTTTTTCTCGCAGAGGCAAATATTGACTTAGAACGCAGTTTATTAATGTCATCCCCTAGCTATCGTCAAGAAATCGAAATTCTCAAACGTTTGTTTAAACAAAATCCAAATTTATGTGTTGATATCATCTTGGCGACTGAAGAAAGATGTCAGGCTATTAACGATTTAGCTGAAACTTATCAACGCTTGGCTGAATTGGTGGCGCGGAAAGATAGAGAAGGTCTAATTAAGGAGTTTGAGGAACATCAAGCTTTTTTTCAACAACAAGATAATTCTTTAGTACCTGCTACCTATACATTCACAGAAAACAAAGATACTGGATTTAATAGATTTCATTAAATTGATTGTTTATGTTGATTGACATTTTTCACGATACAGTCTGCCCTTGGTGTCGCATTGGGAAAAAACATCTTTTTGATGCTTTATCACAATGGCAACAAGAAACAGTAAATATCCGTTGGCATCCATTTCTCCTTGATGATACTGTTCCTGCATCTGGCTATGAGTTTCGGAGTTTTATGCAGGAAAGGAAAGGTATACAACCAGAAGCACTGGAAAATTTATTTAATGAAACAACACGTGTAGGTGCAGCATCTGGAGTTAAGCTAAATTTTGATAAAATCACTTTAGCTGTGAATACTAAGCTTTCTCATCAGTTGATTGCGATCGCTCCCGATGATATCAAAAATCAGGTTGTAGAAGCAATCTATCAAGCTTACTTTGAAGATGGGTTGAATATTGGTGATATCAACGTTCTAGTTGAGATAGGTAAAACCTATCAAATGGATGCAACAGAGTTAAGATATCAGCTAGATAATCATAATTTCTTCGATAAAATTGTCGCTGAATCATCTTTCGCCCGCTTGAATGGCATCACTAGCGTACCTTTTTTCATCCTCAATAATAAAGTCCAAGTCAAAGGCTCAGGCTCAGTAGACTTATTTATTCAAGCTTTAAATCGCGCTGTATTTATGGAAGCAAAAATATGATACTTGATATTAGACAGAAAACAAAATTTAACTTACAACCTATTCAACAAAATTTTGCAGTTTCATTTAACTACGAAATCCACTTCACTAATCATTTATTCAGTTTAAAAAACCCTACCTTAGCACAGGTTATTACATCCGACGGTGATAAAAAACCTAAGAAGGTTGTCGCAGTAGTAGATGCAGGCTTATTAAAGTTCTGTCCTGACTTACTCCAGCAAATTGCCAACTATACAAACTTCTACGCTGAGGTATTAACCTTAGCCTCTGCACCAATGCTTGTCCCTGGAGGAGAAGCAGCTAAAAACGACCCCAATTTATTAGACCAAATTCACCAACTGGTAGAAACTGCGGGGATATGTCGCCACTCTTACATTTTAGGCATTGGTGGTGGTGCAGTGTTAGATTTAATTGGCTATGCAGCCGCCACAGCCCACCGGGGAGTGAGACTAATTCGCATTCCCACAACGGTGTTAGCGCAAAATGATTCTGGTATTGGTGTGAAAAACAGCATCAACGCCTTTGGCAAAAAGAACTTTTTGGGTACATTCGCCCCACCTTACGCCGTAATTAACGATTCTGCATTCTTAAGTACATTATGCGATCGCGATTGGCGTTCTGGTATCGCTGAAGCCATCAAAGTTGCACTTATTAAAGACCCCATCTTCTTTAATTTCATCCATGAAAACACCGCAGCCTTAGTCCTGCGAGACATGGACACCATGCAGATGCTAATCTATCGCTGCGCCCAATTACACCTACAACACATTGCCAATGCCGGCGACCCCTTTGAAAAAGGTTCATCCCGCCCCCTAGACTTTGGACATTGGGCAGCCCATAAACTAGAACAATTGACAAATTACAGCTTACGACATGGCGAAGCCGTAGCCATTGGTATCGCCCTAGACAGCACCTACTCCTACCTGTTGGGATGGCTGTCTCATTCAGAATGGCAACAAATACTTAACACCATCTCAGCACTAGGTTTTAAACTATACATACCAGAACTAACCGATACCTCATCCCTATTCCCAGGCTTAACCGAGTTCCGTGAACACTTAGGCGGTGAACTCACCATCACACTCCTACAACATATCGGTAAAGGAATTGAAGTCCACGAAGTCGATTTATCTATCTACAAACAAGCAATTTCTCTCATACACGAATCTCTGTGCCTACGTGACTCTGTGGTTTAAAAAACATGAAAATCGGCAATAATAACCTCCACCTCACCTACTGCACCAACATCCACCCAGGCGAAGAATGGGAAAAAGTCTTTGCCAACCTCCAGCAATACATCCTACCCCTAAAAACAAAACTAGCGCCAGAACAACCATTTGGTATTGGCTTACGTTTAGCAGAGGTTGCAGCCAGAGAATTACTCAAAGGAAATACCTTGAGTGAGTTTAAATCATGGTTGACAGAAAACAACTTATATGTATTTACCCTCAACGGCTTCCCTTACGGACAATTCCATCAACAAGTAGTTAAAGACCAAGTTTATGCACCAGATTGGTCTAAGCAAGAACGCATAGACTACACCTTACAATTAACGCAAATCCTAGCAGAATTGTTACCCCCTGGTATGGAAGGTAGTATTTCTACAGTACCCTTATCATACAAACCCTGGTTCAAGGGAAATCAACTGATGCAAGCGCCAGTATTTATTAATGCCAGCCTGAACATAGTGCAAGTAGTAGAACAGATGGTACGTATCCGCTTGGAACAGGGAAAAATCTTGCACTTAGATTTAGAACCAGAACCAGATGGATTAATTGAAAACGCAGCTGAAGTAGTTGATTACTTCCAGTTGTATTTATTACCAGTGGCAGGAGTTTATTTAAGCAGGCAATTAGGTATTACGCAAGAGGCGGCGGAGAGTTACATTTTAGACCATGTGCGTGTTTGTTATGACACCTGCCATTTTGCACTGGAATATGAAGACCCCATGTCAGTTATTCTCCAATTCCAAGCAGCAGGAATACGTATTGGCAAAATTCAAATTAGTGCAGCATTGCAAGTTAAAATACCGCAGGATGTGCAGAAAAGGCAGTTGTTAATTAAAAGATTGCTTCCCTTCGCTGAGTCCACATATTTACATCAAGTAATTGCCCGCACCACCCATAATAGATTAGTTCACTACCCAGATTTAGAAACTGCTTTACCAAGTTTGGCAAATACCATAGATGAAGAGTGGCGGATACATTTTCATGTACCTATTTTCATTCATGATTACCAACTATTAAAGTCTACTCAAAGTGACATTGAGAATGTATTAGAATTGTTGCAAAGTCATAACTTTTGCGACCATCTGGAAATTGAAACCTACACCTGGGAAGTCTTACCAGATGAGATAAAACTTGATTTACCTGCTTCAATTCAGCGTGAATTTGAATGGGTGATGAATAAACTATCAACGAGGCAATTAGTTCTTAGTTGATCTGACTTTTCACGTTATGTGGAAAAACTCAGACCTAACCCCCCAGCCCCCTTCCCTACCAGGGAAGGGGGAGAAATTAAAGCCTGTGTATCTATAGCAAAGAGGTTTTTCAGAGATAGTAGGGTGGGCATTGCCCACCAGATCATGGTTTTGGTGGGCAATGCCCACCCTACAGATACTGAGAATTTTATGGCTACGCTCCCGTAAGGGATACAGAAATCAAATCAGATTCCTATAGTATTTCTTTATTATTAGTAGTTTTTATGCAGAAAACAGTTATTCTCAACGTCGTCGGATTAACACCCAGCCTTATAGGTGAACATACACCCTTTCTCTCACGCTGGCAATCTACAGGAAAAGCTGTAACAGTTGAACCAGTATTACCTGCTGTTACTTGCACAGCACAGGCTACTTATCTTACAGGAAAATCACCAGATGAACATGGAATTGTTGCTAATGGGTGGTATTTTCGTGATGAGTGTGAAGTTAAATTTTGGCGACAGTCTAACAAACTAATTCAAGCACCCAAAGTTTGGGACATTGCTAAGGCAATAGACCCCAACTTTACTTGTGCTAACTTATTTTGGTGGTACAATATATACTCATCAGTTGATTATTCTGTCACTCCGCGACCGATGTATCCGGCTGATGGGAGGAAATTACCTGATATATATACTCAACCAGCAGAGTTGCGATCGCATCTGCAATCTCAACTAGGTCAATTCCCATTATTCAACTTCTGGGGGCCGAACACATCAATTCTTTCCACCCAATGGATAGCAGACTCAGCCAAGTTTGTCGATGAACGCCAAAACCCTACACTCACACTCATCTATCTACCCCATCTCGACTACTGTTTACAAAAACATGGCCCCGACACAACTAAGGTAGCCAAAGACTTACAAGAAATTGACGCGGTATGTGGTGATTTAATTCAATATTACGAAAGCCGTGGCGCACAAGTTATTGTTTTATCTGAATACGGTATTACCTCCGTCTCCAAACCCATCCATATCAACCGCATTTTGCGCGAACATGGTTTACTGACAGTCAGGGAAGAACTGGGGCGAGAATTGCTAGATGCTGGCGTGAGTAAAGCCTTTGCTGTCGCCGACCATCAACTAGCTCATGTTTATGTCAATGATCCATTCTACATTCCCAAGGTGCGATCGCTCCTCGAACAAGTAGATGGCATTGCCTATATTTTAGACGAAACCGAAAAGCCCAGCTACCATCTCAACCATTCACGGTCAGGTGAGTTAGTCGCAGTCTCTAGGAACGATGCTTGGTTTACCTATTATTACTGGTTAGATGACCGTCGCGCACCCGATTTTGCCAGAACTGTTGATATTCACCGCAAACCCGGTTATGACCCTGTAGAACTTTTCGTTGACCCCGAAATTAAATTACCTAAAATCAAAATTGCTTCTAAGTTAATTCAAAAGAAATTAGGTTTTCGCTATTTAATGGATGTCATCCCCTTAGATGCTTCTTTGGTTAAAGGTTCTCATGGTTGCCTTCCCCCTTCTCCCTCACAGGGGCCATTACTCATTAGTCAACAATCTCACCTTTTGGACTCCCCGGCAATTATGGCAACTGATGTTTATCAATTAATTCTCAAACATTTGATGGGGATGTCTGCTTAAACACTTATCATATCGGGGGGGTTGGTAATTGGTAATTGGTAATCGGTAATGGTAGAAGACAATTACCGAATATAGCTTTTCTTACTTCAGTGCGGTACAGGCAAGAATTATTGAACGCAGATAAACGCAGATGCACGCAGATAAATTTGTACCTCAGTAGATTAGGAAACGCTATAAAACAATTTTCATGCGTAAGACCTATAAATCTTCCTACTTTAGCTAGATGCGGAGTAAATCTAATAAATAATCAATGACTATACTAATAAATTGATACCTACATCTAAAAATATTTCATTTTAAGAATTATAAAAATTCAGTAGTCTGGATAAAGAGTTTACAAGAAAGAGCTATTTCCCCTAAACTTTGGCAATAAATCTTTATTTGTCATAGTTTCAAAACCTCAAATTGTTGAAACTTGTTATTGCCCAAAGTTAACTTGCATAGTAGATAACAGATAGTTCAGGGCTGAAATTAACCAGAAAAGTGGGATAACCAAAGGCTTTTAAACCTATCCCCTGTTCCCTATCCTCTACTATAGCAACAACAAGTTTTTGATTAAATAAATACTAACTATTCTAGAGAGCCTATCTATGATTGCCGATTCCCATGATTATACAACCCTTGGGGGTGTTCATGTCTCACGCTTCATTACTCCCATAAAGATGGAGACAGCCCTGGAAGAGATTCTTTTCTATTTAAACTCTCAGCGTGGCGGCTTGCTGACTAGTAGTTATGAGTATCCAGGTAGATATAAGAGATGGGCAATAGGATTTGTCAATCCACCTCTAGAATTAACTACAAGAGAAAATACTTTTACGATCGCAGCATTAAACGAGCGCGGTCAGATACTTTTACCAGTAATATTTGAGCGTCTATCTCAATCAGAACAACTCGAAGAACTTACACAAAATTATCAACAACTGACTGGATTAGTTAAACCAGCAAATAAATTCTTTACAGAAGAAGAACGCAGTAAACAACCTTCAACATTTACGGTAATTCGCGAAATTCTCCATATCTTCTCTAGTCCAGAAGACGAACATTTAGGCTTGTATGGCGCATTTGGTTACGATTTAGTATTCCAATTTGAGCAAATCAACAAACACCTAGAACGTCCTCAAGACCAAAGAGATTTAGTCTTATATTTACCTGACCAACTGGTAGTAGTAGATTACTATCAACAACAAGCATTCAGGGTAGAGTATGACTTTGTGACAGAGTATGGCAGCACTGATGATATGCCACGCACTGGAGAGTCTATTGATTATCGAGGTCAGCGCCTCACCCCTACACAAAATGGTGATCACAAAATAGGCGAATATTCTAAATTAGTAGAATATGCCCTCGATTATTTCCGTCGGGGTGACTTATTTGAAGTAGTCCCTAGTCAAAACTTCTTCACACCCTGCGAAGCACTACCCAGCAAACTATTTGAAACCCTCAAACAAATCAATCCTAGCCCTTACGGATTTATCTTTAACCTGGGTGGGGAATACATCATCGGTGCATCACCAGAGATGTTTGTGCGGGTGGAAGGTCGTCGTGTAGAAACCTGTCCAATTAGCGGTACTATCAGCCGGGGACAGGATGCTTTGGATGATGCTGTACAAATTCGTCAGTTACTCAACTCCCACAAAGACGAAGCGGAGTTGACAATGTGTACAGACGTAGACCGCAATGATAAATCTCGTATTTGCGAACCCGGTTCAGTACGAGTCATCGGTCGCCGTCAGATTGAATTGTATAGCCACTTAATCCATACAGTAGACCATGTAGAAGGCATACTCAGACCAGAGTTTGATGCTTTGGATGCCTTCCTTAGCCATACTTGGGCGGTAACAGTCACAGGCGCACCCAAACGGGCAGCAATTCAGTTTATCGAACAGCACGAACGCACCGCCCGACGTTGGTATGGTGGTGCAGTTGGGTATCTCAGCTTTAATGGTGATTTGAATACAGGGTTAATTCTGCGGACAATCAGATTACAAGATTCAATCGCCGAAGTGCGAGTTGGTGCTACCCTACTATATGACTCCATCCCTCAAGCAGAAGAACAGGAAACTATAACCAAAGCTGCGGCTGCATTTGAAACAATTCGCCGTGCTAAACAAACAGATGTAAAAATCGATGATTGTGGTGTTGTAAAACTCAGCAAATGTGTTCCTGATGTCGAACCAGGTAAACGTGTCTTACTTATCGACCATGAAGACTCATTTGTTCATACCCTAGCCAACTACATCCGTTCTACAGGTGCAACCGTCACCACACTCCGTCACGGCTTCCCAGAATCACTATTTGATACCGAACGTCCAGATTTAGTAGTTTTATCTCCTGGCCCTGGTAGACCGAGTGATTTTAAAGTGCCAGAAGTAGTTGCTGCTTGCGTTCGTCGGCAAATACCCTTGTTCGGTGTCTGCTTGGGACTACAAGGTATTGTCGAAGCTTTCGGTGGTGAGTTAGGTGTACTTAACTACCCACAACATGGTAAATCCTCTAGGATTTTTGTGACCGCACCCAATTCTGTGTTGTTCCAAGGCTTACCTGAATCTTTTCCTGTTGGAAGATATCATTCCTTGTTTGCACTAGCGCAACGCTTACCAAAAGAACTCAAGGTAACAGCGATTTCTGATGATGAAGTCATTATGGCTATAGAACATCAGACACTCCCCATCGCCGCCGTTCAGTTCCATCCAGAGTCAATTATGACTTTAGCTGGTGAAGTTGGTTTAGCAATGATTAAAAATGTAGTGCGGACTTATACGCAGTCATTGGTAATTGGTAATTGGTAATTGGTAATTGGTTTTTCTTCCCCACTTCCCCCACTCCACTATGACTAACCAAATTGCACCCCCTCGCCACATTCTCCAAGAGATTGTGCTGCATAAACAGCAAGAAGTCGCGCAGTTGCAACAAGAAGTACCTTTAACTGCTTTGCAACAACAGTTAGAGACTGCGCCACCTGTGCGGAATTTCTTAAAAGCTTTGCAGGAAAATTCTCACAAACCTAGCTTGATTGCTGAGGTGAAAAAAGCCTCGCCTAGTCGTGGTATTATTCGGGCAGATTTTGACCCAGTGGCGATCGCACAATCTTACGAAAAAGGTGGTGCGGCTTGTCTATCTGTCTTGACTGACGAAAAGTTCTTTCAAGGTGGTTTCCACAATCTCCGGGTTGTACGTCAGCAAGTCTCGCTACCCCTGCTATGTAAGGAGTTCATCATTGACCCTTACCAAATATACCTAGCCAGAACTGCGGGTGCAGATGCGGTATTGTTGATTGCAGCCATCCTTGCTGATGAAGAACTGCAAAACTTTCTCCAGCTAATTCACGATTTGGGTATGAATGCACTCATAGAAGTTCATACTTTAGCTGAATTAGATCGAGTCCTCCAACTAAAAGACTTGCGTTTGTTGGGAATAAATAACCGCAACCTGGAAGATTTTACAGTTGATTTAAAAATCACGCAGCAACTCTTAAGCCAGCGACAGCAACAAATCCAAAGTTTGGATATTACCATTGTCAGTGAGTCGGGAATCTATACACCTGCTGATTTATCATTTGTCGCTGAAGTTGGGGCGCGTTCTGTGTTAGTCGGTGAGTCTTTAGTTAAACAAACTGACGTTGAACAAGCAACACGTATGTTATTAACTTAAAAACTCTGTGTCTGTGTGGTTAGAAATAGGCGTTGCTGATTATATAAATTTGCCTCACGCATACCGCTTAAGCGGAACCCGAAGGGTAGGCGCATTCGCGTAGCGTCTCGTAGAGAAGACGCAAAGGAACTGAGAAGGCTTCTTGCAGAGGTTAAGTCTAGGAGAAAGGTAAGTGAAATAATTTAAGCTTTCTCCCTTAACCCTTTTCTTAATCATCGGTCAATTGTCAACTGTCAACTTTCCCTAACCAAAACAATGACAACAATTTCTGAACGTTTTCAAGTTTTACGCCAGCGTCAACAATGCGCTTTGATTCCTTTTATCACTGCTGGCGACCCTGATTTAGAAACTACCGCCGAGGCTTTACGCATTTTAGACCGTAATGGTGCTGATTTTATTGAATTGGGTGTGCCTTATTCTGATCCTTTGGCAGATGGGCCTGTTATTCAAGCCGCCGCAACTCGCGCTTTGCAAAAGGGAACTAAATTAGAGCAAGTTTTAGAGATAGTGGCAGATGTTAGTCCTAGTCTGCAAGCACCAATAATTTTATTTACTTACTACAACCCAATTTTGCATCGTGGAATTAAGTCATTTTTAGCAACCATTGCGGCGGTTGGTGTGCGCGGTTTGGTAGTACCAGATTTACCTTTGGAAGAGGCAGAAGAATTAATTACAACGGCTGCTAGTTTTAATATTGAGGTGATTTTGCTGGTCGCACCCACCAGTTCTCAGGATAGAATTGAGGCGATCGCAAGTCAATCACAAGGTTTCATTTATTTAGTCAGTGTCACAGGTGTTACAGGTATCCGTTCTCAAATCCAAGACCGTGTACAGCACTTGGTAACAGACTTACGCAAAGTTACCGATAAACCCATTGGTGTAGGTTTTGGTATCTCTGGCCCAGAACAAGCACGTCAAGTCAAGGAATGGGGCGCAGATGCGGTAATTGTTGGTAGCGCTTTCGTCAAACGTTTAGCAGAAGGTAGCCCAGCCGAAGGACTGCAAGCTATAGAACAACTTTCTCATGAACTCAAAGCGGCAATTGTGCCGGCTTTGCAACCAGTAGGTTCAGCGAAATAATTTATATCCAGTCCGGCTAATTACTTACGATATAGCTTGGTTCTACATTTGCGCTATGTATGTAGTTTGGCGGCTTTGCTGATCATTTCGCGGCGATTTAGTTCGTAGTAAGGACTTTAGTCCTTAGAGAATTAAAGAAGGGCTAAAGCCCTTACTACAAACGTCTAAAAAATACTTGAACGTAAGAGGATTCAAACTGTGGTAAGCACTCCAGATATTCAAACGACTGCACGTCCCGACTCTTTAGGTAGATTTGGCAAGTTTGGCGGTAAGTACGTTCCTGAAACTTTAATGCCTGCTTTGAGCGAGTTGGAAACAGCTTATCAAAAATATCGTGATGATGCTGGTTTTCAAACTGAGTTACAAAATTTACTCCGCGACTATGTGGGCAGACCTAGCCCTTTATACTTTGCTGAACGTCTGACAGAATATTACGCGAGACCCGATGGGACTGGGGCGCAAATTTACTTAAAGCGGGAAGATTTAAATCATACAGGCGCACATAAGATTAATAATGCTTTGGCTCAGGTGTTGTTAGCTAAACGCATGGGTAAGCAAAGGATTATCGCGGAAACTGGTGCGGGACAGCATGGTGTAGCAACTGCAACAGTATGTGCGCGTTTTGGGTTGGACTGTGTGATTTACATGGGCATCCACGATATGCAGCGCCAAGCCCTGAACGTATTTCGCATGAAGTTGATGGGGGCTGAGGTTCGTCCGGTGGAAGCTGGTACAGGAACTCTTAAGGATGCTACTTCAGAAGCTATTCGGGATTGGGTGACTAATGTAGAAACTACTCACTACATCCTGGGTTCTGTGGCTGGCCCTCATCCTTACCCGATGATTGTCCGCGATTTCCACGCGATTATCGGTAAGGAAACCCGTGTACAATGTCAGGAGAAATGGGGCGGTTTACCAGATATTCTTTTGGCTTGTGTGGGTGGCGGTTCCAATGCTATTGGCTTGTTCCATGAGTTTGTTGATGAGCCTTCTATACGTCTAATTGGTGTGGAAGCTGCTGGTGAGGGTGTGAATACAGAGAAGCACGCCGCAACTTTGACTCTGGGAAGAGTGGGAGTGCTGCACGGTGCAATGAGCTATGTTCTACAAGATGATGATGGTCAAGTGATTGAAGCTCATTCAATCAGTGCTGGACTAGATTATCCTGGTGTGGGGCCAGAACATAGCTATTTGAAGGATCTCAGACGGGCTGAATATTACAGTGTGACTGATAAGGAAGCTTTAGAGGGATTCCAGAGATTGTCACGGTTGGAAGGTATTATCCCAGCTTTGGAAACATCTCATGCGATCGCCTATTTAGAAACTCTCTGCCCACAACTGAGTGGTAGTCCTCGCATTGTCATCAACTGTTCTGGCAGAGGTGACAAGGATGTGCAAACTGTGGCTAAGGTTCTCAGCTATTAACAGTTATCAGTTATCAGTTATCAGCTACTTACACCTTGATAACTGTTGACTGAGTTAGTTCATTCACTATTAAAGAATATGGTAGCTATAACTCAAACCTCACTTGATAACATCTCTGTTACTTCTGATTCTCAGGACTGGCCGGCTATTTTACAACAATTGCTCAAACGGCAATCGTTGACTGTTGCCCAAGCTACAGATTTAATGCAAGGTTGGCTGACAGATACTATTCCCCCCGTCTTATCAGGCGCTATCTTAGCAGCAATTCAAGCCAAGGGTGTATCCACTGAAGAATTAGTGGGCATGGCCAGAGTTCTACAATCTCAGGGCTTAGGTGATGGGAAAGAATCTACTCAATACGCAGTACCCCTAATTGATACTTGCGGAACTGGTGGTGATGGTGCTTCAACCTTTAATATTTCTACTGCGGTGGCTTTTGTAGCCGCAGCCGCAGGGGTGAAGGTTGCTAAGCATGGGAATCGTTCTGCATCTAGCAAGACTGGTTCTGCTGATGTGTTGGAAGCTTTGGGAATCAATCTCAATGCTGATCCACAGAAGGTACAAGGGGCTGTAGATGAGGTGGGGATTACCTTTTTGTTCGCTCCTGGCTGGCATCCCGCACTGAAGACGGTGGCTGCTTTACGCAAAACTTTGAAGGTGCGGACTATTTTTAACTTGCTGGGGCCTTTGGTTAATCCTCTGCGTCCAACGGGACAAATTATTGGTGTGAATGACCCGTTGTTAATTGAGGAAATCGCCCAAGCTTTATCACAACTGGGATGTCGTCGGGCGATCGCACTCCACGGACGAGAAAGGTTGGATGAGGCTGGTTTGGCGGATGCAACTGATTTAGCCGTCCTGCAAGACGGAACTGTCAGTTGTTTCACACTCTATCCTCAAGATTTAGGGTTAAACCATGCACCAACTGCAGCCTTGGCTGGTGGGGATGTGGCAGAAAATGCGGAAATCTTGAAGGCTGTTCTCCAAGGTAAAGGTACTCCAGCACAGCAAGATGTAGTAGCTTTAAATACAGCCTTAGCATTGCAAGTTGGGGAAGCGATCGCCGCAACAGACATTGTAGAAGCTTCTGTTAAAGGGATCGCTATTGCTAGGGAAGTCTTACAAAGTGGCGCGGCTTGGACAAAGTTAGAACAATTGGCTGAGTTTTTGCGGTAAAGGGGTTTAGGGGTGTCGATAGGGCTTGTTTTTCAAGACTTTTGATCCCCCCTAGCCCCCCTTAAAAAGGGGGGAACATGAGATCAATCAAGGTTTCCCTTAAAAAGGGGGAACATGAGATCAATCAAAGTCCACCTTTTTCAGGGGGGAAATAAGATAAATCAAAGTCCCCCTTAAAAAGGGGGATTTAGGGGGATCGGAAACGTTAAGTTGCTCAACGAATAATTGAGAAAGCACTCTCTTCCCTACACCCCTACACCCTTGATTTCTAGATTTCATACGTAAGTTATAACAGGTATAAGAGGAAATAGACATGATTGTCATACTTAAGAATGGTACACCTCATGAAGAAGTTACTCGCATTAGCCAAGGTCTAAGTGAGGTTTGGGGTGTAACTGTGGAAAAGAGTGTCGGAAAACATAAAATCATTTTGGGCATCATTGGTGACACTGCAACTATTGATACTTTACAAATTCAAGAGTTTAGCCCTTGGATTCAACAAGTGATGCGTGTGCAGAAGCCTTTCAAGCGCGCTAGTAGAGAGTTCCGCTATGGGGAACCCGGTGAAGTTGTTGTTGATACACCTAATGAGCGTGTCTATATTGGCGAAAATCATCCTTTGGTGGTGGTGGCTGGGCCTTGTTCTGTTGAGAATGAGGAAATGATTGTGGAAACTGCAAGGCGGGTGAAGGCTGCGGGAGCTAAGTTTCTACGCGGTGGGGCTTACAAACCCCGGACTTCTCCTTATGCTTTCCAAGGACATGGGGAAAGTGCTTTAGAGTTGTTAGTGGCGGCGCGTGAAGCAACTGGTTTAGGTATTATCACTGAAGTTATGGATACTGCTGATTTAGCAGCTGTGGCTAGAGTAGCTGATGTGATTCAAGTAGGGGCGCGAAATATGCAGAACTTCGCGTTGTTGAAAAAAGTAGGCGCTCAAGATAAGCCTGTACTGCTGAAGCGGGGGATGTCTGCTACTATCGATGAGTGGTTGATGGCGGCTGAGTATATCCTGGCTGCGGGAAATCCGAATGTGATTTTGTGCGAACGGGGTGTGAGAACTTTTGATAGTAAGTATGCACGGAATACTTTGGATTTGGCTGTAATTCCTATTTTGCGATCGCTGACTCACCTACCAATTATGATTGACCCCAGTCATGGTACAGGTAAATCTGAATATGTGCCACCAATGGCATTAGGTGCGATCGCTGCGGGTACAGATGCTTTAATGATTGAAGTTCACCCCAATCCTGCTAGAGCGTTATCAGATGGCCCTCAATCTTTAACTCCTGAAAGATTTGACCGTTTAGCCCAGGAAATGTCAGTAATTAGCAAGGTTGTTGGACGTGCGCCTCAACCTGCTTTAGCTAATGTTATTTAGTTAGACTGTAAGTGTTGATGTAATTCCACCTCAATAAATGGTTAGCGCATGATATTTAAGCCAAGTCATACGCCAATTGTTTATTGAAGGTGGATTTTTTATTGTTTAAATTTGAATTCTTAAAAACTAAAAATAATATACTCATTTATTAATATAACAAAAAATATATCATTGTAATAAATATAAGTAACATCTTAATATTTCTTTGGATTTCCCACTTTGTTAACTTAATTGTCAACCTTTAATAATCAAACTGTAAGCTGAACGGCTATCACTTAAAGATGGTGGCTTGTAATTGGATTTGCCTATCAAAAACACGCAGTAAATTCTGGAATATTCTTTAACAGTGAACAGTGAACAGTGAACAGTTAAATACGAAAGTGAAACATCATATCAATTGGTGGAAGGCGTTGGTAGCAGGTCTAAATCCTGACTTTTCACGTTATGTGGAAAAGCTAACGTCAGACCTAACCCCCCAGCCCCCTTCCCTACAAGGGAAGGGGGAGAAATCAAAGCCTCTCTCCTACAAGGAGAGAGGTTTGGAGAGAGGTCTTCCAGATCCCGTGAAAAGTCAGGTCTAAATCCCCCACCATACGCTTGATAACTGATAACTGATTTAATGAATCTATTTGATATTTCAGTACGAACAATGTTTAAAAAACTTAGGAGGAGCTTTTTCAATGGCAGGTTCAAATAATCCTGGTAATGGTGGTAGTTCCAATGCGGGACAAGGCCCAAATAACGGTAACTTCTTTGCTAACTTTGGTAATTCAAATGCTTCTGGTAGCAATCCGTTCGCAGGTGGTAACAATCCTTTTGCAGGCGGCGAAAATCCTTTTGCAGGTGGTAACAATCCTTTTGCAGGTGGTAACAATCCTTTTGCAGGTGGTAACAATCCCTTTGCAGGCGGCGAAAATCCCTTTGCAGGTGGTAACAATCCTTTTGCAGGTGGTAACAATCCTTTTGCAGGTGGTAACAATCCTTTTGCAGGTGGTAACAATCCGTTCGCAGGTGGTAACAATCCCTTTGCAGGTGGTAACAATCCCTTCGCAGGTGGTAACAATCCTTTTGCAAGTGGTAACAATCCCTTCGCAGGTGGTAGCAATCCCTTCGCAGGTGGTAACAATCCTTTTGCAGGCGGCGAAAATCCCTTTGCAGGTGGTAACAATCCTTTTGCAGGCGGTAACAATCCTTCTACAATCAATACCTCATCTGTTGGTAATCGCAATACAGATTTAGGAAATAATAACGCAACTATTGGGAATGACAATTCAAATTTTGCCAACAATAGCGCCACAATTGGTAATGAAAATTTGAATTATAATAGTAATAATACTACAATTGGTAACGCTAATTGGACGTACGGCGGTAGTAATACCATATTGGGCAATAGTAACAGGTATTGGAATGATGGCAGCAATAACGCAACTTTAGGTAATGAAAATGCCTACTATGGAAGTAATAACTCTACTATTGGTAATAATAATTCGTATTCAAATAGCGCCAATAATAATGTCACATTAGGTAACGCTAATGGGTACTTTGGTCAGAATGGAACAACTATTGGTAATGGTAACTGGGATTTTGGCGAGAACAATACGATTATTGGTAATAATAATTGGGTCTTTACTAGCAACAATACAATTATTGGGAATAATAATCGGATAGTAGATGAAGATAATACAAATATTGGAGTTGGTAATAATACAGGAAGCCTAAGCCTTTTTGCACAAGATACTAGAACAACAATTAATGAGCTAATTAACTCAGTTGTGGGAAGTATGGGTGAAAATTTTGTTGGGTTAACAGGAAATTTGAATGCAGAAGGAACTCAAACATTTAACCAACTGATTCTTGCCAGGAACAACCCTAATAGTAATTTATCGAATGATATTGAACAGCTTGTTTCTTTGTTCACTGGTGTTATTAATCAGTCGCCTTATCAGCCTGTAACAAATCCTCAGTCTGTACCAGAACCGACTTCTTTTGTACCACTTATGGTAGTCGGTTTTGTGTGTTTGCTGTTGTCTCGGTTTAGGAGGGGACTTAAGGTAACAGGTTAGTGTGTGGCTGGCTGGGTAGGGGGGATTTTTAGGACTAAAGTCCTTACTACGAGCAAAAATCGTCATGAGAGGTGGGGGGCTGCGATCGCCTAAAATATTTGCGATCGCAGTTTTCGGCATATCTCGTTTAAGGACTTATAATATCTGTGATGTTGGTAATGGGAAAAACTATTTACTTATTACCATCTTTATTGTAAGTTATTAAATAAGCTAGATATAATGCCCCGGATTGCTAAAAAGAAAATTAATCATCAGATAGCTGGAATTGACTGGTCGCCAGACTCGGAATTAGTGGGGTTGGAATTTGAGTTAGTTACAAAAGAGGATGTTTCGCTATATCCTCAGTACACAATTGGACTCCACGCTTGGTTTCTTGACCAAGTACGTACTACAGACCCGGAACTTTCGGCTTACCTGCATGATGGTGAGTCAGAAAAGCCTTTTACTATCTCTGCATTAGATGGGGAGTTGGTGAGTAGTGGTAAGCAATTAAAGCTGTTCGCTAACAGGACTTATCGCTGGTATGTGACTGGGTTGTCGGGTCGAGTAACAACATGGTTGGCGCAGTGGATGACAAATTTACCTCCTGTGGTGAGTTTGCGGAATGCACCTTTACAAATTAATGCTTGTAATGTGGTTTTTGCACCTACAACTTATACTCAATTACTCAATTCTCAGCTAGAGGCTAATATTGCACTCCAATTTTTAAGCCCCACCAGCTTTCGGCGTAAAGGTCATCACTTACCGTTACCAGTTCCGGTGAATGTGTTTCATAGCTACCTGCGCCGTTGGAATGACTTTGCAGCTACCCCTGTTGACCAGGATACATTTTTGGCTTGGGTGGATGAATATGTGTTAATTACTCGTCACCAAATAGCAACGGTGAAAGTGTTGGCGGGAAAGAAAGGCGCGGTGACTGGTTTTACAGGTGCGGTGGAATTTGGCTTGGCGAAAGAAGCATACGATAAACCGGAGTTTTGTACAATGTTTTCCGCTTTAGGGAAGTTAGCACCCTATTGTGGTACTGGTCATAAAACTACGTTCGGTTTGGGTCAAACCCGCTTGGGTTGGTCATCACAAGCTGTAGCTGATGTGCCGAATGTGGAAAGTTTGCTGGCTAAAAGAATTGAGGAGTTGACTGATATTTTCAAAGGACAACGCAAACGTACAGGAGGCGATCGCGCTGTTGAGGTAGCATCAACATGGGCAACTATTTTAGCACGTCGGGAAATGGGCGAGTCTTTGCAAGTGGTAGCGGAAGATTTGCAAATGCCTTATGAAACTGTGAAAACTTACGCCAAGCTAGCCCGCCGGGCGTTAAAGGTTGAGTAGTATTTACTTTATATTTGTAGTCCCCTTGCGGGGAAGAGAGATGGGAGATTGAATAATTCAATCATCTAGCATCTCACGGATTAATGTCTTTGCTTTTGCAGTAAATCAATCCATTAAAAGGATTGGATTACTATTCAGCATATGACGAGTATTTGTTTCCGTCCCCTTGCGGGTAATTTTATACTTCTATTATTTTAACTTATTTTGTAAGATATCTTTTATCTGCTGTAATTTCTCAAAAGATTTATTAACTTCTGACTTGTGACTGTTAAAATAATCTATTGCACTGGTATATTTTATGCTTTGTAAGTATCTAGCTTTTTGACTTGCGCTTTCTAAATCGTTATAAAGTTTTTCTAATGCCCTCATATCTTGATTTTTTGCAAGCTTACGAACATAGCCACGACGAGAGTCGTGGGGAGATTTTTCTGGGAATTGACTTTGTATATCATCTCCTTTCTGAGAAGCATAATACTCTACCCAGTGCAATGCTGCATAAAAGCAGATAGTGACTGTCCAATCGGGATAATCATTTTCATTACTGCGTGCTGCATTTTCATTACTTTGAGCTTGCACAAGGTAGCGTTCACTGGTCATAATTTATTGGCAGAGCAAAAATAGAGGTAATTAAAACACAATAAAGTTAAGAGGATGAGAATCAATTAACGACATTTTGGGTTTACTTACATTTGTGTATTGTTTTTGATCAGAATCAGCTACTTTTGCATCTCCTACTGGATAAAGTTTATCTACTATCTGAGGACGAAAGTACCATTCTTCAGAAGAATCATCTATTAATTTCCATTCACAATCGATTACCATATCCTGAATCTTATCCCAGGTTTCATCTGATAATTCGACATCTGCCTGCAACTCTATCTTAAAATCAATCCAATGGATATCTGGAAAACTTGTAGCTACTGCTATAACTCTTTTTATTTCATCAAACTTTTCCGCTAGTTCTTCAACTAATGTTTTAATTTCTGGAGGAATCCTGTTAGAACCTTCTTGTTTCTCAGAAGTAACTAAGCGTAAATGAGACGAATTAGATTTACACCAAGTAGTTTTAGCCTCAGATTTTGTCTCATACTTTGGCAATAAATCTTGCTGTGTGGAAATTCTCATTTCACTCATATTTCTCCCTTCAAAAATTCATCCAATCTATCTCTCAAAAATGCTGCGTGTTGCCTAGTGAATGCAAAATTTATAGGAGGTGCATTTGATGAAGATTCTTGCGGATCTTCTGTAAATGGACTGGCAGACAACATTCCTGCTATCAATATTTTATGCTCTTCATCAACTGCTACACGCACACCAGTAACAAATAACACTTTATTTTGCTCTTGTTGGTTCATATTTTAATTTTAACCTCTACTTTACCTAAAAACTAGGCAGCCTACTAAATGCTGTCGTTGACACTAGATTGGCTCTACTCTCAATTTTAGGTTAGCTCTACAATAAAGTAGAGCTAAACCCTAATTAAATATACCTATCCTTAACCTACTTTAATAATCAAAGTAGGATCTAAGGTTAGGGATACAGGAGAGCAAGTAGTCACATTAAGTGTTACTTGATAGTTTGTAACAGTTTTATACTGTTGTTGGAAAGAATTACAATTCGTCCATGCAGAATAACAATCAAATCCTTTTCTAAACTGGGAATTTGATTCAGTCATAATTTGACCTTATGATACAACGATATTATTATAGGTCATTTTTTCACTAAAACCATCTAATTTGGCATTTTTTTATACAAAAATTTCCAATTAAATACATTTAACGCTTTTAATACTTCCATCATCCTTGAGAGACAGGATTTTTACCTTAACCGTATGTCCTTCAGTAAGCACAGTTGCTTTTTTCGGTTCCTTCTCGGTTAACTTAATTGTCCCCAAAATCTCATAAGTAACTTTGTTACCGTTAATTTTTGTAACTGTCGCATCTAGTATTTGGTCAACTTTGAAGTCCTGAGATTTAGCAACCTTAGCAATTTCCATTTGACGTGCTGACTCTGCTGGCGGTGCGGTGGGTGTGGGAATTTCGCCAATGGGAACGCCAGCATCTTTGTAATAACGCATGAGGCGAGATACCCAGCCTAAAATTTGTAAGATGCTGTCAGCATCGCTGATATTTTTGAGATAATCGCTACAAGCTTTATCAATGCTGATGTAATAGTCTGTGGTTTTTTTACTATGTCCTATTTGCCTACCATTACTCACCAAGGTTTTGAGATATTTGAAAAACCTGGAAGTTGCATCTGTTTGTTTAACAATACTCCGCAGATAAGCAACGGTTTTACCTAACTCGTTGACATCTGTATTTTCTTTGACTAAAGTGAGTGCGATCGCATGAGCAATTTCCCACTGTGTGTCTGTAAGAGTTTCCAAGGTATCTTCAGTAATTGCCATATTTAATAAATTATCAATAGGGGTTTGTGGTTGTTCTGGTGGTGCAGCGATTTCTACAAATAAACTAGGTTCAACATGGAAAAATACGCCTAGCTTCTGTGCTTGTTCTGGTGTTATTTCTTGTTGTCCGCTTAAAATCTCATCAACTAAATTTTTTGAGCCTAAGACTAACTCTAAATCTTCGCTGTTTTTTTCAGATTGTTCTAAAAGAAACAAAAGCATTGATTGAGGATTCATCTGCTCATCAAGTTGATAATATTCTTTTTCAAAATTTTCAATTAAAGTAATCAATAATTTAAATAACTCATCTTCTTCAGAAGTGAGTTCCTGGTGCATTAAATCTTGTACAATTTCTAAGGCTTCTTCATTCTCAGCTTCAGTCTTAATGGTTTTATGACGATAATTTTTTAGTAACTCTTTATACTTTTGTGTATTAGAAGTAAGGGTCATTTTTCCATTCTTCCTTATCGTATTCAGCATGAGTGAGGATATATTTAATATAAATTAACTGCTGTGGATAATTTATATCAACAATCAATCGATATTTATTACCTTTGATATTGAAAACTGTAAAATTACTAACTGTTTCAGCTTTAGGAAAAACTTTTTGCACTTCGACTAAGTTTGACCATTTAGCTTTAGAAGCAACTTTATACCAGTTGTTTAGGGCTTCTTGGCAGTCTGCATGAGTTTTTGCATATTCTCTTAAAGTTTTATCACTAATAACGTGCATTTTTTCAAAGAAAATCTAATAAATATAGAGCGATCGCCTAAAATAAGATAAAGCGATCGCATCATCTTCTAGTTGATAAACATCAGCGCACAGAGTAGTTTCAGTTATAGTCATCATCAATACATTCCCGATGGTGGTTCGCGGTCGGTTGGGTAGCGTAGCACTTTTGTTAGTTCTTCTAGTTGCTGTTTTTGAACTAAGCGTGAGTGTGCGGCTTGAATGTTTTTCTGTTTGAATTGTGCTAATTTCTCTCCTGTAAGTTCATCAGTTTCGCTTACTTGATAGGATGAGTAACGCTGTTTTAAATTTTGCGGTTGTTCAATTCTGTCTATATTTACTGTCATTGTTCCCATCCCAATGGGTTTACCTCCGCCGACTTTCAACGCTAGAGGATATTTACTATCTTGTCCCAAAATTATTAACAAAGTGCCTAATTCTTCTGCTAACAAGTTTCTAAAATGTATTTGGGTGGTAAAAGTATATTCTCTCCCAGCTTGTTGTACAGGAATGCCGGAATTTTGTCCTTTATCAATGGCTCTGATGGTGTGATAATAAAATTTGCGTCCGGCTGCTTTACCACGAATAAAGTAGGCATTGCTTTCATCGGGACGGGGGCGGTATAGTGAAGGCATAAATCCAGTGGTAAAGCCGACACTTTCACACTTGGCATCATTAAAATCTAGCAAACCTTGCCAATTTAATGCACCAAATACGCGACTAGCTGGACACAGTTGTTCTTTATTACCACAAGGTAAGCGTTCAGTGGGAATTTTATCTTTATACCTAGAGGTGATGACGGCTAATGTACTGTTAGTAACCGCCTCATATACAGAACGAATGCAACCTTTAAGGGAACTTCCTTGTATTGATAGCTTTTGGTCAACACCTTGCACCATTGTTTTAATTAGGGGGATGCGGTTGCTACCGATATCGCTACCCATTGCAACTATCCCAGTGGATATGTGCAGTGATGTCTGCACTTTGAGGGTGAGGAATAATGTACCATGTAGGCGATCGCTAAAATATTTATGATGTCCTATAGGACGCTGTAAATTAGGACGTTCTTTAGGAAAGGAAACAAAATCATAAGGCTTTGGCGTTAGTTCCGGGTTAGATGACTCTCTAGAAGTCGGTCTTCTTGGCGGTGGGGGAGTTCTGGTCATGTTAGTCTACCTCTACAGTTAAAGCTACAAATTGCACAGTGGAAGTTTCCTTATCAATAAAGTAACGTTGAGCTAACTTTGGCAGCTTTTGATTATCATCTTTTATGCGAATATTTAAGTTAGACGGATAAATTGGCGCTTTAGGAAAACGCGCTTCATCAGGACGATAGCCATAAGCGGGATATGCGTAAGATGGAAATCTTTTCTGATCATCTGGTTCTATTCGCCAAGGTTCTAGTTCTTTTTTAATTGATTGCTTGACAGGAATAAAATCGTCATTATTACCTGCTATAGTTAACAGCAGTACCTCATAGGTATTTTTAGCTTTTTTCTTCCACCTCAATTCACAATGATAATTGAACATTTGCCCTTCAATCATCTGTTCTAAGTCGGTTTCTGACTCTATTTCCTTGATAATTCCACTAACTTTGTGAGTCCAACGTAAGAAATAGTAACTAGATTCATTAGCAAATTCTTTAATTAAATCCAATAAATCATCAAATGATATCGCTTCTTTAAAACCAACAAAAGGTTTCATTTTGCACCTACAAATAACTGACTCCAAGACCTGACACAACGTTCAAATAAATCGTTAACTGTTCCTTCTTGCCAAGTCAGTTGTACACCAAAACCTAAATCCATTTCTTGTGCTGCAACTGGTGAATCTTGATGATCTGATTGAGGAAAACTATATAATTTTGCATCTTCAGCTTGTAAAAATTCTCCCACACCTAAGAGAAAAGTTTTATTCCAGTTTTTATCACTACCAAGAGCGTGAATTTGCTGTTTATCTTCTGATAAAACACAACCAGGATACTGGACAACAGCTTGCTTTAATTTCACATCCACAGTACCCAAACCGCGAGATTTGGCAAAACCTAAACCAAACCAACCATCATTTAAGTCTCGCAATACTAAACCAATTAAACCTAATTGAGCTAAAGTAAAATTCTTGAGATGTATTTTAGTATTAAATACACCAGCCGTACAAACTTGATAATTGAATGGCCCTACTGCTACAGAACCAAATACTCTATCAATAGCTACACCGTTACGTTCTTCAATTATAAGAGCCTTTGACTTATCTGGATGAGCATCTTCAATTCTGACACGACTAGCAATAGAAGTATTGCCAAACATTTGGTCTGTGAAACTAGAGAGTTGATATAACTTTGCTCCAAGTTGAGGGTTATTTTGATTTTCTTTTTTGAACTTTTCTATATAGCTATCATTGCTCAAAGGGTTATTAGCCCAAAGTTTTGGCATATTTTCTGGTGGACGTTCTTCACTACCAACCGTCCTGACGATGCGTTCTGCATGAGCGCGAATAGCACCTTTTAAGCTACTTCCTGGTAAATAAATTGAACGTCCGCCAGCATGATAGGTTTCGACAAATTCCATATCAGGCTTTGTAGGGTCGGCTCCTTCTTTACCTGATTTAATTAAAATCGGCCCGTCGGGTATTATACTTAAATCAATGGTGCAGTGATTAACGAATCTTTTGTGCATGACTGTATTTATTGAAGGATATTATTTCATATCAAGCTGCTACTAAGTTAGCTAACTGTATTTCACAATGTTGAAAGACAAAGTTAACAACAGAGAATAATTTATCTAATTCGTAGATGGTATGAGGGGTTATATTTCTGGTAAATGCGTCCCCTTCTAACTTGCCAAATTGCCATGTAGCACCATTGGAAACTATGCCAAAAATGATGATTTGATATTCTCCATTAAGTCTTTGAGCCGCAATCATTTCGGCTAAACATTGCGCCCAACCTGCTTCAAAATTATCTTGCTTGGCTTCAACTAAAATAAAGTATGGTTTATCAAAAACTACTTTACCTAATGGTGAACGTTTGGCTAAAATATACTCAGGGAAGCCTGATAACTTCTCGTCATAGTTTAATGATTCATGACTCCACAAAATAAAATTATTGCGGTAAACTTTCCAAACTTCTTTAAGGACAGGAAAAATTAAAGTTTCACAAATCGCAAATTCTGAGTTGTCAACAACAGCATCCCGCATCATCAGTTCTAAATCTTCACGGAAGTAATTAGAAATATCAAACTGAATTTCCTCAATAAAATTTGCTTCAGTATAAGTAACTTGAAATGCTTTAAGCACTTCACTGATGGTTTTATAATTACTGAAAGCCATATCGACATCCTCAAGAATTTTGTGTTGCTTCGGTGGTAGGACTATTAGCTATATTCTCACTTAATTTATTGATAAGTGCTTCAGTCCATTGATTTTTGTATGTGTTACCATCCTCATAGCTGGAGATATTATCTTTATTGTCGCTATTAACCAACTCTTTTAAGTAAGTTAGTAATTTATTGGGGTCGTCTTTTACATCAAACCAGCGCATTTTCTCAATTTCTAGTTTAACTACACCCAAGCCGCGCGATCGCCCCCCGCCGAGTGGTATCTGTTCTGTCTCAAACTGATGTAACCCCACCATCAACAGTCCCAGTTCGTAGTCTTTCGCATTCTCTACCACCGCCTTAAACTCAAACCTTGTCCCAGCAGGAACTACTTGGAAGTCGTAGAGTTTCCCTTCTGCGGCGGTTTCGGTATCTCTGTCGATAGCTACGCCGTCTCTTTCTTGATATTGTCCAAACCAAGTATCAGCTACTATTGTTAAATCCCGGACTTGAAATTTACTCGCTATCCAGGGTGAACCAAATAGCAGCGAAGTTAAATCTGTTTGTTTGATGAGTTCTTCAGTTAGAGTTTCGTCATTACTGTACCTATCTTTTAATTGCTTCATCTCCTGGGAAGTAATTGACCATTCTTCCTCAATTGCGGGGTTGGCTACTAATTTGCGATTATTACCGACAATACCACGGAGGAAACTTTCTAAGCGCGATCGCATTGCACCCTTAAAGCTAGACCCTGGTATTAATGGATTATTAAAAGCATCTTTAATTACAGATAAATCTGAACTTTTTACATCACTAAAACCACCTACACCAATTCTTAAGGCTGTAATTGTTGTAAGTTTACCTGTGATTTCTAGACGATTTTGGAACTTGTCAAACATCAGATAATTATGGGTTGTCATTGACATAATCATGCTCTCCATAGTGACGTAGATATAAATTGCCATCTTTAACAATGCAGCTTACACGCCAGCCAGTGTTTTTAATATAAAAATGATCAATTTGGTTTTTTCTTATTCCTCCTTCACATTTCTGCCCACCTTCATATCTAGTAAAATGTAGTCTGGAGTCAAAACGAGTAGTATTTCCATTAAACTTAATCATAGAAGCTGAAATATCAGCTAATACATCATGTAAATCAACCTTGTTTTGTTCATTAACAATATTTCTTGTATAATCTTTGAGGAAAGACTTATCATAAAATAACCGAGGAAAAACAATTGGAATATCACCAGTGAAAAATTTTCTTTTGCATCTATTCCAAAGTAAATTCCCCCAGTTGTTGAGCTTGGCTTCATCTCCTGCTTTAAATATCAAGCTATCTGGTACATTTTCTAGGTCTGATAATTTAATCCAAATATCTACAGATGAAGCCATAAGAGCAAACTGTGTAGGCTTAATTACGGAGTAATCTATTTCGATGGGTAACTTAGGTATTGTAATAAAGTCTAAATTACCTTCAAATATATAGATAATCTCAGCACCATAAAGCATTCCAATGGTGTTGGCATAACCTTGTAGTGCTTTAAAACCACCTGCAAGGTTGAAATAAATGTGATGACTATCTTTATATGCTAAAAATATTGCATCCCACCATTCTAGAAACGCATCAATACCGTATGAAAACTTTTCAGTATTAACTATGGAAAGTGTTTTGGGTGTTTGTATGTGAGTTTTAATTCCTTTATTTACTAAAAATTCTTGAACAATCTCTGCTGTGATTTTACCTTGATATGTATCTGTAGCAATGAGCCAGTGTATGTCTAATTTTCCCTGCTCAATATTTCTATCATATAAGCCATAAATCCCATTGAGTTCAGCACTAGCTTGTCTAATTTCTGTAGTTTTATTAGACGTATAAAGTTTATTTTCTGCTCTGGCTTTCAATTCTAAAATAGTTTTTTTAACCTGAGCATCTATTTCTTCCTCTGTGTCATTCGCTGATTCTTGTATGTGGATAAAATACTCTTCAGGATCAGTATATACATCAATCTGATTTGTTAATAAACTTGTTCCTACAGTAGAAACCACAAGTCTTGGCATAACTAATTCCTTATAAATTTAAACTTCACCTTTATTTTTATAAACCAGATAGCGAGCGCCGTAACCTAAATAACGGCGAATTAATTCTATCCAAATAGGATTTAATTCATCAGCATCGGATTCCCTCTTAATTTCTCTAGCTATATTTTTAATTTTGTCCTCCATATCCTTAATAATTGTGAGAGCAAGAGAATTTTCGCCTCTTCCCCATTTTTTGTCTTTTCCTACTTGATATAGTAAAAAGTTTTTAATTACCTCTACACTTTCAGTTGTATCTGCAACACGAACTAAATTACGAAATTGCGATTCTTCTAATTGACCGTAAGAACTTGTATTGTTTAATGCAGTATGAATCGCTTCGACTAATTTATCTTCAGCTTGGCGGATACCTTTTTGGATTTTCAATTGCTTTTGTTGTTCTGAAAAATTAGTCATGCAGCTTCCTCTCTAAATACAAGATGAAAATCATTACAAACTTCTACTAGTCCGAAACCTTCAAAAGTACGTTCTCCTATCCCTTTTAACTCTAAATCAACTAAAGCGTCATACCAAATATCTGGTTTTGTAGTGCTAAATAAATAAACTGCACCTTTATTTGTTATTAATTCCACATCCTTCATTAATCCCCATGCCGCATTCCAACCGGAACGATAATCATAACTACTATAAGCAGCTTCAAGTTTTAATGAATTATCTTCAATACCTGCATATTTATTTAACATGGGTTCAGATATCACAATAGTCCGTTGCCATTTATCAGTTAAAATTGCATCTGATTGTAAGTTTAAGGTAAAATAAGTACATTTAGGTAATTCAATTAGGGAATTACCAAAAACAGACCATTTGTGCCAACGCTCCCAAAACTTAGCATTAAATAATGCTATTTTATCTTGAATATTTTTTTTAGTTTCCACTAATTTAGCATTAATTTCTACTTTTCCTAAACCTCGTGAAGTTGAACCACCGACGCGGAAGTTTTGAGAATTTTTATTGATAAATGATTCTAATTTTTCTGGTAAATCAACTAAATCATTTGGCAATAAAATATATGACCTTAAAAATGAAGATTTATTATTAGCGGATTCATTAATAACTTCAATACTGTATAATATTTCTTCTTCAGATGTTGCTCTTCTACGATTGATGCCAACTCTGGTTAAAAGACGTTTTTTAACTGAAGAATTATAATATTTCCCATCTATTCTACTATAAAACCCGCTATAAGGTTCAACTCTTCCTCCATCTTCTGGGCAAGTAGGCTCATAATATAAACCATAATTATCAGCACAAAACCTATCTATCAAACTATCAAAAACCCCATTAGATTGTGGTAAACATTTTCCATTCCTCTTTCTACAAAAGCCTGGGCTAGATTTGGAACTTAAGGCAGTAACAGGTAAGAGTTTGATTTCCTTTACCCTATTTTGGAGAAAAATCCTACCTTTTTCAGCTTTTACATTGGCAGGATAAGCATTTTGAAAAATAGCAGGTTCATCACTTAAGAATAAAGCCTGAAAATCACCACCGTCTTTACTTAAAGCGGCAAACTGTTGACCAGATTGTTTCAAAATTTCACTGGCGATCGCTCCCCGAATTACGCTACCTGGTATATAATCTTCACATTCACTGACGGAACCACCTGGTTTTTGTCGAGAAATTGCTAAAGGAGATAAGGCTTTAATTTCTAATTCAATCCGCTTCACTTCATCTCTCCTTTTGCTAAAAACTGCCAAACTTCAGCAACATCAGTATTTCTTAAATCATTTTGTAATTCATCTAATTGCCAATACAGCCAACCTAAACCAGCCGATTTACTGCCACCTAACGCATAAATTTGTCGCAGACCTACCAAAATTAATACCTTTGCATAATCTGGTCTTTCTGGTATCAAACTTGATTGAATGTGTATTTGTCCTCGAAAATGGAGTTGTGCATTTGCAGGTGATGTTTCTAGAAAGTATAGTTTTCTCTCTTCTGCAACGCGACGACGGCGATTAATCGTGACACCAGGACGTAATACTTCTTCCCAATCTTCTAGTTCTTCTACACAAACTAAGTCATCAAAAATTACCCGTGAAGGCAAAACTGGATCACCAAAAACTTGGCTAATTAAACAATGGTATGTATCTTCATACCCAGGTATTATGTATTCATCTCGAATAAATTTAGCAGGTGCATTATCTCTACGAATAACCATTCTTCCTGCATTGGGTGATTCAGAAATTTCCCATCCTAAACCTCTCAGTAACTTTTCGCATTCATGACGGGCACGACCTTTAACTTGTGAACCAGGAATTAGTAAGTTACCTTCTGAGTTGCGGACAATTGGTTTATCTGCCAACGAACCAGAAGAACCTCCTGCACCTACACACAATGCTGAATCAATAACTGCTGTAATTGTGTAACTTTTCACTATGTTAGAGTGAGATAATTTGCTAAGTCTGATCATTGTGCAATCTCCTTATGTAATGGTTTTGGAGATTCTTGATCTGAAAATACAATTAAATCAAATAAATCTACCATTTCTCGCCAAATCGTTTCATACACTTCCTCTTGCAAGTCATACATCCAAGGTGCGATGTGACCTCCATTAGTTTTTGCTAAACACCAAATATTCTCAAAATCAGATTGAAGTGCTGATTGTCCTTTCTTCAATCGGTGACGAAAATAATAGTAATTTGAACTAGCAGTTCGCCTATTTTCCTTTAAGCCATTGCGAACTTGATAAAGTTGTGATTTTGGAAAATCTGCGGCTTTCAATGCCTGAATCGACTTCAAAAATTTATCTAATTCAGGGAGTGTGTAAGGTGCAGCATATAACTTATATTTATCAATTGTTAATGCTTGTTTGCGAAATTCTTCGATATTTGATGAAATCATGGTAACTGATTTCATTGTGAAAAAATCTACTGTCCCGCCATAATAAGTAAATTCTTCATTATTGTCTTCATATTTCAAAGATTTGGCATATTTTTTAGCAGACTTCATTAACTGATTAGTTAACTTTTCTGCATAATAAACTGGTGTATTATAAGAAGTGATTAATACACCGCTAGATATACTAAGTTGACATTGGTCATATTCTGAAACTTCTGTACAAAAACGATGAAATTTATTGAGATCAGCTTTTTTTGCTGTTACCTCATATTTGTCCTTTATTTGTACATCTGATATTTGAACTTTTCGCAAAAGTATTTTTTCAAACTGCTCACCAATCATCTGAGCGATTTGTAAAGCCTTATCTGCTGGTACTATTAATAAAATATCATCCCCGCCGATGGTAATAATTTCAAATGGATGAATTAAATCACCGTTTTGAATTTTTGATTCTGGTTCACTTATCCCCCTGATTTCACGAGGATGCAAATTGTATGCTAAAGCTTGGTAAACTGCATATTTTGTGGCATTATCCACATCTTGGCTAAATTCTTGATACTCTTTGGGAGTGGGGATGTTTTGAATAAATCCACCCATATTATTACCATCTGCATATATGTAAGCAATATAGCCATTACTTACTTTCCCCAAATGGGTTAAAGATTGAGAAATTTTAATTTCTTTTTCTTGGGTATTTATATTTCCATAATATCTCTGAGACTGTTCTGGATTTTTAATTAAAAAACGCTCAAACTTATCAATCCAACTTTCATTTATTCTGGGTTCCCATTCTAAACCGATATCTAAATACCACTTTGGTGTGTCTGAAATCCCTGTCTTCGCTCTATCTCCCATTCTGCGTTTACGTGCTAAAGTTTCAGAGAAATTAGGTTTTCCTGGTAATTGATTGATCTGAGCGATAGCAGAACGTTTTTCACTGTCATCTCTTTTTAAATAAGGATGAGTTTCAAACATTGGTGGATAGCGCCGACTAGGACGATTTTTACTTTCATTACCACTACGTCTCTGATTGAAACGAATTGCTAATTTTGTAGTTAATTCGTTAAAACTTTTATGCTGTATGAATATATATCTAATTTTTGATAAATCGTTTATTTTTCCGAAATATGCCTCAACAAGAGGATTTTGATACTCTTGTTGATAATTTTCTAGCCAAAATGTTTCTGCTATATTAGCATTAAGCAAACCACACTTAATTTCTAGCAGCTTAAACTTTTCCCCAACAGCACAAGAGTTAGCCGTTAAAGTTTCCTCAGTATAGCGTTTTTCCACTGCATTAGCTAAATCATCAATAAAAGCAGCCGGACAAAAAGCTAAAATATTCCCACCTGTAGAATAAATGATTAATTCGGGGATGAGTGCTTGTGATAACCCCGGAAAATTTTCTGATTTATCTAACCATTCTGCTCTAACTTGCTCACAATATTCTTTAGCTTCCTGACACTGAGGATATTCATCAGAGGTTTCGCAATGAAAGAAGGCGGGTAAATCAACTAAATTAATTCTATCAAGCAATGCTGAAGCGCCACGAATATCTGGTAATTTTGCCGCTTCAAACACATATTGTTTAATCTTAGTCGCACCACCATAAACTAAGCCAATTTCCGCATTCCAATATTGAGGATATTTATTTGGCAGATTTTTTAGTTTCTCTAAAGTATCAGGAAACTCTTCCTCTTGTAACTCCTTTACCTGTGTAACTAAATCTTGTATTTCCTGCGGTAAACCTTCCCCTGTCTGTAAAGCCGCTAGCATTTGCTGGGGAGTTAAGTTAAATTCTGCAAATTTTGGTTCCCTTGTGTCACCCCAGGCTAAACACCAGCAAATGGCTGTAGTGATGTTGTTTAGAGAGTCTGTCATATAATTGGCAATCTTACTTGGTATGCACTCAACTGGAAGAATTTTTATCCTGTATCCAAATTCTTGACGGCGGAAATCAAACTGACAAAAATTATCTTAGTTCACAATCATCTAAACTTGTATGAACAAATATTTAAACCGTAAAAATATCTATTGATGAAGTCGCTATTATTCAACTAACTTAGATATTATTAACAATTAATTTTCTTATTGCCATCTGTTATGGCAATTTTTCATGAAGTTCTCATTTACCTAAGTACAGACACAATCTATCTATCTACGTTCTTCCCCCTCTACTGGACTGGGTAAATCTCGATAACTTCCTAAACCCAAATCGATATGATCTCCTTCCCGCCTAGCTTCCATCACATCGCGCTGTTGTTGGCGTAGTAGTCGGAATAAAGTGCGATCGCAAATCTCACCCACAACTAAACTAGCGAAAAACACCGCCACTGTACAGAGAATCACCGCAAATAAACCTAAAGGCGCAATAATCAAAATCACCCAAGTCACCGCCGCATTAACTACAGCTACTATCCAACTACGGTAGCGTACCAGCTTCTTCGCCATAGTTACAGACATAACCTTCACCTCGTCTTATTTGATGAGAACGATATCATTCTACACCCACATGGAAATAGCCTTTTCCAGGTGCTGAGAATATAGAACTAGGACTGAGTTACCCATCTCTTTTAATTACCCATTACCCATTACCCATTACCCATTACCCATTACCCATTACCCATTACCCATTACCCATTACCCATGACTACCCTATACTTAACCGAACCCGGAACTATCATCCGTTATCGCAACGAATCATTAATTATCGTCAAGCAGCAAGAGTCAAAAACTTGTCGCCTAGCAGAAGTTACCCTGATAGTCGTATTACCCGGTATCCAATTAACCGATGTAGCCATCTCTCAACTACTTGACCGGGGTATAGAAACCATATTCCTGCGCCAAGATGGACAATTTCGCGGTCGTCTGCAAGGACATTTTGCCACCAACATGACCATACGCCTAGCCCAATATCGTACAGTAGAAACTACCTTTGGCATGGCCTTAGCCCAAAAATTAGTTATGGGGAAAGTGCGAAACCAGAGAGTATTGCTACAACGCCGTAACCGCGCCACCAATGGACAAATTAGCGAATTAACCGAAGCCATTGATTTAATTAGCGCCTATGCTTCCCAGTTAACCAACACCACCACACCATTAAACCGTGATGAATTGATGGGAGTTGAGGGAATTTGCGCTCGTACTTATTATCAAGCGCTTAAGCATTGGTTTCCGACACAGTGGAATTTCACAGGACGCAACCGCCGTCCACCATTAGATCCCATTAACGCCATGTTGAGTTGGGGATACGGAGTGTTACTGGCGCGAGTATTTTCTGCTTGCGTTCAAGCTGGACTAGACCCATATTTGGGATTCTTCCACGCCATTGAACCCTATCGCCCTAATTTAGTGCTGGACTTAATGGAGGAATTTCGACCAGTGGTAGTAGACCAAGCTGTGATTTCGCTAATTCAGTCAGACTTATTAACTCAAGAAGATTTTCAACCTTCCCCTGATGGTGTGGGTATTTGGTTGGGAACAATGGGAAAAAAGCTATTACTAGGAGAATTAGAAAGACGCTTCCGCACCTCCATGCTTTATCCCCCACAAAAGCGCCAATTAACCTTAAATCAAATCTTGCTAGAACAAGCCCGCAGCTTAGGACGCTGTTTAATACAGTCAAGTTTAGATTATGAGGCGTTTGTGATCAAGTAAATGGGGAGATGGGGAGAAAATAGCCCCAATCCCCAATCCCCAATCCCCAATCCCCAAATCATGCCAAAACTCTACTTATTGTGTTATGACATACCAGACGACAAGCGCCGGACTAAACTGGCAAAGTTATTAGAACAGCGCTGTCAACGGGTACAGTATTCGGTGTTTGAATGTCCTTTGGAGGAGTCGCAGTTGAACTACCAGTTAGAAAAGCGTTGGCTACCTGTACTCAAATTAAGTGAGGATAGTCTGAGAATTTATCCACTGGATGCGACAGCAAAACAGCAAACAAAAGTATATGGTAGTGAGCCGCCTTATGAGCCACCCGATTATTTAATTTTGTAACGCCCAAAGTCTGGTAATAACCAAGGTTTTACGGGCTGAAACTACTACTTTTGCCAGTGCTTCGCAGTTTGCAACAGATTGTAAAGTCTGTTGCAACTTTGTCGCGTCGAGCTACAGGCAGCTATGTTGATTAAAATTGTGTAAATAAAAGATAAGTTGGAATTTTTACGTTGACTGCTAGAGGTTTTTCGTTTAAATTGTATCTAGAGCCGAAATTTAAAAGAAAAGTTTCTGCTTTTTCTCTACTGTGCCTTTAAGCTACATAGCCTTTTACGTAGCTCGGCGCAACTGAACCTTGAAAACCAAATACATCAATAGTTTCCAAAAGGTAGGGTTAAACACCACCCATTCCCCGCAAGGGGACGGAAACACGATTCGCTTCAGATGAAGATGCTGCTCTCGCTCGTGACAAGAGTTAAACACCACCCATTCCCCGCAAGGGGACGGAAACTAGGTGTTATAGAAGGTTGCCAGATTATCAATAACCGTTAAACACCACCCATTCCCCGCAAGGGGACGGAAACCGCGCACCCTCACACGATAGCCAGTGGGAAACTTTTGGAGCGTTAAACACCACCCATTCCCCGCAAGGGGACGGAAACCAATCAAGGACGCGCACAGCGGCTACAAGACTGGGGTCTTTTGGTTAAACACCACCCATTCCCCGCAAGGGGACGGAAACGTTTTACGAACTCATCGAACTTGCCTTTGTGACCATGAACAATCAGTTAAACACCACCCATTCCCCGCAAGGGGACGGAAACCTCATTTTCAAAGTTGTTCAAGCCAGTGACGCTGGTTAAACACCACCCATTCCCCGCAAGGGGACGGAAACCAAAACGCCCTCCTTAGCTACAAACTGAGGAGGGCGTTTTAGTACCGTTAAACACCACCCATTCCCCGCAAGGGGACGGAAACCAGCCTTTGAGGCACAGCACTCAGGTAGAATCTCTCAGATTAAAGTTAAACACCACCCATTCCCCGCAAGGGGACGGAAACCAGTTCTCTACTCTGACTCGCTCTCGCTTGCAGGAGTTAAACACCACCCATTCCCCGCAAGGGGACGGAAACTTTTAGCGTATTTTTCAGCAGCCTCAACCACTCCTTCTCTACTTTTGTTAAACACCACCCATTCCCCGCAAGGGGACGGAAACACTTTGTTGGTGCGCTGCGCTAGGGTGGTGCTGATATCACTACGTTAAACACCACCCATTCCCCGCAAGGGGACGGAAACTCCTGTCTCTACTATTGCTTCCACAATGTGAGAGGTGTTTAGTTAAACACCACCCATTCCCCGCAAGGGGACGGAAACTTTTTGTAATCGCTCCATTAGCTGAAAAGCCAAGAATGAAATATCGGCAGTGTTAAACACCACCCATTCCCCGCAAGGGGACGGAAACTCTTTGTTGCAAGGTCTGAGCCTTGCGAGTGGCCTCAGCGTTAAACACCACCCATTCCCCGCAAGGGGACGGAAACGCATCAATTCACGCTTCAAGTCAAAGCCCAGACAATCTTGTTAAACACCACCCATTCCCCGCAAGGGGACGGAAACCTGGGGGAACAATCATTGTAGGCACTTCCTGCAGTGTTAAACACCACCCATTCCCCGCAAGGGGACGGAAACCCCATTCGCTCCTGTCCCGATTTGGAAGCCTGGGATGTTGAGCTTTTTGTTAAACACCACCCATTCCCCGCAAGGGGACGGAAACCTACTACTAACAGTGGCTCACCTTTTACCTCTTCTGCAACCCAGGTTAAACACCACCCATTCCCCGCAAGGGGACGGAAACGCCGCTGCCAGTAGAATGGCACAGTTAGCCGCAAGGACAAGCTTATACGTTAAACACCACCCATTCCCCGCAAGGGGACGGAAACTATCAGAGCAAGAACGTGGTTGTAGGTGAGGTCTGTTAGTTAAACACCACCCATTCCCCGCAAGGGGACGGAAACTTTAGCATTCTTAAGTGTGGGTAGAATCATCTGCTCTACCTTGTCAGCGTTAAACACCACCCATTCCCCGCAAGGGGACGGAAACAGAACTTAACAGCCTACCCTTCACTTCAGACACGGTTGCCTTGTTAAACACCACCCATTCCCCGCAAGGGGACGGAAACCAAGAAAAACAAAACTCGTGTCCGTCATCATATACACCAAGGTTAAACACCACCCATTCCCCGCAAGGGGACGGAAACGTTCTTGCTTTGGTAACGTCTGCGTAGTGGGTTTAGTTCGTTAAACACCACCCATTCCCCGCAAGGGGACGGAAACGTGTAGCGTGTCATGATTGTTTTCCTTTGAAGTAACGTGTGGTTAAACACCACCCATTCCCCGCAAGGGGACGGAAACCTGCGCTTGTTGGTACTGTAGCTCTCTAGTAGCGTCTGCAATGTGTTAAACACCACCCATTCCCCGCAAGGGGACGGAAACACTAACTAGGCTACAGCAGTTCTTAAAGAATGAAGACGTATGTAGTTAAACACCACCCATTCCCCGCAAGGGGACGGAAACTCTGGTTTGAGGAGCAAGGGTGGGTGAATAGGTTCTACCCCAGGTTAAACACCACCTATTCCCCGCAAGGGGACGGAAACTTTTTTCCGCTTGATGGTCTACCAGTTTTTTTTGTGCTTGAAGTTAAACACCACCCATTCCCCGCAAGGGGACGGAAACTAGTAGTAAATACTAGGCATCCTCTCTAGTCACCGAGATTGGTTAAACACCACCCATTCCCCGCAAGGGGACGGAAACTCAATAATACTCTGTTTACTCTCATTGGTAATATTTAACTCTGAAGTTAAACACCACCCATTCCCCGCAAGGGGACGGAAACCCAGCTTGCTGAAGCTGAAGGTAAGAATTAGACCAGGGTTAAACACCACCCATTCCCCGCAAGGGGACGGAAACGTGAGGTATGCGTACCTTGTCCTTCCCAGTCTCGCGCAGTAGTTAAACACCACCCATTCCCCGCAAGGGGACGGAAACGGAAGTTAAGTCTCTTGGTAAAATAGTCCCCGGATTAGTTAAACACCACCCATTCCCCGCAAGGGGACGGTTAAAATTTAAAGCCTCTCCCCGACACGGCTACGGTGTAAACACAAGTCTAATCACCATTACCCGCAACGTTTTGATCCCCCCTAGCCCCCCTTAAAAAGGGGGGAAAACTTCTCAAAGTCCCCCTTTTTAAGGGGGATTTAGGGGGATCAAATCATCTACGCTACTCAGCAGCGTGGCTTAACAATCAAGAGAACATTATTAAGAAGGTGAAACAATCGGGATTTAAGGGGATCAAATCATCTACGCTACTCAGCACAAAGATGTGTGTACACCGTAGCCCCAAGACGGGGAGAGGTTTGGAGAGGGGTTTTCCAGATGCTGTATGAAGTTTGTCAACTGTCAACCACCATCAATTAACACTCGCCTGCACAAACCGCTTAATATCACCACAAGCAATATAAGACTTCCCATCAGGCGCAGTCTTGATTTCCTCCACCACATAAAGCATTCCCTCCTCACGAATAGAACGGGGAAAACGCATATTCCAATCTGGTTCGTAGCCGTCGGAAACTACCCTAGCCCGTAACTTGCTACCATCTTTCACACATTGCACCAGCACCCCATGATCTACCCTGTCAGTCGTCACAAGGTCGGCGGCGGTGGCTGGGGCTTTAGCCGCTTTCCCCGTGCTAACAGACCGCGACTGTCTGGGTGCGGCGAAAATATCAGCTTCGCCGGGTTTAGCAAAACGGCTGATTTTGCCAACTACACGGTAAAAACTGCCGTCGTTTGACAGTTCCACCCCTTCCACAACATACCTTGCACCCTCAGCCCGGATAGCACGGGGGAACTGCACATTCTTATCAGCATCGTAGCCATTGGCTACCACCTTCACCCGCAGCTTACCGCCTTCACGCACACAGGTTAATTCCACACCAAAACCGACTTCATTCACAACCGGCATAGCATATACTTCATCGCCAGCCGTCACACCCCGCCCCGCCAAGTCGCTGCGGTTGCGTGTCATGGTTTGGAAACTTTGGTCGCGCAGTTCCTTACGTCCAGCATTACCTAAAGCTTTTTGGGCAATTCGCCCTGCGAAATATTCTAGCTGATCTATCTCCTCAGCAATTTCAAAATTCTCATTCAAACCGCGATCGCGCAGAGATTGCACCAAATCACGCAGAATCTTCTCCCCTTGTTGATGCTGACCCGCTTCGGCTAATTCCAGGGCTGTTTCCTTGGCTTTAGCAATTGTCAGCCGGCTCAAGTCAAGGATAATATGACTAGAAGCAGCCCTTCGGCTACGCTCAGGACAGGCCTGTGCTGATTCTTCCACCGTCCCAACTTGAGCGATCGCATCTGTTGTCCCGGAAATGCTCCCAATAATATCATTCTGTACCACATCTGCACTGTAATGCAACTTCAGCACAGGTAATTCCCCTACTTGAGTCGTGGGTATCAGCAGACTCAACCCCAGCAACTTATCCTCGCCCTCGTAAAGTTCCCCCAGAGTAATGACAGGTTGACCAGCCTGATTTTTACTCACCTTAGCCAAGCTTAAAGTATCAACCAACTGCACACCATCAGCCAACTCTAATGTTACTTGCAGGTTTTGACCTACCACCTTTCTGAGACTATTTAATTCAATCCCAAACACTTGCGCCGCTTCATCGATGCTTTGGATGAAGTAGAAGTTACCACTAGCCGCCCTAGCCATACCGATGAGCAAATCTTCATTAAAACCTTGGGCGAAACCTAGAGTAGTTGTAATGATTCCTTCCTCAGCCTTTTGTGCTGAAGTTGCCGTGAGTATCTTCGGGTCGGTAATACCCATATTAGCGTGACCATCTGTCAACAACAGCACCCGGTTGATTTTTTGCGGGTCAAGCTGTTTCTTGACATATTCGCAACCTTTCAGCCATCCCCCAGATAAATTAGTAATACCCCCCGCCCTCACTTGGCGGATAGACTTTTTCATTGCAGATTTATCGGTCACAGGCTGGGGAGAGACAACAGTATCCACCGCATCATCATACACCACCACCGAGAGAATATCTTTTGGCTCAAGTTGATCCACCACAGATTCCGCCGCCTTCAGCGCATGGTGTAGAGATGCGCCAGCCATAGAACCGGAACGGTCAATTACCAGGGAAAGGTTGAGGTTACGTCGGGGAGATTCGGGTATATCAGCGCGAAAACGCAGTAAAATATTAGCTTGTAATGAAAATCCAGCAGGTAGTATCGGTTGCTCAAATTCATAACTTGTTTTTAGCATTTTCTTTTCCCCTGTGAGTTATTGCCTCTCAGCCGAAACCCTGATGTTGTGCTTATCGTACCCAGGTGTATGCTCTACATCTAGTATAATATTTATCTCAATGGTTTGGCTAGAGGATGCGATCGCCTCTTTGTAGGGGACTGGGGACTGGGGACAGTAAAGATAATGCCCATTCTACCGGCTTGGCAAGGCTCAACTTGTGCATTAGCGAAAAATCTAACTCTTAACCATCGGCGTTTATCGGCGGTTAATTTTATCCCCATAGATCATGTAGAGACGTTGCATGCAACGTCTCTACAGTACCTTCCTGAAATCAAATCAGAAATTACACCAAAGCAGTTGTAAAGTTATTGATGCCTAGAGTGCCAGTCAAGCCCGTCACCTCAATAATAGAGTCAGTAGTTGCACTAAACCCGGCTGTAGCATTATTAATAGCCACAAAGGTACGACTACCAAAGGTGAATTGAGCCGCAAAGTTAGCTGCAAAATTAGTAGTAGTTAATTTAGCTGTAATTTCAGATGTACTAAGACTAGTCACAGCCCCCGCATTAGAAAATCCGGCTCTTGCAGTAGAGACAAGGAATAAATCATTGCCAGCATTAGCATTAAAATCAGTAATCACGTCAAAGTTGCCCAAGAGGGAATCACCCAAGTTGCGGTAGTCAAACCTATCTGCACCCAAACCTCCAGTTAAAGTATCTTTTCCAGTTCCCCCTGTTAATCTGTCATTACCAGCGCCACCATTGAGGTTGTTATTACCACTGTTACCAATGATGACATTATTAGCAGCATTGCCAGTACCATTAATTGACGCTGTGCCTGTCAGGGTCAGGTTTTCCACGTTTGGCAGGGCAGCTAGACTGAAGGTAACAGAGGATTCAATGGTATCTGTGCCTTGTCCGGCATTTTCAGTAATTATATCAGTAGTGCTATCAACAATGTAAGTATCGTTACCTAAACCACCAATCAGAGTATCAACACCAGCACCACCATTGAGGATATTGTTACCACTATTGCCAGTGATGACATTATTAGCAGCATTGCCAGTTCCATTAATTGCGGCTGTACCTGTCAGGGTCAAGTTTTCCACGTTTGGCAGGGCGGCTAGGCTGAAGGTGACACTGGATAGGACGGTATCGTTGCCTTCGCCTGGATTTTCAATAATAGTGTAAGCAGTGCTATCAACAACGTAAGTATCATCGCCTAAACCACCAGCGAGGGTAGTATTACTAGCGCTACCATAGAGGACATCATTAGTAACGATTTGAATATAATACTGACCTAAACTGCCATAATCTGTATAGCCGGTAGAGAGAGGATCACCCTTGCCAACGCCATCAATAGCTAAATAATAAGTTGCACCAGCAGTAACCGTCGTGGTGATACTTGCAGACAGTAAATCTACTGGGTTAGAAGATGTAAGTAATGTACCAGCAGAGTTATATAGCCTTGCCCAAATGTCTAAGTTGGGGCCGCGTGTGAAAGGATTTACTGTGATGGTAATTGAACCCGCACCTGCAACAAAACTATAGTAATCAATATCTGTATTGCGTTCAATGATGCCACTACCAGTTATAGCCGTAGTAGAATTGGTCAATGGCTTTGCTGTGGCGATCGCATTCCCAGTATCATCGGCTCGGTAGCTGAAACCATTTCTAGTAGTAATAATTTGTAAATCATCTTCAGTATTGTTAGCAGAAGCATACTGGCCTCTACTCCACTGGGTTAAGTTCTGGTAATAGCCTACTCCCATAATTGAAGCCCAGCCAGTCTCCCCACTACCAGCCCCTTGGTAGTATTCCTCAGATGGGCTAATTCGTCCATCATGTCTTAGCCCCAGAGTATGACCGACTTCATGAGAGATAGCTTCAGCCGTAAATTTTTCGTTGTCACTTAGATTATCACTAAAGACGAAAGTGGGAGTATCACTATTCCAGTTGAAGGAATTAAGATAAGCAATTCCTCCAGCAGATGAACCTAACCAATTGGAATTACCACCGATAACAACACGCACACCCCAGCGAGTATCGCTAGTTCCACTCTTAATCAAATCATTGATATCTGTTGGAGCCTGAGTAGTGACATTAACATTAAACGGTCTAAAATCTTCAGCTACTCGTTGCCAAATATACTGAATTCTTTCTAGTTCAGGCGAGCTAAAAGAGCTTGTATTCCCATCAAAGTCAAAAGCAGGACTAACAATATTAGCCCCACCCGTAAAGTTTGTATTCCACGCAGTACCAGAGGTAATATGCCCGTCAAAATCTAAGTAAATTGTATGATTAGCTCCTGATAAACTGCTGAGAAAAAATGTTTGAGATAAATCTAAACTAGCTGGTATAGTTGTGAAAGCAGTTGTTGATGCAGTTGATGTCTGCTGTTGATTCTGGACTCGCTTTGGATTGACTGGAGGTAGCGCACAGGCTGAACAATTACACCCTGCATTATGTAAGTTGCTTGAAGCCATCACAGAGTTTGCAGCATCGCTGACAGTCTGCTCTACAGATTTGATTTCTGATTTTGTTAAAGTTTGCCCTATGACATACTCAGTCAGAGTCGCCTGTTTAAAACTCACAGCAGAATTATCAACAAACACTAATGTTTGTATTGGTGCAGCTTTTTCTATCTTAGTGGTCAATTCTGAATCATCCACTAGTCTCCCATTTAGGCGCAAATCAGTTGATTCATCCTGAAATTTGTCTTTTTCCCAAGGTTGTTTATCTGAATTTTTCGTTCTACTTCTGAAGCTTGTCATGAAACACTCCGATTTCAAAATCATCAATATTGTTTTCTTAAATTTTCACGTGAGTAATTTATTTACTACTCCGTGTCAACCTTAAGAACCCTATTTTGCGATAAATCTGCCAAGAAGAAAGTAGCAAAATTACATAATTTTGCTCAGCATACGTTATATTTCGTAGATAAGTAGATTTTTGTACAAAAATACGTGATATGATAATTGCATTATGAATACTTACTTTAATCTCTACGTAAGCCACAGAAACTTCTACAGTTCAAGTTTTGTCAAGCCTGGGAAATTCATCACATCTCTATCTAATACATGACTTACGCAACTGGCACTTGGGGTAGGGTGCGTCAGATGTGGAAAATCCTCTAATTTGTACGAAATTATTGGGGCTGACGCACCCTACAGTTAGTTTGATGATGACACTTGCGTAAGTTCAATAGTGAAGAATTTGTTCAGTTGATATATTTCCCAGTAAGAAGCCTGAATTATATAAAATCAGCATAAAGTTAAGTTAAATCTTCATTTCGCCTTTGGCTTTACTGATAAGACAGTATAAATTTTTTCTTAAATTATTTGAGTGATGGAAGCGATCGCCACCTTAACGCCTCGACTCATTTAATCATTAATTGTGCTGAATTACAGCCACTACAAGAAAAATTCATCTGTAGCGTCTGAGTATAATTACCATTGCATATATAGCCATTAAACAGGGTAATTCAAAACATAAAATTGTGCAGAAGTGCTTCAACAGCGTGCTGAATCAAAAGCTAAACGTTGCTTTTCCTTCTTATTGTGCAACTTTACAACCTACTTTTACCAAAGAAAACTCATCTATTATTTTTATTTAACTGCGTATAACTAATGATTTGCATAAACAAGTTAAGCCTATATATTTACTGACTTAATTACTAGAAAAATATTTAGTGTGGGTAAGATTGCGTAACTTGAGAAAAAGTGACATTTTATAAACAGGCAGTTAATATATAACTTGATATATCACTTATTAAATCCATCTAAAATTGTGATGGAGAGTTGAATGTCAATAAAAAAAACAATAATCATTGAACAACCAGAAATGGGGCTACTCATTCAAGAAATTAGGCAATCGATGGGGTTAACTCAAGAAGAGTTTGCAGTCATCATTGGAGTGACTTTTCCCACCGTCAACCGTTGGGAAAATGGACATACAAAACCCTCAAAATTAGCTGTACAACAGATAGAGGCTTTGTTAGAGAAACTTGGGGAAGGTGGGCGAAAAATTTTAGCTAAATATCACCCAAAATAATATGTTTGGAGATATCTATCAATCAATGAATTTTAGACAATTGAAAAATTGCTGTAAATTTATATCCAATCGCAGCATTTTTATTTTGCTGTTCATGTCAATTTTTCAATTTGGTGGTGCATTTGCTCAAACTCCCAAAGGTGGAATCGACTGGATTGTTATAGTAGATACTTCTGCTTCCATGCGGGGTGCAGGCGGGACAAAAGATATCTTCAATCAGGTAAAGAGTTCTATTACTGAATTCGTCAACACTGCCAGATTAGGTGATACAGTTACTATCTACAGTTTTGATAGTGATGTCACTCTACAAGCTCAAGAAATTGCTATTAACAGTAATCCAGATAGAGGTAAACTTAAACAAATAATTAATAACCTCAAAGCTAATGGTTTGCGTACTCACACAGGTAAAGCAGTACAACAGGCTTTGCAAACTTCCGCCCAACTAAACCAACGCCCTAATCATGCTGATCGGACTGTGAGTATAGTATTTCTCACAGATGGATTAGAAGATGTGCAAGGTATTCCTAATCCTGTGAAGATTCCTCAAAGCACGCAACTTTTACGCGGACAAGAATGTAAACCCTATGTCTTTTTCGTATCTTTAGGTCTGAAAGAACACGAAAAACAATTAAATGAATTTGCCAATAATCCAGCCCTTTGCAACAAAGGTCGGGTATTACGTGACCCTGGAGGAGTGCAGTTAAACAAGTTAGCACAAAATATCCGTCCAGTCCTGATTAAACCCCAGCTTGATGTTAATTTATCCACTGCTGATTTGCCTCCTGTATTACCAGGAACAACTGTAAAATCAGTGAAAATTAACGGTGTCAGCAATGTCAACTCTCAAGTGAATCTGCAATTAAAAGACCTAGATAAAAGCGGTATTCGCTTAGTTTCACCCAGCACAATTGACTTAGCCGCAAATCAACAAAAAGTTATTCCTGTAAATTTACAAATTCCCAAAAATGCCCAAGGAGGTAATCGCAAACTGCGCTTAGTATTAACAGCAACAGATAAAACAATAGCAGCACAAACACTTGATTTATCTGTCACCATTAAGCCGCAATTAACATTGCAACCAAAGGAATTAGATTTTGGTTCTATAGAAGCAGGTAAAAACAGCCAAACACAAACTTTAGTAGTTCGCAGCACCACATCAGGAACAGCTAGCTTAGAAATAAAAGGCGATGTTAAAGATGTTTCCTTAAAACAACCTTCAAGAACTATATCTTTAGCTGTGGGAGAAACTAAAATACCTATACAATTTGAAGTTGCTGATAGTAGCTTTGAAGGTAAACGTAGCTTTGATTTAATAGTTACCCCTGATAATCAGCTTGCTAGCCCTTTGAGTACCAAAGTGCAGATGCAAATATTGATGCCGCTATGGCGAAAAATCATTATTTGGTCGCTACTAATATTGCTGCTGTTATTAATTACCTTAACTATAATTTGCCTAATTCAACGCAAAACACCCTGGGAGTTAGCCCAAGAGATTGGCACTCGTAACCATTTAGAAGGAGAATTAGAACTATTAGAACCTCTCCCAGAATTACCAGAAGAACAATATATTAGTCTGACGCAACAACACAAACAAAAAGTCAAACTGAGTGAATTAATTCCAGCGATCGCCTATACAAATGACGATGCTGAATTATATGTCAATTGGCAGTCTGGGAAAAAATATGTGTATTTACGGAATCTAAAAGGTATTACTTTTGTCAATAATGAAAAGATAACTACATATCAACTCTACGATGAAGATACAATCCAGGTTGGTAACGTGAAGCTGCGCTTTAACTGGATTGGTAATCAACGACCCCATGAACAAAACAGTGGGGTAACAAACTTTTAACTATTTAGAGGAAATTAAATGTCGCGTCCCACAGTTGTTTTTCGTCCTACCGTTGTCATTGGGTTAGGGGGAACAGGTTATGAAGTCGTACTCAAATTGAAAAAGCGTTTTATTGATGTTTATGGCTATGTACCTGAAATAATCCGCTTTCTTTCTATTGATACAACCGAAAATATCCAAAGCCGGGAAAAATCACCAGATGGTACTAAAGTTGTTTTAGAACCGAATGAATTGTATGCTATTTCCGTCGCCAATCCTAATGGCTATGTAAGTAGCGATCACATAGATGAATGGTGGCCGAGAAACATTCCCACAACCGCCTTAATTGCAGGTGCAGGACAAATTCGGGCGCGGGGAAGATTAGCATTATTTGCTAAAGTCGGTGATGTTAATAGTTTGATAGGACAAGCGATTCATGCTGTCCGGGAAATTCGTAATAGTAAACAAGCTTTTTCTGATAACTTTCAAGTTTCTAGCCGCGATGGTGTAGAAGTTTTTATTGTTGGTAGTTTAGCCGGGGGAACGGGAAGCGGCACTTTTTTAGATGTGGCATTTTTAGCTAGGCAATATCTCAATAGTTTTTCCAATATTACCGGACTATTTGTATTGCCGAGAGTATTTGCCAATCTTCCCCAAACTCATTTAGTCAAATCTAATGCTTATGGTGCATTGAAGGAGATAGAAAACTTTTGGGGATTATCACCATCAAACACAATGGAAATTGATTATGGTGTAACCAAAGTTAAAGTAGATCGCCCTCCCTTTGATGCAGTATTCGTGATGGATGGGGTGAATAAAAATGGTACTGTAATTAGCCGCCCTAACGACTTACAAAATTTAATTGCCGATGGTTTATATATCCAAATTGGCTCACAAATAGGTCTAGATGCTGCTAACGTCGCTGATAATATTCGCGCTTATTTAGCAACTGGTGAGAAAGTACGCGGACGCAATATCAATTACTGTAGTTTTGGCTTTGCAACTCTCACTTTGCCAGTACAGCAGTATGAGCGGATGAAACTAGAAGACGCGCAGAACTTGTTAAAAAATGAGTTGCTGGCATCTACCACAACTATTGATATAGAAAACGAAATCGAGCGTTTTTTACAAGACTGTAAATTAGCAGAAGCCACGACAATTTTAGATAGTTTAACAGAGAGCGATCGCGGCGGACAAGTTAAGCCAGAGTTCCGCATGGGGGAAATGAAATTTGACCGCACTTCCCTACAAACAATTCGCGAACTTTACAAGCGACAATTAGAACAAATGGAGCAAAGGACGGCTAGAGATTTAGCAGTCAATTTCCATCGTTTAGAACAGAATGCCACTACTGCTATTGCTACTTGGTTGGAACGTAGCCTTAACCGTCCCAATGGTTTAGCTTCTACCCTAAAATTCGTCACCAATCTTACTCAAAAGATAGATGAATTACAGCAAAATGTGCAACGCAAATCTAAAGAAGCACAATCTAATTTTTCTGCTTTAAAGTTAGAACCACAAGAAGAAAAAATCAAAGAAGCTTCTGAAGGTTTTTTCATGAGTAAAAATAACGTCCAAGCCGCTTGTCAAAGATATAAAGAACGCGCTGATCAAAAGTGGCGGATATATTTACATTGGAAGCGGTGTGATAAAGCGGCGGAACTCTGCGGCTTACTGCGGACTAAGCTAGAAGCAATTCAAGAACAATGCCAACGTATTCATAGTAACCTAGATAAAGTTTATCGAGATTTAGAACAAAGCTACGCCGAAGTCAGCCGTCAAGGTAACTCTGACAACCCCTTTATTCATACCATCCAGCGCGTTGATTTAGAATCGAAACGTCCCAAAGTTACCGGGGAAGATTTCATCCGTTGGTATCGAGAACAGTCCCAAAGTTTAACGAATTGGGCTGAGAAAAAAGCTGAAGATGTTAAAGATGATATCTTGGCATTTATGGATGAGACTTATCGTCCACTCACCAGTATGAATGTTGAGCAAGTTTTAGCTGCTAGTAACCCAGAAGACGCAGGCGAAGATTTACAACAACTAGGTAAACTGGCTGTGCCTTTATGGCAATATCAAGATTCAGAAATTCCTGTCAGCCAACAGCATATAGCAACAGAATTTTATTACTATGGTGTAGAGAGTAATAACACTATTTTTGCCGCGCCTCCTCTTTCTAGCCGCTTACCTAAAGGCAGAGTTAACCCTTCTTTTGTACCTACAGGCGAACCCCACAAACTCACCTTATTCCGAGTAGAAATTGGTGTACCTTTATTCGCTCTCTATGGTGTAAAAGATATGGAACAAGCATATCTAGACCCCAATAAAGTTTTCAAACATTTACATCGTAATTGGACAAATTTACCAAACCTAATACCCCCAGAAGATGATGGCGGCGCTTTACGTTGGTTTGCATTAGCCTTAGCACCTAATCCCTATGGCTTGATTGTTAATCGCAGACCACAATATGTTATTCACACTGACCAAGCCAGAAAATCAGATGATGGAACTTTGCTTTTAGGAGACGATCGCAAATCAGCATTTAAAGCTTTTAAACAAAATGTCTCATTAATTAAGGAAATTGCCAAGAAAGTTGAACTAATCACCCATCAAGACACAGAGAAAGCCAAAGAAACTCTAGGAAAATATATCAAACAGGTGAAAGAGCTTTTGAAAAATGACAAAGTTAATGTGCAAATTAGAGAACAGGTAGAAATGGAAATTCAAGAAATTGATGCCTACTTGGAAAATTTGGATGTAATTATGTAATATCAATCCTCTCATATCATAGGCACTGGGGCGGGCAAGATGCCCACCCCACAAGAGTTTATTTCAACTCTCTAAACCAAATATGTTTTAGCTTTTTTTTGAAATATATGTAGTAGCCTGTCAAGACTAAAATAGTGCATTAGCCAAAAATCTAACATCTTATTCATCTGCGTTTATCTGCGTTTATCTGCGTTCGATTTTTCCGAATCTAATGCCACATTTTAATCTAGGCATTGCCCACCAAAAAAATGACTTAATTACTAATTATTATTCCTATTATGCCTAAACCAACTATCCTCATCGCACTAGACCCACACAGCACCGCTTTATGTGCAGCTATTAAGCGACAACTCCAACAATTACCCAATATTCAAAGCCGCTTAATTGAGACTTATACTCTCACTTGGGACGGGCAAACTTTTGGTTTTAGTAATGAGTTAGAAAAGTTTGCTGATGCAGGTTTTGATCTAACAATAACAAATGCTAAACAAGCTGTTTCTCAACTGCGTCAACAATTCCAACAACAAGCAAAAGAACTGCAAACTACCTTAATTAATTTAATTAAATCAGTTAACCAATCTCCAGAAGCGATCGCAGCTAAAAATGCTGGAGTAGAAATCAGCCCTTGGTATCGAATTTACATCATGTTATCTGCTAGTGATGAGCGCGGACAACAGGTGGTATTTGAACTATCCCGCCTGATACATTGGCTATTTAATATCTACTTTACCGATACTCCCCACAGCTTAGAAGCTTTATTACTTTTACCAGGGTTATTCGCTCAAGCTAAGACAGAAAATTATACTGCTGCTTATCAACTCCTCAAAGAATTAGACCGCAAAATGACTAATGGAGTGGTAATTAGCGGTATGCAGAAAAGACCACCATTTGATAACTGTTGGTTAATTGATGAACGTATTGGTGAACTGGGAGTAAATTTAGATAGTTACGCGGATGCTTTTGCAGGTTTTTTGACTCTTGAACCAGAAAGAGGCGGACTATTAATTGGTACTCATACCGTGCGCGGAAAAATTCCTGCTTACAGTACATTTGGCTATGGCGAATTATTCTTTCCCAAACAGACAGTTATCAACCGATTGAGTACAGCCTTAGCCGCCGATATTGTCACACAAGAGTTTTTACCCCAGGTGAAAATTACACCTGAAGCTAATCGTAAATTGCTGTTAGATGCGAAAGAATTTGTCCTCAGTGAAGATTACAACGATGCTTTGCAGCAATTAGAACGAGACAACGGTAAACCAGTTTGGCAAGATTTTAGTCCCCGTGTGGATGTTCGCCAGGGCAATGTGCAAGAATTTAGAATTGAGTTGGAACGAGCTTATAAAAAATTTGAAAATAAAGAATTAATTGCTTATAAACGTACTCTAGAAAGTTGTGGAAAACAAGCACAAGCTGCACTCAACAAATTATTAGACCGGAAAATTAATCAATGTGCCGATACTTCACAAAGTGGTTTACATGAAGCTGTTAGGCTCACAACAGTCTTGACTAATCCCTATTTGGAATTGCAAGCTGAATCGATTAGCGATCGCCCAGAAAATATCATCACAGAATTACGCGCCACTGAAGCATTTCTCGATCCTCGATTACAAGTTACAATTAACAAAGAAAATAGCCAAAATTTACTCAATCAAATTTTCGCTCTCAAATCCCAACGCCAACAATTACAAGATAATGGAACTGATACTCATTCCGAAGCAATCATTCAAGAGTTACATAAAATTCAAGAACAATTACAAGTAGCAGTTACAGACTATCATCAAGCTATTAATGCAGAATTAGAACAGGCTCGACAAACTCGCATAGCTGCAATTGATGATGCTCGTTCTCAAGCACACACAGCAATTAATCAAGCACAAAAACAACTATCTTCTTTAGAAAATCAACTGGAAACAGCCACAGACCAGTTAAATGAATTATTAGCGGAAGAAAGCCGTTTTCGTGCTTGGTATCTGGTGATATTTCCTGCTGTGGTTGCGGTTTCTTTAATAAGTTTAGTTGTGATAATTGGACTTTTTAGTCCATCAAACCTTTGGTTGTTATTACAACAAATTGGGGTGAACATACTTAATTACCTACTTTGGGGTTTTGTCAGTATATTGATTTACTTAGGCGTAGTTTGGTTCAAATATAGTACCAATATCCGCGATCGCATTCAAAAAGTGCAGAAGCAAATCAAACGTTTAGAAAGTAGTTTAAAAGCTACGGCTGTAGAACTCCGCCGCAACTATAACGACCAATTAAAGTTAGAGTATGATATCTACGCGCAGAAGATTCGCGTTGAAGTAGTTAATTATTTGATTAAAATTACTAAACAAAGAACAGAAGCTTTACGGCAAACCTTATCTAACTTTTCGCAAATATACGATATCTTAATTTCACAACGTGATAAATCTTCCACAAAATATTCTGAAACTAGATTATCTGTCTTAACTAATTCAGATATCGATATATATTACCATCAAACTGTTTCACAAACTCTCCCAATTCAAAAATTTCCCCAAGAAGAAGTTAAACGCTCACAAGCATGGCAAATCTCAGCCACAGAATTTCAGAATAAATTGCTATCTTTTGCCAAACAACAATTTGAGCATTTAAGTAAACTATCAATTAGCGAAGTTTTAAAATCAGATTTAATTACAGCGAATACAGCCAATATACGCTTGAATCAACTTTATAATAGTGCCAAAATATTGTTGCGTCTGCAAGACAGCGATGCTCACTTAAACCCGACTTCGCAACCAGATATTACCCTGTGGGTAGGAGCAAAAGATAAGGAAGAAATCCTCCGACTTTACAGCCGTTATAGCCGTTCACTCACTCCCATAGTTGCAGAAGATGAAACTAGTTTATGCGTTTTGGTACGTTCTTTAGGTTTCCCGGCTTACTTCCTCAGCCAAATAGAATTTTATCGAGATTGTTATGAACGCACCCACAAACAACAAACAGATGAGATTCCCGATTTAATTCCTGAAGATATTAGTTCTAGTAAAGAATTAACCTCGGCTTATGATACCTTATTGTTGGCGATCGCTCTAGCAATATTACCTCAAGATACTCACGGCAATTATCAATTCAAAGGTGAATTATTAGGTAAAGAACGAGAAAAAATCGCTTCAGCCTTAGCAACTGAGTTCACCTATCAAGAACTGTATGGAAAACTCAAAGAAAGTATAGATGAGTTTGCAGATGATTTGATTTACCAACAATTAGAAAAAGCCGAAACATCCATTACAGATTTCACAAACTACGAACGCAAGCGTTTAATTCATCTAATAGCCAAGTATAATCCTTTGAATTGAGTAATTACAGGAGAGTAATTCAAACTATGTTTACTCATGTAAAGCTGTAAAGGTTCAGTTTAACGTGAGTTCGATGAACCTCTCCCTCCCAACCTCCCTCTCCTAAAAGGCGTTCGCGTAGCATCTCCGTCAGAAGAGGGAGGAGAAACGAAAAAATCACCCTCTTACTCCCCTCTCCTCGAAGGAGAGGGGTTGGGGGAGAGGTCAAAACAACGCTTGTCGAACTCACGTCAGTTGATAGTAACCGGCTCTAGCTCTTTTCTACGTTGTCCAGGCTGCACGCCTGGAGTAAATGCAGTAATTATACTAGGTTATTCGGTTAATTTGAGAACTAAGTTCACGAATTCACCCGGAACTAGGCGATCACATTTCTTTCACACTGCTGTAGTTAATTGTATTTTATAATACAAAATTTTCAGTAAGCTAATAATTTTTTTGACAAACAGCAATGAGGATATCAAAGCTAGTCCTCTCAAAGTGAGTTGATGGAGAAATCTGACCAGGCGGCTATCAACTCAATAACTTCTTTGAAAGAAGGTCTTGCTTTTTTAGTATTTTTATGCAAAATTTTATTTTAGTCCTAAAATACGGTAACTCAATCGAATTAACGGAGTTTAATATGAAGTAAAGATATGTTACCTCTGAATCATAACTACATACACCATTATCTATAAAGACTTTCTCAAGGCTTTACCTAAAGCTTTTTTCACAATTTATAGAGTGCAAATTTTCATTTAACCTGTCTAAGCAAACAGATGTAAGTATAGATGGGTAACATCTAAATAATCATATCTTGCATAAGCAATCAGCCTCTGCTTATGTGATTATTTGCAGCTATTTATTTTGATTAGCAATATTAAGAGAAAGCTTCCTTTTATGACTTTTGCTTTGTTTACGGTGCATGGATTAACTACAAACAGATAACCCTTTTGTAGCGCAATCTCAAAGTTTTAACCCTTGCTATTAAGAAATACTTTATGCAACCCAATCATAATTCTCATCAATCCCCCCAAGAAAATCAACAAGAGCAGAATCAGGAAACTCGCAAGAGGCGTAGCAAACTTTTTTTATTCAAAGATGTTAGTCGGCGCTCCTTTCTCGCCCATGCTAGTTTGTTCAGTGCTACTAGCATTGTGACTGGACTAATTAGCTCAAATATCTCTTCTTCTAAAAACGAAGATATTGTACAAGCTCAAGAATTTTTTAAACTACCAAGAAATTTCGGTAGACAGTTTAACTATGTAAGCTTTCGCCAAAAAGCATTTCAAGTCCGCGTCCAAGCAGCGCAAAATAATCAGCAGATTGAGATTCCACCACATCCTACCAATGGTGATGAGGAACGCTATCCAAACAAAATTGCCACTGATACCAGAGGCTTACCGCACGATCAAAGAGGAGAAGTTGATTTAAAAGCTTACGATTCTTTGATTAAAGCTTTAACGACTCAAAACCCAGAAGACTTTGAAAATATTATTCTGGGTGGTACAAGGAGGTTAGTTAACCCTCAAGGGCCGTTAGCAGTTAGCTTAGAAGGAGTCAATGCAACGCAGATATCAGTGCCGCCACCACCAACTCTTGATAGTGTAGAACAAGCTGCGGAAGCAGTCGAACTATATTGGCAGGCTTTATTAAGGGATGTACCTTTTCAGAACTTTGATCGCGATGCGAATGTTGCAACCGCGATCGCCGAACTAAACAGCCTTCCCGGATTCCCAGGGCCAAAAGAAAATGGTTCTGTCACCCCTCAAACTTTATTCCGTGGTAACGCCCTTTATGTTGATCAACGCGATCGCTCAGGTAGAACAGGACGATATGTTACTCCTCCAGGTGTTCTAGATGGCCCCTATATTTCCCAATTTCTGTTGAGGGAAATTCCTTACAATACTCAATTTATTTCTCCGTTGATTCGTACTGCGCTAGCAACCAAGGATAATACTTTTCTCATTAATTATGATGAATGGTTAACTGTCCAAAACGGGCGTAGTTCTGGTAGGTCTATTACATTTGATCCGACACGTCGTTTTGTCTACACGATTCGTGATTTAGGTGAACTAGCACGTATTGGTGGGGCTTTGTTCTTTGGGGCTTCCTTGATTCTCAGTGGTACTAACGCCCCCTTAAATCCCGGTAATCCTTATCTCAATTCAAGGACTCAAGTAGGTTCTGCTGCTACATTTGCACCAGGTCATTTTCAAGCTTTACTCAACTTGTCTCCCTCACGGGTAATTAGAGCCTCCTACTGGCAAAAGTTTTATGTACATCGTCGTTTACGTCCAGAAGCTTATGGAGGCTTAATTTACAATAACCTTGTCAATGGAACTAACTATCCCATTAATACCCAGGTGTTAAATTCTACAGCTTTAGCTCGCACCTTCAGCACTTTCGGGACTTATTTATTACCCCATGCTTACCCTGAAGGCGCACCATTCCATTCTTCTTACACTGGTGGTGCAGCCTCTATTGCTGGTGTACAAGCTACATTGTTGAAGGCATTTTTTGATGAGACATTTATCCTTCCTAATCCTGTAGAACCTGACCCAAATGACCCAACCAAACTGATACCCTACAGTGGCCCACCTTTGACAGTCGGTGGTGAGTTGAACAAGTTGGCAGCTAATTATTATATTGGTCGTGGTAATGGTGGTATCCATTGGCGTTCAGATGGTGCAGCAGGCTTAGTTTTGGGTGAACAAATTGCTATCAGTATTCTTCGAGATGAGAGACTAGGGTTTAACGAACGGTTCAGTGGTTTCACCTTTACCAAGTTTGATGGTACAAAAATTACTGTTTAACAGTGAACAGTAAACAGTTATCAGTTAAATACGAAGGCGAAACACCACACCAATTGGTGGAAGGCGTAGGGAGGCGCTTGTTTATCCCCCACCATACGCCCTGGCTAACTGATAACTGATAACTGATAACTGTTTCGAGATAACAGTTGACCGAAGAGGCGGAGGGGCAGGGGGCAGGGAGCAGGGGGAGCAATCCCTGTCCCGAAGCCGTGAAGCGGAGCGGAACATGGGTATCAAGCCCCGCCCTTCTAGGGCGTTCTCAATTGGTCGGAGTACAAGATCCGTT
>DATNQO010000277.1:0-15544 GCA_036704005.1 Leptolyngbyaceae cyanobacterium | reverse complement strand
GTTGACGATGGGAAACTGCTATTATCAAGCTTTAGCCCAACCTACACCGCGAAAATTGGCATTACTCATCGGCATTAATCAATACCGCAAAAGTTCTTCGCTAAGTGGTTGTCTCACCGATGTTGAACTGCAAAAAGAATTATTGGTGCATCGGTTTGGCTTTCAAGCTAGCGATATTCTCACCTTAACTGAGGAACAAGCTAGCAGAGAATTTATAGAAGCAGCATTTTTAGATCATCTTGTCAAGCAAGCTAAACCTGGGGATGTGGTGGTTTTCCACTTTAGCGGTTATGGTACTCAGTTACCAGGAGAGTCGAAGACGTTACAAAACGCTTTAGTCACAACTGATGAAAATCAAGCACCACCAGATTCTTTGATAGCTAATTACTTATTAGAAGATACCTTATTACAGTTGTTGCGATCGCTCCCTACAGACCATGTAACAGCCGTATTAGATACAAGTTACTCCCTCAAGAGTATAACTCAACCAACAGGACTGCGAATTCGCGCCCGTCAAGAGTCAGCAGAAACGCAATTAGCAACAGCAGAACTCGATTTTCTCAAACAAATCAAAACCCAAAACCCGGAACTCAACGCGCCTGTAGTAATATCCGCCACTTCCCAACCGCAACAAGCAGCTAGGGAAGTATTGATGTCTGGGTTTAGTGCAGGTTTATTTACCTATGCTTTGACACAGCAACTTTGGGAGTCAACCCCAGCCACAGCTATTCAAGTCAGCCTTGTCCAAGTAGCAAGTTCTACGCAGCAATTGGGAAGCAAACAGCAGCCTGGGTTGTTGAGTAAGAAGAAAAATCAACCGGGGGTAGTGACTGTAGAAAATTTACTCACAGACAACCGCACAGGTGGAGAAGGGGCGGTACTGGCGATAGAAGAAGATGGTAAAACAGCCCAACTATGGTTAGGTGGGCTACCTCCTCAAGTTTTGGAATACTATGGTGTTAGTTCTCGATTTAGTTTAGCAACGGGAACGCAACTTGTATTGCGATCGCGCACAGGATTAACAGCAAAAGCCCAAGTCTTGAAAGTTGCTGATACAACTCCCTTACAAGTCGGTGAAATCATTCAAGAAACTGCGCGTGTATTACCCCGCAATATTAATTTAATCTTAGGTTTAGATACTAGACTAGAAAGAATTGAGCGAGTAGATGCTACTAGCGCCTTTGCTGGAATTGCTCATGTTTCTACTGTAGTAGCCACAGAACAACCAGCAGATTATTTATTTGGCAAACTACCGCAGACTCCCAGTCGCTACGGTTTGTTTACTTTAGGTGGTGAACTTATTCCTAACACAGATGGCGGAGTTGGGGAAGCGGTGAAAGTAGCCGCACAGCGTTTATCGGAAAAATTATCCACTTTATTAGCGGCGAAGTTATGGCGACTCACTCAAAATCAAGGTTCTTCCCGCTTACCAGTCAAGGTGACGTTAGAGATTGTGAGCAGTATATCGCCACGGGTGGTAATGCAACAAACAGTACGTCATCTTAACAATGAAACCACCTATAAAAAATCACTAATTAATCCTGTGATTCCTGTTGGTAGCAAGATACAATACCGCGTGCAGAATTTAGGCGATCGCCCAATATATTTTATACTGTTGGGATTGCGGAATAATCGCACTGCGATCGCATTTTACCCTTGGCAAACCCCACAAGAACCCAACCAACCCGACAATCAACCCCAACTCCAACAAGTCATTATTGCCCCCAATGAAACTATAACTTTACCACAAACAACACCTGCATCGGGATGGGTAATTTCCGAGCCAGCCTACGCATACCAACACCAACTAATTTTTAGCACCGCACCCTTCAACACCACTTTAGACACCTTAGAAAAAGCCAAATATTCCGCAGGCGACCAACAACCCATAGCCACAATAGTCAACCCCTTAGATGTTGGACAAGCATTGTTGCAAGACCTGCATAATAGCAGCGACATCAAAGCCGAAATAAACGGTACAGCCACTGATTCCTATATTTTAGATGTAAATAATTGGGCAAGTTTCAACTTTTGTTTTCAGGTCATGTAAATAAAGTTGAGAACTTGAATGTGTACGACATTATTGGGGCTGACGCACCCTACAGTTAGTTTGATTATGACACTTGCGTAAGTCCTATAAAAAATTAAATAAGAATTAAATACTATGTAATTATATAGGACTCATACTTAATTTTTGAATACAAGTAAATTAGGACTTACGCAAGTGTCACAATTGGTGGTTGGTGCGTGAAGCTACAAGTCTGATTACTACGTTCAAATATTTTCGCAGCGTCACACACCCTACAGAAAAAATATGCCAGTTGCGTAAGTCCTATAAATATTAAGTAGGGTGTGTTACGGCTATGTCAGGATTTGAGCATTGGCGAAATGAGGAATTAGCCGTAACGCACCAGCAAATACTATTGTGTCTGGAACAGGGTATAAATCAGTATTTGTCTTGGCTAAATCAACTATAAAAACGATTAAATACTACAGCATATTTTGGGGAAATGAGGTACAAGCGTAAAACCCAAAACCATTTATAGACGTTATATATAACGTCTCTACAGTATTTCACGAATAGCGATGCTGTATGTAATTTTACTTAAAATTAGAAAAAATGTTTTTGATAACAACAGCTATAAACTCTTGCCATTCAAGGAAATAAGAGCCATTATAGAACAATAAAATATTTAATATTTTTAATTAAGGCTTACTAAATAGAGTAACGAAAATATCTTTTAACTTGATGATTAAAAACAAAATAACTTATATATAATTAATTATATATTATAGGCTATGTCAATCTCCCATTACTCAGTTTTGATTCTAGCGATCGCACCAGAAGATAGATCATTATACTGCCGTTACTTAAGTCAGGATACACTTGCTACCTATGATGTAGTTGAGATTGAGACAGGATCAGCAGCACTAACACACCTAGCACAAAACCAGCCAGACTTAATACTGCTCGACAATCAACTATCAGATATAGATGGGTGGGAATTTCTCCAGCAGTTAAGAGGCCAATTTCCTGACTGGGAAATTCCCGTGATTATGTTAGTAACACAAGAAGATGAGAAGGGCGCTGTTCGAGCATTAAAAACTGGTGCTTGGGACTATTTAGTCAAGGAAAATCTCACACATCTGAGATTTTGCCACACCGTTGATGCCACATTAGAAAAAAGCCGTCTGAAGCAACAACTACGGACGCAAGAGCAACAACAACAAGCTAGTGAGCGTAGATTTCGAGCTATCTTCGATCAAAGTTTTCAATTGACGGGACTGCTGACAACCGAGGGAATTTTACTAGAGGCTAACCAAACAGCTTTAAATTTTAGCGGGTTAAAACTAGAAGATATCATTAATCAACCTTTTTGGGAAATATATTGCTGGACTATTTCCCAGCCAACTCAAGAAAGATTAAAGCAAGCGATCGCCCGCGCCGCGCAAGGAGATCGTATCCGCTACGAAGTAGATGTTTTGGGTGCAGGCGGTCGCATAGTCACCGTAGATTTCTCGCTTCTTCCCCTCAAGGATGAGTCAGGACAAGTGGTAATGCTGATTGCCGAGGCGCGAGATATTAGCGAAGCCAAGCAAAATGAACTTATTCGCCAACAAACAGAAAAAGCCCTGCAAGAAAATCAAATTCTCTTGCAAGTCATTATGGATAGCCTACCTATGGCTATCTTTTGGAAAGACCGCAACAGCCGATTTTTAGGTTGCAACCGCCAACTGTTGTTGGATGCTGGACTATCTTTAGCAGCCCAAATCATTGGTAAAACAGATTTTGATCTGCCTTGGCGGGAACAAGCGCCACTTTATCAGGCGGACGATCGCACAGTCATAGAGTCCCGTCAGCCTAAGTTTAATATTGAACAACCCATGACAACAGGGGATAATCGCACCATTTGGTTACGCATAAATAAAATACCCCTATACAAGCCTGATGGCGAAATTGTTGGCGTTCTCGCCAGTTATGAAGATATTACAGAACGTAAAGAGATTGAGCAAGCACTACAGGAAAGTGAGAGACGCTATGCCACTTTGGCAGCATCAGCCCCCGTGGGTATTTTCCGTACCGATGTAGAAGGGAACTGTTTATACGTTAGCGATCACTGGTGTCAAATTGCTGGCTTAACTCCCGAAGCCGCAGCTGGCTATGGCTGGGTCAACGCCTTACACCCGGAAGACCGAGATATGGTTGCAGCACAATGGTATCATTGCGCTCAAACAGGTGAACTGTTTAGTTTGGAATATCGGTTTTTGCGCCCGGATGGGGTGGAAACTTGGGTATTTGGGCAAGCTGTGCAGGAAAAAAGTTTAGATGGCACAGTGGTTGGTTATGTAGGAACAATTACCAACATCACTACCCGCAAACAAGCGGAAGAAGCCTTGCGTCGCAGCGAACAACTTTATCGCACCCTATTAAATAACTTCCCTAATGGTGCAGTTGTGTTATTTGACCATGACTTACGCTACCTGCTGGTGGGAGGCTTAGGACTGGCTAGTGTAGGTTTAAACAAGGCGAATATGGAAGGAAAAACCCTTTGGGAAATCTTTCCCCCAGAGGTATGTGAAATCGTTGCCCCCCAGTGCCAGCAAGCATTAGCCGGAGAATCAGTGATTGGGGAGGTTCCTTTTAACGATCGCCACTACATTACCCACCATATACCTGTACGCGATGAGCAGGGTCATGTCATTGCAGGCATCATCATGACTCAAGACATCAGCGAACGCAAAAAAGCAGAACAAGAGCGCGATCGCCTGCTACAGATTTTAGCGGCACAAAATCAAACTTTAGAGGCACAAGTCAGCGAACGCACATTAGAACTCGAACAAAGCAAAGAACGCTTCCGCAATCTCGTAGAAACATCTAGTGATTGGGTCTGGGAAGTGAATGAAATAGGAGTTTACACTTATGCTAGTCCCCAAATCACCAACCTGTTAGGATATTCCCCAGAGGAAGTTTTGGGCAAAACTCCCTTTGATTTAATGCCCCCAGAAGAAGCCCGAATTATATTGCAGAAGTTTAGGGAATTTGTTTACCTGCAAGCCCCCTTTCAATGTTTAGAAAATATCAATATACATAAAAATGGGCGACTCATTACTTTAGAAACGAGCGCAGTACCTATTTTTGATACACAGGGAAGATTTCGCGGCTATCGCGGTATGGATCGGGATATTACAGTACGTAAACAAGCGGAAGCCGCATTACGCGAAAATGAAGCCCGATTTCAGCGCATTGCCGCCAACGTTCCTGGTGTAATGTATCAATATCTGCTCCATCCTGACGGCTCCCAAGAGTTTATATATATTAGCGATCGCTGTCGAGAACTTTTGGAACTAGAGCCAGCAACAATTATGGAAAATGCCGATGCCATCTTTGCCCTGATTCATCCAGATGATATCCCCTCATTGCAGGAATCGATCACCCATTCAGCTAATTCCTTACAGCAGTTCTCTTGGGAAGCCAGGATGATTACCCCATCTGGTCGCTTGAAATGGATACAAGGCATTTCCCAACCAGAACCGCAAGCCGAAGGCGATATTTTATGGGATGGATTAATACTGGATATTAGCGAACGTAAACAGACGGAAATTGCCCTGAACAACTTGTCAGACCGATTGAATTTAGCCATCAAATCTGCTCAAATTGGCATCTGGGACTGGGATATCATAAATAATCATCTCGTCTGGGATGACCGGATGTATCAACTATATGGGATCAAAGCCGCAGATTTCACAGGTGCTTACCAAGCATGGGAAGCAGGACTGCATCCCGATGATCTGCTGTCTGTTCGTACGGCGATGGAGCAAGCCATTGCCGGAGAAAAAGACTTTGAGCCAGAATTTAGGGTAGTCTGGACTGATGGCACAATCAGGTTTCTCAAAGCCTACGCATTGGTACAACGTGACGCGCAGGGACAAGCTCAACGGATGATCGGGATTAACTTTGATATTAGCGATCGCCGACGAGAAGAACTAGAAAATAAACGTCTCAAAGAACGTTTAGAATTTGTCCTTTCCGCTAATCCCGCCGTCATTTATACCTGCCAAGTATCGGAAAGTTTTGCTGCCACCTTTATCAGCGACAATGTACAGAATGTTCTCGGTTATACACCAGAAGAATGGTTATCACATCCAGATTTCTGGACAGATCGCATCCACCCAGAAGATTTACCCCATGTCTTGGCCGAGCTATGCCATCTCGAAGAACGGGAATATCACCTCTACCAATATCGCTTCCTGCATAAAGATGGTAGCTACCGTTGGATCAAAGATGAATATCGCCTTGTTCGGGATCAAGTCGGCAAACCTGTGGAAATTATTGGTTACGTTGTTGATGTCAGCGAACAGCAAGCTGCACTTCATGAACGTGAACTAGCCCAAGAAGCCATGCGGCTAAGTGAAGAGCGTCTACTATTGGCATTAGAAGCTTCTGGCGATGGGTTATGGGACTGGAATATTACAACCAACGAACTCTATCTCAGCCCTCAATGGCTAAGAATGCTAGGTTTTGAGGTCAGTGAGTTACCCAGTGATTTCAGTACATGGGAAAAGTTAGTTCATCCAGAAGATCAGCCCTATATGTTAGAAAAACTCAACGCTCACCTTCAGGATGCTTCTGTTCCCTACAAACTCGACTATCGAGTCCAAACTAAAGCCGATGACTACAGGTGGATAGCTAACTATGGTAAAGCTGTAGTCAGAGATGAAGCGGGAAATCCCCTACGCATGACTGGGACTCATCGCGACATTTCTGAGGCAAAAAAGGCAGAATCAGAACTACGCCAAGCTAACGAAAAACTAGCCATTTCCAACCATGAACTCGCCCGTGCTACCCGGCTTAAGGATGAGTTCCTGGCTACCATCTCTCATGAACTACGCACCCCACTTAATGCAATTCTCGGTATATCGGAGGGGTTGCAAGACGAGGTGTTTGGAGCCATCAATGAAAAGCAAAGACTGGCTGTGCAAACCATCGAACGCAGTGGCAAACATCTGCTGGAATTAATTAACGACATTTTGGATTTATCCAAAATTGAAGCTGGGCAGATGGATTTACAGTACAATCACGTAGCTATCAGCCCACTTTGCCAATCCAGTTTGGCATTTATTAAGCAGGAAGCTTTCCAAAAACGCATCCAGCTGGAAGTAAATATTCAACCTCATCTACCAGAACTGCTAGTGGATGAGCGACGCATCCGCCAAGTTTTAATTAATTTACTCAACAATGCTGTAAAATTCACGCCAGAAGGTGGAAAAGTCACCTTAAAAGTTACCCGCGAAAGCATCGCCCCCCAAGCACAGACAACATCCTGTCAAGATATCATTCGCATTGCAGTCATTGATACCGGCATTGGTATTGCACAAGAGAACCTGAAAAAACTATTTCAACCCTTTATCCAAATTGATAGTGCTTTCAACCGCCAATATAACGGTACTGGTTTGGGGTTGGCTCTCGTCAAGCGGCTGGTGGAAATGCACGGTGGCAAGGTGGAGGTAAGCAGTCAACTCGATGTAGGCAGTTGCTTTACTGTTGATTTACCCTGTACTAATGCCTGCGAACTTGCACCTGAACCTGTCAAGCAAGTATCACCTGAGCTAAATTTTACTGTCAGTGAAACAGTAGCGCATTCACCGCTAATTTTGCTAGCAGAAGATAACGAAGCGAATGTTTTTACCATCTCCGGCTATTTAGAGACAATAGGATACAGGGTAATCTTGGCAAAAAACGGTCAACAAGCGATCGCCCTCACCAAAACCCAATTTCCCGACTTGATTTTAATGGATATTCAAATGCCTGTATTAGATGGTTTAGAGGCAATCAAGCAAATTCGATTAGACCAAAATTTTACCAAAGTTCCCATCATTGCCCTCACAGCCTTTGCTATGCCAGGTGACAAAGAAAACTGTTTAGCAGTCGGAGCAAACGACTATCTCCCCAAACCTGTAAAACTCAAGCAACTAACAAATATTATCAAGAAATTCTTAGTAAAAAATTAAGATTAAGTTCGACTAATTACTTATAATATGGTCGGTTTGATTGGTAATTGGTAATTGGTAATTGGTAATTGTTTTCTACCATTACCAATTACCCACTCTCAAGATATGATAAATGTTTACACGGACATGATATAACCGCCGATAAACGCCGATAAATCAGGATGTTTCCTCAAAATTTCTATCCAATCTAGTCTTAACTGAACTGTATTTTGCTATACCCAATTTAATTTGATTTAACCGCGATATCTTCAACGTAGGTGGGCAGTGCATCGCCAAAACCTTGATACTACTTTTACCGATATCTTGCACCTTCTCAATAAGCAAGTGGTGCAAGATATAAGTTTACCTATTACCAATTACCTATTACCTATTACCCAATTTAATTTGATTTAACTGCAATATCTTCAAAGTCTGTGAGGGCAAAAGCAAATTCTCGAAAGGCTACTTTAATTAGGTCTTCTTTCATACTTTTCTTTAAAGAAGAGTCACGAATCATATCTGCTAACTCGATGAATAATAGTGAAAATATAAACCTATCTTGGCGGTCAACCTGTTTCAAGCAAGCTAATATGAACTCATAAAGTTCGGTTTTTCTGGGTTTGCTTTGTTCGTCCCAAATTTGCAACCCAAGCCGAAAGGTTTTCAAGCGTATCTCATCCATGTTGTAGGTAGCGTCTTTGTAGCGAACTGATACGCGCTGGGGCATTTCCATAATTTGAGCATATATCTTCACTGTATGTTCTTTATTCAGCCTTATTTTAGTCGCATCCGGCAAAATAAGAACTGATAATTAAAATGCTTTCAAGCTTGTTAAAAAATTGTTTATTCCCAGACTTCTCCTCTTTCAATAATAAACCATTCATGATACAGAATTGCCAAGAAGAATTTTTCATCTTTGGGGCGATCGCATACTGCTACAAACCCAGAGAAAAAAGGATCATCCTCATAGGTAGTATCTGAAAGGAAAAGAGTAACAGAGTTGTTATCTACACTCCAAATTGAGCGAAATATACTTATATTTGGATGATGTGACTTATCGACAGGTAATAGTATTGCACAACGTTCTACTTCTAAAAATTCTGGCTCCTCGTATCTCAGAACCGATTCCCAATCTTCTGGCCCTTCATGTTTCTCAATAATTCTATCCCACCTAACTAACTTAATTTTTTCTAGAGTTTCTGCTGATAAATCTGCTAATTTCATAACTTCACCACATTAAATCGGTTTTGATAATTAATTTAACAATAGTAATTAATACCCAGAGCAATTAATAACAAAATTTGCTGAACTTTAAGATTCATGTAATTTGCCAAGTATTAAATTGTTTCTATTACAAGCTGAATCATAATCAGGAAGTAGTTTTGAGCGAATCGCCACACCTAAACCTCTAAAAATACCCCACTTCATACCAATTGCAAGTTTTGGGACAATCAGCATCAACTAATCAAGCACTTATAGCCCCGTATTGCGCGTTATTTAAGTTAACAAGGGAGTAAAACATAATGAAATTGGCTTACTGGATGTATGCAGGCCCAGCCCATATTGGCACTTTGCGAGTCGCTAGTTCCTTTAAGAATGTTCACGCTATCATGCACGCGCCTCTGGGCGATGATTACTTTAACGTCATGCGCTCAATGTTATCGCGGGAGCGGGACTTTACACCTGTTACCGCCAGTGTGGTTGACCGCCATGTTTTAGCCCGTGGTTCCCAAGAAAAGGTAGTTGATAATATAACTCGCAAAGATGCTGAGGAACATCCAGATTTAATTGTGTTGACTCCCACCTGTACCTCTAGCATTCTGCAAGAAGATTTACAAAACTTTGTCGAACGCGCCCAGTTGGAAGCCAAAGGGGACGTGATGTTGGCGGATGTCAACCATTATCGGGTGAACGAACTGCAAGCAGGCGATCGCACTCTCCACCAAATTGTGCAATTCTACATTGAGAAAGCCCGCAAAAAAGGCGAACTCCCCACCAGCAAAACAGAAAAACCCTCAGTTAACATCATCGGTATTTCTACTCTGGGTTTCCACAACAACCATGATTGCACCGAACTCAAAAGGTTAATGGCTGATTTGGGAATTGAGGTCAACGCAGTCATTCCTGAAGGCGCTTCTGTTCACGAATTGAAAAATTTACCCAGGGCTTGGTTTAACCTCGTCCCTTACCGTGAATTGGGCTTGATGGCGGCTGATTACCTGGAAGCAGAATTTGGGACTCCTTGTATAAATATTACCCCAATGGGTGTAGTAGAAACTGCTAGATGTATCCGCAAAATTCAGGAAGTAATCAACGCTCAAGGAGCTAATGTAGACTACGAAGACTACATTAACGAGCAAACGTTGTATGTATCACAGGCTGCTTGGTTCTCCCGTTCCATCGACTGTCAAAACCTCACAGGTAAGAAAGCCGTAGTCTTTGGCGACAATACCCACGCCGCCGCCCTTACCAAGATTTTGTCACGGGAAATGGGGATTCACGTTGTTTGGGCGGGAACCTACTGTAAATATGACGCAGATTGGTTTCGTGAAGAGGTGAAAGACTATTGTGATGAAGTACTGATTACCGATGATCATGGCGCAATTGGGGATGCGATCGCCCGCGTCGAACCCTCCGCCATTTTCGGTACACAAATGGAACGCCACGTTGGTAAACGCTTAGATATTCCCTGTGGTGTAATTGCTGCACCCATCCATGTACAAAACTTCCCCATTGGTTACAAACCATTCTTAGGCTACGAAGGCACAAATCAAATCACAGATTTAATTTATAATTCCTTCACCTTGGGAATGGAAGACCACCTATTAGAAATATTTGGTGGACATGATACCAAAGAAGTGATTACCAAGGGAATTTCGGCTGAATCTGACCTGAATTGGACAAAAGATGGTTTAGCAGAATTGAACAAAATCCCTGGTTTTGTGCGCGGAAAAGTGAAACGGAATACAGAGAAATTTGCCCGCGATCGCGGTTTCAAAGATATCTCAGCTGAAGTGCTATATGCTGCCAAGGAAGCAGTAGGGGCGTAGTAGGGACTGGGGACTGGGGACACTTCGGCTGCGCTCAGTGCATCGCTGGGGACTGGGGGGAGATGGGGGAGTGGGGGAAGTGGGGGGAGATAGGGGAGAAAGATATATCAGTTTAGTAACTGGAAAATATGAATATTCCTTTCTCATCCCCCTCATCCCCCTCATCCCCCTCATCTCTTCCCACGGCTAGATGACAAGAGTAAATACTCATCTTAAGTTACAATTTATAACGCTAAATTCTGTATTCCTAAAGAAAGATTGCTTTATTAATTGAAAAAATCCATACTCAATCAGATTTAAGGAGTGCATACTACAAGTTATAGATTCTAAATTGCGAGTTGTCTGCCCAATGCGAAACGTCGATCAAGTCAACGGTAAACTTGCTGATGAATTAACAGCTCTGCGGCAGCGTGTAGCTGAGTTGGAACAATTGGAAAGATATTATCAGCGTCAGCAAGTCAAACTTGAGCAGCAAATAGAAGATTTAGAAGCAAAACTAGCAAAGGCAAATATAGCTGATGTTCCCCTCGGCAACCATCAAGAAAAAGCTACGCAGCTAGATATATCAGCTACTTTGCAACGACTACAGCAAGAAATCGCCCAAAGACAACAGGTAGATGCAGCTTTAGGTGAGAGTGAAGAACGATTAAGGCTGGCTTTGGAAGCAGCACATTTAGGTTTTTGGGATTGGAATATTCTGACGAAAAAAGTAGTTTGGTCAGAAAATCATGAACTGCTGTTTGGTCTTGTTCCAGGTAGCTTTAATGGCACTTATGAGAAGTTTATATCCTGTATTCATCCTGAAGATAGGAACTCGGTGACTCAGGTAATTAATGGTTGCTTAGAGAATAAGACTGATTACTATCATGAATTTCGCGTTGTATGGCGGGATAAAAGTGTACATTGGATTGCAGCCAAGGGCAAATTTTTCTACAACGACCAAGGAAAGCCTGTGCGAATGATTGGGGTTTGCGTGGATATTACCGAAAGCAAACTTTCAGAAGAACATACTCGACAATTAGCCATCCAAGTCCAAGAACAAGCTAATGTCCTCAATGCCATCCTCGCTACCTCTGTAGATCACATTTATATCCTCAATCGTGCAGGTCGCTATCAATATGTTAGTCATGGCGGTGCTGCTGTGTTGGGTCTTCATCCACAGCAGATGATTGGTAAATCTGTGCAAGAACTTGATTTAACCCAAGAATTCATAGATAAGGTAAATCAGCAGTTTACATCTGTTCTGGAAACTGGGGAACCGATTAAAGATGAATGTGAATATGTGGCAGCAGATGGAACACATTATTATGAATATATCCTCACACCGTTACGCAACGTTGACCAGGAGATTGAGGGTATAATTACAGTCTCGCGTGACATTACCGAACACAAACGGGCTGAACAATCTATACGCAATAGTGAAGGTAGATTTCGCCGTTTGTTTGAGTCTAACTTGATTGGGGTAGCTTTTTGGAATATCGGTGGTTACATCACCGATGCTAATGATGCCTATTTGCAAACAGTTGGTTATACTCGTGAGGAGTTTGAAAGTTTAGGTCAACTCAATTGGCTGAAACTTACCCCTCCAGAATATCAACACTTGGACGATCGCGCGATCGCTGAAGTCAAAGCCAATGGTATTTCTCACCTTTACGAAAAGCAATATATCCACCGCAGTGGTAGGCGAGTGTCGATTGTATTAGGAATAGCTTTACTCAACGACTGTGATGATCAAGGAGTAGCTTTTGTCCTCGATATTAGCGAACGCAAATTGGCAGAACAACAGCGCGATCGCCTATTATGTGCTGAGAGAATAGCCCGTAAGGAAGCAGAAGTCGCCAACCGCATCAAAGATGAATTTTTGGCGGTTCTCTCCCATGAACTACGTACCCCCCTCAACCCGATTTTAGGTTGGTCAAAATTGCTACGTTCAAGAGAATTTGATGCGGCAACCACTGAACGCGCCTTAGAAACTATTGAACGTAACGCTAGATTACAAACTCAATTAATTGAAGATTTATTAGATGTTTCCCGTATTCTGCAAGGTAAGTTAAGCCTGAATGTTTCTCCTGTGAGTTTGCCAATTGTGATTGAAGCGGCAATTGACACTGTGCGCCTAGCGGCAGAAGCAAAAGGCATCAAAATTGAGAATACATTCGACTCGCATATAGGTCAAGTAATAGGTGATGCTAATCGGCTACAACAAGTCTTTTGGAATCTGCTTTCCAATGCCGTGAAGTTTACACCCGCAGGTGGTAAAGTAGAAATCCACCTGACACAAGTGAATCAGCAAGCACAGATTCAAGTGATTGATACGGGTAAAGGAATTACACCAGAATTTCTCCCTTATGTGTTCGATTACTTCCGCCAAGCTGATGGCACTACCACCCGCAAATTTGGCGGTTTAGGTTTAGGACTTGCCATTGTGCGTCAAGTCGTAGAACTGCATGGTGGGACAGTTGTGGCTAAAAGTGCAGGCGAAGGCTTGGGCGCTACTTTTACCGTTAATTTACCGCTTTTACTCAAGAATGAAACAATGAATGAAGAGGAGCAAATACCAGTATCAGCTAACTCTCAACCCCCTAGCCTTTCAGGCGTGCGTGTCTTGATAGTAGACGATGAACCAGACATCCGCGACTTAGTTACCTTTATTTTGGAAGATTACGAAGTAGAGGTGACAGCCGTATCATCTGCCCAAGAAGCATTAGAAGTTTTATCTCAATCTCTACCAGATGTTCTGGTTAGCGATATTGGTATGCCAGAAGTCGATGGTTATATGTTGATGCGCCAAATCAGACAACGATCGCCACAAGCGGGTGGAGATATCCCCGCGATCGCCTTAACAGCCTACGCCGGCGAAATCAACCAACAGCAAGCACTAGCCGCCGGTTTCCACTTGCACGTATCCAAACCCGTAGATCCTGATGCGTTAATTGATGCGATCGGTAGTTTGATTAATAGTTAGAGGCTAGGGTTTGTTTTCAATCTAGGAGTGAAAAAATAGATTAGCCCAACAAATAAGTAATTAAGTTATTTATTGGAAATATTACATCTATCTAGGGCTGATGTCAGACAATAAATAACAGCAAAAACAGCAGGCGTAACTACAAGCGCAAAACGTTTTACACCAAACGGAAGATGTCCCTCTGGTGCTTCTATACTAAAAATTACTTCTTCAAAACTTATCCACTTCTGTTTTGCTCTCCAGCCCACACGCTCACCGAAGTTGAAAATAGTTTCATAATCAGCATTAGGATTCCCACCCACGCTTTCCCAAATGTGCTTTTGCACAGTAAAACCAAAGCGTCCATTGCTGTATTTAATCCAAAGCCGGTCGATGATGTCGAGGTCAGCGCAAGGAAAGTTTTTTATGTCGTCGTTATCTAGTACGTCTTTGCCAATTCCGCCTGTATCAACAACTTGTAGCATCAAATCCATCGTTTCTTCATCTGCTTGTTGCCATTTACCTTCTGCTAGTAAATTCTCTAATTGCGTATAGTCTACTTTAGATAAATTTTCATTACTCATTTTTCCTATATTATTTTTGTTTCGTACAAGCTGTATTCAACTTTGCTAAGGGACTTCCAGATAAAAAATATCCAAAATGTAGTGAACTTTCTAGACTATCTAACCTCTGTGTCTCCGTGTCTCTGTGGTTAACTAATACAATATTTTAGTCTAGACACGCCAGTAAAGTGCGTTAGTACGAGAAACCCTACCAAGAAAATACTCATAATGACGCACCCTACTAACTCTAAACCTCTGATTGAAATATCAAAAGCGTAGATGAAGGGGTATCTGAAACGTTAAGTTGCTCAACGAATAGTTGGAAAACACGCCCTAGCCTCTAACCTTAAGCTAATCTGGCGATCGCTAAATCGCGGATGAGATTAGTTCTCGACCACAGGTAACTATTGACAGAAGTAATTTCTTCATTGCTGAGAGCTTGTTGACTATCAAGCTGCTTCAGCAATTGTTGTACTAAATCTGAATCACTGAGCCTGAGAAGTGTACTGGATTGGGTTTGTTCCACTAAAGACCAAAGCTGACGTAGTGTTTTTGAGTCCACAGGGCAGATACTCATCTCAACTTCTCCTGCGTTACATAAAGGTGTCATCGACAATCTAAAAAAAATCTTAAATTATAAAATCTAAAGAAAATCTTAAATATTACAAATATTCACCAATTAGATGTAAATCTAAATAAAAGCATAAATATCGTAATCAAACGGGGTCAGCCATATAAAGACCCTGAACATAAAATTGACAAAAGCGCCAGCCTCTATTTATGTAGAAGTTGGCGCTTTGTACAGTTGACAGTTGTTACTTTTCCCTTTCCCCTTTCCCCTTTCCCCCTTCCCCCTTCCTGACAGGTGTAGGTTTTTTACAATTAGGAGGAGTTAAAACAGTAGAAATCGTCAACAGGAGTAGAAGGAAAAGAACTCCAGCGATGAAGTTCAATAGGAAGATGGTTAAGTAAATTAGCAACCAGAGTTAACAATCCCT
>DATNQO010000276.1:0-18987 GCA_036704005.1 Leptolyngbyaceae cyanobacterium | reverse complement strand
TGCGCTCATCAGGAATTGAACATAATACCCATCGGCGCGACGGACTAACCTAACTCGTTTTATCTGCTCCAATTGGTAGAAGTTTAAATCCCACGTTCCCTTTAGATTGAGTTTGCCAATACCTTTTTTGTCAGTAAAAGTGATTTGCTTTCTAGTTTGGGAAAGTGACCATCCAGATGTTTTATATTCAACTGAACGGTTGTTTTTCTTAAACTGTGGATAGCCTTTCTTACCTGTAGAGACAAGGGTTGTCGCGTCTCTACTTTTTTTACAGTTGTCGTAAAAACGAGCAATAGAACTATAAGCCCGTTCGATAGAAGCTTGGCAAGCACTAGAGTTCAAAGCCTTGACAAAAGAAAACTCATGTCTGAGAACCTTGCTAAGACGATATAAGTCTTTCTGCCCTACACCTCGGTTATCCATCCAAAAACGAATAGCTTTGTTGCGAACAAATTGACAGGTTCTAATCGCCTCATCAATGGCTACATATTGAGTTGTTTTCCCTTTAGCTTTAAACTCTAAAACAATCATTTTATGTGGAAAACTCCTACGCAAATATTATAACACAATCAAAGCCGTCCTTGAAGGACGGGGCTTTAGACCCAGTTTCTTGGTAAAAATTTAACAGGCTATTTACTTGATTACTAAAAACATCTACAGGCTGGAAAAAAAGGTACAGGGGAAGGGCTTTATACCTTTCCCTCCTCCCCAGTCAAGTCCAGTCATAATTTTTCTGGTTGACTACTAAAAGACAAGTTTTAAAACTCCTACTCCCTGTCTTTGCTACGCAACGCTAGCAAGAATGTAGGCAAGAGGGCTATAGGGGTTAGGATGGAGCTACTTTGATGTTAATCAAACATCCTTGCAAATTACTTAAGTACAATAGCTCCAAAGCCCTCATCAAATTTTCACACTTAAGTATTTTTTCTACTGTCAAAATACGCTTATGTAAGCTATCTTACTTGTCAGACATCTTCTTATGTAAAAAGTATTGGTAGAGATATCGCTATTTCTGGATACTCTTTTATAGAAGAAGATATTGCCAAATTACCAAAACACATGAATTGTTGATTTATTTACCTGCAAAGCGATGATGCAGGAATTTCTTGATGGGGATGGCATTCAGGCTAATATAAATTTCGGCAATGAAAATATGATGAGAAACACTCTGGTCTTAAAAAACCTATAACTTATCACCTTTAGTAGTAAAATATCTCTTCAGTGAACCTGGGCTTTTTAGCAAGCAAATCTATGAAGACAAAGGTCTTTATGGTAGATATCTTGTCCAAATCTATTATTATTTTATTGGATTAGAAAAGCAGTGACCTTGCCGCATATCTAAATATTGAATAAATGGAGGATGTATTTAATACAAAGATTCTAATTGAGAATTAAATTAACTTTGTTAATACAAAAAATGTAATTTTTTGTTAAACACTTTATTAGGATAGTAGAAAGTATGTATGTCTATACTAGAAGTAGTAGTAAATATCAAATTCAATTAGCAAAAAAAATTAAAAGATTTTTTTCTATAAATTCCCACCGCTCTATAAATAATCAAGCTGTTCGTATTGAAGTTAAAATAGATAATCATATCCAACCTCTCCAATGGCTACACCAACAGAAGAGCATTAGTAAAATTTATTGGTCAGACAGAGAGAATCAATTTGAAATAGCCGGGGTGGGAGAGGCAGATGTCGAATTCGGAGACAAGACAATTGAATATTCTCAATTATTTGCTAAATTAAATAGTCGCCTTTCTTCCTCATACAAAAATTTGCGATATTACGGAGGTATTAGTTTCAAGCAAACTTCAAAAAAAGAACAAAGTTGGCAGCATTTTGGTAATTATAGGTTTGTTCTGCCCAAATTTGAAGTTTATAGCGAGAATAATGAAACCTATTTATCCTGTAATTTTTTGCTTAAAGACTCATTAGACCACCATTTACAGCTAACTCAGCTTTTGTTAGAACTGGAAAGCCTGGTTTTCAATCAAGCTTCTCATCCCATATCTTTACCCATGCTACTTAGTAGAAAAGATTTCCCCAATGCAAGTGAATGGCAACGAAATATTCAGGCGGCATTGACTTCTTTCACTCAGGGAAAAACTACGAAAATTGTTCTTGCTCGTAAATCTATATTTGAATTCAGCGAAGAAATAGAACCTCTTAGCTTGTTGTTATTCCTTAAAAAATCTAACCCTAATCTTTTCCATTTTTGTTTTCAACCTAGTTGCAGTAACGCTTTTATTGGTGCTTCACCAGAGCGTTTATATAAACGAGTAGAAAGATTATTGCTGACCGAAGCAGTGGCTGGTACTCGTCCTCGCAGCAATTCGTTAGTAAAAGACAAATATTTGAGTCAGGAACTACTCACATCAGAAAAAGATATCCGAGAACATCGGCTTGTTGTTGATACTATAAGAGGTGTATTTCATCATTTGTGTCATTCTCTAGAAACAGGAAAAGAACCAGTAATTTTAAAGTTAAAGAAAGTTCAACATTTATATACATCTTGTCAGGGTGTTTTATTAGATAAGTTCTCTGATGCAGACATCCTACCCAAGTTACATCCCACCCCAGCCGTAGGTGGATATCCCAAAGAGGAGGCATTAATAGCAATCAATGAATTAGAGACATTTGATAGAGGTTGGTATGCAGCACCTGTCGGATGGATAGGACATAATTCGGCTGAATTCGCTGTAGCTATTCGCTCTGGCTTAGTAGAAAATAATCGGCTTTCTCTGTTTTCAGGAGCAGGGCTTGTTCAAGGTTCTAAACCTGAAGATGAATGGCAAGAAATAGAAAATAAACTTGGTAGTTTTTTGGAAATTATAGGTCATGCAACAATTCCTACAAATGTAGTTTTATCAGCATAAAAATCAATAGCAAAAATCCCGTTAGCTATTGGTTGTTTAAAAGCTGCTTTTAATGCCGACTGTGACCGGAAGAGGCAGGGGGGAAGGGAGCAGGGAGCAGGGGGAGCAAGCCCTTTCTCCCAACGCGAGTGCGGAGCGGAACACGGGTACAAGCCCCGCCCTTCCAGGGCGCTTGAGCGGGGCGGAGTACAAGATCCGTCTCGGTTTTCCCCCTTGCTCCCTGCCCCCTGCCCCTTTTCCTCTTGCTGACAGTCAAGCAGGGATTCAAGAACTTGCTGGTAATGCAACCTTACTTTACTACATGACTGAAGAAGGTTCTGAAGGTAAACAAGCATTTTTAGAAAAACGTCAACCTGATTTTCGTAATTATCCTTGGTTGCCGTAGAGCAGGAAATTATAGAAATATTGTATGTTTAAAAATAGACATACAAACTCATTGTCACTTCATTAAAGTAAATCCCAATTTAACTTTTAGGAAACAATTATGACCAACAAGCAAGCGAACGATATGAATTTATCTATCATCAGTTCCTCTATTGTCACAACATTAAATCAAGAATTGTCTCCAGAAATGGCGGCAAAATTAACTGGAGGTGACAAAACCGCTTATGTCCGTACGCTATTTGATAAAATCTCTAACCGTTACGATCTAATTAGAACTATAGTTTTTCTGGGTCATACTAGCTTATGGTATCGTCAGTCACTATCGGATGTAGACTTGAAAGTGGGAGATAAGGTATTAGATGTAGGCTGTGGAACTGGAGAATCAACAAGATACTTAATGAATCGTTATCCAGGTATAAATGTGGAAGGTATGGATATTTCTTCTGGTATGTTGAATGAAGCACGTCGTCTCAGCCCTAAAGTAAATTACTTTGAAGGTGATGTGTCTGCTATTCCTTGCCCTAACGCTACTTATGATTTTGTACTGACAACTTTTACATTTCGCAATTTTCCTGAACGCAATGTTGCGATCGCCGAAATGTTACGAGTATTACGTCCCGGTGGTCGCTTACTAATACTTGATCATTTTTATCCTCAAAACCCTCTTTGGCGTGCTGTTTATACTTTTTGGATGCGGAGAGTTGTGCCACAAATCGTCAAACCTTTTATTGAAGATGTCACTCCCTATCGTTATCTGGCTGAGAGCATTATTAATGGTTTAACTATTAGTGGCTTTAAAACACTTATGGAACTTAATAAAGCTGCGGTTTTACAAACTAATACTTACACTGGCGGGGCAGCAGGTAGAGTGATTGCGGTACGTCAACAAGAAGATATTGAGTGAATAGCTTCATAAATAGGGCGCAGTGAAGCACATAATTTGAATAAACATATCTTGGAAAAATTTGGCAGTAAAGTTTTATTTTTTTAACTTGAATGTGTTTCTTATATTAAAGAAACACAGCTACTGTCATATTAAAAAGCAGATGATTTGCTAATTTGGCTTCTCAAGGATTATTAATTGATTTCTAATTTAGACTTGAACTTAAAATGAAAAAAATAGATGCTTATACTCATTTTTGTCCTTTAGCTTTTATAGACTTTTTAGAATCTTCAACAGAAAAACAACCTCATGTTTTCCGTAAGCTTTTTTCCGCAACTCCTACTTTAACCAATCCAGATTTACGCTTGCGGCTGATGGATAAAAATGGTATCGATATGCACGTTTTGGTTCCTCTTCCCTGGATTGAAGCTACTCCTACTATTTATACAAATCCTATACTTGCAGCGCCAGCAGCTAAATTATGCAATGATGGGCTTTATCAAATAGTTTCTACTCATCCTGACCGATTTTTGGGAGTGGCAATTCTGCCCACAACTAATTCTGAAATATTGATGGCTGAGTTTGAACGGGCAATTAATGAATTAGGGTTTGTCGGGGCAGTAATATTTATTGGCCCTACGGCGGTGAGAGGTGATGATCAAATTTACGAACCTTTATATCAAAGGGCTGCTGAACTTGGTGTACCCCTGTGGCTTCATCCTTGCCGTCCAGGCAACTATCCAGATTACATAGATGAAAATAAATCTGAATATTTGTTATGGCAAACTCTGGGTTGGCTGATGGATACTAGCAGTGTGATGGTAAGGTTAGTATTCAGTGGTGTTTTCCAGCGTTATCCGCAGATAAAATTTATTACCCATCATCACGGGGCATTAATACCTCTTTTTGCTAAACGGATGCAAGAGTCTTATACTTATTTTGAATGCAATAGTGATGTCAAATTGAATGCCAATATTAGTCAACCTTATATTAACCATTTTAAAAATTTCTACTGTGACACTGCTACTTTGGGTTATGAACCTTTGTTACTGGAAATGGCATACAATTTTTTTGGTGTAGACCATATCCTGTTTGGTAGTGATACGCCAATGGATACAAAAGCTGGTGATATCCTCACGCCAGAAACAGACAGAAGTATTGCCAATTTAAATATTACTGAAGCTGAGCGTGAAAAAATATATGGGCTGAATTTTATTAATTTAATTAAAAGGAATAATTGATTTTTACCTAAAGGATTAATTACCCTGTTTGTTTTAAGCATATTTCAAAAAACTATGTTGCGTTTATATGAATTTCTGCTATCTGCTAATTGTTATAAGGCTCGTCTTTTAATGACACAGTTGGCAATTCCTTTTGAAAGAATAGAGCTTGATTTTACCAAACAGGAACATTGTCATCCCGAATTTTTGAATAAGAATTTTCAAGGAAAAGTTCCAATTTTGGAGCTAGAAACGGGAGATTTTCTATTAGAATCAAACGCAATCATGTTTTATTTGAGCAAGGGAACTCAATTTTTACCTGATGAGCATCTGGAGCAATCAAAGGTGATGCAATGGTTATTTTTTGAGCAATATAGTTTGATGCCTTATCTTGCCTCTTGCCGATTTTGGATGACTATTCTGAATAAAGCGGATGAATTTTCTGAGATAATTACTGAAAAACAAAAGTCTGGTTATGCTGCTTTGGCAGTTATGGAACAACATTTACAATCACATTCGTTTTTTGTTGGTAATAAGTATAGTATTGCCGATATTGGCTTATTTGCTTATGTTCATGTAGCAGATGAAGGGGGTTATTCTCTGGCAGAGTTTCCTGCCATACAATTATGGTTAGAAAGGGTGAGAAATCAACCTCACTATATAGATATTACTCAAATTTAGTGTTTAATAATAAAAAATATATTATTGTTTTAAAGGTTGATTTGAATGCCAATATATGTTTATACCTATAGAAGAATTAAGAAACCGTAAGCAACATAATCTGCTCTTAGGTTATAACTGTTTAGAATTTCTCTCCTTAACTGAAGATTTATACGAAAGTTTAGTTAGTTATCCCCCGCAAAAAATATTATTGGTAGAGCCAGAGCCAGTTCTCTTTCTTGCTCGTTTTATTGCTGCTTGTTCCCAAGGTCATGATATTTTCTTAGCTAATCCTAATTGGGGTTTGTCTGAATGGCAACAAGTGTTCGATTTAGTTGCGCCTGATCTATTATGGGGTAATTGCGAATATGCTCAACATTGTTATGAGACTTGGCGATCGCATCATCCGCATCATCCCAGTAATCCCAGCCAATCAGTAAATCATATCACCAGTAGAGCCGAAAGCTTAATTATGATTCCCACTGGTGGTTCATCAGGAAAAATCCGCTTTGCTACGCATACTTGGCAGAGTTTAAAGGCATCAGTACATGGTTTCCAAGAGTATTTCCAACTTCAGGAAGTTAACTCTATATGTGTACTACCAATGTATCACGTTAGCGGTTTGATGCAGTTTATGCGTTCTTTTATAACTGGTGGACAGCTATTGATATTACCATTTAAAGAACTGAAATTAGGTAAATTAACTGATTTTGACCCACATAAATTTTTTATTTCTTTAGTACCTACACAATTACAAGCTATACTTAATGAGCCTCATTTGACAACTTGGTTATCTAAATGTTGTACAGTTTTACTTGGTGGTGCGCCTGCTGATTCTGAACTATTGGAGAAAGCAAGATTTAATAATATCCGACTTGCACCTTCATATGGAATGACAGAAACAGCTTCGCAAATTGCTACTATCAAGCCAACAGACTTTCTCAATGGTAATAATAGTAGTTACCAAGTTCTACCGCATATCAATCTAACGATTTGTGGTGAAAAGGGTGAATTGTTGGACTTGCAACAAATAGGTGTTATTTCTATTGCTAGCCCATCTTTAGCATTGGGCTATTACCCAGAATCCTTGTTTGAATTAGGCGTTTTTGTCACAGACGATATAGGTTTTTTGGATGAAAAAGCTCATCTAAATATAGTTGGACGTAGTAGTGATAAAATCATCACTGGTGGAGAAAATGTTTTTCCTGGTGAAATAGAAACTGCTCTGAGAGCGACAGGCTTGGTGAAAGATGTATTTGTAATTGGGACAAAAGACAAGTATTGGGGACAAATTATTAGCGCTGTTTATACGCCTACAGATATAAATATTCTCCCTGAACATTTGCGAGAGGCACTAATTGGCAAAATAGCTAATTTTAAAATACCTAAATTATGGCTACCATTGTCAGAGATACCTAGAAATGAGCAAGGTAAGATTAATCGTCAACAAATTCAGGAATTATTAATTAAGCAAACGTGAGTTCGACCAGCGTTGTTTTGACCTCTCCCCCAACCCCTCTCCTACGAGGAGAGGGGAGTAAGAGGGTGATTTTCTCGTTTCTCCTCACTCGCCTTTTAGGAGAGGGAGGTTGGGAGGGAGAGGTTCATCTAACTCACGTTAATTAAGCAGGTAGAAGGAAATCCCCATAAATAAATTTAGGGTATTTACCAAGGACATAGTATTACCTTGGAATATATAGAAATCTGATTTGATTTCTGAAAAAATCTCAGCATATGTAGTATTTGTAGGGTGGGCATTGCCCACCAAAGCCATGATATGGTGGGCAATGCCCACCCTACTGGCGTGTCAAGGCTAAAATGTGGCAATAGGTTTGGATAAATTTGAACGCAGATGAACGCAGATGAACGCAGATGAACAAGATGATAGATTTTTCGCTAATGCACAAGTTTAGCCTTGCCACGCCAGTAGCGTGTCTAGGCTAAAATGTTGTATTAGCCAACAATCTAACATCTCATACCAATTCAAAAATCTTGGCAACACATCCATTATCTGTAGGGGCGCACTGTGCGCCCCTACTCATCTGCGTTTATCTGCGTACATCTGCGTTCAATTTTCCCCAAACCTATGGCAACATTTTAGCCTTGACAGTCCACTAAGGTTGATAACGCAAGCTAAAGTAAAAGCCCTCATCTTGGATATTGTTACCTCTGTCTCGCAAATCTACGAAGGGGACAGCATAATCTAAACGCATAGAGAGACGGTCAATACCTAAAGCATTGTTCCACAGCATTCCTAAGCCTGCACCGGCGATGAAAGTTTGCTGTGGTAATCTGTTGGGATTATCACCTTGATTCCAGACGACACCCATATCAAAAAATGGTGCTAGCTGTATTGTGGGTATTCCAGCTACATCCCTTTGGATGACAATTCTGTCTTCTACTGCTAACCTCACACCATTATCGCCGAAGCGGATGTTTTGCCGATAGCCGCGTACAGACTGACCACCGCCGATGACGAATTGTTGGGAGGGTAATAAGCTGTTGGGGGTGAGTTGCACATCTGCTTGGATGATTAACAAATTATCATTGTTTAATTGTTGCGATCGCTGTATTTGACCCAGCCAACTAAAAAAGCGACTATCAGGTATGGGGTCTGGGTTGGTTGTCGCATTAAATAAGCCGACACCAAAGTTAAATTGCGATCGCAAAAACCAAACACCTTGAGGACTACGGCGCACATAATCTTGAGCAAACTTAATCACACTGGTACGACTCACCCCATTCTCATCAGGGCCGATCCCGAAGGGGGTAGGGAGTTGATTAAATAAGAAAGTTTGCCCATCCTGATAGGTAAATCCTAATGATAAAGCAAATTCTTCTCTGGGCGATCGCCATAGCGGTTGACGATAGTTAATTTCATACACATCTTGCTCACCTTCAATCCCAAATTCCTTAAACGGAGACTCAGTAACTTTACTACTACTGGGAGAAACCCTCAATTGCACCGTTCCATTCATGGCGTTGACGGGAATTTGATATCTAAAATCAAAAGCCTCGAAACCACCCGTGAAAGTACGGTAATAAGCACCCGTGAGTAAATCCCCAAATCCTGTTAAGTTGCGATAACCCAGTTCCACCCCAAATCTTTCACCACCAATGCTAGGAGGGGAATAGTTATCTATCAAGAAGTTACTTGTAAATGCTTTCGCCTCTTGTACCCTGACAATTAACAAACTTTGTCCCACTTGGCCTGTAGGACGGAGGCTCGCTTCTACATTTGTAAATAGGGGGTCGAGTCGCAGTAATCGCAGTTGTTCCTCCAATTTTACTGCATTGAGAGGTACACCAGCACCTAGTCGAATGCGACTCTTAATATATTCAGGGTTGACGCGCTGTGTCCCTTCAATGTCAATGTCTGCTAAACGCCCTTCAATTACACGAATCACCAAAACGCCGTCTGTAGTTCCTGGCTGTGGAGTTACGGGGACGGCTCTAGAATTGAGATAATTCTGGTTTAAGTAAAGTTGCGTGACAGCATCAGCCACTTTTCTCGCCTCTTCCGCCGTTAACTCCCTTCCTTCAAAAGGCTTGACCACAGGCGCAAAGTCACTTTCTGGAAAAACTGTGCTGTCTATCACCCGAATTTCCCTTACATAAAACTTGTCGGGAAATGTGGATGTGTCTGTGGCTGGTGCTGGCTGATTCGATTCTGGTTGAGAGGGGTTGGTTTCTGGAGCCTGTACTATTACTGATGTCTGCTCAGGTTGTGAGATTATATCACCAGCTAGGCTAGGCTGTCCATTGGCGACTAATAGAGAAGCGGTTGACAGAATTAATAGTATTAACTTATAGGTATAAAATTTTTTCATGTTTTCCGTAATAAGGCAATTAGCAGCAAAACTGCCTGATTTTTGCTGAATTGCGGATGCAGGTTTCCTGTCATCTCCGCAGGATGGGTTAATTGGCGAAATTGACTGATGTTGATATTGACCCATATTGTTACTGCCCACGTATTGAAATAACATATTTTTTACAAAAATTCTTAAAAAGATTTGTAACTAAAAAAGGTTATTTACAGTAATTTCCCGTACAAGTGATAATACAGCATTATATTCTGGTAGTAGCAAAAAACCTGAGAGTAATTCCATGTCACCACTGATCTCCATTGTCATCACCAATTACAATCGAGAGCGTTATCTTGCAGAAGCGATCGCCAGCGTCTTACAACAGACATGGCAGGATTTTGAGCTACTGGTGTGGGATGATGGCTCTACAGATGGGTCAGTGGCGATCGCTCAAAGGTATGCCCAGCAAGATAGGAGAGTGCGGGTAGTAGCAGCACCGCATCAAGGCACAGTCAAAGCCCGCAAAGCGGCAATTTCCCAAACCACAGGCACTTATCTAGGGTGGGTAGATAGTGATGATATCCTCGCCCCTACCGCCTTAGCAGAGACTGTCGCCGTCCTCAATCGTTACCCAGAAGTCGGCTTAGTTTATACTGATTACCTAGATATCAATGCCGATGGTCAAGTCCTGGGTTATGGTCATCGTTGTCGCATTCCTTACTCCCCCCAAAGGCTACTGGTAGACTTTATGACCTTCCACTTCCGCTTATTGCGGCGTTCAGTTTATGAACAGGTGGGAGGCGTGCATATATCTGCATCCGATTATGTGGAAGACTACGACATCTGTTTACGACTTTCAGAAGTAACTCAAGTGCGGCGTGTACCCAAGCCGCTTTACTTCTACCGCATCCATAACCAAAGCGTCTCTGTTGTGCAAAGACAGGCACAAATTCTCTGGGCGCAAAAAGCAGTCGCTAAAGCTTTACAACGAAGGGGCTTGGCTGACAAATGGCGTATTGATGTGGAATTACCCGCAGGTCGCTTCATCCTGCGGCGTAAGCCAAGGCGCACCACCCTAGTGAATACAGCCTGTGCGGGTGTAGCTTGCTTATTGTCCCTATGGGGAATCAACGCCCCCGCCCCAGCCCAAAATATTACCCCCAGCAATGGCACAAATACCATTGTCACACCCAACGGTAACATAATTGACATCACAGGTGGCACAACTTCTAGTAATGGTCTGAACTTGTTTCATAGCTTTGAAAAGTTTGGAATTAGTGCAGAACAAATTGCCAACTTCCAAGCCAACCCCAACCTACAAAATATTCTCGGTCGAGTCACAGGCGGAAATGCTTCAGTAATCAATGGTTTAATTCAGGTAACAGGGGGAAATGCAAATTTATTCTTGATGAATCCCGCCGGCTTCATTTTTGGTGCTAACGCTAGTTTAAATGTCCCCGGTGCGTTTACAGCCACAACCGCCAACGGTATCAAGTTTGACGGCGGTTGGTTCAATGCTGTCAGTAATAATGACTATGCCGCCTTAGTCGGTAATCCTACAGGCTTTGCCTTTACCATGAGTCAGCCAGGGGCAATTATTAATGCTGGTGATTTGCGAGTCGGTGCAGGACAGAGTTTGAGCCTCTTAGGTGGGACAGTCGTAAATACTGGACAACTCACAGCCCCAGAAGGACAGATTTCCCTGACATCCGTACCTGGGCAGAATTGGGTGCGCCTCAGCCAGCCGGGAAATATCTTAAGCTTGGAAATTCAACCCCTCACGCCCAATAGTAACCAACCTAACAATTGGACAGTGGCGATCGCCTCATTACCAGAATTACTCACAGTCGGTAATACTAACACAGGCTTAACCACCAACACCGATGGTAGCGTTAAATTGACTAATTCTAACGTCACCATCCCCACCACCCCAGGCACAACTATTGTCAGTGGCAAGGTGAATGTCTCCGGAAATACAGGGGGAACTATCAACGTTCTGGGTACAAAAGTAGGCTTAGTAGGCGCAAATATTAACGCCTCTGGTACTAACAACGGTGGTACTGTGTTAATCGGTGGCGATTACAAAGGCGGTGGTACTGTACCCAATGCTACACAGACATACGTCGATTCCCAGACCACCATCAACGCCAATAGTAATCAAAATGGTAACGGCGGACGGGTGATTATTTGGGCTGACAATTCCACCCAATTTTTCGGTAATATTACCGCCCGTGGTGGCGCAAATGCAGGAAATGGTGGTTTTGTAGAAGTATCCGGCAAAAATTTCTTAACCTTCCAAGGTCAGGTAAATACTTCTGCACCTAATGGTAATTTAGGTACTTTATTACTAGACCCCAGCACCTTAAATATTATTGATGCCGCATCTGGGGGTACATTAGATAGCACAACAGGCACTATTCTCTCTAATGAGAATGATGGAGCAAATACCATTTCTTGGGGTAGACTGACTGCTTTGAGCAGTGAAAATAGTATTAATTTAGAGGCAACTGGTGATATCACTATCGAAGACATAAGAGGTACATCAGGTGTCACTTCCAACAACTTAGTTTCATTAAACTTGAGTAATAGTCGCAGTTTCAGCTTAACTTCCACCAATGGCGCAGTTAGATTTGTTGACACCGCAGACACCATCAGAACAAATGGGGGAGATATCAATATTTCTGGTGTCAGTCTATTTTTAGGCAACCTTGACACTAGAGCTTATATTGTGAGCAGGGGGACAAGATTTAGTTTTGCAGATAGTGGTGATGTTAAGTTAACCGCAAGTGGGAATATTACAACTGGTAACATTTTCACTAGTGCTTATTATGACAACCAGAACAACAGAAGCGTTTCTCCGGGTAATATCACAGTTCAAAGTAGTAATGGCGATATTAAATTAGGAAATCTTGAAACCCTAAGAGATATCATCACAGGCTCTGGTTATAGTAATGGTGGTAGTGGTAGTGGCGGTGTAGTAGAAATAACGGCTAATAACGGAAGCATTATTACGGAAAATATTAACTCAAGTTTAGTTCAAGATCGTGGCAGAGGCGATTTTGTAGGCAAGGGTGGCAATGTGACAATAACTGCCAGAAATAATATTACTGTGGGTAATATTGATGCTTCAGCTACCGTTACTAATATAACTCCCACACCAACATCCTCACCCACACCAACACCCTCACCAACACCTAGTGCTACTGCTACTGCTACTGGTGGTAATGTTACCCTCCGGGCTACTACTAATGCTGCTGGTAGTAGAATCACTTTTGAAAGTATTGATACTAGAGCAACAACTAACTCTGGAGGCGTTGTTCAAGGTGGTAATGTGGCAGTCCTCACTAATGGTTTGGTACAAGGGAACGGATTTGTAACAGACAATTCATATACCATTAACACTGGTAATTTTTATATTCCTGCTGAAAGTGGATACGAAGCCCTACTTCCAACGCCAGGTGGTGGAACTATCACAATTCAACATGATGGCGGGCCGGATAATACAGATTTTGTTGTAGGTGGGATAAGCGACTCAATAGCAGAACCAGTTAATGGCACAGTCGGCACAATTTATGCGGGTACTGAAAATAGCGTATCTTCCACTAGTTTTCCTGTCTTGCCAAACACAGGGTCAGCTAGTGGTACACCTGGGAGAATCACGATCATTTCGGTGAACTCACCACCAACACTAACTACAACTTCACCCATTACCTTGAATGCTGAACCGGGTGTACCTTTTGAATTTACCTTTACAGTCAACGTCACCGATATCAATCAGGATAATACGACTGTCAGAATTGATGCCATCTTGGCGGGAACACTGAAAAAAGGTGATGTGACCTTAAAGGTTGGAGACGAGTTAAAGAATGGAGATATACTGACTTATATTCCGCCAGATAACATAACTAACAGTAGCACCATTGAAGCCTTTAGCGTCAGTGCCAATGATAAAGTTTCATCTTCGCCCAGAGTACCTGTAGCGGTAGGAATAGACATACCAGATATAAAAGGTTGCGAGCTTTCGCCCTCTACTTGTCATAGAGATGGGGGCGGTGGTAATACTGATAATGGTGGCAATGGTGGCACAGTAATAACTGATCCTAATCCTGAAAAGGACTTTACAAACACCGTTGCTAGACAGTTGGGTGTAGCCGTACCGGAAACGAAAACCCTAGATGAAGCGAGCGAAATTTTACGCCAAATAGAAAAAGCTACTGGTGTCAAACCTGCGTTAATTTACCTGAGTTTTGTGCCTGTAGAAATTGCCCCTAACCAGCCTGTTGGTAATAAATCTAGTAAAATTTTAAATACGGTAGGCCAGAGCGATCGCGATCAATTAGAAATAATCGTAGTCACAGGTAAAGGCAACCCCATCCGCAAGCGCATCGATGGCACAACTAGAGCTAAAGTATTGCAAGTAGCCGAAGAATATCGCGATCAAATAGTCAATCCCCAAAACCGCGATACTCAGGGTTACTTACAACCATCCCAACAATTATATAAATGGCTCATCGCCCCATTAGAGGCAGACTTACAGGAAAGAGGCATCAATAATTTAGTCTTTTTACCAGATATTGGCTTACGTACAACGCCAATGGCAGCCCTCCACGATGGTAAACAATTTATTGTCGAGAAATATAGTATCGGTTTAATGCCCAGTCTCAGCTTAACTAACACCCTTTATACCGATATTAAAAAATCCCAAGTTTTGGCTTTGGGTATTTCTCAAAGTACCCAGGGACAACAACCTCTACCAGCCGTTCCCGTTGAGTTATCAACTCTCGTTTCTCAACTGTGGCAGGGTAAATTACTGTTAAATGAGCAAGCGACATTAGGAAATCTGAAAATGATTCGTCGCCAGCAACCCTTCGGTATTATTCATTTAGCCACCCATGCCGACTTTATACCCGGCCCCTTAAGTAATTCCTATATTCAATTATGGGAAGACAAATTGCGCTTAAACCAAATACGGCAATTAAGATTAAATGAACCCCAAGTTGAGATGATTGTGCTGAGTGCTTGTAGGACTGCTTTAGGTGATGAAGAAGTAGAAATTGGGTTTGCCGGTTTAGCTGTACTCGCCGGGGTGAAAACCTCCATCGCTAGTATGTGGGCTGTCAACGATGCGGGTACGGCAACTTTAATGACCAAGTTTTATGAATCCCTTAAAACTGCGCCCATCCGTGCAGAAGCCCTCAGACAGGCGCAGGTAGCTATGGCTAAAGGAGAACTTTACATTAAAGATGGTCGGGTGGAAGGTTTAGCCGCAGCTCGTGGCTTGGTTTTACCTGCCCAAAGTGTGGAAAATGTTGATGAAGATGAAGATACTATACAACTGAGCCATCCTTATTATTGGGCAGCATTTACGATGGTGGGTAATCCTTGGTAAATTATAGCAATCGCCACATAGGTGAGGACATTGATGAATCATAAAATTCTTACAGGGAAAAGCTTTCTCACCTGTCACCTGTCCCCTGTCACCTGTCCTCTGTTATAAGTCTCAATTTGGGCTATAGCTTCTTCTGGCAACACATTACCATAGATGACAGACATTATCCCCGGCAAATACTCATCCATCATCATCACGTTGGCATAAACCAATCTTTGGATGAGTGCATTGCTGAGTCTGTCACCTTCTACATCAATACTGGTTTTATAACTAATCTCCCCATCGCTAAAATCTAGCTCAAAGTTGCCGACCATCATCCCACAATTCGCTCTGGTGATAAACTCTGCTACAGCTAGTCGTTTATCTGCTGGTGCATTGACTGGACAAATGGAGTAAAAGAGGAATTGTTGTTGTTCTTCTCTGGCTCTAGCGTAACAATTCCACTTGCCATTCTCACCTTGAAAACTGATTTGTAAAGCTGACTGTTCTGGAATTTGCACAAAAGGCCAATCATCGGCTATGAAGAAATTAATCATTTCCTCAAAAATTTTCCCATCTGTAGGAGAGGTTGGCGGATTTTCCTTTGGCTCAATATTGTTAAACTCTGTCAAAAACTTATCAATTCCTTCTAACATTTTAGTAGCCGCTTCTTGAGTTTTAGCTGATAAATTAACCTCAGTCCAATCTTGAAAAAAATTGACAATTCCTTGGACAATTTCTTCACCAGAATTTTCTATTTGACTAAGATTAGCTGGACTAATATAAGACCAAAGAGTACGGTAGCCGACTTCCCCTGATTCCTGTTGCTGTTTGACAGATAAAGCTAACCAACTTTCAGTAGATAGTAGTATATGTTCTGGTTGTTCTTGGCTTAATTTGAGGATGTAATTTGCAGCTTCTTCAGCGTTGGTAGCCTGTTCTGCTACCAGTGGTAGTAAATCTGGTTTCAGGCTAGTTTCTATGGTGATGTCAGTGTCAGGGAAAAATTTTCCTGGCTCAAAGTTATGGATGTCTGGTTTGAGATTAAATAATCCTTCCGTTTCAATGCGATTGTAAAGTTGTGCGTTTACTCGGAATGCAAGGTGAGAGTCTATAAGTTCGTTGTTTTGTTTGGTTAAGGAGAGAGCGATCGCCTGAACAGTTAAAGATGATTGAGCAGAATTATGTAGAATTAAATTTACTGCTAACTGGCAATTTTCTAAGTTATTATTCATATTATTTAATATTTTATATCATAACTATAATAATAAACATATAACATAGATATAGAGATGTAAAAAGTACAGGAATTACGCAACTGGCACATGGGGTAGGGTGCGTCAGATGTGGAAAATCCCTAAATGTGTACGAAATTATTGGGGCTGACGCACCCTACAGTTACTTTGATTATGACTAATTATAAACATATAACATAGATATAAATTAATAAGTTAGAAATAGCAATGTAAAGCTGACTACCTTCTTGATAGAAACCTTTCACCTCATCAGGTAGACTGAAGAATTGGTTTATTTTATGTGGATTTTTTATGTATAATTAACCTTTTTGCTATTAGTTTTAAACAGGCCAATTATCCTCTATGTATAGCTTAATTAAACCTGCGTGTGATAAAGGACGTGATAAGTTATTTATTTCTAAGTTAGTTTCGTAATCTAGCAAGACGACTGTTTTTTTTACTAAAAGCTCTTTCAGATTTGCAATTAAGCCTTGAAGACAATTTTCTAAAACCCATCGATAGGAAGGTAAATATATTTGCCGTCTTGCTTCCTCATAAGACAATAGTTTATCACCAGTTAAACCAGTACGATGACCTAATACTCTGCCGTACTTTCTTGTAGAACGCTTGATGCCTTTCATATCAGTGATTAACAGTTTACTAGGGTCTACATCTGCGGTTTCAAAAACTTTTAAACCTTGCCATATTCCTTCTACCGTCATGCTAAATTCTCCCGGTGAGAAAGGAACGGGTATTCCGCCGTGAGGATAAAAAGGACTAAAGTGAATCCAAGGCTCAGAAGCGCGTGAGGTAACATCAATAATGACTGCATCTGGATAAACTTTAGACAAATTATCAACAGATGCTCGACGGCTTTTGATGATTAATGCCTACGTAATCCTTAAAGGCTTTCTTCGCTTCTGCTGCATCACTATCAAACGCTTGGATAACTTGAATTGGGGAGGAGTCGTGTAGGGTTAAGTCACTGTCTTAATCCCTGCCGTAATCACTTTTTCAATTACGAATATAGCTAATTTCTACTTACATAAAGTTGCTTATTACAACAAGTTAATCAGGAAAAGATAAGCCAGCTTCAAAATGTAGTTCTTTCAAGTCGGGTATATACCATTCACCTTTGTCATATTTTGTTAATACGCCAAGTATGTATTCACTTATATTAATAATAGGAGATTCAATATCCCATATTGACTCCAATTCTCCTTTCAAAGTACCCATTAAATAATACTTATTATTTTCGCCTTCCGGCACTTCTGTCTCGCAACTTAGTGTAATCGATAGTCCAAGAAATTGTGCTTCTAAAACTTCATCGCTTTCAAAGAATTTTGCATCTGAGGAAGTAAAATTGCATTCTAAAGCTTTACCTACTCTTTCGCCCATTTCTGCTAAACTGGCAGATTCATTGATGCGAACTTGAAAACTTATTTGTGGGTAAGTCATACAAAAATTCCTCTTTCCTCATTATTCTGAATTGGTTAGTTATATTATTAAGTATTATTTTGATCTGGTGGTTGTATTGTTAAGGGATTTCCTCGTGAAGGTTCAAGTCCAAGAGTCTTGACAGCTCGTCGATCTTTCTTTGTGGTAAAATCTGCATTTCCTGAGCTACGTATCAAAACGTTGAATTGCCACTTAACATTTCCTGTGTCTCTATTTCCACTGATGTTTGCCAGTACTTCACGCATATCCCGAATTAATTTATTAACCTCTTTTATTCCACTTTTTGAGCCTACTATTTGACCATCCCTAGCAGCAGTAGGATTATTGTTTAAAGCCTGTCTAAAAAGATTATCACTGACCACATAAGCATCTATGTCAAAATCCGTGGGGTTAAAAACGTAAGGTTCTCCATTAGATGCCTTCTTTTTAGGATTCATTTTAACACCCGATGCCAAACTACCTCTTATATTAACCTGAGCATCTCGATCTAAAGCTTGAAATCGGGGGACAAATTGTTGCATGGCGTTATGCACTTCTTCTTGTTTGGCTCTCCATGCTTTTTCCCAATTTTCATCTGCTTGCGATATGGTGATATCTGGTGTTTTTTCCTGTGGATTAACTTTGCCTTCTACATGATATTTATTATCACTAGTCTTCACCAGTTCAAGTGAAGTAAGCCTATACTTAGATTGAAGAACTGGCAGTTTTGCCTTAATACTTTCAGGGGTAGCCCCCTGCTGCTTCATAATCTGCCCAGCTTTAGTAATAGCTTTATGAAGGTCAGCTTTCTTCTGTTGTTCGGTTCGCTTGTCGGATTGCCCTTGATTTTGTTGATTGTTCTTATCATTGACTGTCGTTTGTTTTTGTCCTCCTGAACGCTCATCAACTTTATTCCTCTTGTGTTTATTGCTCTTATTGAACTTGTTACCAATTTTCTTAAACGCCTTCGCACCTTTATCAATGACCCAATCAACTGCTTTCTCCATCGGCTTACGCAGTTTTTGGAAGATAGCTTGAATCTTCCCGGCTATTCCACCCAAGCCCAACAGACTAGCTAAGAAACTAATAACTACAGGTAAAGATTTAGCCAGGGCA
>DATNQO010000275.1:0-74381 GCA_036704005.1 Leptolyngbyaceae cyanobacterium | reverse complement strand
TTGACACTCCTCGCTCTAAAGAGACGAGGATTCTTGCTTCATCCGTCCTCTCTAGAAATCTGAATACTGGTATTCAAATTTCTCCGTTTAGATACGTCCACAAGCTCACACGGACTGCCCGACCGCGTTTGAAAAGGTTTTTAATTTCTGTGTTTACTCCCACATTTGTACAAGATGCGCGGATTCATACTACCAGGGTTCCGGATCAGGAGCAGTCCGCTTGACCTACTTCGTCTTTTATTTGTGCGCTTTACCGCTATTAGTTATACTACCACAAAAGCCGCCCTTCTAGGGCGGGGCTTTAAACCCAGTTTTTCGGTAAGAAAACTCCCAGGGGTGGAAGAAAAACAGCACATAAAATCCGAATTAAATCCATTTTTACCTCCTGCCAATTTCACTATCAAAATGCAGTAGGATTTTAAGTCCGTAGTAAGGACTTTAGTCCTGATATTCATCAACAAGCAGTGCTAACTACAAACTAACAAAACTAGCCAATCAACCGCCACTAATCTTGGCTTTGTAACCCAGCTTAATCAAAATATCTAAAATCTTTTGTTTGTGATCGCCTTGAATTTCAATCTCATTATCTTTGACTGTACCACCTGAGCCGCACTGAGTTTTTAACTGTTTGAGTAAATCAGCCAAAACCTCTGGCTTAGTTTGAAACCCAGTAATTACCGTTACAGTTTTACCCTTACGTCCGGCGCGGGTAGCTTGCACTCTCACATTTTGTTGTTGTGGTGGTAGTTCTGGCTTTGCTCTTTCTAAGGCGGCGGAGTTATCGTTGCCAAACTCGCGGTAGACGAAGCGCTTGTCAGAAGATTTAGAATTAGAGGAAGACATAAGTAGATTTGTTAGTTGTCAGTTGTTTTTAGATTTTGAACTAAAAATAAATTACAAGTTACGAATTGCCGCACTATATTATCCGTACCTCAGACTTTCATATAATATTTAAGTCTATCCCATCATAAAAAATCATTCCGTGACTACCACTCCCCTTTCTCCAAGTACTCCCTCAAATGCTCAGGTTCCTGATACTCAAGGACGCTTTGGACGCTTTGGGGGTAAGTATGTGCCGGAAACGTTGATGCCGGCATTGGCTGAATTAGAATCAGCTTATCAGCAATACCGTAATGACCCAAATTTTCAAGCAGAACTACAACAATTATTGCGCGACTACGTAGGACGCGCCACACCGTTGTATTTTGCGGAACGCCTCACGGCTCATTATGCCCGACCTGATGGTACAGGGGCGCAAATTTACTTAAAACGTGAGGATTTAAATCATACAGGCGCTCACAAAATTAACAATGCTCTTGGTCAGGTGTTATTAGCCAAGCGCATGGGTAAAAAACGCATCATTGCCGAAACAGGTGCTGGACAACATGGTGTAGCAACGGCTACAGTTTGCGCTCGGTTTGGGTTGGAATGTGTGATTTACATGGGCGTTCACGATATGGAACGTCAAGCGTTGAATGTGTTCAGAATGCGGCTGATGGGGGCCCAGGTGCGTCCGGTGGAAGCTGGGACGGGAACTCTCAAAGATGCTACATCTGAAGCAATTCGGGATTGGGTGACAAATGTAGAAACTACTCACTACATTCTCGGTTCCGTCGCCGGGCCTCATCCTTACCCCATGATAGTACGCGATTTTCACGCGGTCATCGGTCAAGAAACTCGCGCTCAAGCTCTGGAAAAGTGGGGTGGTTTACCCGATATTCTCTTGGCTTGTGTGGGTGGTGGTTCCAATGCGATGGGTTTGTTCCATGAGTTTGTGAATGAGCAGTCGATTAGGCTAATTGGGGTAGAAGCAGCCGGAGAAGGTGTAAATACAGAAAAACACGCCGCTACCTTGACAAAGGGACGAGTTGGTGTATTGCACGGGGCTATGAGTTATCTGCTGCAAGATGAAGATGGGCAGGTAATTGAGGCACACTCGATTAGTGCAGGGTTAGATTACCCTGGTGTGGGGCCTGAACATAGTTACTTAAAAGATGTTGGTCGGGCTGAATATTACAGTGTGACTGATGAGGAAGCTTTAGGCGCTTTTCAGCGTTTGTCTCGGTTGGAGGGTATTATCCCAGCACTGGAAACCGCCCATGCGATCGCCTACCTCGAAACCCTCTGTCCCCAACTTACAGGTAGCCCCCGCATCGTCATTAACTGCTCTGGACGCGGCGACAAAGATGTGCAAACTGTAGCTAAATTTTTAATGCCATAATAAATCTATCTAAAGGTGGATATTTTGTAGAAGATTGATAGATTTATTCAGGCTGATTTTACGCAAATTTGGAGAAAATTTAGCGGAAAATCAAACTAATGGCGGAGGGCGATCGCTGCGATCGCCCTCTGTTTTATGAAAATCTAAGTATTTATTAGCTATCAGAGAATATTCAAAGAGATACCAGTAGAACCAAAGGTATACCAAGCCGTAGCCAATTTGTTCAATCAAGAACGGTCTGTTTAGATGAACAGGAAGTTTACTTTCAGCAACTACAATGTTCAAACCTGCAATTTACGCCGTTGCGATCGGAACTTTCGCTCTTACCAGTGGAGCGAGTGCAGTTTCTCTACAAAATCAATCCCCTGCACCCAAGTTTTCATCCATCTCAAGCGATAACCTCCTCGCACAATATTTTCCTAGAAGATCCAATCGTCAACCTATGAGATATCCAGGGCAATATTATCCTCGACAAAATTACCCTTCAGGTGGGCAGAACTCCCCTCAAAACCCTTCAGGTGGGCAGAACTCCCCTCAAAATCCTTCAGGTGGACAAAATTCCCCTCAAAATCCTTCAGGTGGACAAACTGATGGCAACTCAGCTTCTATAGAACAGTCAGTTTTCGACCAAATCAATCAATACAGACAGTCCCAGAACCTACCGCCACTAACCCGGAATGCGTCCATTGACCAGCAAGCCAGAAATCACAGCGAAAATATGGCTAGTGGAAAAGTTCCCTTTAGCCATCAAGGATTTGAGCAACGAGTTCAAGCGTCTGGTGTTGCTTTCAAAGACGCTAAAGAAAATGTTGCTTACAACCAAGATAGAGACCCAGCTACACGCGCCGTCCAAAGCTGGCTCAAAAGCTCAGGACACCTAGCCAACATTAGAAGCAATACCAATTTGACAGGAATTGGTGTTGCCGTAAATGGTCAAGGAGTTGTGTACCTGACGCAGATTTTCATTCGTTCTTAGTTGTTGACGATTGACGGTTGACAGTTGACTGTTGACAGTTGACTGTTGACCAATGACTAATGACCAATGACCAAATTACTAAAGTATCCTGTTATATAACTAGGAACAAGAAGTTAGAGTATAGGTCTAATAGTATATATATAAAGTAATTCTTCATGTCCCGACAACCTGCTTTTGGCATCGCTTTAAGTATGCTTGTCCTTGGGGGAGGATTGATGGCTCCTCTTATACCAGGTCACACTTCTACAAGAAACTCTGCTGAAAATTCACCGTTGTCGATTTTTTCTCATCAGGTTGCAACCAAAACTACTACAACCTTTCAAACTACTGCATTGGAAAAATCAGTTTTTGAGCGAATTAATCGATATCGGATGTCTAGAAGACTACCAAGGTTGGTTTTGAATCCTAAGATTACTCAACAAGCAAGAATCCACAGTCAAAACATGGCTAGGGGTAAAGTTCCCTTTAGCCATCAAGGTTTTGAGCAGCGAGTTAACGCTATCCCCCTTCGCTACAAAAGTGCTGCGGAAAATGTTGCTTTTAATCGGGGATATGATGATCCAGCTGATGAAGCTGTGGTTGGCTGGATAGATAGCCCTGGTCACTTAATAAATATTAGAGGTAACTATAATATGACAGGTATCGGCGTTGCCACCAATGCCCAAGGCGAAGTCTATCTCACCCAGATTTTCTTGCGTACTCGATAGATGGAATTGTGGTTTTTTTAGACAATAATATTGTAGTGTCGGTGACTCGTCGGCAGATACTGCATATATTATTGAGTGATTCATGACATTACAAGACTTTCAGGTAGGCGATCGCGATCTTAGTGACGCAGCCCTCGCCGAGTATTTACAATCCCAGGCGATCGCCGTCGATACAGAAACGATGGGATTACTACCAGGGCGCGATCGCCTGTGTTTAATTCAGCTATGCAACCCAGAAGGGAAAGTTACCGCTATTCGCATAGCCAAAGGACAAACACAAGCCCCCAATCTCAAAAAACTTTTAGAAGCAACCAACGTCGAGAAAGTGTTTCACTTCGCGCGGTTTGACGTTGCTACCTTGCGCTATCATCTGGGTATTCATGTCCAGCCGATTTTTTGTACGAAAATTGCCAGTAAGTTAGCTCGTACTTATACCAATCGTCACGGACTTAAAGACTTAATACAAGAATTAGAACAAGTAGAACTAGATAAAAGCTCTCAAAGTTCAGATTGGGGGAACGCCGCTAATTTAACCGCAGCGCAACTCGACTACGCCGCCAATGATGTCCGCTATTTACTCAGCGCCCAGCAAAAATTAATCGCCATGCTCAAACGCGAAGAACGCTGGGAACTAGCTCAAGAATGCTTTCTAGTTCTACCGACAATTGTGTCTTTAGATTTATTACAATTTAAAGATTTATTTGAACATTAATTAGTCAATAGTCAATAGTCAATAGCTCTGGGAATTGCCAGATGGATGAGGACACAGAGTAATCATACAATTATGATAGCAACAGACGTTTTATTCTGTTCCCTGTCCCCTGCCCCCTGCTATATAACTAATGACTAATGACTAATGACTAATGACTATTAAACGTCTTTTTTCTGTGTTTCGGCGTGAGCTTTAAGGCGATCTACTACATTGTAGTCATCTGCACCTGCGGGGGTTCTGGATTCTACAATTCCTTCGGTTGGGCCGCCGATCGCTTTCCATGCAGCTAAACCACCTCTGAGTTCAGAGACGTGTTCAAAGCCAGCCGAACGGAGAAGATTTACCGCTTCGGACGTTTGGTCATCACTTGCACCGTAAACATAAATATCACGGCTTTTTTCTAAAGATGATGCGGCTCTATCTACCAAATCTTCGATTGGCATTGCCATCGCACCCATAATATGACCATTGTTATAAGTAGGGCGATCGCGTACATCCAGTATTGTAAAAGCTGGTTCACCCCACTCTAAACGAGACTTGAGTGCATGAACATCAGATTGTGGTTCGATGGGTGGCTGTTGAGGAATGATACCACCTAAAGGATTATTAGCCATAACCTAACTATTAACTTCTAATTGAATTAATAGCAATTTAACTAAATCTATGAATTTACTTTATCTGGCTGCGGTATGAATATTTTCAAGTTATAACGTTGCTCATTGAGACATAGGTATTAAGGAGGAGTACAAACGAGGAAAAGTCATTATAAATCAAAGATGAGTCCTATATCTTGATTATGAAATTTATTACATTCGTAATCCAGTTTAAAAATAGGATTTATATTAATTTTCCCCAAAAAAGCCTTGCTAAATCCCACTTTCTTAATTGCGAATTGCTAATTACAAGCTGTATTCTGTGAGCATATTTACTATCATGTCTCACATTTATGAGCTTTACACCGGATTTAATAACTTTAGGTAAATACTTAGCTGGAGAATTTGATAATAAAGAACAAGCCTTAGCCGAGCCAATTTGGTTTGTTCACTTACGCCTATGGCAAAGACCCGTTGATTTGTTTACAGAGGATAGTATTACCCTGTTTGCCGAACAAGCCAACATTGTCAATTTAGACCGTCCTTATCGTCAACGCATTCTGCGGTTAATGCCCAATCCTGACTCAGAAACCGGGCTGTACGTACAGTATTATATGCCTAAGAATCCCAGTGCTTTAATTGGCGCAGGTCGTAATCCCGACATACTCAAAACATTAACTCCAGATCAATTAGAACTACTCCCTGGCTGCATTCTTACAGTTAACCAGCAAACAGTAGCCCCTAGCAGCTATAAGTTTACAGCTTCACCCTTACCAGACACTCGCTGTACTTTCACTTACCAAGGTAACACCGTACAAGTTGCTTTAGGTTTTGAAGTTACCGAACTACAATTACTTACCTATGATAAAGGAATCGACCCAGAGACAGGCAAAGCAACCTGGGGAGCAATTACAGGCCCCTATCGCTACACAAAGCGGGAACAGTATTGAGTAATTGAGGGAATATACAGCACTTTTCATCTAGATGAGGTACGTCACTCAAGCCTTTTCCTCTCTCAATCTGTACTGCATCTAAGCGAAAAACGCTGTAAGTTATTAGTTGTGAGAAATTTTGAGTTTAAACAGTAGCCTCAATATCGATTCTCGTGTAAATCAATTACAAGCGTAGGGGGAAAGCACATCTGTGCGCCCCTACGATAATCAACGCTCATCTATGACTAATGATTTTTCTGTTTACTTGATACCAATTCGCTAAAATCAAGCAATAGATACCAACCTTACGGACAGCATCTGATTACAACTTTATTAACTAGCCATGCTTCGAGGTACACCTTCTAAAGCTTCCTCCTCTGTTTCAAAAATTTCAAATACCGTATCCATCATCGTCACTTCAAACACGAGTTTAGCTTCTGGGTGAACGTTACAGATGCGAAAACTACCATTGACCTTATCCGCATCGCGCATTCCTGCAACTAAAGAGGTAAGGCCAGAACTATCGATAAAATTTACCTGACCAAGATTCACAACCACATGACGGCTGAGTTTAGAAATACATTCCTGCAACTTCAGGCGAAATTGCCAAGCTGTGGTGATGTCTAATCGACCTGCTGGTTTCAAGACGATAACAGTATTACCGTCTTGGGTTGTATAGCTTATTTGTTCTATCTGAATCACTAGGCCTCCCCTTAGCACTTTTCTCAAGATTAACTGTGGTTGGGTTAGTCCTGAAATTGATGAGCCAAAGCCTGACCTTTAGCAACAATTTTTACTGGTTATTGACCAAAAAGATGGGAAAAAGCAGTAGTTTCTATAACCCACCAATTGCAGGACTGTATTTGGGTGCTGAAACTCAATATTCAAAAGCTCCAGCGAAATTCATCACCTTTTTTACTAGGTGCTTACCTTTAGTAGTTTAACTCACCAAAGTTAATGTGAGTACCCAGGCAGAATTACTGAAATAGAGAAGCCAAAATTTACGACTTCTTCATGCTAAGTTCAGTATTGTTTACCTGGATCTGTTTATATTCCACAGGTATGGGAAGGCTGATACTTGTGGAAACCCTCAATTTGGCAATTGGTACTACTGCTTTGGTGTCCAATTAGCCCAATCTTGGGGTTTGAGGAATGTATCATATAACTGGGCTTCTGGTGTATTGGGTTCTGGCTGATAACCGTATTCCCAACGTACTAGAGGTGGTAAAGACATCAAAATAGATTCGGTGCGTCCGTTGGTTTGCAAGCCAAAAATTGTGCCTCGGTCGTAAACCAAGTTAAATTCGACATACCGACCCCGACGATAAAGTTGGAAATTCCGTTGGCGATCGCCATATTCTATTCCATGACGACGTTCAACAATGGGGACGTAAGCGCTTAGAAATGCTTTACCAGAACTTTGTACAAAACTGAACAAGTCTTCCCAGTCTCGTTGTGCTGGTTCGCCTACTTGGTTACTGTATTTGGCTGCTTCGCCTTTGGGGTCGGGGCCGCGATATAAAACACCATGTCCGTCTTGGTAATCAAAAAATAGACCACCTACACCCCTGGTTTCGCCCCGGTGTTTGAGATAGAAGTATTCATCACACCAACGCTTAAATACTGGGTAATACTCTGGGTGGTGTTCGTCGCAAGCTTGCTTCAATGTTTTGTGGAAGTGCGCCGCATCTTCCGCAAAGGGATAATAAGGTGTTAAGTCAGCACCACCACCAAACCACCATACCGGGCCAGCTTCAAAATAACGGTAGTTGAGGTGAACAGTGGGGACGTATGGGTTACGTGGATGTAATACCAAGGATGTACCTGTGGCATAGAAACCATGCCCTTCAGCTTCGGGACGTTGGGCTAAAATTGAAGGAGGCAGATGAGAACCCCAAACTTCAGAAAAATTTACACCTGCTTGTTCAAATATTGCACCATCACGCAACACACGCGATCGCCCGCCACCCCCCTCTGGACGTTCCCAACTATCCTCGTGAAAGCTACCCACACCATCAAGTTTTGTTAAGGCTTGGGAAATTTCATCTTGTAACTGTTTCATAAAATGACTGACCCTAGCCTTAGCGTCAGTCGCTGGTAGAGACGGGGATACTTTTGCTTTTACAGTTGGGGTTTGCGAGTTAATTACCATAGATTCCCGAACCTAAATTACATTTTTCAAAAAAAGCCACAAATTCCGTTTAAAAACTTGTAGGCTACACGAGCCAATAATTAGGCTCAAATTGTCCAAACAGTTTTTTACTTAGTGAAGTACCCACAGACTTCGCTACGCTAAGTCTAGAGTTTCGCGTCTCACTCGCCGTTGCTCTGTTGGGCGTACTCATCACTGAGTACCCGGAACTCAACCCGGTCTGAGTCTTACACAGCGTCTCTGGTATTGTTACCTTTATCTTCTTTGAAGGGAAGAACCCGCGCAGCCGCCCTGCTTCCCAAGGCAGTTTAATTGTTTTACGTTGACTAGATTATTTTCCCTCAAATGCGTATAGGCTTGTATATTGACTCAATTTTTGTTGTACTTCTTGATGGAAACATTTTCAGGACTTACGCACCAAGATTATCTGTTGAGACTGGGTGTAGGGGTATAAGGGTTTTGAACACCTACACCCCTACACCCCTATACCCCTGTACTCTTACCAAAACCCTTGATTTTTCGTTCTCATGCGTGAACAGTAAACAGTTATCAGTGAAAAGTTAGCAGTGAAGTTCTTGATGCCTCATTGAGATTTATCATGCTGAGGGCAATTGTGACCAAATACGTTTTAATGTTGAATCACAGTAGCCAACTATTCCAGAGTGACCAGTCTAGTGTGTAAGGAGGAGAATTAGGTAAATGGGAACGTGGTTATCCAAATTCGTCCACCGCAAACGCCGTCGATTTTGCGTTTCTCTGGTACAGACATATAGAGAAATTAGTTCTGCATCTGTAGATGAACTGTGGCAAAAGGTAGTAGATTTAACAGATGTTTCTTGGCATCCCTTACTTAAGAGTACCAACGTACCTTACGGATTAGTACCCAAACCCGGATTAATATACCAAGCAGTAACACGCTTTTCCCCAATTCCCATCAGGATTTTTGTAGAACGTGTCAACCCCAGGGAACTATTGAGTATCCGAGTTATGGCTATCCCTGGCGTGGAAGAAAGGATCACTTATCAAGTAGAGTCTACAGTTTGTGGCACTTGTTTATCCTATTCAGTCACACTAAGCGGTTGGTTATCACCATTAATTTGGTCATTGTTCCGTCCTTACGTAGATCGTGTAGCACGTTCCTTAGTGGAATCTGTAGAACAAGCCGCATTACAAGCAGTATCAGGAAAGAAGAAAAACCTGAATGATAATTGTTTTGATTTTTAGCTTGGGGAAGGGGGACTGGGGAAAGGGGAAAGGGGAAAGGGGAAAGGGAAAATACTGCTCCCTCATCTCCCGGTTGCTGAGCGTTCGCGGAGCGTCTCGTAGAGAAGTCGAAGCACATCTCCCTCATCTCCCCCCACTCCCTCATCTCCCTCATCTCCCCCAGTGCCCAATCCTCAGTCCCTAATTTTTAATCCCTAAAGAAAGTTAAGATTTGATTAGGTGATAATAAAAAAATTTTAAATTTTATTACGCCGATTCAAGAGAGGAAACACCCAGCAATTCTTGCTGATTTATTTTGCAGCTGGTCAAAAACCAGGTCGCGTCTATCTTTAGCTTGCATTTTACATTTTGAATTTTGAATTGTATATGTACGATGTCCTTGATTCACAATCTGTTTTAGAAGTGTTGCGACCAGTGCAAGACCCAGAACTGCGTAAGAGTCTGGTAGAACTGAATATGATTCGCAACGTCAAAATTGAGGGTGGGAAAGTCAGCTTCACCTTGGTTTTGACTACACCCGCTTGTCCGTTGCGGGAATTTATTGTGGAAGATTGCCAGAAGGCGGTGAAAAAGCTACCTGGGGTAACAGATGTCAGTGTCGAGGTGACGGCAGAAACGCCCCAACAGAAAAGCTTACCAGACCGCAATGGTGTTCCTGGGGTGAAAAATATTATCGCTATCTCTAGTGGTAAAGGCGGTGTTGGTAAAAGCACTGTGGCGGTAAATGTGGCTGTGGCTTTAGCGCAAACAGGGGCCAAGGTGGGTTTGCTAGATGCGGATATCTATGGCCCCAATGATCCTACAATGCTGGGTTTATCTGATGCACAAATTGTTGTGCGTTCTACGGAGAAAGGCGAAGTTTTGGAACCAGCTTTTAATCATGGTGTCAAATTAGTCTCAATGGGCTTTTTGATTGACCGGGATCAGCCTGTAATTTGGCGCGGGCCGATGCTGAATGGGGTAATTCGTCAGTTCCTTTATCAGGTGGAATGGGGCGAACTCGACTACCTACTTGTGGATATGCCACCAGGAACTGGCGATGCTCAATTAACTTTAACTCAGGCTGTACCAATGTCGGGGGCGGTAATTGTCACTACACCGCAAACCGTAGCTTTGTTAGATTCTCGTAAAGGTTTAAAGATGTTCCAGCAAATGAACGTCTCGGTTTTGGGAATAGTAGAGAACATGAGCTATTTTATTCCCCCGGATATGCCAGATAAACAATACGATATTTTTGGTTCTGGTGGTGGTTCCAAAACAGCAGCAGAATTAGGCGTACCCTTGTTAGGCTGTATACCTTTGGAAATTTCTACTAGAGTTGGTGGTGATAACGGTGTGCCGATAGTGGTAGCTGACCCAGATTCAGCTTCTGCTAAAGCCTTAGTTGCGATCGCTCTAGCAATTGCCGGGAAGGTATCAGTTGCAGCATTAACATAGATGACAGGTGATAGGTGACAGGTGATAGGTGATAAAAAATCATTTGTAACCTGTAACCTGTACCCTGTAACCTGTACCCTGTAACCTATTTCCCTCTTTTAACTTTTGTCTAATTCCTAGAGCAAAATCTAAGCATACAGAGTATTAATAGTCAGTACATCTAACTAGTTAAACTTTCAACTCACACAATGTTATTAAAACGATCGCTTCCCAAAGTTCGCTGGAAATATTGGGTCAAGCCTTGGCAACAAATAGATTTACTCCTATTCTGTTTGCCTGTTGGCGTGAGCTTTTTTGGTGGTCTGATGATCCTCAGCACTGAACTTAAACAGCCTGTCACAGACTGGTGGTGGCATTGGCTCATTGCTGGCATTGGTGCTGTTATTGCCTTGTTGCTAGCTCGTTTGCGCTACGAGAACCTTTTGCAATGGCATTGGATTACTTATGCTTTGACTAATGCCAGTCTGATTGCGGTCATGGTTGCGGGTACGAGTGCTAAAGGCGCACAACGTTGGTTGCCAATTGCGGGGTTTAATGTCCAACCTTCAGAGTTTGCCAAAATAGGGATGATTATCACCCTAGCAGCTTTACTGCACAAACACACTGCTAACAGGATTGAAGATGTTTTCCGTGTGCTAGCGATTACGGCTGTGCCTTGGTTATTGGTATTTATTCAGCCAGATTTAGCTACATCGCTAGTTTTTGGGGCGATCGTTTTAGGAATGCTTTATTGGGCAAATGCTAACCCTGGTTGGTTAATCCTGCTGATTTCGCCTATCATCGCTGCCATACTATTTACCACGTCTTGGCCTTTATCAGCACCAATAATTCTGTTTAAGGAGATATTTGTTACTCCTCTTGGTGTGGCTTGGGCGATCGCAATGGCTATTTTAGGTTGGCTAACTCTCCCCTGGCGCAGATTTCAACTGGGTACTTTGGCCGCATTCAGCCTAAATTTACTTGGTGGGGAATTAGGTATTTTTGCTTGGAACCATGTCCTCAAAGAATACCAGAAAAATCGCTTAACCGCATTTATCAACCCCGAACATGATCCTCTAGGTTCTGGATATCACTTGATTCAATCACGCATCGCCATTGGTGCGGGGGAATTTTGGGGTTGGGGTTTGTTTAAAGGGCCGATGACACAATTAAATTTTGTGCCTGAACAACACACCGACTTTATTTTCTCCGCCGTAGGTGAAGAGTTTGGTTTTATTGGTTGTTTAATTGTCTTGTTAGTTTTCTGCTTAATTTGCTGGCGACTACTACACGTAGCACAAACAGCTAAAGATAATTTTGGTTCTTTGTTGGCTATCGGTGTTTTATCAATGATTGTGTTCCAGTTAGTTGTGAATGTGGGTATGAACGTAGGTTTAGCACCAGTAGCAGGTATTCCTCTACCCTGGATGAGTTACGGACGTTCTGCCATGCTGACCAATTTTATTTCATTAGGGATAGTAGAATCGGTAGCAAACTTCCGACAACGACAAAAGTATTATTAGTCAATAGTCATTGGTCATTGGTCATTAGTTGATGCTTCAAGATAAAGGTTTTGAACTATAAACCATAGACTAGAAACTATGGACTATGGACTGTTGACTATGGACTATTGACTATGGACTAATCACAAGCATTAAGCTAGAAGAGGAACTAAGCGAGGCAAGAAAAATGATTTTACCTGGAGCGACTGTTAAAGTCAAAAATCCTAACGATACATATTATCGCTACGAAGGATTGGTACAACGGGTAAGCGATGGCAAAGTAGCTGTTTTGTTTGAAGGCGGTAACTGGGATAAGATAATTACCTTCCGTCTATCAGAACTTGAACCGGTGGAAATTACCGCCGGGAAGAAGAAAGGAAAATAATTTAGTCCAGAGTCAATAGTCAATAGTCCAATGCTGTTGACTGTTGACTGTTGACTGTTGACTGTTGACTCTTAACTATTATGCGCCTCCCTTTACCACAGTTTGATAAAAGCGATCGCCATCCTAGCCACATTGCCGAGGTGATCGAAACTGCTTCTACTGAATTTTTGGCACAGTGTCTGGAACCGGAAGATTTAACTTTTCCGTCAATGCCGCCGTTTGGTAGTTGGGTATGTGCTGTGGATGAAGAGTCAGGCAATCAAGTTTATGCGGTAGTATATCATGCTACTACTATGCCTGTGGATTCCGTACATCGAGCCGTGGCGATGGGGATGTCGTTGCAAGATTTGCGTGAGGAGCAGCCCCAGATATTTGCTATGCTGAAAACAGAATTTCGATCTGCGATCGTGGGATTTCAGCAGTCGTCAACTGCACCCCACGGCAATGGCAGAATGTACCAGTATTTACCACCACGTCCACCGCAGATACACCAAGCTGTATATCAATGTGAACCAGAAGTTATAGTTAAATTTACTGAAGAACTAGAATTTTTACGGACGTTACTATCTATCAATGGCGCACCAGTAGAGTCCTTAACCGCAGCCGCTATTCGGGAAGTATACCAATTACGCAAAGCTGATCGGGAATGGTTAATCAAAGCTGGGCGAACTTTAAGCGTATTGCTAAAAGACGACTACGATCGCCTACGGTTTATTTTAAGTCAGATTCATCCGTAGTTAGTTGACAGTTGACAGTTGACAGTAGACAGTTATTCCTTTTCCCCTTTCCCCCTTCCCCTTTCCCCTTCCCCTTTACCTAAGTACCTTAAGTTAAAGCTTCTGTATTTTTCACGGGCTAGCTTTAACACTTATGTATGATTAATTGGATGAATACCTTAGAGGAATCTCCGCCTTATCGTCGCCCTCCCCAATTCCACCTATGGAACCCTTATCATCAGTTCTGGCGCTAGAACAAACTTCTCAAGTTCTCGGCAAGGAACCAATTGTTCCCTTCGTAATTCTACTGGTAGTCCTCTTAGTTGTACCGATTCTATTTGAAAGATTGAGATTACCCGCAATAGTGGGTTTAGTCCTCGCTGGGTTAGTATTAGGGCCATCGGGTTGGAACCTGATTCATACAGAATCACCGATGATTAGCCTGCTGTCAAATATTGGCTTAGTTTATTTGATGTTTGTCGCAGGTTTAGAAGTAGACTGGGAATTGTGGCGGCGGCAAAGAGGACGCGCGTTTGGGTATGGTTGGTTGAGTTTTGCTGTGCCATTGTTGACAGGGGTTTTAGTAGGGCGGATTTTTAACTTTGGTTGGAATAGTTCCGTATTAGTCGGCTCGTTACTTGCTTCTTATACCCTATTGGCTTACCCCATTATCAATCATTTAGGTATCATCAGTAACAGAGCAGTGACAACTACAATTGGTGCTACGGTTTTCACTGATATTAGCTCACTATTAACACTGGCTATTTGCGTCCTAGCTTTTGAAAAGGGAGTATCTAATTTATCTGAAATATTTCCCCTATTAGGTTGGTTAATTACTTACTCCGTTGTCATCTTGGTGGGGTTTGATTGGCTGGGTAAAGAGTTCTTTCGCCGTTCAGGAGATGACGAGGGCAACAAATTTTTATTTGTATTACTGACGGTGTTCCTAGCAGTTGTAGTAGCTCAATTTATCGGTATTGAAAAAATTTTCGGGGCATTTTTAGCAGGTTTAGCAGTCAATGAAGCTGTTGGTGAAGGGCCTGTTAAAGAAAAAATAGTTTTTGTTGGTAGTGTTTTATTTATACCGATTTTTTTTATTAACCTGGGTTTACTGATTGATGTGCCGGGTTTGATTCATCATCTTTTTATTCTCAAGTTAACTTGCTTAATTGTAGTCGGCTTGATTTCTAGTAAATTTGTTGCGGCTTGGTTAGCCAAGTTTTTCTATAGTTATAGTTGGCAGGAAATGTTAACTATATGGTCGCTATCTATACCCCAGGTAAGTACAACATTAGCCGCAGCTTTCGTAGGATATCAAGAAGGTTTACTATCAGGAGCAGTTTTAACTAGTATCGTTTTCTTGATGCTGGTGACTGCAATTGTGGGGCCATGTCTGACTAGTCGTACAGCAGTAGCGTTAACTACCGCATCAGTTACGGAACCAGTCACCCCATTGCCTGAGCAACAAGTACAGGAAATCCACAATAGTGATTATACTATCGTTGTTCCTGTTTATAATCCCCACACTCAACAATATTTAGTGGAGATGGCGGCGTTATTGGCTAGTCAGGCTCAAGGGCGAATTGTCCCATTAGCGATCGCCACAGCTGCGGCGCACATGGATGCACCCCAATTAGAAATTTCCCTGCAAAGAAGTGAGCGGTTACTAGCAAGAGCCACAGCCCACAGTCAAGCCTTGGGCGTGGAAGCATCTCCTTTGCTGCGAATTGATGATGGTTTTGCACCGGGAATTAGTAGAGCCGCCCGCGAACAAAAAGCCAACTTGATTGTCATGGGTTGGGGGAAACGGACGGGGTTAAGAGCGCGGTTATTTGGCAATGTAATTGATAATGTGCTGTGGTCATCCCATTGTCCTGTGGCGGTGACACGTCTGGTAGAATCACCTAAGAAAATTCAACGCATCTTAGTACCAGTAGAAAATTTAGTCACACCCACAATACAGCCTGTGCAGTTTGCTCAGATGTTAGCAGAAGCAAATCAAGCCCAAGTGACTGTGTTGAACGTGTGCGATCGCCGCACCAGTTCGAGTAAAATTGCCGCTAGGCGATCGCAACTTGCATTGTTAGTCTCTAAGCTAGCCTTGCCAACTTCACCGGAAATTCAAATTATTGCCCATGAAAATGCGGCTCAAGCCATTTTGCAAGCAGCAAGATTATATGACTTAGTAGTTTTACCCTTTATCCGTAATCGTACTAGTCCAGGGGGTTTAGCCCTAAGTGATGTCACCACCCAACTAGCCAGCCAACTTACCTGTTCTATCGTCATGTTAGGCGAACCCCAGCGCGTGCAAACACCCACCATTACGTCGGGAGTGTCGAATAGTACGGCGGCTGTGTGAGGGACTGGGGAGATGAGGGAGATGGGGGAGATGGGGGAGATGAGAAAAACTCACTTCCCAGTCAACTGTCAACTGTCAACTGTCAACTGTCAACTGGATTAGCCGATTTAGTCTGGGTAACATTAACATACCCAAATGGATTTAAGGCGTATATTCACTTAAGCTGGTTGAATCATGATAAACAGCGCCGCTTGGCGGTGGTGGGTAGTTTGGGTACTTTGATTTTTGATGAAATGTCACCATCATCACAGTTAACTTTATTACATGGTGAATTTGAACGCCAGGGAAATTTATTCTTACCTGTAAATCAAAGTAAAGAGGTGTTGGAACTAAAACCAGGTGAACCGTTGCAACGAGTTTGCGATCGCTTTCTTACTTCCATTCTCCAGAATACACCCCCAGAGATTTCCTCTGGCTGGGTAGGCACAGAATTAGTCAAAATTCTCTCCGCACTTACAGTATCTCTTAATCAAGGCGGTTTATCTGTTGCTGTTAGCTAAAGGCGCTTGGGTTAGGGGGAAGATGAGGGAGATGAGGGAGATGAGGGAGTGGGGGAAGATGAGGGAGATGAGGGAGTGGGTAGAGTAAAATTAATGTCAACTGACAACTGTCAACTGTCAACTGTCAACTGACTAATTACAATAAACACTAACCTCACAGCTTTCTTTTTCTTTTAATGGCTGTAGCTCGGTATATTCTTGTGCTAACTCTGTAGTTTTCGAGCTATAGTTGCCATTAGCTTCTAAAAGCACTGGTTCTTTATTATTAGCAGACAAGCTAGTTTCCTTAATTTCTTCACTAGCAGCTAAAAGTTTGGGATTTTTACCATTATTCTCTTGTATTGGTAGGTCTAATAAAGAAACATCAATTATTGGCAAAGTAATCTTAACTGTAGTGCCTTTATTTATCCCAGCACTCTCTAATGTAATAGTACCACCCATAAGTTCAATTAAGTTGCGGGAAATCGCTAAACCTAAGCCTGTACCTTCAAATTTACGGGTAGTGCTAGCATTTACCATCACAAAAGGACGGAATAATTTATGTTGTTGAGATGGTTCAATACCCAAACCTGTATCTGTAATACTAACTATTACTTGCGAAGTCCCATCAATTAAAGTTTTCTTGGTTGTAACAATGGTAATACTACCTTCATCAGTAAATTTAGTAGCGTTGCCAATAATATTAATTAATACTTGTTTTAGTTTAGCTGCATCTGCTTTCACAGGAATTGGTGCAGTACCTAAGTCAGTTTGCAGTTTTAAGCCTTTTTGTTGAACATTGACTGACTGTATATTGATAACTTCTAATAGTATTTGTTGTAAGTCTAAAGGCTGCATAACCACCGAAAGTTTTCCGGCTTCAATCTTAGAAATATCTAATAAATCATTAATGATTCCTAGCAGGTGTATGGCTGTCTCATCAGCACGTTGAAGAAATTCAAGTTCTTCTTCTCGGTCATCACAAAAGCCATCTTTAACTAAACGTACACAGTTGATAATAATATTTAATGGGTTGCGTAATTCGTGGGAAGTTGTAGCTAAAAATTGAGTTTTAATTTGATTAGCATTCTTGGCTTCTTTCCAAGAAGTTTCGATTTCTTCTGCCCAAGCTTTAAGTCTATCAACCATTTGGTCTAGTGCTTGTGCTAGTTGGTTAAATTCCCGAATTTTGAAATTATGGGGTACTGGTGTGGCGGCGTGGTGGCTATGAATGTTTAAAGCATAGTCGCGTAATTCTTCCACAGGCCTGGCTAGGTAAGGTGCTAGATATAATGATGCTACTAAGCTTGCAGCAATTAAACCCACTGTTAAAACAATCAGAACGAGTTTGATTTCTTCTAAACCCAGTAGCGCATTATCTACAGTTGTTACAGACATGACGATCCATTTTTGCTGCTGTGCTGTAGTGGGATTATCAATTACTGTATAACCTGCTACTAGTTCTTTAGTTTTTTGAAAAATTAAATTGATTGGTTCGTTACGTCCAGCAATGGCATTTTTAATAATGCTTTGGACTTGGTTAGCATCTGAGTGTTCTTTAATATTTGTACCCATTAAATCAGCTAATGGGTGAGCTAATATCGTCCCATCTTCGGCAATTACTATCGTAGAACCAGCTAGTGAGCCTGGTTGATTACGAGTTTGTCTATACAATGCTGATTGCAGGTTTAAGGTATATTTTAATTGCCCAGAACTATTATATACAGAGGTAGCCAGTAGTAATTGCAATTGGTCTTGGGGATTGCGTGGCCCGGTAGTTCCGGGTTTTGGCGGTGCAATGCTGGTAATTTCTACACCATCATGAGGAACTGGTGGCCCCATTTGGGTAATTTCTTTTTTACCGCAGGTGCTGGCAATAATTTCACCATTCTGCACACTGGTTAGTTGCAAGCACTCTATGTAGTTAGGTAGTGATTTTGCTAACTGGGTTAAAAATGCTTCTATCTCTTCAGGGGAACCTGATTGTATAACTGTCGTTTGACTGGCAGTTAGCATGGTAGTTTTGAGAGTGGCGATCGCACCTAGAATCCTTTCTCCTCTGATGACAGCACTTTCTGTCAGATTTTGTCGAGCAGTTTTCAGTAAGCTAGAGCGAGCCTTATTCAATGCAGCTAATTGTCCAATAAATAATACTGGGACAAACAGCAGCAAAATCCTCGTTACTAAAATACGTCTAAATGACGATTGACCGTTATTACGCATCTAGTGTCTCACTTCGCAACTGCAAATCACAACAGAAAACACAGGCAATTAGACTAGCTAAAGGAGACATTTATGAAGATATCATAAATTTGTTATCAAGAGTTAAAAATATCAAATGTTTAATATAGCAGAAGCAATGTAAGATACAAAGTTTTAACAAAAACAGATGTAGTAACAATTTGTGCTGCATCTAGACCCCGCAAGGCTAGATAAAGTTGAAAAAGCTGAGGGGTAATTGATTAACTTACATAAGGCTATGATATTTTTGTTGCTGCCCTCATTTGGTAGTAAGTAGAAGAACAAGACTATCGAACCAACCTCATGGTGCAACACCGACCGCATACAACAGTAGTTTTGGCAATGAGTGCAGATGGCAAGATAGCAGATTTTATGCGATCGCCTGCTCGATTTGGTTCGGGTGCAGATAAATCACACCTAGAACAACAAATCGCTGCTGCTGATGCCGTTTTCATAGGTGCTGGTACAATCCGAGCCTATGGGACAACAATGACCGTATCAGATACAGCCCTGCTGCAACAACGCCAAAAACAAGGCAAGTCCGAGCAACCGATTCATATAGTTGTTACACATAGTGCTAACCTCAATCCGGAAATAAGATTTTTCCAACAGTCAGTCAAGCGCTGGCTAGTAACCACGACACCAGGTAAGAGCGCTTGGGAAGGACGCTCAGAATTTGAGCGCATTTTGGTTTTTGAAACGCCAACACGAGAAATAGACATCATTGGCGTTTTACAGCACCTAACATATTTACACATAACACGTTTGGTTGTATTAGGTGGGGGTGCATTAGTATCTTCTATGCTGGAGGCAAATTTAATAGATGAACTATGGCTGACAGTCTGTCCATTGATTTTAGGCGGTGTCAATGCACCCACACCCGTAGATGGTAGAGGATTCCCAGCAAAATTAGCCCCCCATCTCCAACTGTTGGAGGTAAAAAAAGTCGCACAAGAAGTTTTTCTCCACTATCAACTACAACGGCAGATAGATTAAATTAGTCAATAGTCAGTTGTCAGTTATCAGTTATCAGTTATCAGTTATCAGTTGACAGTTGTGCCTTTCCCCTTTCCCCAGTCCCCAAATATGGTTGAACAACTCAAGCCTCGCTATTCCAGCGTTTGGATTAATAAAATCGCTGAAGTACCCCAAGAAGCTTGGGATGCTTTGGCGCTACCTTTAAAAACTCCGTTTTTAGAGTGGGATTGGCTGCATAATTTGGAAACCTCCCAAAGTGCTACAGCGAAAACTGGTTGGCTACCTAATCATTTGACGCTGTGGCGCGATAGAACGTTGATTGCTGCGGCTCCACTGTATATTAAAGGACATAGCTATGGTGAGTTTGTTTTTGATCACCAATGGGCAGAGTTAGCAGAACGTATTGGTGTACAGTATTATCCCAAACTCCTGGGGATGACTCCATTCACCCCGGCTGAGGGTTATCGGTTTTTGATTGCTAATGGGGAGGATGAAGAGGAAATCACGGCGATGATGGTGCATGAGATTGATGCTTTTTGTGTGAAGCATCATATTTCTAGTTGCCATTTTCTCTATGTTGACCCGGAATGGCAACCTGTACTGGAACGACAAGGTTTTACAGCTTGGTTACATCATAGTTTTATTTGGGAAAATACAGGATTTCAAACTTTTGATGATTACTTGAAGGTGTTCAATGCTAATCAGCGTCGGAATATCAAGCGGGAACGCAAGGCTGTAGAGAAGGCTGGTTTACAACTGCAACCAGTGACAGGTGAAGCGATCCCTAAGTCTTTATTTCCTTTGATGTACCAGTTTTATGCTGATACCTGTGATAAGTTTGGTTGGTGGGGTAGTAAGTATTTAACTAAACGATTTTTTGAGCAGTTACACCATGATTATCGTCATCGGGTGGTGTTTTTTGCTGCTTATCATGAGCAAGACCCGCGTCAGCCTCTGGGTATGTCTTTTTGTTTGTATAAAGGCGATCGCCTATATGGTCGTTATTGGGGAAGCTTTCAAGAAATCGATTGCCTACACTTTGATGCTTGTTATTATGCACCGATTGATTGGGCGATCGCAAATGGTATTAAACTCTTTGATCCCGGTGCTGGCGGAAGGCACAAAAAACGTCGCGGTTTCCCGGCAGCACCTAATTACAGTCTGCATCGCTTTTATAATAGTCGTTTAGGGCAAATTCTCCGCCCATATATTAGTGAAGTGAATCAATTAGAAAAACAGGAAATCGCCGCAATTAATGCAGAGTTGCCTTTTAGTCAGTAGTGAGGACTTTAGTCCTCCAAGAATCAAAGCAGGACTAAAGTCCTTACTACAAACGCTGTGGTTGAGAGGTGTCAAATCTGTTAATAATAGAGAGGACAGTAAGTTTTTTCAGGAATTGCGATGATTACTCCGCAGGAAGTTGAGGCAATGATCAAGGCGAAATTGCCAGACGCGCAGGTTCAGGTGCAAGACTTGACTGGTGGCGGCGACCATTATCAGGTAACAGTGGTTTCATCGCAGTTTGCAGGTAAGAGACTTGTGCAGCAGCACCAGTTAGTTTACGGTGCATTGCAGCAAGCTATGTCCACCGAAGCCATCCACGCCTTAGCATTGAAAACATCTACTCCCGATAGTCAATAGTCTAGAAATTTGTTGACTGTTGACTAATAACTAATCAAAAACTAGGACACATAACAGCCATGACACAGAACGTTCAAGAGAGAATCGATAACTTAATAAAAGAAAATAAAATTATGGTTTTCATGAAGGGAACCAAATTGATGCCTCAGTGTGGTTTCTCTAACAATGTGGTACAAATTCTTAATACATTGGGTGTTCCTTTTGAAACCATCAACGTTTTAGATGACAACGAAATTCGTCAAGGTATTAAAGAATATTCCAACTGGCCGACAATTCCCCAAGTTTATATCAATGGTGAATTTATTGGTGGTTCCGATATTATGATTGAGATGTATCAAAAAGGTGAGTTACAGCAATTGGTGGAAGTTGCTTTAGCTTCTTAGTTGTCTGTAAAAAAGGAACTAAAACCCCAATAGTTTATGTAGAGGTGCGTTACGCTATGCGATAACACACCCTACATGATACTGCTATAGGATTCATACTTGAATTTTGAAATTATAGGTAGGGCGCTGCACTGCCCACCTTATCATCGTTTTAGCGTTAAACTACCCACCCTACAAATATTTCACATCATCAGTATAAATTACCGCTAAACAATAAATAGTGACAGGAATCATCGCTATCCCAACAGGTGGGTAAATAGTCCAAAAAGTTGCTACAACTTCAGCCGCACCCAATACATTTAAAACAAACTCAGCATCTTTGCGTTTCATGGAAATTGTTCCTCAAGTTTCTCTAATTCCATGAAACAATATGCAGTCACAACTACAATTCTCTTTTATTCCCAACTTATTCCCAACTTATTCCTAACTCCCAACTTATTCCCAAGTTATTCCCAAGTTACATTTTTTCACCCCCTAATACTGATATAAGCTGTTAAACTTATTGTTGGATGCAGAGACGTTGCATGCAACGTCTCTACATCATTTATCTGGTGCAATTCATAGAAAATTAGTATGAAAGTGTGTTTTGAAAGTCCTTAATCAAGTATCAGATATTGTTAGATCCCCCTAAATCCCCGTTAAAAAGGGGGACTTTGAGAAGTTTTACCCCCCTTTTTAAGGGGGGCTAGGGGGGATCAGCCCAAATATTGCATACTTCTCATACATCCTCTAAGGGGGGTTAGGGAGGATCAACAAGTACCTAAAATCACAGCCAACCAATTTTCAAACAACCTCTAATAAATTTCTCTATCGCTTCTATTTAATAATCTAGTGTTGATTTTTCATATTCATTTATGCCCAGAGGAATTAAAGTCAGCAATGATAAAATTGATACTGTTAAGCAATCTCTTAGACGTAACGGTTTTGCGAGACAAAGAGATTTAGTTGAAAAATTAGGTATTAGTAAAAATACGGTCAATAAGTTTTTTACAGGCAAAATAATTGAATATTTAAACTTTGAAGAAATTTGTCGCGCTTTAAATCTAGAAGTCAACGAAATTGCTGAGTTTATCGATGGTGAGATAGAAGAACCACAAGCAGCACCAGAACCACAACCCAGCCAAAAAAGCAAAGTTGTTTTACAACAAGCTATTCCTTCTGTACCTGTGTGGAAAGGACGTGATGAAATACTCACACAATTACAGCAGACAATATTAAGCCCAGAAAATGCGCCTAAAGTATTAGCAATTATCGGTCAAGGCGGTATCGGCAAAACTAGTTTAGTTGTGAAATTGTTGGCAGCATTGGGGATGAATATCAGTAATCAAAACTTAGCTGAAAATTGCCCTTATCAATGCGTGATGTATTTCAAAACCCAAGAAGGCACAAGTTTTGATGATGTGGTAGAATTTATATTAAAGGAAGGATTTGGTATTCAAACAACTGAAAATTTCAAAACTGCTGATGAGAAAATCAGTAAAATTATTCAGGGATTTTTACAGACACGCTGTTTGCTGGTGCTGGATAACTTAGAAAGTATTTTACAACCTGCGAATCATTCTCTAGCTGGCAAGGCGATTTCACCTGATTGGGGTAAGTTGTTAAATGCTTTGGTATATCAACAACATCAATCCCAAACAATCTTAACGAGTCGGGAAGTACCAGCAGATTTAGCAGATATCCGTTACCCAGATGCAGAACCAGATTCTGAATTAGTGAATATTATCCCCCTCGCAGGAGTAGCGACAGCCGCAGGAGTGGAAATTTTGCAGCAGCGTCAACTGCAAGATAGTCTAGCAGATTTATACTGGATATCTGAGCGTGTTGATGGTCATGTATTTTTACTAACTCAATTGGCGGCAATTGGCAAGGGTAAACCGGGGTATTTGCGGAAACATCCTGAATTGGTAACGAAAAAAGCTGAACCTATCCTCAAAGAACAATTAGCAAGACAAACGGAAGCAGCGCAAGATTTACTCCGAAGAATGTGTGTGTTGCGGGTGGGGATAGATATTCGCGGGTTAACTTTTTTGCGGTTATATACAGATGATCGTGAGAAAGGTATCCGCTTCAATAGGGCGGCAATGTTGGGAAAACCTGCTAAATTTACAGAGGCAGAAATTAGAGAAACAGAAGTAATTTTAAAGCAATTAGTTGATAGTAATTTAGTTCAGAGTCGTTATGATGAACAGCAATGTGAAGTCTTTTATGATTTACATAGGGTGATTATTGAATTTCTGCAAGCTGAATATAAAGATGAGTTACCCAATTTATTAGAAAGTGTTTATAAATTTTACTGTTCTGGTAAAAATATTGAAAATCTACGGACTTTAGAAGATTTATTGCCAGTGCTAGAGGCTCAATATTTTGCCTTGCAGTTAGGGAATTATAGCGAAGCATTTAGGCTGGTGAGTTGGGAACTAGAAAAATACTTGAGACGGTGGGGACACTGGAATTTATTAAAAGATTTATATGAGCAAATCTTACCTAAAGTAGATGAGGATGATTATCCAGTATGTCTAAGACAAATTGGTAGATTTTATCGTGATACTGGCAACTGGGATTTAGCAGAAAAATATTTTCAAGATGCTTTAGCTATTGAGGAAAAAGAAAAAGATAAAAAGGGTATGGCTACTTGTTGGGGATGGTTGGGAGATATAGAGCGCAAACGGGGCAACTGGGATGCAGCTGAGCGCCTTTATCGTCAATCTTTGGAATTAATGACAGAATTAGGCGATCGCTCAGGTATGGCTTCTTGTTGGGGATTGTTGGGAGAGATAGAGCGCAAACGAGGCAACTGGGATGAAGCCGAGCGCCTTTATCGTCAAGCCTTGGAATTAATGAAAGAATTAGGCGATCGCTCAGGTATAGCTTCTTGTTGGGGATTGTTGGGAGATATAGAGCGCAATCGGGGGAACTGGGATGCAGCTGATCGTCTTTATCGTCAAGCCTTGGAATTAATGACAGAATTAGGCGCTCAAGCAGGTATAGCAACTTCAATAGGTTGTTTGGGAGAAAATGAATTAGGCAGAGGTAATTTAGAAACAGCAGAAAATTTGTTGAAAGAAGCCTTAGCAAAAATGGAAGAATTAGGTATTACTTGGCATATTGCAGAAACTAACTACGACTTAGCAAAACTTGAACGCAAACGCGATAATCTAGAACTTGCCCAACAATATTATCAAACAGCCCATCGGCTCTTTCAAAAATTAGGTGCAGCCAAAGATTTAGAGAGAATTGAAAAAGAATGGAATGCTAATTAATCAATTGCGCTGTGTGGGTTTCCCGCTTTGGAGTTGTTTTGTGTTGTGGCTTAGGTTAGAGGTTGTTTGAAAAGTGATTGGCTGTGACTTTAAGCACTCGTTGATCCCCCCTAACCCCCCTTAAAAAAGGGGGGAACATAGATTTTAGTCACCCTTTTTAAGGGGGATTTAGGGGGATCTAAAACGTTTTGCTACCAAGCAGAGGACTTTTCAAACATCCTCTTAGGGTGGCTTGGATTGTTGGGGGTGCGTTCGCTGGGCGACAAGTGATAATTTAAGGACTAAAGTCCTTACTACGAACTGTTTTATTTACGCATTTGGCTGATTAAGTGGGGAAGTTCTGGTATGATGAGTTTTTCCATCCCTAATCGCACTGCATTGCTGGAACCGGGAAGTGAGAAGATTAGTTTATTTTGATATACGCCTGCAACTGCACGGGATGCGATCGCTCGTGAGCCAATTTCCTGATAACTTAAATATCTGAATATCTCCCCAAATCCAGGTAGGGTTTTCTCTAATAATTTTTCAATCGCGTCATACGTATTATCTCTGGGTGCAATACCTGTACCGCCATTAAAAATTACTGCGCCCAAATTACCCTTTTGGCTGAGAAGTTCTATCTGTGCCTGGATTTGGGCTGGTTCATCGGGGATAATTACGTAAGCTACTACAGTATGATTTGTGTCAGCTAACAACTGTTGAATCAGTTGACCACTTTTATCTGTTTCTGGGGTGCGTGTATCGCTAACGGTGACAACTGCACAATTGACAGTTATTCCCGGCGCATCGGGATGAGGTTTTTGGGTCATAGCAGGGGACTGAGGACTGGGGACTGGGGACTGGGGACTGGGGACTGGGTAAAAAGCCGCTTGCTATAAGGATTTTATGGCATAAGTCTATAGTCAATAGTCCATAGTCTAGACATGGTTGACTGTTGACTAATGACTAATGACTAATAACCATTAAGATTTCTGGAAATCTAAACCGTTTTCTTCGGCGTAACGTTGCATAAAGCGAAGGAAACGATCCCATTCGTCACTAGATTTCATTAAGTAAATAGCTTCTAGTTTTTCCGGTTTACCATTGACAAATATAGCTTTAACTTCGCGGGTGATGATTTCCCCTTCTTCGTCGATGAGGTACATTCCGGTAATATCATCAGTGGTATTTTGATCTAAAGCTTTGGGATTGACAAAAACAAATGTTGCTGTACCGCTATCACCAGTGCGCGATCGCGTCAAGCGCACATCTGGAATTGCATCTTCGTCGATTCCCCTAGAAAACTGGATTTTTGCCATGATGGATGAGTTTAAACTTTTGTGATGGTTAGTTTAATATTCTCTCATCATTTAGAACTCAAGTAGACTAGGGTTAGGAAATAAGGGTGTAGGGGTTTGGGGGTGTAGTCAACCTTAAATTGTAGGGTGCGTTAAAGCAGCGCTTAACGCACCGTATTTGCTGGTGCGTTACGGCTAATTCCTCATTTCGCCAACGCTCAAATCCTTACATAGCCTTAATACACCCTACTTAATATTTACTTTATAAATAGCCTCTAAATGATGTAGAGACGTTGTATACAACGTCTCTACATCATCAATCAACGGTATTATACGCCTGTAACAGCTAATGCACCAGCGATCGCACTAGCTATCAAGGAAGAAAAAGCAGCACCGAATAGCCACCAAGCGGCGCTAGCAACGGTTTTTCTGGTTTCTTCTGCTTGCTTTTTCGCTTGTCTTCTGATGGCTTTGAGGCGGTTTTGTGCTTCCTGTTGGATGCGTGCGGCGCGATGCAATACATTATCCCTGGCGGCTTCGATTTGGTCGATGATACGGTTGACATCTTCGCTGGCGATATCTTCGCGGGAACTGAGGATGGCTACTAGGGTATCACGGTCGAATTGGCTCAGGCGATCGCGTAACGCCTCAAACCCTGCTTGGGGGTCATCGAACAATTTCGCAAAGTCTTGACGGATACCTTCATAACTGAGTTCTGGACGATTCAAGGAGTTGAGATAGTTACGAATCCTATCAAACACTTGATCAATTGCTGACTGTACCCTATCCTGAATTTGTTGTATTTGTTTGGCGATGTTACTGCGAACTGACTCAATTTGGTCGGCGATGCGGTTGGCTTCTTCTGCGGAAATGTCTTCCCGTTGCGATAGTAAAGCCACAACCGTTGAACGGTCAAATCGGGAAAGGCGATCGCTTAAACTACCAATTCCCAAGCGTGGGTCTTGCAAGAGTAATTGTAAATCCCGTTTGATAGCATCAGGATTCAATTCCTCTTTATTGGTTTGACGCAGATAATCTTCTAAACTAGCTTCAAAGTCTACGATTCTTTGCGTAGTGCGTTGAGCTAAACGGCGCGGCGCTCTGATAAGATCGCGGATAGCGTCTTGTACTCGGTCAATAATTTGATTAACTTGGTCTTCACTCAAGTTTTGCTGTTGACTGAGGAGGGTGACTAAGGTTTCCCGGTCAATTTGTGACAACCTGTGTCGTAAAGCTACCGCACCCTCTTTGGGGTCGCTGAGTAAAGTTTCTAAATCTTGTCTGATACCTGCGGGATCGAGTTCCTCTAGGTTAGTATTGCGGAGATAATCAGCGATCGCTGCGGTAGTTTTTTCGTACTGTTCTCTAGCTCGATCTACTACCAATTGCGGTGCTTGTAATACATTATCCCTAACTGCTGCTACCTGGTCAATGATTTGATTGATTTGTTCTTCGCTTAAATCTTGACGCTGATTGAGTAGTTGTAATAGGGTATCACGGTCGAAGTGAGATAGGCGCGATCGCAAGAGGTTAATTCCCACTTGGGGGTCTTCTAGCAATACTCCCAAATCACGCTTAATAGCATCAGGATTTAACTCTTCTTTGTTAGTATTGCGGAGATAATCTTCCACCCTGTGCCATAATTCATCAGCTTTAGCTGTTGCTTGTGCTTGAGTTTCCCTGGCTTGGTTTAAGAAGTTATCCCGGATGCTTTCGAGTTGACTAACAATATTATTAGCCTCTTCTTCGCTAAAGTCCTGACGTTGCAACAATACCTGAATAAATGCTTCCCGGTCAAATCCTTGTAAGCGACTGCTGATATCTGCAAACTCTTGGTCTGCTTCTCTTAACAGATTACCAAAATCTCGGTCAATTGCTTCAGTGTACAGTTCTTGCTTACCAGTAGCGCGGAGATAATTTTCGATGCGGTTGCGAATTTCACTACCTTTTTCAGATTTCTCTGATAACTGCACTGTTTCTAAAACTTGCTGACGAATGCTTTCCATTTCTTGAGCGATTTCTCTCACCTTAGCTTCGCTGAGGTCGCCTCTTTGAGTCAACAAGTTAGTAAAATCATCCGCATTCAGTTGTTCAATTTGCTGGCGAACATTTGTAGGATCTGCCTGTGGGTCGTAGATGACATCCTGAAATTCATTTCTAATGGTAAGGCGGTTGAAATGCCAAGGAAAAGAATTGCGGATGTAGTCTTCTACGTCTGCTTTGACAGTGTTATCGTTTGGAGGTGTGAATGTTTGACTAATTTGCTGAGTTGTTTTGTGTCTGATTTGTTGTAATTGTTGAGTAATTCTTTCGACATCAATATCTTGAACTTTTTCCCTCAACTGTTGTACTTGATTGGTAATTCTGTCTACATCGATGTCGGAAAGGTCTACTCGATCTAACACAGCAGGTAAGGCGGTGCTAATGCCATATTTTACTGCTTGCTGCATTACCCCATTTCTGCCATTGCCATTTTTTCTAGTTGTCACTAGTTGTTGTAAACGTTCACCCAAATCTGCTGATTTTAATTCTTCTGGTGTGGCAGTTTGCAGTAAACTAATTACTTGTTCTGTGGGGTTACGACGATTAGATGCTTGTTGCCAAGCTGCTTGTAATTGGTCGGCAATTTGATTAATATCCGCTTTGGATAAATTGGTGCGATCGCTAATTAAATCAACGAATGTTTGGCGGTTTACATTTCGCAGTACATCACTATCACCCAAAGATTGCCAATCAATATTACCCAAGATTTTATCAAATTGGCTGCGAATTTCGTTTAAGTTTATTGTTGGTATTGGTAGGGCTGATAAAGAAGATTGGAGGGTATTTCTAATAGTATCCTGATCCAAAGTGGCAGTTAATTCACGCCGGACTGCGGCGGTAATATCTTCTGCTGTTGATACCATTTGGTTCCTAGCAGTTGCCGCACCAATAGCACTAGTTGCTGTCCCTGTGATAGCTTGTATCCCAGAATTGACAGTGCTGATAATCGAACCTAGCAAGGAACCTACGGCGGAGGAACCAAACCAAGCTATTAAGAAGAAGTAGGTAGACCAAATGACTACACCACTAATTGCGCCTAAAGCTGCACTTTGAATAAAGCTCAATTTTACTGCTAAAAAACTAGCAGCAAATAGGGCTATACTGGCAGTAGCGATCGCCCAAACACCAACTTTAGCTTCTATTCCTCGAACCTGTTCACCAAGGCTTTCTGAATCGTCATCATCATCACTATATGGGTTATTTCCGTAAGCCGATATTCCCACGGCAACAGAAAGATTAGTTAATAGTAAATGAAAGGCGATCGCCATCAAAGTACCAGCTAACAAAGCCACTAAAATTTTAGTAGCAGAAAAATCAATAGTGGCTGTTGTTGGAGCTACTACTTCCGGTAAGCTATCTGCTGGTACTATTCCCAACGATAGCCAGGGATAAGTCAATAAACTGGCAAAATTATCTAGCATAGGACTTTTTTTCTTACGTCCGATAGATGAAATGCCCATTTCTCTCATGATGGGCTTATCTCCCAGTCTATTTATTGTTGACAGATCCTTACACTTTCTCAGGTAATAATTACATTTATCAAAAGTTATATTTTTAATTGTCTAATATAAAATGCACCATTTTTTGCTATATGTATCTCAGTTGATTTAGACAAAAAAATATTATTAGTTGTAGGCGGGGCAATGCCCAGGCAAACCATGCCAATAAAATTAAAACTTTTTCACAAATATGGTAAATATTAATTTATTAGGAAAAAAATGATTAATTTAAACATATTATTTTGTGGGATGCTGATTATTTGTAATTTAAAAATCTCATCTATATCTAATGATAGAGCTATAAGTTCCCCCAACTGATTGATGAAAAAAAACTATAAACAAGTGATAAATAGAAAGTAATGAACATCAATATTTTTTAACTCGTTATTACCTAATTTTGTCTTGTGTTGTTAGGAGAAACTAAGCATGGTAGTAGGCGTACATAGACGCGCAGTAGGCGTATTTTCTCATCGTCGGGATGCAGAAAAGGCGTTAAACGAATTGAAACATTCCGGCTTTGCAATGGATAGAGTTTCTATCATTGCTCAAGATGCAGACCGGAAGGAAAACATCGCGGGTAGTCAAGTGCGGGAGAAAGTCGGGGATAAATCTGACGAGGGTGCGACAACTGGCGCTGTGACTGGCGGTGCTTTGGGTGGTTTAACTGGCTTATTAGTTGGTCTTGGAACTCTAGCAATTCCTGGGATTGGGCCAATTATGTTGGCTGGCGCAACCGCAACTACCTTAGCCACAACATTAGCTGGTGCAGGTATCGGTGCAGTAACTGGTGGTTTACTCGGTGGTCTCATTGGTTTAGGTATCCCTGAAGAACGAGCTAGAGGGTATGAGAGCCGTGTGCGCCAAGGTCACTATCTAGTAATAGTAGATGGTACAGATGCAGAGATTGCTCAAGCAGAAGCAATTCTCCGCCGTGGTGGTATAGAAGATTACGATGTTTACGATGCTCATAGAGGTGCAGCCGCCGCTACTACAGGCGCAGCAGCAGCTACTAGTGGTGTGGCTCATCACGATGTTACTCCCTCAGCCACTGCACAAAGACATAGAAGAGCCATTGGTGTATTTCCCCACCGTCGAGATGCAGAAGCAGCATTAACAGAATTGCGCGATGCTGGTTTCTCGATGAATCAAGTCTCCCTCATTGCTAAAGATAGCAGTGCTGGTACAGGTGCAGGCGCTAACATCGGTCACGGTAACAAAGCAGACGAAGGCGCGAAAGCAGGTGCAGCTACAGGCGGTGCTTTGGGCGGTCTAGGCGGCTTGTTGGTTGGTTTAGGCGCTTTGGCAATCCCTGGAGTAGGGCCAGTGATTGCAGGCGGTGCAGCCGCTACAGCGATCGCCACAACATTGGCTGGTGGTGCTATCGGTGCAGCCGCAGGCGGTATTGCTGGCGGACTCGTGGGTTTGGGAATCCCTGAAGACCGGGCAAAAGTGTATAGCGATCGCTTCCAAAGAGGCGAGTACCTAGTCATTGTTGATGGTACAGAATCCGAAATTCAACACGCTGAAACCATCCTCAAGCGTCGTGGTATTCAAGATTACTCCGTGTTTGACGCTACCGACTTACATGACACCCACCGTCATGGTGTTGACCGTACAGTTACAGGTGATCGCGTTACACCCGTTGTCGGCGATCGTTCCGAACCCAGCGTAGTCATTGTTGACCACCGGGAAGAAAGAATCTAACCCCCTTAACAGTGAACAGTGAACAGTTAAATTCTTGAGGAAACACCACACCAATTCGTGGAAGGCGTATTTTGGCGCTTCTTTATGCCCCACTATACGCCGTCAGGACTGATAACTGATAACTGATTTAATCACTGAGGGACACTATATAGCCCAGACAGATGAGGACAATAAGAGGCTTTCATGTCTGTCACCTGTCACCTATCACCTGTTCCCTGCTATATCTCGTGTCCCCCAAAAAATTAAACAATTATTCATACCGAGAAGTAAAGAAATGAAAAAGCTAACTCCCTTTCTAATTAGTTGCGTTTTAGTATTTGGTGCTGCGGCTTGTCAAGAAGCTGAGAAAACCACTCAGTCCGCACCTGATAGCCCCGCACAAAATGTACAAGCACCCTCTACAGAAGAAACACAAGCAGCCCAACAAGACGCTCAAAGTCAAGTTCGTCGAGACCAACTCAACTCGGATATCCGCGCCCGCGAACAACGTAACAATGCAACCGGCGGTGACACACAAAGAGCTGAAGATGATTTAGAAAGTGAAGTTCGTTCTAAATTAGAAGCGAATATTCCTAACGGCGCGTTAACAGTTGAAGCAGAAGACAATGGTACTGTAACTGTTGGTGGAACCGTAAATAACCAAGCACAGTTGGCAAAAATTGAACCTTTGGCAAAAGAGATTAAAGGTGTCAAAAACGTTGTTGTTAAAGCAACAGTAGCTACACCTAACAGCTAACCTAACTCTAGGTGAATTGTCAATATTTCCTTTTTCTATCAGTAGTTAGTACACCTAACTACTGATGTATTTCATTGACAACTGGCTACGTGAATGTTTATGTTTATTTACGTCTAGCGACCTAAAACAACTGTTGTAATTAGCAAAATATAAAAACTATGGAAACCGAACAAAAGCCAGTGGAATCATTAAACACAGATGTATCCCAGGGAGCGATCGCCCTACCTAGCGCAGCAAATAACAACCTGCCCAAGCTACCACCAGCTACAACAAATAATACTCAATGGCAACAAATTAGCCAACAAGTTACCAACTTTTTAGCAGAACTGCCTGGGTATATAGGTAGTTTTTATCAACAATACAGCCAGCCTATCATCACCGTTTTGATAATCTTATCGGCGATCGTTACCTTAAAAGTAGTATTAGCTTTAGTAGGAGCCATCAACGATATCCCTCTGCTAGCGCCACTTTTTGAGTTAATTGGCATTAGTTACTCTGGATGGTTTACTTTCCGCTATTTGTTAAAAGCCTCAACTCGTCAAGAATTAAGCGCAGAGATTAACACCCTAAAAAATCAAGTCTTTGGTAAATAATTTTCTCAAGACAGCAATTCTTAATCATTCCTAAATCACTAGATACCCGACCTCTTTAAGAAGTCGGGTATCTAGTGATTTTATTATTTGGTATATATCTAAAGAGAGAGGTTTTTTTAGTAATAAATTACTAGATCACTTCTAAAGATAGTCGAATTTACCTAATTAAAAATAATAATCTAGTTATCGAAGTTTTAAGAGACTTTTTAACGAGGACGGATTTATGACTAATGAATCAGTTAATAATGCAAATCAGCCAGTAAATCAAGCAGTTGATTCATCCGACAGAGTACAAGGTGATCATTACGATCGCATCATCGTACCCGCCGAAACTGCTGCCCGCAAAGAAAGAGAAGGCGAGCTTTTTAAAACAACTCCTACAGAAGAAAGAGAAGCATCCGCAGCAACAGATGATCAAACAAATGCCGGAAGCATCCGCACCACAGATGGTTATACAGTAGATAAAGAAGGTTTATTAAATAACTACGCTGTTGAACCAGAAATGTACTACGAAACACCAGGTGATGCTAGAGAAGCAAAACAACAAGAAACAGCAACAAGGGTGCAAGAATTAGTAGACATCAACGAAGATAAAGAAAACAAGTTAACAGAAAGAGGCGATGACCGTGGTAGAGGCCCCGGTTTGGTTTAACAAACAATTATCTATCAACTTCGGCTAATAACTGAGCATATATAGCATTATTTGTAGGGGTGTACATCTGTGCGCCCCTATTTAATTGTCTCCACTAAACTAGCGACTACAGCCGCCAATTGTGTTGGTTCAATCGGTTTAGGAAAGTGTGTTTGATAACCAGAAGCGATCGCCTTGAGTCTATCTTCTTCTCGCGCAAAGGCTGTTACCGCCACGGCTGGAATCTGACTACCAGAATTCCTTTCCTCCTCCCTAACTTTACGGATAAAATCGTAACCATCCTCCTGTGGCATACCGATATCGCAAAGAATCACCGTAGGTTTCCAGGTGAACACTTGTTTCAATCCCTCGGCTGCTGAAGCACAGGTGTAGACTTCTGCTCCCTGCTGCATCAGCGCTGCTCTGACAATATCTCTAGCGTCGGGTTCATCGTCCACCACCAGCACCCGCACACCCTCAAGTCCGTGTAAGCTTTCAGGTAAACAAGGGGCGCTATCTCCAGGTGTATTTGGTGAAGTGCAAATCTTCGCCTGACGAGCAGTTACGGGAAGTTTCACAGTAAAAGTAGCACCCTTGCCTTCACCCTCACTATCAGCTTGCACTGTCCCGCCGTGCAGCTCAACCAAGTGACGGGCGATCGCTAAACCAAGCCCCAAGCCGCCAAACTTCCTGGTAGTTGAGCCATCTGCTTGACGGAAGCGCTCAAAAACGTAAGGTAGAAACTCGCTCTTGATGCCCATACCAGTGTCGCGCACCATCAACTCAACAAAGCTGCCGATTTGCCTTAAATTCACCTCAACTTTCCCACCTTCAGGGGTGAATTTAACGGCGTTCGAGAGCAAATTCCACACTATCTGCTGAAGGCGATTTTGGTCGCCCAAGATAGATTCTACATGAGCAAGTTGCACCTGTAACTCGATATTTTTCATTTCGGCAGCGTGGCGTACTGAATCTACCGCAGTCATAATTACAGTGTTTAAGTTAAGCAACTGGAGTTCCAGATGAAGTTTACCAGTGATAATCCGCGAGACATCAAGGAGATCATCTACCAATTGTGCTTGGGCTTTGGCGTTGCGCTCAATTGTGGTAATTGCTAGATGAGCTTTTTCTGGATTAAGCCTTCCAGCGCGTAGCAATTGCGCCCAGCCTAAGATGCCGTTGAGAGGGGTTCTCAGTTCGTGAGAAACCGTAATTAAAAACTCGTCCTTAAGACGGTTAGCCGCCTCCGCTTCCGCCCGCGCTACTTCAGACTGCCTTAAATGTTCGTCCCGCTCTCGCTCTCGCTGTTGCAGCAGGTCAGCCGAAAATTCTAAAGCTTTGCCTAACAAGGCTACTTCCTTAATTGACGAGGGACTGATGCACGGATATTCACCTTTGGCTAGTGCTTCTGCGGCCGCAGCCGCAGAGGTGATATCAACAGACATGGAACGTGAAAGTGCGATCGCACCCAAACCACTCACCACCAGCAATCCCAAGCCAGAGCCAACAACGAACCACATCGCGCGACGACCAGGACTTTCAATCACATCAATGGGAACAACGACGGCGGTTGTCCAGCGCGAAAAATTGGTGCGGCTGAAGGCAACATACACTTGGTTTCCCTCCAAGGTCGTCTCGTGGTAAACATCCTCAGTTTTGGAGGCAATTCGCTTGAGAAAAGACGGCGTACCCGGCTTACCCACAAAGCGCTCTGGGTTACGAGTCCGCGCTACAACAATTCCCCGACCGTCAATCACAGTGCGTGTCCATTCCCCATCCACAGGTGTTTTGCTCCTAATGATGCTAGTAAGTGCTTCTGAGGAGATGAGGGCAGTCAACACATACCGTACTTTGCCACCGCGCATTACTGGGACACGGACAGGGAAAGCCCATTGAGCTTTGACACGTGCAAAAGCTAGATAACCTACTGTCGGTTGGTGCGTTTTCACAACCAGCCGCACACTTTCAGGCTCATTCGCCAAAGGTAAGGCAGTGCCGAAGGGACGAAAGGTGTTGATAATCTGTTGTCCATCCGGTGTTAAAAGAATCACACCTAACCAAGTCGGCTGCGTCTGCACTGTACGCTGCGCTTCCTTATAAAAAGTTTTTAAATCATCTTGGTCGAGGCGTTCCGAGGCTGCTAGCGCTTGCAGAGTTCTAGTTGTGCTAGAAACCTCCCGCTCTACATCTTGCGTGAGATTACGTGTTGCCATCAGCAAGCGACGCTCTGATGCCGCACGCTCATTGACTGAGAGCTTGTGTACAACCGTAACAGCAAAAAGAACAACTGGAAGTAAGGCTCCTGCTACGAGCAAGACAAAATGCCACTTCAGAGAAAGTGTGTGTCTACCAAAAGCCTTAAAATCATGATTTATAGTTGTGTTCCGCAAGACTGTCCAGTGTGAGGATAATATAGTTTTAGTAAAGATTGTGACGCTCTTTTGTCAAAAGCACACAAATCACTTAGATTATTGTAGTCATTTGGATTATAACTACCTATAACCTCACACTAGTAATAGTAGTCAAATATTTTTCTCTGAGCAGCACATTTTTCAGCCGCTTCACGATGCAACTAGTTAAGCGGTTATAAATTAACTTAAATTTAGTATGATCGCTACTGTGGTCATACAAAGTAAAAATAACTACACTAATATAATTAAAAATTGCATATTTTTATACATAAAGTAAACGAAATTATACCTTTTATGTTTAAGAAAACTTTATATAAAATGAGGCAAGTATCTGCTAATTTATTTTGTCAACTTTTAGGACAGCCCAGTGTTAGTGAATTAAAAGCTCAATTGCATGATAAAAACATTCAAATCCAGCAGCTAGAAGAGCAAGAAAAGGCGCTTTATCGAGTTATAGCCAAAATTCGAGCTTCTTTGGATTTAGAGACAATTTTTCGTACAGCCACTAAAGAAACTTGCAAGTTACTGCGGGTAGAGAGGATTGCCGTCTATCGTTTCAACGAAAACTGGGGTGGAGAATTTGTCTACGACTTTGAATTTGCCGAGCCAGGATGGGATTATGTAGAGGCATTAGGCAAAAATCTGGTTTGGAATGATTCTTATTTACAAGAGCATCAAGGTGGAAGGTATCGTTATAATGAAACTTTAGTAGTTGCAGATATCTACTCAGCAGGCTTGTCTCCATGCCATATAGAAATTTTAGAACAGTTCCATATTCGAGCTTATGCAACTGCACCCATTTTTGTGGGAAAAAAGCTGTGGGGAGTACTTGCTGCATATCAGCACTCACAGCCACATGAATGGAAAAAATTAGAAATTCAGTTTCTGTCTCAAATTGCCACCCATTTAGGCTTTGCAGTTAAACAAGCAGAATTGTTAGCGCAAGCAGAACTCAAAGCAGCAGAACTACATAAAGCCAATCAACAACAGGAGATTCTGTTTAATTTAGTGGCAGAAATTCGGGAATCTCTGAATTTAGACACTTTATTTAAAACAACTGTACGAGAAGTGCGTAAAGCCCTGCGTGCAGATCGTGTCGGTATCTTTCGATTTGACCCTGAATCTAATTATACCTGTGGTGAATTTGTGGCGGAAAATGTATTGCCTGATTATGACTCGGCGATCGCCATCAAAGTCAGGGATAATTGTTTTGCTGAAAATTATGCAGTTCATTACCACCAAGGGCGTATACAGGTATTATCAAATATTTATGAAGCGGGGCTAAAAGATTGCCACCTTTCACTGTTAGAAAAGTTTCAAATCAAGGCGAAAATTGTTGTACCCGTAATGAAAGGAAACACCTTATGGGGATTACTATGTGTTCATCAGTGCCGTTGTTCACGCGAGTGGAAAACGACAGAAATCCAATTTATCCAACAACTAGCAGCGCAATTTAATGTAGCTTTAGAACACTCAGAATTATTAGAGCAATCCCGCTCTCAAGCTAATCAATTAGCTCAAGCAAATCAAGCTTTAGAACAGGCAAATTCTCAGTTAGAAAAACTTAGTAAACTAGACGGTTTAACTAAAATAGCTAACCGCCGTTGCTTTGATGAATTTCTAGAGCGAGAATGGCATCGACTAAAACAAACTGGGAATCATTTATCTTTGATTATATTTGATATAGATTATTTCAAAAATTATAACGATTATTATGGACACCTAGCAGGGGATAAATGTTTAATACAAGTTGCTCGTGCAGCACAATCTGTCTTAAAACGCCCCACAGATTTACTAGCTCGTTATGGTGGTGAAGAATTTATTGTCCTTTTGCCAAATACAAACGAAACAGGCGCTATTAAAGTAACTAAGTTAATTCATAAATCTATTACAGACTTAAAAATTCCCCATACAAAAAATCATATTTTGCAAGATTTTGTGACCGTCAGTTTAGGTTTAGTCAGCCAAGTCCCTACAGCTAAAAGTTCTCCTCAAGAGTTAATTGATGCAGCCGATAAAGCTTTGTATAAAGCTAAAGAACAAGGACGCAATAGGTGGGTTTGTGCTGCAAAATTTCCAGTTCAATGATATGTATAAATTTGCTCCTAATCACTTCCACCCCAAGCCCAAACAGGATTACCATTCCTTAAACTATTTTTGAGGACGACTAGGGGATAGTCATTAGGATCAAAGCCACCGGCTAGATCCAAAATAAAATAAACCTTACCTTTAACAAAGTGCATTCGTAAATAATTAATATTTCCAGAGTAGGCTTGCCCATCAACCTTAGTCATACCAGCAGATGCCAAGCATTTGGCATATCTCGGTTTGAGTTGCCCAACCCACGTAACGCTAAACTCATTACTAGTAAGAACAGAGATATTACTAGCGTAAGCACTCAGGTTAACAGAACCATCTGTAGTAAAACTGCCTTCTTGATAAGGACGCGGTTTTTCAGTGACAAGCACTTTATCTGGACAACTGCTTTTTTGCTCGTTTTGGCTATAAACTTTTAATTCAATCTTTTGAGAGTTATTCTGTGCAAAGGCGTGTAAGTTAGACACCAAAGGTAATAAAACAATACTTGCGCCTATAATCAAAGGTCTGAACGTAATCATACTCACTATCCACAAGGTGACGAAACTAATCTCTAAACTGTTCAAGTTTAAGAGAACTAGAGATTTTTGTCAGACACAATGATGAACTACCCCACCCTACTTCACTTCGTGACGCTTTGAGGTGTGAGGGTTCTGAACACCCATCCCCCTACACTCTTGCCAAAACCTGTGATTTTTCCTTTTCTGCGTAACTCCTAACTTATTTCGGGGAAGCGCTGGAACGAGCGATAACATCTGATGGAGTGATTTTGGCGTATTCTTCAGGTGTTAAAAATCCATCTCTCACATTTACCTTCTTCGGTATCAGTCCCAGACTGTACCATTTATCTGCTACTTCTTGTTGCTTGTTAATTACTTGTTCAGTAATGGGCAACAAACCATAATCATACTTTTTGTGCATAATTTCCAGCGTAGGCACATCAAGCTGAGTCACAGGCGCAAGTAACTGTGCAACCTCTTGAGGATGATCTCTAGTCCAGAGATCAGCTTTTTCTAGTTCTTCTAAAAATATTTTGATGGCTTCTGGATTTGCTTGATAAAACTGGCGAGATGTTGAGTAAAAATTCCCCGTATCCCGTAAACTAGCACCATCCACCAAAACCCGACCTACTTTCTTTTGTACATTTCTGGTAACGAATGGCTCCCAAATAAACCAAGCATCTACTTTATCCTGACTAAATGCTACATTCGCATCTGGGGGAGGTAAGAATACTGACTGCACATCACTCAATTTTAAACCCGCACTTTCTAACGCCCTTACTAACAGGTAATGACCAATTGAGGCTTTTTGAAAAGCAACTTTTTTACCTTTCAAATCAGCAACAGTTTTAATAGGAGAATTTGTAGGTACTATCAGCGAAACAGCTTTACCACTGGGACGAGTAGTCGCCAGGTAAACCAAGGGTGCGCCTGCGGCTTGAGAAAAAATAGGTGGAGATTCTGCTGTAGAAGCAATATCTAGTCCGTTGGCATTGAGGGCTTCCAATTGTTGTGGCCCTGCTGCAAATTCAGGCCACTCAACTTTATAACCCAAGGGTGCTAATCTCTTTTCTAATGAACCCTGTTTTTCCAAAACTGCCAAAGCAGACAGTTGTTTAGAACGAACTATGCGCACTACTTTGTCTGTCTTTGGTTGTTCGTTACTAATAGCAGTAGTTGTAGGTGCTGGCTGTTGAGTTGTTTGCTCGGCTTGATTGCAACTTGAGAGTGTAGTTGATAGCACTAAACCATAACCCAACATAAAGAACAACGAACGGCGTGTTGTTTTTAAACCTTTTTTAAATTGAAGTTTTGGTTTTGAGAAAGACATGGGTTTCTTATAGGTGGTCAAAATCTTTTAAAACCAGGACTTACGCAAGTGTCACAATTGGTGGTTGGTGCGTGACGCTACAAGTCTCATGACTACGTTCAAATATTTTCGCCAGTCACACACCCTACAGAAAAAATATGCCAGTTGCGTAAGTCCTAAAAACTTAGGAAGAGGGGCGGAAATAATCCACCCCAGGCGACTCAAGGGACTGAAAATTGATAAGTTGTTAACTGTTGACTGTTAACTGTTAACAACTAACGCTTCCAAACTGCCAAAATTGTTACTTTAATTTCTTCTGTAAACTCTCCAGAAGGCTCAACAGCTAGTAATGCTTGTTTCAAGTCGGCTTCAAATGCAGGAGCGTTATCACCAAAGAAAATTTTCAGAGCGAAGGCTGTGGTGTACAAATAGCCAAGGTAGCTGGAGACTGTCCAAGTTTTCTGGAAAGGAACTTCATATAATTCTTGACGAGCAAAGGCCGAATTAGCAATTACCACTTGATGAGGCGGATCTACTGGTTTACGAACACCTTGTCCTCTTTGTCCAGTTCGTCTTTGTTCACCCAGCCATTTTTTCACAACTCCAATAGCAGCTTGTTTCCAAGGTAGTTGGCTCTCCCAAGGGTTTTCGTTGGTGTTGAGTAAAGCTATCCCACCATCATCAGAAAGCAATGGATAAAGACGCTCAAGTACAAGTTCCCTTTCCATCCAGTGGAAGGCTCTACCAATAGTAGTTAACTTGAATGTGCCTAAACTAGAGTCGATTAGCTCTGCGCCTTGGTTCAACCAATTAATATTATTTGCCTGTACTGCTGCGGCTTGTCGTTGAGCTTCGTTGATCATATCTGGATCTGGATCAAAAGCAACAACTTCCTCAAAATACTCTCCCAAAGGAATGGCAATTAATCCCGGCCCGCAACCTAAATCAAGGAGTCGTCCTTGTCCGTTCAGGTTAAATATCTCTGCTAACTTAGCAAATACAACGGCTGGGTACTTGGTTCGATATTGAGCATAGCCCTCAGCCGCACCCTCAAATAATGTTGGGTCGTAAGTTGGAAGTGTTTTTGTTGTAGTCATTAGTCATTGGTTGAGAAATTTAGATAAGTAGGATGAACACTAGGTTGTGTCCACCCTACGAGTTAGCGAGTAGACAACTTGAATATAGGGGATAGGCTGAGAAAGCTCTTGCAGTAAAGATTTGATGATCCATCAATGTCCTAACCTATGTGGCGACTGCTATATCAGAAATGTAGAGTGGGTGTTATATTAATTTTTCAAAATCCATGAGTAAATTAAAACTCCTTGAACTTTGAATTTATATAGCCCACTCCACAAGTGAACAGAGGATATGGAACATGGAAAATTTGCGGTCGTTATCAGATGATGTTCACTGATAACTTTTAACTGATTGAACAAACTCGTCTGCTTCTTTCTCAATGGCTGTACCTTTGAAGAAGTTTTTATTGAGGCTGGTGTACAACTCCAATGGGTGAGTAGATAAGAAGATGCGTAGGTCTTCTTCGGTGATGATTTCTCTTTCGGCTAAGGAGTAAGCATTGGCAACGACGCTGGTAATATCTGGTACATCCCAATGTCCGGCATCGGAACCTAAGAAAGCCTTAACTCTATCGCCAAAGGGCAATGCGGCGCGGTTGAAGGCATGGGCTACACGGGTATCATCGGATTCCGAAAGCGTTCTTCCCAAGATTGCTTGTACCATTTAAAGCTAGATGCACCGAGGAGATTTTCTTGAAACTTTTCGGCGATCGCAGTTCCTCCCACCTGTTCTAGATAATCTAGAAATGCTGGCGGAAATTCCTGCGTGTGGACATCGGTATCGATAATAGGATAACCCAGTTTTTCGCGGATTTGAGCAGATTTGGACTTTTGCGGACGTTCTATGGCGATCGTCATTGTATTTCTCCGCCGATTTATCTGATTTGTTTGATAATTTGGAATGTTTGGTCGTTTTTGGCGGTGGGAGTTAGTTTTGACCCCCAGCCAATATTTTCTCGATAACTTCCAAGTAATCCTTTTTGTGCCAATTCTGCCTCGTTGACTGAGGTTTGCAGATCACTTTCTGGTGCTACATAAAGAGCGTCAACGGGGCAGTATAATTCGCACATAAAGCAAGTTTGACAATCACTCTTTCGGGCGATCGCAGGCGGTGCATCAGGTATACGCTCAAAGACGTTTGTCGGGCAAATGTTTACGCAGATATTACACTTAATACACCGCGACTCACTGACCAACTCAATCACAGTATTGCTCCTGTTTTTATTAGGGTGTAGGGGTGTAAGGGTGTAAGGGTGTAAGGGGTTTAAACATTTGGGAGGGTGTAGGCATTTAAAAAAACTCATACCCCTATACCCCTATACCCCCACTAAGTTCTCAATTGGCTGTGCTTTCACCCACACCTGATCTAAACCACCGCTAATTAGGTGATGTTGCTGGTTAGCATCTTGTTGGGGATAGTCTTGGTGTTTGTGCATTCCGCGCGTTTCTTTGCGTTCTAAGGCGCTGTTATACATCCACCTCGCTGTAGCTACCATAGCCGCCGCTTCTCTGGCTTTGATTAGCTGTTTATTTTCCACCTGACTATCTCGAACTTCACCCCAGAGATAATCGAGTCTACCTAGTGAATCTGATAAGCCTTGCTCTGTGCGGAATAAGTTGCGGTCATAGGGGAAAACTTCAGCTTGCACAGCTTGAATGACTTCATCGGTAGCTAAAGTGTGGGGATGTGCGGTTTTGGGTTGGAATACAGCTTCGCCTACTCCTTGGACTTGGCGTTGGTTGCCTTTATTTCCCCAGGTTTTGGCATACTCGGCCGCAGATTCACCAGACCAATAGCCAGAGGAAATTGCCCAGGCTGCATTGTGGCTACCACCACCTGTAAAGCCCCCACAAATTAATTCTCTTGTGGCTGCATCTCCGGCTGCATAGAGTCCTTTGACGGAGGTTGCACAGGTTTCATCAATAATTTTGATGCCGCCTGTGCCGCGTACTGTCCCTTCTAAGCGTAAGGTGACAGGGAATCGTTGGGTAAAGGGGTCTATGCCTGCTCGGTCGAAGGGTAGGAAGAAGTTGGGCTGGGCTAACCGCATTGATGAGCGCATCTGTTCGGCGGCTTTGTCGATGATGGCGTAAACTGGCTGTTCGAGTAGTGTTTTGGCAATTAGCGATCGCCCACGTTGGGAACCTGCGCCAGGAATCGGTGTACCATCTTCATAGGTAAAGGTTGCCCAGTTATAAAACAGGGTTTTTGTCACTGAGGAAAAGGCGGGAGAGATGCCGTAGGCGTTGGAAAACTCCATTCCCGACATTTCGGCTCCTGCTTCCGCCGCCATCAAGTAACCATCCCCTGTTAGGACGTTACATCCTAACGCTTTGCTCAGGAATGCACAGCCACCAGTGGCAATGACTACAGCTAATGAACGCACTCGCCACTGGTTATTTGTCTGGCGGTTGACTCCTGTTGCACCTGCGACGACTCCGGCTTCATCGACCAAAAGTTCTAAAGCAGGACTGTGATCGAGAATTTTCACCCCTGCTCGTTTGATTTGTCGCCGCATCAGTTTCATATACTCTGGGCCTTGCAGGCTTCGCCGATAAGGTTTACCCTCATCATCGGTAGGGAAGGGATAACCCCAATCTGCTAAAAGGTTGACGTTGGCATAAGTCTGATCTAGTACGCGCCTCATCCACTGGCGATGTGCTAAGTATCCTCCCAAAGATTCCCGACTCGCCATTGCTGCTTCTCGCGCTTCGGGTTCTGGCGGTACATACCAAACCCCATTACCCGACGCAGCCGCACATCCGGTTGTACCACAGTAACCTTTATCTACTAGTACAACCTTTGCACCTCTAGATGCAGCACTCCACGCCGCCCATGTGCCAGCCGGGCCTCCCCCAATCACTAACACATCTGTTTCTAGATCCACTTCCCAGTTAGTCGTTAACTTATTCAGCATCAATTCTTCCCCCCATCGATAAAAGTATTTAGCTTATCGATGCCTTGCTATACAATTTTGCTTTGTCTTCTACCGCCTGAAGCTGTAGATATTTGTTCAATTTAGTCACAAGCAGACAGATAAGAACATTTTTCAATGATTAATGTTACAAGACTCATTTTTCTCTTTCTGTCCCTACCTTCTGCCAGATAGCGAGTAGAGTTAGACTTTTTGATCCAAATCTACTGCAACTTGACCAAGCTACCGTATTTTATATCAAAAGTCTTTCACAGCTATCAGCAAAAAGCAAGTGTTTTTTAAAACAAATTGCAAAGTTATGTGAAACTTCTGTTTTTGAAGAAAAATTTTCAACCAACAATTTTTGTCAGATTAGAATCTAAATACAGTCCGCACCCAACCAAATAAACTGTCAGGATTGCTGGCATTTGAATCAGGAGCAGTCACCCAAATCAGACCCGGTGTAATTTCAATATTATCGGCGATTTTATATTGGTAGAATGCTTCGATATGCAGGGAAAGGTCTTTATCTGCTTGCCCTAAGCCCGCTCCTAAATCTACATTTTTACTCAGCCTAGTCATCCTTGGAGCCATACCTACGAATAATCCTCCCAGGCTCCCTTTCTTCCCAAGATCCGGAAATGCCATTCCCACAGCCCAATCCATAGCGTTTCCATCACCGCGACCCAAATACCGATGCGCAGCATAGCTTACCCAGCCATTGATAGCAAACCTTGGACTAACTTGATAGAACGCTTGTACACCATAAAGATTGGCTACCGTTCCCGTTCCAGGTACAGTGCTGTTGACTAAATTACTTCCGGCGGCTGGGCCGAAGTTAGTCCCACTTAGCCCTTGAGTATTCGGTGGGCTATAAGTGTTGACGTAAGTCAAAGCAGCCCGAAATCTACTACCCGGACTGGTGTAGAGTAATTGAGCCAAAGCTAAATATCGCCCTGTAAAGAAGCCATTGTTATCTGTAGGATTGTTAGCATTGGGTGCGCTATATGCTAACCCAAATTGGAACTGTTGATTGAATCTATGGAGTACAGCAATTCCGCCCCCGCTATCTCCATAGTTATAGACTAAAGCTCGTCGTGAGAAGCGGGAAATCCCATTCGAACCAGTTGCCAAGCTGCTTTCAAAATATGGATTAATCGGAATAGTAAAGCCTAGTTCATTAGCTCCATCCGATAGGGCATAAATGTTAACTTGGGTTTTTGAGCCAAATGGAAATCGATAACGTAGACCACCGACAGACAAATCATTGAATGGCCTTGTAATATTCGCATTATCAGCAGTTCTACCATCGTAAGTACCAAGTAATCCCGCTCTTGTTTGCCCTAAAGATGCAATACTTCCGCCACCCAATGATATGCCTAGTGAATCTCTACCTGTAAAACTGGTGTTTAATCGCAAAGACACCGAGTTTTGCAGAGTCACTACGCGGGGAGCTGGTCTTTTAGTAATGACGTTATCACCTGCTAGAAGTGAGCCAGTAACTATCTGCACTCGACCTGTCAGTCTAGTTGTAGTAGAAAACTGCTGTGCTTCCAAATTTGTTGCTCTTGCCTCTAAGGCATCTAATCGTCCCCTGAGTTGAGCCAGTTCTGGAGCAAATTCTGCTTGTAATTTCTTAATTGTTTCTAAATCTTCTCGTTTCACTAAATCTGCTGTGGAAGTAGCAATTAATTCATGGAGACGATCTAAGGCTGCATTTAAACCTGCGGCAAATTCATAGCGGGTAAGAGCGCGGGTTCCTTTGAAAGTACTATCTGTATAACCAGCAATCACACCATAGCGCTCGACCAAAGATTGTAATGCGCCAAATGCCCAATCTGTAGGTTGTACATCCGATAGCTGAGATACAGAATTAACCTGACCTATTTCTGAATCTTGCTCTACAGACGTAGATGTATTAGAACTTTGATTACTCGGTAAACCTATATCTGAAACAGGCGTAACCTGATTCAGAAAATAATTGTTATCTTCCTCGACAGACTCAGGAGCAAGTATGGTTTTATCATCCTTTATAGGAGCGAAAATGGACGAATCTATGGGTTCGGAAGATTCAGAAACTTCAGGGGTATTTGCCCAACTGTCTGAGGGACTCATCACTACAATCACTACCATATCTATCAGGGCAATAAAAAACATTACCCATCGCAAATTCCCACGAAATTTAAGCATGAGTCCTCAACTCTAAATAGGAATACTCTTGGTTACAAAAGATAGCAAAGTTACAGAAATATTTACGGCAAAAATTCTGTTAAATCTTGTCAAGACAAGTTGACCAATAAATTGGCTTTACTTCTTGATAACAGAGGTAACATTTACAATATCAATACCGTCCAACGATTATACAAAGCGTCCTTGGAGATTAGATACAGTTTTTATCAGTCCACTTCTCTGAAGATTACAGATTAGCTAAATGTTTTCATTTGTAATCAGCTAACTAAGTTTTAAAGCATTAATTAGCTTGATATTACTGTAAGCTCGTAGATTTAACGTAGTTTTCGAGTATTCATATTTGCATACAGATGTGTAAAATGCAAGACCCTATGTTATTTTCTCTTGGCAATTGAGCTACCTACTGAATTTTCTATATGAGTCATATTAATTTTTGAATAAGATTTAGTACCTACTGTAGATTGCAAGTGAATGAAGTACATATTGTAATAACAAAGCAATATCACAAGAGAGTTTCCGCCCTGTTCCCATATTGCTGCGTAAGTCCTGTACAGATTTGTCTGTGTTCCTTCCAACTTTTCCCTACAGGACGCTTTATGTAGCTTGTTTATGTCCCAGGTATAGAAACACTACTGTACTTGTGCCGTCCTTGTACCTGTTGGTGTAAGAAAACGAGAATAGGTATTGATTTTGAACGCATAACTAATAACCAATAACCTTTCCGTAGTAAGTTGTGTTTTCCACTACACTATCTTGGTTAAGAAAGTGTCAGAATCATTGTTGAAGATGTTCCCTATCTCAATCGAACTTTTTTATATTTCATCAACTAAAAGTCCCGTTTGACAATTTTTGATGTAATATGTTGGCTATAAAATACGGTAACTCGACTGAATAACCGTACTTTTGGATCATAAATAGCTTGACAGTAATGCAGATTCTTTGGTTTATTCCCACAAGTCGTGACGGACGTTATTTAGGCACAGAAATTGGCGGGCGCGATGCCACGCCTGATTATTTACAGCAAATTGCCCAAGCTGTAGATAACTTAGGATATGTAGGTGCTTTACTGCCCACTGGGCCTTTTTGTGAAGATGCCTGGATTACAGCCGCATCTTTGATTCCTGTCACTAAAAGGATGAAGTTTCTGGTGGCAATTCGCCCTGGAATTAGTTCTCCGGGTGTGGCGGCGCGAATGGCTGCGACTTTCGACAGAATGTCGAATGGCAGATTGTTAATCAATGTTGTCACAGGTGGCGACCCCGCACATCTAGCAGGAGACGGACTTCATCTGAGTCATGATGACCGTTACGACCTAACCGATGAATTTTTAGCAGTTTGGCGGGGTATTGTAAGCGGGGAAACAGTTGATTTTCAAGGTAAATACTTGGATATCAAAGGCGGGAAGCTCTTATTTCCACCAATTCAAAAGCCTTATCCACCTTTGTGGTTTGGAGGTTCATCGGCGGCGGCGAAACAGGTAGCAGCCAAGCATATCGATACTTATTTAACTTGGGGTGAACCACCGGCACAAGTAGCCGAGAAGGTTGCCGAAGTGCGCCAGCTAGCCGCCGAACAAGGTAGAACAGTGCGGTTTGGGATTCGCTTGCACGTCATTGTCAGAGAGACAGCATCGGCGGCTTGGGATGCAGCCAATGAGTTAATTAAGTATGTGGATGATGAGGCGATCGCCAAAGCACAACAAGCCTATGCAACCTCTGATTCCGAAGGGCAAAAACGCATGGTGCAACTGCACAACGGTAAACGCGATGCCCTAGAAATTAGTCCCAATCTGTGGGCAGGAATTGGCTTAGTTAGGGGTGGCGCTGGTACTGCCCTGGTTGGCGATCCTGACACCGTAGCCGCCAGGATGTTGGAATATCAAAAACTAGGAATCGATACCTTTGTCTTCTCTGGATATCCCCATCTAGAAGAAGCCTATCGCACCGCAGAATTATTATTCCCTCGCCTACCGTTACAACATGACACTACAACCTTGACAGCGCCAATTGTGACTCCTTTCAGCGAATTTGCCAGCCAAGAAAGGCTTACTCAAAAAATCAAAGAAGTAGCTACCACGAGTGCCTCATGACTACTACTTTCAAAAACACTAAAAGCTACAACAAAGTATCCCTAACTGGGGTACTAGACAGCCCTCAATTCCAAAAAATAGTTCCTTGGATTGTACCTGTCTTAGTCCTCATCCTTTGGGAAACTGCTTCTAGAACGGGATTACTCTCCAGTCGAATCCTGCCAGCACCAAGTGGTGTGGTGTTCACGGCATTTAAATTAGTTTCCACTGGAGAATTGTTTCAACATATAGGAATTAGTGCAGCAAGGGCAATCTCCGGTTTTGTTGTGGGTGGTAGTATTGGATTTAGTTTAGGATTGCTCAATGGCTTTTCTCGTATAGCAGAAAGGTTGTTTGATAGCTCCTTACAAATGCTTCGCACCATTCCCAACTTAGCATTAATTCCCCTGGTAATTTTGTGGTTTGGTATTGGCGATCAAGCTAGATTATTTCTAGTGTCAATGGGGGTTTTCTTTCCTATTTATCTCAACACATTTCACGGGATTCGTAGTGTTGATCCCGGATTGATAGAAATGGGAAAAGTTTATGGATTAAAGACCCCGCAACTTTTGTGGCATATTATTTTTCCAGGGGCATTATCTTCAATCCTTGTTGGTGTCCGCTTTTCCTTGGGGATTATGTGGTTGACACTAATTGTTGCAGAAACCATTGCTGCCGATTCTGGGCTTGGTTACATGGCAATGAATGCTCGTGAATTTATGCAAACAGATGTTGTAGTTTTGAGTATTGTAATTTATGCTTTGCTTGGTAAATTAGCAGATTTCATTGCCAGAACATTGGAAGGAAAATTCTTGGCATGGAATCCAAATTATCAGTTTAAATAAGAGTCAAAAGTCACATAAACCCTAACTCAGGAGTCATAACCCAAAATAATTAGCATAATTTATTCTAATTATTAGGTTTTGATAACAAAACATTCTGACTCCTCAGTTATTTTTTTAAGTTTGACTTTCATTGATTGACGAAATAGGAGTTTTTGAAAATGGTTGCAATTAGAAAAGGTACACAACTCAGTATTCTGGATTTGACCAAAGCTTTTGGTAAACAAACTGTCTTAAATTCTCTAAATTTAGAAGTTACCCCAGGAGAGTTTGTTGCTATTGTCGGTCGTAGTGGTTGCGGTAAAAGTACTTTACTACGTCTAGTCTCAGGTTTAGATAAACCTAATAGTGGCGGTATTTTATTAGATGGAGAGCCATTTCGTAAGCTTGGCGATTCTATTCGAGTGATGTTTCAAGACTCACGCTTGTTACCTTGGAAGAGTGTAATTGATAATGTGGGTTTAGGTTTACATGATAATTGGCAAGAAAAAGCTTTGTGGGCGTTAGAAAAAGTTGGACTCAAAGATAGAGCTAAAGAATGGCCATCGGTACTTTCTGGAGGACAACGCCAACGGGTATCCTTGGCTAGAGCGTTGGTGAATCAGCCTCGATTGTTATTACTTGATGAACCTCTAGGTGCTTTGGATGCGCTGACTCGTCTAGAGATGCAGCACTTGATTGAAAATTTATGGCTAGAGCGAGGATTTACAGCGTTTTTAGTCACCCACGACGTGGAAGAAGCTGTAGCACTGGCAGATAGAATAGTAGTCATTGAAGCTGGGGGAATTGCTTTAGATTTACCTGTAAATTTGCCTCGTCCTAGAGATAGAGCTAGTGAAGCCTTTGTTAATATCAGGGAAGCTGTGTTGGAACAAGTGATGAACACGGAAAGCGTTTATGCCAAAAAGCAGTTATTACAATTGAGTAAATAAAACTCAGCAATCAAGCCATTAACTCTATTAAGTAAATGCTGACATCAATCTTTAGTAGGGAACAGAAGAAGCTGTTTGCTATTAGCGTTGTCTGATTACTCTATATCCCAATGCTATACATAAGGCATTTCTCTAGAACAGAGAATTTGCTAGTATGAACTTGTGCGTTAGCCAACTAACTCTGGCGTAAACAGAGCGTTGTCCAACGCTTGAGGTAGAAAGTTGTATATTTCAAGATGGATTGAGAAAGTTTTTATCGAAAAACTCTGCTAGTAAGAGACAGTACATATGAAACTCATTTTGCCCATCGAGGTTGCTGCGGAAATTGAGCCTCATTTACCATCTGATGCAAAAGTTGTGTTGGTTGATAGTGATGGTAAGCTTGATGGTGATGCGAGTGATGCAGAAATTTATTTAAGTTGGTTCTTCCTCAAACTTCCGGTTCTGCACAGTGTGTTAGCATCTGCGCCTAATTTGCGTTGGCATCATGCACCAAATGCTGGTGTAAACCATTTCTTAACACCTAGTTATTTAGAACGTGATTTGATCCTGACGAATGGCGCGGGAGTCCATGCAATTCCCATTGCTGAATTTGTGATTGCTTACATCCTGTCTCATGCTAAGCAGTTGCCTGAATTACAAGCGCTACAAGCTCAACGTCGCTGGCAAAGAGGCTTTGCTATGCAAGAATTAACAGATGCAACGTTGCTCATTATCGGTGCTGGTGGTATCGGACAAGCGATCGCAGCTCGCGCTAAAGCCTTCGGTACTAAAATAATTGGTAGTCGCCGCAAACCTCAACCACTGCCGAATTTTGATCAAGTAGTGGGTGCAGATGAATGGCGATCGCACCTGAAGGAAGCTGATTATGTAGTAATTGCTACACCTCTAACAGCAGAGACTAAAGGTTTAATTGATGAGGATGTTTTGCGATCGCTACCTCTTCATGCTTATATAATTAATATTGCGCGTGGTGCGATCGTTGATGAACCTGCCTTAATCAAGGCCCTCACTGAAGGTTGGATTGCTGGTGCAGCCTTAGATACAGTTATCAACGAACCACTATCACCAGAAAGTCCCTTGTGGACAGTGCCAAACCTTTTCATTACACCTCATTGTTCCGGTCATTCCCCAAAAGTAAAACAGCGCTCTATAGAACTGTTTATTGATAATTTCCACCGCTACATTACAGGTCAGCAGCTACGCAATGTCGTAGATAAACAAGCAGGATATTAAATCAGTGAAAAGTCAACAGTTATCAACTCTTTGTTACTAATCATTGATAACTGTTCAACAATTGAAAAATTAAATCAAAAATAGTCTTCTTAGAGGATGTTAGAAAAGTAGTATCGCTAAAATCAAAATCTTAAAAACCTAACCCCTTGCTCATGACCTTTCTTATAAAAAATGGGGTTTACAAAGCCTATCACCATTTCCCTGAGAAGTTTGGAGAGAGTTTATTAGTATACTTTTTGACTTAACAAACATCATCTTATTCAACATCAGACCTCAACATGGGCAAAACCAAGCTGATAGGTGTGCGTTCTTGCACCTTAGCTCGTACAACAGTAGTAGTTCCTGAAGAAATTTGCAAATTTGGCCCTTGAGAAGAAGACCACTTATAGCCACTTGGTGTATTGGGATCTAACTTTAATTCAGATACTACTTGAATCAGTTCTTTGGGCTGTTGACCTAGCAAAGACTCTACAATGTCTGAATCACCTATTTTACTAACAGTCACCGCTTTTGTAATTGGCAAGTTAGAAATATTAGTAACAGTACCCAAAATTCCCCCAAAATTGTCTTTGACATTTTGTGGTGTGATTTGAATTGACATCCCTGGCTGAATTTTCCTTCCCTCTTTTACAGGAAAATAAGTAACGCCAACCAGCTTACTTTGAGAATTTTCTGCTTCTATAGTCGCTAAACTAGTACCAGGACTCACCACCTGCCCCAGCGTTGCAGTAACTTCTAAAATGCGTCCACTATGTTGACTAATAATCTGACTATTAGTGCTTAATAGCATTTCTAGTCTGATAATTTCGCGCTGAACATCTTGAATTTGTTTTCTGCGGGTAGTTTCAGTTTCTAATTCTTGTTGAGTGATAGAAGCTTGTTCACTAATTAATCTTTGCAACTGTCCTTGTAGGTTAGAAATAATTGTCAAGTTCTCCCGATAATCTTTTGCTTGTTGAGTTTCCTTGAAATTTAGATCATTTAACTGAGACTTAAAATCAGAAATTTTTTCTAAGTTTTGTAAATACTCCCGTTCTGCTTCGAGAGCTTCATTACCAGAAATTGCCCCCTCCTTTTGGAATAATTGTCTACGAGTTTCCATCCTCCGTTGAAACAGAGGAGTTAGCGCTTGGGTTTGCTGGAGGCGTTGTTGTAAACTTTGGCGTTGTTGGTTAACTGGGGTGCTTCCTGCAACTTGTAGTAAAGGTGATACTAATTGCAGTTCTTCCATGCGTTGGCGAAGATACTGGCTTTGTAAGTAAATGTTACTTTTTTTCTCTTCTATACTTTGCCTTTGTGTTTCTAGTGCTTTCAACTTAGTTTGTTGCTGTTGTAGTTGTTTGCGGATTTCAGTTTGGTCAATTCTTGCCAATATCTGACCTTTTTTTACCACATCTCCAGCTTTGATATTAAGCGCCATCAATTGACCAGCACTTTGTGATTCTAGTGGGACAATATCAGTAGGATAAATGATGACACCGCGACCTTCTATAGTGACGGGAATAGTGCCGAAAATACCCCAGGTTAAAGTAACTCCTACCACGGAACCTAAAGCAAAAAGAGGTAGCCAACTTTTAGGCTTGACTACCTGCATCAACTGGTTTAATTTTTGGGAGGAAGATAGACGCTCTAGTGATTCTTTGCCGAATATACTGCGCTTTTGGTTTGACATTTCTATTCTAGTGATAGAGGCAAGTTAGCCAGATAAGTTGCTAGTTATTCGTAAAGAGGAGATGACATCTAAACTAACTAGCAAGTTGAGCTAGTAGATAAATAAAATATTTTTTGGGTTCAGCGCAATAGTTTATCTTTCACTGGCAATTACAATTTTTTAGATTTTTTATCTAAAAGCGCTTTTATCCCAAATTTTAGTTAAAGAAAATATTTTTTTGGCTGGAGCGCAATAGATTATTTTTCACTTTGAATTACATTTTTTTCGTTTTTTATTTAAAATGCCTTTAAAGAACAATAAAAAATCAACTAGCCAAATTGATTGTTAGTAGGGTGCGTCAGTATAAATACTTCCTTGATATAGGAATCCGATTTGATTTGTGAAAAAATCTCAGTACATATAGTAGGACTTACGCATGAATACGAAAAATCAAGGGTTTGGGCAAGGGTATAGGGGTGTAGGTGTTCAAAACCCTTACACCCAATCTCAACAAACAATCTTGGTGTGTAAGTCCTAATGTATTTTAACGCACAACTGAACTTAATCTTGTATCCTTTAGCGCTACAGAAGTCACAAAATAATAATATCAGACGCTAAGCCCAGCAGATGATTCAAGAGCATACACCAGTTAACCAGCAATTGGTGCAGTTAGCCACGCAAAAAGGGATCACACCACCAACTGATGTCGGGCCGAAATATCAAGCTGCGATCGCTGTTCGGCTTGGGTTTAAGCTTTTCCTTGACCGCTCATAATGTCAGTATGTCTGATAACTCAATTCAATAGTTGAGTTCAATTCAGGAGTATCAAAAAAAAATAAATCAGTTAAATTCAGGTAATTTTTGGGTAATACAGCCTTTTTCAGTTGAGTGCAGTACACCTTGCAAAGGGGGAGAGACTAGAAACTAGGGGTTAGAGGCTAGATGAATGTACCTCATCAAGGTGAAAACTGCTGTACCATTTCACGGAATGCTTGATACAGATACATGGGTAGGGACGCACAGCACACATTGGTGTCCGATGATGGGATTACACTACCAACACAAACAGGAAATATTGCTGCTGATATTCAGGAAAAACACAGACAGCCAGCTAATTTGAGCGATGGGCTAAGTTCCACCGCAGGCGATCGCTCTGGTAAAATTATCGAAGCCCAAGGCTGGCAAGTAGACCGCAATGGTAACGTGGTTCTTGTTGCACACATACCTAATCTAACTCCCCACAACTCAATGCTTAATTCGTCGGCTTGTGCAACCTTGGGCGGCTAAGGAGGAGAATTGTTAGCAACTTATTTAATTTGAAGAAGATTCAGGTGATTGCACTTCTTGCGGGTTTTGGTCTGATGATGTAGGTTGTTCCAAAATTTTGGGCGGTCTAGTAGGTTGAGAGGTTTCGCCATTGTTAGTTACTGAAGGGGCTGAGTTAAATTCCCTTCTGCGTCTTCTATTGTTTGTTGGAGGTGAGGAGGAATTCTCAGTCGATGATGAAGTTGATTCTGTGGTTGATGGGGTAGGGATGTTCTCGTTAGTTCCGGTGAGTGACCTTCTTCTGCGGTTAGTTACTTGAGTCGAAGTATTGCTAGATTCAGCATTTCTTTGTTCTTCTTGTCTTTTTTTCTCTGCTTGTTCCACTTGACGAGAACGTTGCGAATCCCTGATTAATACATAATCAGCCGCAATAGTAACTCCCCGCCTACCTGCTGCACTTTCCTTTAGTTTCCATTTTCGCGCTTGTGCCAAATGTTCTGCGTCTAATCTACCATTACCGCTAGAACTCACCAATCTAACATCAATAACGTTACCCTGTGCATCTGTATCAACTTTTACTACTATTCTCCCTTTAACCCCTCTCTTTCTCGCCCATTCTGGATAACTACTATCACACTGACGACAAGCAGCACGACCCTCAAGTTTGTCACTATTAAATCTTAAGTTAGGAGTTGTTGGTGCTGTTGCGACTTGTGAACCACTACCAGTACCGCTACCAGTACCGCTACCAGTACCGCTACTACCGCCACCATTACCAGATATTCCTGTTGAGTTCGATGTTACTCCAGCATTATTGCCATTCGCCGTACCTTGAGAAGGTTGTGAAACCCCTTGATTTACTCGATTATTTCTAATTCCTGCTAGCAATTTATCAACATTGGCACTGGCTTGTGGATTAGCTTGTATCGTTGTGCTGTTTGTAGGTGCTGTTTGAGTTAGGATATTTTGGGGTTCAGGGGCTTTAGCTTGGGGCTGGGGTTCTGATGTTGTTTGTGAAGGTAAAGGTTGAAGTGGCTCTATTTTTGATGGTGGTTTTTCGATAACGCTAGATGGTTGAGTAGCAACTGGTGGATTTTGTGGTGATGGTGGTTGAATTTGAGATACGGTAGGGCTTTTGATACTCGAACCACCGCCAGCAGAGGGACTTTTTGATGTCGTCACAGTCTGGGATTTCTTTTCAGTAATCTCAGGTTTTGGTGGTTCTACTGGTTGTACTGGTTCTGGTTCTGAGGGAGTTTCTATGAGAGTTATTTCTAGGGGTTCTTCTGCAACTTCCGGCACTTTGAACAGTAAATTACCAACACCAGAGACTAGCAAACCTATATGCAGAGCTAACGAGCCTAGCAAGCTATAAACTAAAAAAGTTTTGATAGTCTTTAATTCTTGTTCTCGCTGCCCTACAGCAGTGCCGGAAAAGCTCATATTTATTGCTATGTATTCTCAGTAACTTTGAGAGAATATCAAGAAGTATATGCAATTGTCAATCATCTATTTGATATGTATTTGCTTAAGTTCAGAGCGATCGCATCTAAAAAAATACCAATTTTCCGGGCTTTTACCCTAATTGTGACCTCACCAAAAGGCTACTTTTAAGCAAAAATTAGAAATACATTGACAAGAATTTTCATTTATTCTAGAGTGTTTTGATATCTTATGTCATTTAACTGAATAAGACACAAACCAAAATAAAGTAACCAAATGATTCATTGAGGCTAGGTATAGGGCAAAGGAAGTCTAGCTTGCATTTCCATAACCTTGTTCCTAACTCCAAATATGGATCATTCTGCTTTGTATTGTCAGTTTTGAGTAAGTTAATTTCATCTAAAAGCTTGAGAAGTGGTACATGGACATCAAAAATTTGTTCATAGCTGGTGGCGTAGTGATGTGGCCACTGTTGGCTGCATCAGTAGTTGGGATAGCGTTAATTGCTGAACGCATCAGATTTTGGTTGAAAGTGAGTACTCGTCAGCAAATAGTGGTCAGGGATGTATTAAAGCTATATCGCCAGGGGAATGTAGTTAGTACAATTGATGCCTTGCGAAAGAATGCAGATTTACCAATTGCCAGGATTTTTTTAACAGCCTTGGAATTAGAGCAACCAAACCCAGAAGAATTTCGTTTGGCGTTGGAGAGTGAAGCACAGGCGGAAATTCCCCTACTTAAAAGGTTTACCACCATTTTCGACACAATTATTTCTCTTGCTCCTTTGCTAGGGTTGCTGGGAACAGTGTTAGGTTTAATCACTTCGTTTGCCTCTTTGAATCTTGGTGATATTGGGGGAACAAAAACGGCTGGGGTAACTAGCGGTATTAGTGAAGCTTTAGTTTCCACAGCCGCAGGTTTAATTGTGGCAATTTTCACGCTCTTGTTCTCCAACACGTTCCGAGGACTTTACCAAAGACAAATAGCTTTGATTCAGGAATACGGCGGACAGTTAGAACTGTTGTACCGTCGCCGCTACGAACAGGGAGAAAAAGCGTATGCGTCTACAAGATGAGCCAGATATCCCAGCACAAATTAACATTGTGCCGATGATTGATGTGATATTTGCGATTTTGACATTTTTTATCATGTCAACTTTGTTTTTAACTCGTTCCGAGGGTTTACCAGTTAACTTACCCAAAGCCGCAACGGGGAAAACAGACCGTCCAGCACAGGTAACAGTGACAATTAATAAGACTGGAGAAATATTTCTGAACAAGGAAGCGATTAGTTTAGAACAATTAGAAGCCGGAGTCAGACAAAAGATAGAACCCCAACAACAGTTACTGGTGGTAGTCAATGCTGATGAGGGAGTTAATCACGGTAAAGTTGTGGCGGTGATGGATAAAGTTCGGCGGGTTGAGGGAGCAAAGTTAGGTATAGCTACGCGCAAATAGTAAATTACTGATATAGCAGGGGACAGGTTACAGGTTACAGGTGACAAGCACAGCATTACCTAGAAACAGAAAGACTCTGAAAATATAACTACGGTCAGCAGAAATACCTCTAAAAAAGATTACATAATTCTTTTTTATATTTTACGGCTCCCATGAACTTTGCAGTCTTTAATGTTTTACTTCAAACAAAATGTTTTTTACGGCTAAAACTCAGCTTGGTATTCCTTTAGACTGGCAGAAACAATTAAAAAGATTTATTCCGTTTCTACTCAGTATCGTATTTACGTTGGTAGTAAGTAGCCAAGGTATAAGCTCTGCACCCAAAAATACAGAAATTCTTTGGGATACCTACGGTATACCTCATATTTATGGTAATAACGTCCAAGGTGCTTTTCAAGCATTTGGTTGGACACAAATGCAAAGTCATGCTAACTTACTTTTGCGCCTCTACGGACAAGCACGAGGACGGGCAGCCGAATATTGGGGAGAAGAATATCTAGATTCAGACAAATGGGTACTGTCAATGGGTGTACCCAAAAGAGCGATCGCTTGGTATAAAGCACAAAGTGGTGCATTTCGCAACTATATCAATGCTTTTACCGATGGAATTAATACTTATGCCAAACAGCATCCTGATTTAATTGATCCTGAAGTCAAAGTAGTATTACCTGTCACGCCGGAAGATGTGTTGAGCCATTTGCAAAGGGTACTGCTGTTTACCTTTGTAGTTGATCCTGGCAGAGTGGCACAGATGAGCCAGACAAATTCTGCCCCAGGTTCTAATGCTTGGGCGATCGCACCAAAAAGGTCGGCGAGTGGCAAAGCAATGCTGTTAGCTAACCCTCACCTACCTTGGGGAGATTTATTCTTATGGTACGAAGCGCAAATTACCGCGCCGGGAATTGATGCTTATGGGGCGACATTGGTAGGTATTCCCGTATTAGCGATCGCCTTCAACGATAACTTAGGTTGGTCTCACACTGTCAACACTCATGATGGCTGGGATGCTTACGAACTCAAATTACAAAAAGACGGCTATCTTTTTGATGGCAAAGTTCGCCCCTTTGAAACAGCAAGCTTCCTCTTAAAGGTAAAACAGAAAAATGGCTCCTTACGCGAACAAATATTCACAGTTAAAAGTTCTGTTCATGGGCCTGTAGTCAGCCAGAAAGATGGTAAAGCCTTAGCAGTGCGTGTCGTTGGTCAAGACAGTTCTGGTATTTTACAACAATGGTGGGATATGGCCAGAGCCAAAAATCTCAACCAATTTCAGAGGGCTTTGCAAACTCTGCAACTGCCTATGTTTACTGTCATGTATGCTGACCGTGAGGGGCATATTATGCACCTTTTCAATGGCCAGGTTCCCGTGCATCAACAAGGAGACTTTGCATACTGGCAAAGTATTGTCCCTGGTGATACATCCAAAACTTTATGGACAAAAATTCACCCCTATCAAGATTTACCCAAAGTAATTGACCCTGCTAGTGGTTGGTTGCAAAATGCTAATGACCCACCTTGGACTACAACATTTCCCACCGCCATCAAAGCTGAAAATTACCCCCCCTATATGGCTCCACGGGGGCCAATAGATTTCCGGGCGCAGAATTCTGCCAAGATGTTAGCTGGGGATGACAGTATTTCCTTTGAGGAAATGATTGCCTACAAGCATTCTACCCAGATGGAGTTGGCACAAAGAATTCTAGATGATTTGATTCCGGCTGCACAAAAACACGGAGATGAATTAGCAAGTCGCGCCGCCGATGTTTTAGCCGCATGGGATCGACAGGCAAATGCAAATAGCAGAGGTGCTGTACTGTTTAGCTTCTGGGTTAACAATATAGATTTAGATAAAGTGTTTAGCACTCCTTGGCAAGAAAAATCACCAATCACCACACCCGACGGTTTAGCCGAGCCTCAAAGTGCAGTCAAAACCTTATCAGATGTCGCAGCAAAAGTAGAGAAGACCTATGGAGCCTTAGATGTAGCTTGGGGTGATGTTTTCCGACTCAGGTATGGCGGTTTAGATTTGCCAGCCAATGGTGGCGAAGGAGATAAAGGTATTTTCCGCGTCGTAACTTTTGCCCCGACAGATAACGGACGCTTTCAAGCAGTTCATGGTGACTCTTACGTTGCGGCTGTGGAGTTTTCCCAGCCAGTAAAAGCAAAGGCTCTCACCAGCTATGGTAATGCTACTCAACCTAATTCATCCCATGTTGGCGACCAACTGCAACTTTTTGTGCGCCAACAGTTACGTCCAGTTTGGCGAACCAGACAGGAGATTACAGCCCATTTGGAGGAACGCACAGTCCTTTAAAAAAGAGTACGCACAGGAGAAAATTGATAATTCAGCACTGCGGACAGTCTCAATTAGAAGGCAGAAAATATTTTTTTGATGCAGCACAAAGACAATGGCAACTACAACCTTACCTAAAGGTATAAAAAAAACACAAATACCACATTTATTAGGTATTATTCTGGGACTATTTATCCTGCTAATCTGCTTAGTGTATAGTGTTACTCTGGGTGCAGCGCAAATACCTCTGGAAGAGATTCTGGCATCGTTTGTCACCTTTGACGGTTCCTATAATCACTTAGTAATTCAGACGGTGAGATTACCGCGATCGCTCATTGCTGTTATTGTAGGGGCAGCCTTGGCAGTTGCTGGGGCTTTAATGCAAGGTTTGACGCACAACCCCCTAGCAGATCCAGGTATTTTAGGTATTGAGTCAGGAGCAGCGCTGGCTGTAGTTGCCACAATTTTTGTTTTTGGCAGTTCTAGTGTGAGTGTTTTAACCATTGTCGCCTTGTTGGGAGCCGCAGCCACAGCAATTTTAGTCTATTGTCTTGGTTGTTTGGGAAGAGGAGGAGCTACCCCATTAAATCTGACAGTGGCTGGTGCAGCGCTCACAGCTATGGTTTCTTCCCTCACCACGGCTATCCTAATTGTTAGTCAAAGAACATTAGATGAAATTAGATTTTGGTTAGCTGGTTCATTGTCTGGCCGCGATATTAATATCCTCTTACAAGTATTGCCTTTCATCGTTATGGGATTAGTAATTGCTTTTACCCTTGGTAAGCAAATTACCACTATGAGTCTCGGTGAAGATGTGGCGCAAGGCTTAGGTCAACAAACAGCTTGGATCAAAATTATCACTGCCATCAGCGTAGTTTTACTGGCGGGAAGTTCAGTAGCCCTAGCCGGGCCAATTGGTTTTGTTGGTTTAGTAGTTCCTCACATGGTGAGATTTTTTGTTAAAACCGATTATCGTTTGATTTTGCCTTATTCGGCAATTGTCGGCGCAATTTTAGTGCTAATTGCAGATATTGTTGCCCGTGTCTCATTCAAACCCCACGAATTGCCTGTAGGTGTGATGACAGCAATAGTTGGCGCTCCTTTTTTTGTCTACTTGGCTAAGTCAAAGGTTAAAAGATGAAGGTTGATCGGTTAGTCATCCGTTCCCAGAGGATATCCTTCCAAATAGACCAACGTGTACCATCAGTGCTGCTTTGTTTGGCAGCCTTGATTATGGTAGCGATGGTAATGAATATAGGAAGAGGTGAATATCCGATCTCGCCCTGGGATATTGTCAAAACTGTATTAGGGTTAGATACAGGCAACCCAGACCATGCCTTCGTGATTTACAATCTCCGTCTACCCCGTACCCTTGTAGCTGTGATGGTGGGAGCGGGACTGGCTATTTCTGGCACTATCTTTCAAGCAATTGTGCGTAATCCATTAGCTGATCCAGGTATTATTGGTATTAATGCCGGAGCCAGCTTGGCAGCAGTGGCAGTAATTATTTTATTTCCGGGAACACCAACCTATTTTTTGCCTTTATCAGCCTTTTTTGGGGCTTTGCTAATGGCTACTTTAATTTACTCACTAGCTTGGAACAATGGTAGTTCCCCTCTGCTGTTTATTTTAATGGGCGTGGGATTGTCTGCGATCGCCACTGCTTTCACCAGCTTGTTGATTACCTTTGGCGAAATTTATCACGTTAGTGATGCTTTGGTGTGGTTGGCTGGGAGTGTCTACGGACGCACCTGGGAGCAAGTTTTTTCTTTATTGCCTTGGTTGATAGTTTTGATCCCGATGGCGTTGATATTAGCAAGGCATTTGAACGCCTTAAATTTGGGAGATGATGTTGCTAAAGGTTTAGGTACTCATGTGGAATGGCAACGTGGTTTACTCTTGCTGGTGGGTGTAGCCTTAGCAGGTACATCAGTCGCCACTGCCGGGATGATTGGTTTTGTTGGTTTAATTGCTCCTCATATAGGCAGACAGTTAGTAGGCCCAAACCATCAAGGATTGATTCCTACCGCCGCCCTATTGGGTGGAATGTTTGTTGTCATGGCAGACTTTTTAGGACGAACTTTGTTTGCACCAATCGAAATTCCCTGTGGAGTAGTGACTGCTGCTGTTGGCGCTCCCTATTTCCTGTATTTGCTCATTACTAACCGCAAAAAATAAACCAGGAAAATCTCACGTATGAAAGGACTATCAACCAAAAGTTTATTTTTAGCTTACGATGGTGTGACAATTATCCGTGACTTGGATTTGGCCATCCCATCTGGAAAAATTACCGCCTTGGTTGGTGCTAATGGTTGCGGTAAATCAACCCTCTTAAGAGGGTTAGCCAGATTGCTGAAACCTTGTGGCGGTACAGTATATCTAGATGGAGAGTCTATTTTAAAGCTTTCCACCAAAAAAGTCGCACAGCAGTTAGGTATTTTACCCCAAAGTCCCACCGCCCCAGAAGGGTTGACAGTAAGAGATTTGGTAGCACAAGGACGATATCCTTATCAAAATTGGTTGCAGCAGTGGTCAGCAAAAGATGAAAAAATTGTCCAACAGGCCCTTGAGACTACAGATTTGTTGAACTTAGCAGATAGAGCGTTAGATACCTTGTCTGGTGGACAACGACAACGCGCTTGGATTGCCATGACACTTGCACAAGATACTGATATTTTACTATTGGATGAGCCGACTACTTTTTTAGATTTAGCACATCAAATAGAAGTTCTAGATTTGTTGTATGAGTTGAACCAAAATCAGGAAAGAACTATTGTCATGGTGCTGCATGATTTGAATCAAGCTTGTCGTTATGCAGATTATTTGGTGGCGGTGAAACAAGGTCGAATTTTTACGGCTGGTGAACCTAAACAAGTAATGACTGAGGAGATGGTACAAGAGGTTTTTGGGTTAGAATGTCGGATTGTTGCTGACCCACTTGTAGGAACACCAATGTGTGTACCGATAGGGCGAAAGGCCAGAATAAATTCAAGAAACTAGAGGACTTATACCAAATTAAGATGAAGCTGCATAGAATAATTGAACGCAGATGCACGCAGATGAACGCAGATAAATCAAGGGATTTTATATTATGTGCAAACTTATATAAAATTGATATTAGTTTTTTATTTACACAGTTATTGCTAAAGTTAAAATGATAAATAAACGCTGGTTTCAATATATTAAATTATTTTTTATAGTCACCTTAACTGTAATCTTTTTAAAAGGTTGCTATAGTTCATTACCTCAACAAATATACTCGGATAAGCTCAATTCAATAGTATCAGAATGCCGAAGAATTAAGCATGAATTGGGAGAAGCCTGTATTCCTCTCAATCCACAACGAATTATAGTTACTGATCAAGAAAGTTTAGAATCTTTAGTAGCTTTGGGTTTAAAACCAATAGCGACAACAATCGCAAATCGATTGGGTAGTAAAGAAAGTATATTAGAGGATAAAATTGATGGAATGACTTATTTAGGAAAGGAAAGCCAGATAAATATTGAAAAAATTGTCAAATTAAATCCTGATTTAATTTTAGGTTTGTGGATTAACCCTCAAGAATATAAGTTATTTGCTCAAATAGCCCCAACAGTTTCCATAGGTTTTACACAAACAGGTTGGAAAAAAACTTTCAAACAAATTGCTGAAACAGTAGATAAAAAGCAAGCAGCAGCAAAAGCCCTGGAGCAATATCAACAAAGAATTGAAAAGTTAAAACTAGCTTTTGCTCAAAAATCAGAAAAACCAGAGATTTCTGTGATGCGGTTTTATACAGACCTGAAATTTACTCAGTATCTCAATCAAAAATCTTTCCCTGTAAGTATCTTAGAAGAATTAGAACTATCTATTCCCGTTGCACAACGTCAACTTAATAGTTCAAATGTAGGTTATGAAAATGTTAGTTTAGAGCGTGTAAACTTGCTAGAAGCAGATGCAATGTTTATAGCCCTAGATCCAGGTGCAGAAGAAAATTTTCAAAAATATAAAAATAGCCCTTTATGGCAAACATTAAATGTAGTTCAAAAAAATCGAGTATATACTGTTGATTCTAGTTACTGGATTTTTGGCAGTGTACTGTCCGCAAACGCCGTTTTAGATGACATTGTTAAATATTTATTGCCAGCTTCGTAAAAGTATATAATTTAATCTAGGTAGTTTATAGATGGCACAACAATTAATTACTCCCCAATGGTGTAACTTTATAAAAGAAATATTTACACAAGCTCAAAATACGTTAGATACTTTTTATACTGACTGCATTATTTTGACTCAGCCTCCTGATAGTGCTGAGATTATTTCACTTAGTGATTACTTACAACCAGACGAACTTTTATCTGCTATCAAAGCCAGACCTGAATACGCCAAAACCCAGGATATTCGCATTGCTGCATCTATTTGGAACAAAGTTTATAGCTGGAAAACATTACCGGGTGTTTTAGCTTTGATGACTTGGGCTGGTGTAGGGCTAGATGCTTCTCATGAAAATGTCAGTTTTGTTTTGGAAGAAGGTCAACCCAAAGCGCTATGGGTTCACGATCTCAGTCGTACTGTAATTTATCCTCAGCGCTTACCTATTCCCATCCCCGAAGACTATCCAGGCAAAATAGTCAATAGCGTAGATGCTTTACACGAAGCTGTATTCACTGGCTTGTTCTTACGCAATTTAGCACCAATGATTGAGCGCGTTCATCGTTTAACCAAACTCTCCAAAAAAACTATGTGGGGGAATGCAGTTAACGCCTCTGAAGGACAGTTCGCCGAACTGAGCGAATACACTAGCCCAGAAGCAATACAAACAGATTATTCGGTCTTATATGAACAACCTAACAGTTCAGTCATGCCAGGGCGTAATCCTCTTTACAACTTGGTACGCACCGAACAACTCAATGAACCTGGTTTACCCAGTAAATTCACAGTTAGACTCACTTGCTGCTTGTATATTTTAATTCCTCCATATGATGGAAAGTGTGCTAACTGTCCTTTGATAGAAATGTCGGAACGACTTGCTCTCATTAAAGAAGATTTGCTTGAAGATAAGTAGAGAAACTTAATAAAATGTAAGTTTGTAGTAAGGACTTTAGTCCTTTAAAATCCAGCAACAGAGCGATTTATCGCTCTCTCCGTTCCCGTAGCGTGTCGTAGACAGACGCTACGCGAACACTACGAACAACAACTCATTTTACATTTAATTATGTCTACCTACTTAGCTGAAATAAAACTAATAGGACTTACGCAACTGGCACAATTGTAGGGTGCGTCAGATGTGGGAAATCCTTGAATTTGTACGAAATTATTGGAGCTGACGCACCCCACAGTGAGTTTGACACTTGCGTAAGTCCTAACTAAATCTAACTACTCAACAATATTACAAATGCCACAACAACCAAACCCTGCCAGTATGCGTAATTTTATGATTGTCTGGCTTGGTCAGCTAGTGTCTACTATTGGTAGCAGCATGACGAATTTTGCCATTGAAATTTGGGCATGGCAAATTACAGGTCAAGCAACTACAATTGCTTTAGTGGGTTTTTTCAGTTTGCTTCCCAGTATAGTTATTACCCCCATCAGTGGTGCGATTGTAGACCGCTTTAACAGAAAATTATTAATGATGGTAGGGGACACAGTAGCAGTTTTTACTACTATTATTCTTTTGTTACTTTACCTGACTAATAATTTACAAATTTGGCATTTTTATCTGACAGGCGCTATTGTCGGGACTTTCAATCAGTTTCAATCTTTAGCATACTCTTCATCTGTATCGCTGATGATTCCTAAAAAACATTATACCCGCGCCAGTAGTCTGGAATTTTTATCTAGTTATGGAAGCAATATTATTGCACCAGCTTTGGCTGGATATCTTTACACAGTTATTGGTTTTTTAGGGATTTGGTTGATTGATATATTTACTTTTACCATTGCCATTAGCAGCTTAGTGTTAGTAAATATTCCTCAACCACCAATAACCACAGAAAAGGAAAATGTCGCCAATATTTGGCGAGATGTTGCATTTGGTTGGCGGTATATTAATAACAAAAAAAGTCTACTGGCGCTGTTAGTAGTTAATTTATTATTTTGGCTTCCCCATGACATTGGTAATGCTCTATATACACCAATGATTTTATCAAGAACAAATAATAATACTGTAGTGCTAGGTAGCTTGGCTTCTGCTGCTGGTTTTGGCGGTGTCATGGGAGCCATACTTCTTAGCACTTGGGGCGGTTTTAGACGTAAAATTAAAGGCGTTTTATTAGGGATGACATTTGCAGGTTTTAGTAAAATCATCTTTGGTTTGGGTAGAACGCCTTGGATTTGGATTCCTGCACAATTTTGCTCATCGCTCAATTTTCCTTTAAATGGAAGTTCAGATAATGCTATTTGGTTAGCGAAAGTACCTCCTAATATGCAAGGAAGAGTTTTTGCAGTGCGATCGCTAGTTTTGCAAATAGCTTCTGCGGTAGGCTACTTAATAGCAGGGCCTTTTGCGGATCAAATTTTTACCCCTGCATTGCAGTCAGGGGGTGTTTTGGTTCCTATATTCGGAGAATTATTTGGCACTGGTACTGGTGCAGGGATATCCCTTTTGTATGTAATTTGTGCAGTGTGGATGTTAATAGTTGGTTTGGTTGGTTTTTCTGTACCCGTGCTGCGGAATGTAGAAACTATTGTGCCAGACCATGATGTAGAGTATACCAGTGGAAATAATTATTAACTCCTAATATCAAGTTCGCTTAAATACTTATCATATCTTGGGGGCTGGTAATGGGTAATGGGTAATCGGTAGTGGCTCAAAACAATTACCTATTAGCTATTACCAATTACCCACCAAAACAACCATATTATAAGTAATTAGCCGATAAGAAACACAAGGGTGTAGGAGTGTAGATTCTTAAAAACCCTTACACCCCTATACCCTTAAACCCTTACACCCCTATTAAATCTCCCACCCTAATGTAAATTTTACAGTGCGTGGTGCGCCATAAAAAACACGCAGCTCACTTTCAGCCGTTTCAAAATATTCATTATCCAACAAGTTCTGCACATTCAAAGACGCTCTGAAATTGTTCCTGCGGTAATATAAGGCGGCATCAGTACGTACATAACTTGGTACACTAAAGCTATTTTCTAAATCCCCCTCTCTTTCTCCTACATAAAAAAGCCCTAAGCCAAATCCTAAACCTTGCAAATTACCTCTTTGAATTTCGTAGGTACTCCACAAGCTAAAAGCGTGTTCTGGCACATTGCTAAGACGGTTTCCTACTGGAATCTCATTGTCCTTGGTTACTCGTGCATCAGTGTAGGCATAGCCACCAATAATTTTCCATCCTGGTAAAATTTCACCAGTTATATCTAATTCAATACCCCGGCTTCTTTGTTCACCTGTTTGGATAGAAGTATTAAAACTTGGATCTCTGAGATCAGTTGTGAGAACATTTGACCTTGTGATTTGGTATAATGCGAGAGTTGAAGAAAGTTGATTTGTCCAATTGACTTTCATCCCTACTTCATACTGAGTTCCCCGTTCTGGTTCAAATAGCCTATCGTCGAAATTTGTTCCCGTAACTTGTTCAAATGAACGGCTATAGTTAGCATATAGAGAAACTGCTTGACTCGGTTGATAGACAATACCAACACGAGGACTGAATGCTTCATCCTGTTGAAAAGCAGTTGTCTCTCCGAAAGAATTTTCTATTTCCTGCGTGACAATATCAAATCTGCCACCTAGAACCAATTTCAAGTTTTCTGTCAAGGAAATTTGGTCTTGTAAATAAAATCCTAAACCTTCAGATATTGTAGGTTCATCAGTAAATTCTTCAAGAATTGCCCCAGCACTGTCACGCCGATAAATGGGATTAAAAATATCTATAGAGCCAAGCTCTTGCAAGTAATTTCTGCCTTCATCATAAGAAATGTCTCTAGACAGGTCAATCCCAAATAACAGCTTGTGTTCAATGCTGCCTGTTTTGAAATTACCGACAATATTTGTATCTAAGTTGTATGTTTGTTGAGCAAACTTAGCAACAAATAAACCTCGTTCAAGAGTGCGCTCATCATCTAAAAGCCTTGCAGGAAACAAAGAATTTTGCTCCACACTTAGATAGGAAAAATTAAAATTGTTACGAAACTGCCAATTTTCACTAAAACGATGCTCAAAATTGTAACCAATTCGTAGAGATTGGCGATCGTTTTTGTCAATTTCCGAAAAAGGCTCGCCGATAAAACGATTCCTTGGTAATTGACCGTTCCGGTTAGGTAAGACTGTACCGCGATCAGGTAAACCCCGGTCATTAGGTTGTTTTTGGTCTGAATACTCAGCTTCTAAAGTTAATTCGGTATCCTGACTTATTAACCAAGTCAAGCTAGGAGCAATTAAATAACGCTCTCTCTCAAAAAAATCAACGAATGTGTCTGTTGTGGATACAGATGCGTTTAACCGATATAACACAGTTTTTTCATCATTTAATGGCCCTGTAATGTCTATAGAACCGCTATAGGTGTTAAAGCTGCCAATAGTTCCCTCAATGGAATAAAAAGGAGTGCTTTGAGGTTTTGGCGTAACGATATTAATCGTACCGCCAGCACCTCCTTGTCCAAATAGCACCGAGGCAGGCCCTCGCAAAACTTCTATCTGCTCGATATTATCGACATTGACATTAGTTGTAATGTTGGTATCGTCTCTCAGTCCATTGCGGATGATATTACGACTACTAAAACCACGAATAGTAAATCCTTCAAAAGCAGAACGTTCTGAATTATTAGCTATAACGCCTGGTGCATTTCGTAAGACATCGTTTAAACGCCTTGCTTGTTGGTCTTTTAGTACTTGTCGAGGTATTACTTGAATTGCTTGGGGTACATCACGCAGTGGTGTGTCTGTTTTAGTTGCGGTGCTGGCTGTAGGTATAAGATATCTATCTTGTTCACCAGTTACCAGCAATTCTATTGGTTCATCATTTTCTGCTGTTGGTTGTGATGGTGGTGTTTCAGTAGTTGGCTGTGTTGGCTGTGTTGGCTGTGTTGCTGAAGCGACGGGTGCGACTGCAAAAATTAGACTTTTATCTTCATCAAATAACTCTGCTGTTGGTAAACCTGCTTCACCTGTGACTGTTACTCGCACAGTATTAGCATCAGCTTGAATGACAGTTACAGATACAATGCCTGGTGCTGGATTATCTTGAGTAAAGTTGCCACCATTGGGGAGTAATAAAACTGCATTGGGTATATCCGCTATAAAACTGTTGCCTTGATTGTTATTTAGTGGTTTGAGTGCTTCTGGGTTAGCACTTTCTAAAATAACTTCGATACCTTTATCTGTAGAAGTTACTTTAACGCCTGTAACTTTAATAACTGAACTATCATTGCTTTGTACGAATAATTGTGCCTGATTGGTGGAGTGAGATTTCTGACTATTAATAGTAGATAGCTTTACTGCTTGTGTTTGTGCATCTGCTGGTTGTACCAAGCTGCTAATGACTGCTAATGCCAATCCTACCGAACGTATATCACTCATCAATCCAGACTTCATTCGTAATGCTCCTGACAATAAACCTTTAAATAACAGCCTTTCAACTAATGGATCTTGCATCTTGATACTCATCCTCACACCCAATGGAAAACTTTACGTCTAAATTAATGACGCGATAGTTATCGATAATTAATTTTTGACATTAGTCTATAGAGTTTCTCAAGAGTTAGCTGCGAATTATTTGCACTAGTTCTTGAAAAACTATTAGGAAACATTATCATAAACTTTTTATGCAGGCAAGTATTGCTTGAAGCTTACCTTACTGAGTTTCTCCGTTACCTTTGTTTAAGCAAAGCCTTGTATGGTAGGCATTTAGCATATTTGCTTAAAAAAACTTTTTGTCGTTTTTAGGAAAAAATAAATTTTGTCATACCTCTACAGACTGATATTTGCTGGATACTTACAGATATATTGTGTTGAAACATTGATAAGTCTTGTTGATGAAGACTAAGAGTTACTTGCTATATGTGTTAAGTTGCTTTATGCTACAAATAATTGAAAATTAATGGCAATAACTTAGTGGTCTTGTTCAAAGCCAAAGATGAACGTGACGCGAGTTCGACCAGTGCGGTTTTGACCTCTCCCCCAACCCCTTTCCTACGAGGAGAGGGGAGTATGGAGTATGAGATATCAACGATAAATTAGGCCTTTAAAGCCTCTCTCCTTTTAGGGGAGCCAGTGCGTTGGTGAACAGTGCTGCGGGAGGGTTAGCCCGACCCAGGCAACTGGTGAAAGGCTCTGCCGACTTGTAGCAACTGGCGTGAGAGGAATGGAAGTGGGGTTTTTTCCAGCCGTCGAACTCAGGTTAACGTGCTATTGATGGGACGGAGTAGACACGTTTAATCACTTTAAACAAGGGCGCTATTGGTAGCCAATTTTAACAATTCGTTCTGTACGTCAGGGCTTTGAAGGTGCAATGACTCGATTTGTCAATCATTTAGAACAAATGGTCTGTAATTGTGCGACAGTGGTAGAACTACTGCGTTACAGGTCGGTAGAACAAGCCAAAGATGAAGCTTTTACCTTTTTACATGATGGCGAAGAGCCAACAATAACTCTAACTTATCAAGAGTTAGATCGGCAAAGTAGAGCGATCGCATCTCAACTACAAGCTTTAGGTTTAAGCGGTGAGCGTGCTTTGTTACTTTATCCACCTGCTGTTGATTACTTACCAGCCTTCTTTGGATGTCTATATGCTGGCGTGGTAGCAGTCCCAGCTTATCCCCCACGCAACGCCCGCAACACACCCAGAATCTTGGCAATTTTAAAAGATGCACAAGCCGCAGTAGTTCTGACAACGACGGCAATTTTAGATCAATTGAAGTCTTTGCTTGCTGATAAATTTAATGTCAATAATATCCTTTGGCTAACTACCGACAACCTCACCCCAGGTATAGAACAAGCTTGGCAAGAACCTCTCATCAATACAGATACTCTAGCCTTTTTGCAATACACTTCCGGCTCTACTGGCACACCCAAAGGTGTTATGCTCACTCATGGCAACTTGCTACACAATGCTGAGGTGACGCGCCAGTATATGGAACATTCCCCTAGTAGTAAGTTTGTTACTTGGCTACCTGTCTATCATGATATGGGACTGATTGGTGGTGTACTACAACCTTTGTATGCTAGTTTTCCTTGTATTATGATGCCACCAGTGTCTTTTCTCCAACGTCCTTACCGTTGGTTACAGGCAATTTCTCGTTACAAAGGCACTACTAGCGGCGCTCCTAACTTCGCCTACGAACTTTGTATTGAAAAAATTACTCCTGAGCAACGTTCAACCTTAGATTTAAGCAGTTGGACTGTAGCTTTTAACGGTGCTGAACCAATTCGTGGTGATACTCTAGAGAAGTTTGCTGCCACCTTTGCCGAATGCGGTTTTCGTCCTGAAGCTTTTTATCCTTGCTACGGCATGGCAGAGGCGACTTTGATGATATCTGGGGGCATCAAATCTGCGTTAGTAAATAAACTATCTGTGCAGAAAAGCGCTTTAGAGCGTAACTATGTAATAGATGCGGTTGGTGATGCAAAGAACTCTATTAAATTAGTTGGTTGTGGTCGCAGCGTACCACAACAGAGGGTTGTAATTGCCAATCCAGAAACGTTAACGCGCTGTCAGGATAAGGAAGTAGGGGAAATTTGGGTATCTGGGCCTAGTATTGGTCAAGGCTATTGGCATCGCCAAGCAGAAACAGAGCAAACTTTCCAGGCCTTTTTGCAAGACACTGGAGAAGGGCCTTTTTTACGTACAGGTGATTTAGGCTTTTTGGATAGGGGAGAAGTCTATATTACTGGTAGAGCCAAAGATTTAATTATTATTCGGGGTCGTAACCTTTACCCACAAGATATTGAAATCACCGCAGAACGTTCTCATCCATCATTACGTGCTGGTAGCAATGCAGCTTTTTGTATAGAGGTTGACAACCAAGAACAATTGGTATTGGTGCAAGAATTAGAATTTCGCGCCAAACCAAATTTAGCAGAAGTCACAGAGGCAATTCGTCAAGCAGTTGCAGAAGAACATGAAGTCCAAGTTTATGGAGTGGTTTTAATTAAACCTGGGACTATTCCCAAGACTTCTAGCGGAAAAATTCAACGCCGTGCTACAAAAGCAGAATTTTTGGCTGGTGAATTACAGATAGTCAATAGTAGTATTAATGAAATTAGTAATTATATAGAAACTGAAAATAATCTACAGCTAAATCGCGCAATTCTTTTGTCGCTTACTCCGCGTGAGGCTCAACCATTATTAGAGTCATATCTAGTTGAGCAAGTAGCGAGAGTGTTGAAAATCACACCTTCACAAATAAATATTCAGCAGTCTGTAAGTAGTTTAGGACTGGATTCTTTAAAAGTATTTGAATTAAAAAATAGAATTGAAAACCATATAGATGTCGCTGTATCCGTAGCAGACTTTTTTGAAGGTTTGAGTATTCAAGGATTAGCAACAAAAATAATCGCTGAAATTAGTGCGGGTAGTGCGTCTTTAGTAATGGCTAAAGTTGAGAAAAGCACTGACTTACATCCTTTATCTTTCTCGCAGCAGGGACTTTGGTTTATTCATCAGTTAACGCCTGATACCTATGCTTATAACATTCCCATTGTGATTAATTTAACGGGACAGTTAAAGGTAGCTGCACTAACACAAAGCCTCAAGGAAATTATTCAACGTCATGAGGTTTTGCGAACAAATTTTGCCTTAGTTGATGGACAACCAGTTCAGGTAATTAATCCGACTGTTAACTTTAGCTTACCAATTGAGGATTTGCGAGGATTATCAGAGGATGAGGCGACAGTTACAGGACAACGCTTGATAGCAGAATTAGCTCAACATCAGTTTGATTTAGCTGATCAATCTTTATTGCGTGTCTTGTTACTACGCTTAACAGATAATGAATCTAAATTGCTTGTAACTTTCCATCATATAGTTGCAGATGGTTGGTCTGTTGGGGTGTTCATTCGAGAATTAGCAGCAATATATGAAGCTTTTGCTAGTGGAAAACCCTCTCCACTTCCAGAGTTACCTATTCAATATGTAGATTTTGCCTATTGGCAACAAAAATATTTACATCCAGAGCGCAGGGAAACGCTACTTACATACTGGAAGCAGCGATTAAGTGGTAAGCTGCCTCTATTGGACTTACCTTGCGACTATGTGCGTAGACGCGGAGCGGCTTGTCGCAAGACATCGCCTAGACAAACCTTCAACGGTGCTAAAGTCCAACTATCTTTACCCAAAAATCTTACAGACTCATTAAAACAACTGAGCCATCAAGAAGGCGCAACTTTATTTATGACTCTGTTGGCGGCGTTCAAAACTTTGTTGTACCGCTACACAGGACAAACAGATATCTTGGTGGGTTCGCCAGTTGCTAGTCGAAACTCTGTTGAAGTTGAACCATTGATAGGTTTATTTGTCAATGTTTTAGTCTTACGTACAGATTTATCTGAACAGCCTAGTTTTAGAGAATTACTCACAAGAGTAAAATCAACAGCTTTAGAAGCGTATATCCATCAAGACTTACCTTTCGATAAGTTAGTAGAAGAACTCCAGCCTGAACGTGATCTCAGCCACAACCCGCTATTTCAGGTAATGTTTGTGCTTCAGAATATGCCAATTCCCAAGCCACAGTTATCTGATATTTCCCTAACTTTCACAGAAGTTGATAACGGCTCGGCTAAGTTTGATTTAACTCTGTTCATGGAAGACAGAGAGCAGGGTTTAGTTGCAACGTTAGAGTACAACACTGATTTATTTAATGCCGATACTATCCATCGGATGTTAGAGCATTTCCAGACCCTACTACAAGCTATTGTTAACGTTCCTGATACTAATATTGCCAATTTGCCGTTGTTAACAGAAGTTGAAAGGCATAAGTTATTATTTGAATGGAATGATACTCAAAGGAACTACCCGCAAAATCAGTGCATACATCAACTATTTGAGCAGCAAGTAGAAGTTATCCCAGATGCTACTGCTGTGATTTTTGAAAATCAAAAACTTACTTACAGAGAGTTAAACCAACGCGCTAATAAAATTGCCCATTATCTCAAAACTCTGGGTGTGAAATCAGATGTATTGGTAGGTATCTGCATGGAACGCTCTTTAGAGATGGTAATTGCGATATTGGCAATTATCAAAGCAGGTGGTGCTTATGTACCTTTAGACCCCACTTATCCAAAAGAGCGTTTAGCATTCATGTTGGCAGATGCTCAAGTGTCGGTGCTGTTAGTGCAACCACATCTAGTCCCAGAACTACCACCACATCAAGCGCAAGTAGTATGTATAGACGACTTTCAAGAATTTGCTGCTTACAGTCCTGAAAACCCAATTAGTGAAGTTACAGCAGAAAACCTAGCTTATGTAATTTACACCTCCGGTTCCACAGGAAAGCCCAAAGGTGCAATGAACACTCACAAAGGCTTGTGTAACCGTCTGTTGTGGATGCAGGAAACATATCAACTCACAGCCAACGATAAAGTTTTACAAAAAACACCATTCAGTTTTGATGTCTCGATTTGGGAATTTTTCTGGCCTTTGTTGACAGGTGCAAGTTTAGTTGTAGCTAAACCAGGTGGACATCAAGATAGTCGGTATTTAGTTCAACTAATTACTCAAGAGCAAATTACTACACTTCACTTTGTGCCTTCAATGTTACAGGTATTTATCGAAGAACCAGAATTAGACAAATGTAGTAGTATCAAACGAGTAATTTGTAGTGGTGAAGCACTATCTTTTGACCTGCAACAGCGCTTTTATGAGAGATTAGACGCTGAGTTACACAACCTCTATGGGCCTACGGAAGCCTCAATTGATGTAACTTATTGGGCTTGTCAACCTAATAGTAATGTAAAAATAGTTCCTATTGGTCGCCCAATTGCTAATACACAAATATATATATTAGATAAACATTTACAGCCTGTTCCCATTGGTGTAAGTGGTGAGTTACATATTGGTGGTGTAGGGGTAGCGCGTGGTTATTGGAATAAACCCGAATTGACTGAAGAAAAGTTTATTTCTAGTCCATTTGCATCAGAACAAATTTTATATAAAACAGGTGATTTAGCACGCTATCTTTCTGATGGCAATATTGAATATTTAGGCAGAATTGACCATCAAGTGAAAATTCGTGGTTTCCGTATTGAATTAGGAGAGATTGAAGCAGTATTAGCACAACACCCAAATGTTAGGGAAACTGTAGTAGTAGCCAGAGAAGATATACCCAAAAATCATCGCTTGGTCGCTTATGTAATTCCGCATCCAGAAATGCCATTTTCTGCCCAGGAATTACGCGATTATCT
>DATNQO010000274.1:0-5895 GCA_036704005.1 Leptolyngbyaceae cyanobacterium | reverse complement strand
GAAATATCGGTCTGTCTTTTTCGGGCGGTCTTTCCAATGCTCCCAAGCCACCCAAACTTCATCACCCAGGTCTTCTATAACTTCACCTCTGGTGTTGTATAAAGCACTGTAGATATCAGCATGGGCAACGATAGACCCGACACCTATAGTTTTGGGTTGTGCGGACTTCTCTAAAGCTGTGATTAGCTCTATCTCTTGCGGGGTCAACTGGGTTAAGTAGTCCTGCTCAATAACCTCGTACTCTCGTGCTACATCCAAATAGTCCTGCCAACTACACCCAGGTTTAGCCAGCACAGCCTGAATATCGGCCACCGCTTGGGCGATGAGTTGTAGCTGTTCTGCACGGTATGCGATCGCGCTTGGTGTGGGTTCACTCCCCAAAATTAAGGCCGCAGCTTGCAAGGCTTGAGTGTTGTTCATGGCAGTGGCGAGATGACCAAGCGCTATACCCATGAGCCGTAAGCACTCCTCGGCATTTTCCTTTGGTGGTTCAACTGCCAGCGATCGCAAATCAATAGTATTCTCTAGCGATCGCTTGACTTCTTTGTTGAGTACCTTAGCGGCCTGCTTGGTAAGGGTATTTCCCCACTCCTGAGCAGGTCTTTCTTGTACCGCGTTTTCTAGCTCCTGATTACGCTGCTTGAAGTGCTGGTTCTCATATTCAAACTGCCTAAGCGCTTCCATCTCGTCCAGGCGTTGCTGCATCTGTATGATCTGCTCTTTCTGCTGTTGGTATAGTTGTTGCCATGACGATAGTTGTTCTTGTACTTGCTGTTCGGCTTTGGCGGTGGCTTCAGACTGTAGCCCAATCCTCAATTCTTGCTCTAGCCGTTCTATTTTCTGCTGATACTGCTGTTCGAGTGCGGCGATCGCTTCGGTGTATTCTTTTGGGTATTTGCGCTCGATGGTAAATGACTCAATTGCGTCATTACTTAAAGAGGTCAAATCATCATTATTAACCAGCAGTTTCTCACCATCAGTAAAAGTGACAATCTGCTGGGTTGGGTTAGGCGGATCTGCATCAATGGTTCCTTCATCTCCACATCTGGGGTGTGATGGTGAAGTAACTTTAACAAGGTTAGATTTGGGAACCATTGGTTCCTGAGATGGTGCTTTTATCCGTGGTTTGCGAGGAACCACTTTTTGAGCGGCCGCCGCAAAGTCTGATTCACAGGGGTTCGGGTTTTGTTCGACTGCGTAAGCTACGGCTTCCCTTAGTTTCTCTGGTTCTTTCACTAAACGGAGTAGGGGACGGGCTTGGCGTTCATTCCTGATGTGCTGCCCTAATTCCTGGGCGGTGTCGATGACCTTTTTCGCCCCTAGCAGTTGGGTAATTCGTCTGTAGCCACCCCAGGCTGATAGTTCACGGTGACAGTATTCTTTGAAATCAGCGTAACCTGCTTCAAGGTAAAGTTCAGAGTCACGCATTTGCAGAACTTCACTGACAGCTTGCCACTCGAAACGGTCGAGGGATGTGAAGGTTTCCTTAATGCTGGAGTTGAGCAGGTTGTAATTAGGGGTTAATGTTTCTTCACGGTCTAGTGTCAGCATGATCATTGCTCACTATCGGTAAATGCACAAAGACAGTCACGAACGCAAATTGCCAAAGTGAACACCCATGCTGATCTGGTGGGTTTAATAAAAGTATGTCAGCATTGTATTTAGGTCACTTTGTTACCCATCTGGACAGTTGCACTGCTTGCCGGCGGCGATTGTCCAGTTTTAAGCGTGTTTTTGTTTTAAGCGATTAATTTTTTTAGCATGACAAACCAGCGCTCACTTTGAGCGCAAGCACTGGCTGATCTTGACGTAAACTATGGTAGACATTTAGAATGATTTTGTCAACCGTGGTAGTCAACAAGGAACTCCGAATAATGGCGGTAGATATAGATGATGTAGCTTATGTTCGGTGGAACTCCGATAAAATTGCTATCGTCAAAAACGCAATGCGGCAAAAAGACAATATGTCTGTAAGGGACTTAGCACAAGCGTTACAGGCTAATGAAATTTCTTGTAGTCATCAGAACTTGAGTAAACTTTTAAACGGTAAATACTCAATCATTTCACTGGAAATTGCTCGTGGTATCAGTGAGATACTATCTATTCCTGTAAAAGACCTCGTGAAAATCTATGCCTTTTCTGTCTACAATGGTTGACTATGGCAACCAAGGTAGACTAAAATATTAATTGTCAAGGGGAAAAGTGCAATGCTTCCTTCACAAGCAAAGCTGAATTTTCTATCTTTGCAGCTAATGCGAATCGCTTTAAGCAAGAAATATCAAGCTACGCCTAATTGATTTGAAAGCGTTGTCCTAAACCACAACCTTGCCTAAGCCCAAAAACAAAGGCGACCGCCCAGGTCTGGAAAACTTTGCGATCGCCTTGCCTTTCTATATCAAAGGATCTTTATTATGACGCATCCTGTATATACCCAGCAAGTCCTAGCCGACCTAAAGCTTGGACAAATTAAAAGTATTGCGGCTGACTTGGGAGTAACCCCAACAGGTGACAAGACACAGCGTAACACTTGGATCAAAGCCATTATCACCCACCAATCCGCCCAAGTTCGGAAGGTTGACGAACAAGTTTTAGCCCAGTCGGAACTCAATGAGTACATCGCAGCCCAAGCCCAAGGTGTAGCACCCGAAAGCTTAACAATCCAAGAAATCCACTCGCATCACTTTGAAATCTACGCTCTTAATCAACAGGACTTACGCAACTGGCACAGGCGATCGCTAAATTATAGTGCTTTTGTACTATAACAAGTAGCGCAACTGGCAAGGGGCGATGCCTGCGGCGGGCTACGCCTACGCTAGCTACTAGTACAGTTTTATTGATTAGCTGTGGTTCCGAAAGCTTTGTTTAAGCATAAGAAGTCGCTGCAAAAGGAAACAAAGAATGAAATATTCATGAGAAAATAGGTAGAGGTTGTATTAGATAAATGTTGCTTACGGTAATGAGATTTACAAAACTTAATTACTGCCAATACTTATTAAGTAGTCAAATTAATTATACAATTACCAACTTAGCAGAACATTTAAACTGTATTAGCCATGATGCAATTAACTATTATTTGAAAACCGCAAAATTAACACCTCGTTTACTATGGGATAACGTGAAAGAGGTAGTTGAGCATGATGCCAATGGTTACATCATATTTGATGATAGCGTTTTAGACAAAAGGTATTCTGAAGAAATAGAGATGGTGAGGAGACAATATAGTGGGAATGAGCATGGGGTAATCAAAGGGATTGGTGTAGTTAGCTGTGTGTATGTCAACCCTACTATTCAAAGATTTTGGGTAATAGATTACCGCATTTTTAATCCTGACTTAGATGGTAAAACTAAGATAGACCATGTGAAAGATATGCTACAAAACCTTGTGTATCATAAGCTTTTACCGTTTGATACGGTTTTGATGGACACATGGTATGCGGTACAGAGTTTAATGCTTTATATTGATAGTCTAGATAAAATTTATTATTGCCCTCTAAAAAATAATCGGTTAATTGATGATACATTTGCCAAAGAAAAATATAAACGTATCGAATTATTAGAATGGAGTCCTGAAGAGTTAGAATGTGGTAAAATCATAAAAATCAAAGGGTTTCCCGCTCAGAAAAAAGTGAAACTATTCCGGGTTACTGTTTCTACCAACAGAACGGATTATATTGCCACTAACGATTTATCTCAAAGCTCCACGGATGTTGTACAAGAGGCGTGTAAAATTCGTTGGAATATTGAGGAGTTTCACAGGGAGATTAAACAACTAACTGGCATTGAATCTTGTCAGTGTCGTAAAGCTAGACTCCAAAGAAATCATATTGCTTGTGCAATGTTGGTTTGGGTTAGGTTAAAGAATTTAGCCTATACTACTGGTCAAACTATTTATCAAATCAAGCATAACTTGCTTTCTAATTATTTGATTCAGCAATTGAAACGCCCAAGTATTCTTATGTGCTTGGTTTGATTTTAATTGTCGCGGTGTCACTTACAGCCCTACCCGCTCTTTGTGCCAGTTGCGTAAGTCCTGATCAACTGATTGCATACATCACCTACGATAACGCCGAGTTCGTTACCCAGCGATGGGTTGTCATGGTACGCGGTAGTGAGCTTTTCCGGCATTCCACCATTGCCCGATGCCTGCGTTACGTAGAATGGCATCACAAAGATGGTTCACTTCCAACCCCATTACCTGCACCAGTCGAATATCCCGAAGTTCCCAGAGTTACGGAAATTTCCTTCCATGATCAAGAACTAATCGTTGATGGTGAACTCATCGCCAGCATTGAGTACGACCACGACAACTATCAAGATTTGTACTGGCGAGTGATGATCAACGGGCAAGAAATTTACCGCGACACCACCCCCGCCAGATGTCACAGCTACGTCAAGCAGCAGTACCAGCAAGGGATGTTGCCTGTACAGAAGCCATTTGAGGAAGAAGAAATTTTCCCCCTGCCCCCTGCACCCTGCCCCGTTGCTTCTTCTGAAAACCGAGTTATGGTGCATATCTTCAACGAGTGCCAAAAGTACGGTTTTGAAATTTTAGATGACGGCATATATAAGGACGACCACAAGCTAGGCCAAGTCGGATGCACTAACGGTAATTGGTGGGTAATGCTAGGTAGCTCAGTCCAACCCCAGTATTCTAACTCGGTGTTTGATGCTGTCAGAGCGCTTGTACCCGTGTCCGAGTCAGAGGATGCGGAACTAGATGACTGTGAGCAGTGGCTAGACCTGCCCTTTGAGATGTTAACCGCCCAAGATTGGGAACGGCTAAAGGCTTATGAGCCAGCACCAGAACTAATTGCAGCGTAAATCAGAACCCAGAACTCAGAAGTCAGGAGCCAGAATTATTCTGATTTCTGACTTGTGACTCCTGACTCCTTTTCAATCATTCACCAATCACAAATATGGAACCTACAATATCAATTCCCCAGCACTGGAAATATCCCCGTTACATCCCTGGTCAACGCACCGAACAGGGCGAAATAATCGGTATGAAGTACTACGCCCAGGATACTTATCTTGGCAGACATTACGGTGAGGGGTGGCGTTATGTCATGCTGCCTGACAAGAATCAGGAGGACGAAGAACACCAACTAGAGGACAAGGTAAAACTACTCACGCCAGAGCAATTAAAGACACAACTCCAAAGTGAGATTGATTATTACTCACGCCAGCTTGAACACATGAAGTCCCAACTGAGCGCAATCCCTGAAACTGTAACTGTAGCGACGGGTGAATCTGGGGAACAGCAAGAAACACCCACCCAGGCGCAAAAGAAATCTTGGGAATCTCCGCCTACTTTACAGTCATTTATTAATGCGGCACAAGTCATTCTTAAACAGATTAGCCAACACTCGGATTATCTAGCACTTGACTATCAGCCTGATCTAACTGTGGGTGATGCTCAAACTGCATTGTGTTACCTCACAGATGAGTTAGAAACTAATCAACAATCTGCTGCTACAGCAAAGTCCGTTTCTTAGGAAAAAGCAATCGCCTGAATAAGTGATTATTTCAGGCGATCGCAATTTTATCAGTAGCATCTTTTAACAGGAATTATATTATCCCACACTCCAAAAAGCTTAGAGGTTAAACATGAATAATGAAATTAAACTAGGGCTTTGCAATCCACCAGAACCCCTTTACTTATACGTCAAAAATGGTGAGTTAAGCGGTGAATCTTACCTGTGGTATCACTACGATATCGAAAAAGACAAAACCATCCCTGTGCATCAAAAGGGGTTAACTGGTTACTTGTCAGAATTGCGAGTCACTGCAAAAGAGTATAAAGGGAAGGATAACGTTAAACTTGACATTGTTATTGCCGCAGATGAAGTTTACATTATCCGCACTGGCATAGAAACCAACTTCGCCAAGACATTT
>DATNQO010000273.1:0-55792 GCA_036704005.1 Leptolyngbyaceae cyanobacterium | reverse complement strand
CGAGATTACTGGCTCCATTAACTGTGCTACCGAAGCCAATGTTATTGTTATTTGAGTTGAAGGTTTTACTACCACCACCTGTTAAGGTGACTGGACTATTAAATTGAATATTACCTGTGGTTGTGATGTTATTCGCAACGTTCGTATTGTCGGCATTGGTGCTTAACCCAGTTAATGCTGTTGTTTCACCTACCGCACCACTGAAGCTGATGTTTCCTGTGCCAGCGTTGAGTGTTAAATTACTGGCTCCATTAACTGTGCTACCGAAGCCAATGTTATTGTTATTTGAGTTGAAGGTTTTACTACCACCACCTGTTAAGGTGACTGGACTATTAAATTGAATATTGCCTGTGGTTGTGATGTTATTCGCAACGTTAGTATTGGCGGCAGTAGTGCTTAACCCAGTTAATGCTGTTGTTTCACCTACCGCACCACTGAAGCTGATGTTTCCTGTGCCAGCGTTGAGTGTGAGATTACTTGCACCATTAACTGTGCTATTGAACCCAATGTTATTGTTATTCGAGTTGAAGGTTTTACTACCACCACCTGTTAAGGTGATTGGACTATTCAATTGAATGTTGCCTGTGGTTGTGATGTTACCGTTGATTTCCGTATTGCCACCTGATGTGCTGAGGCTTGCCGCCTGAACCGTACTGGCAAATTTAGTTGTGCCTGTGCTGTTAGTTGATAAATTCCCTAATGCAGTGGTTGAGCCAACTGCATCGTTGAAGGTGATGTTGCCTGTACCTGCGTTCACCGTCAGGTCTTGGGTTGTATTCTGACTCTCTACCTGGCGGTTGAATGTGACTGCACTGTTGGTTGTGCTTAACTCTACGGAGTTATTCAACTTGACATTGCTGTTGTAAGTTTGAGCGCCTGTGGTGGTGATGTCGCTGTCAATATTCGTTTGAGTTGCATTGAAACTGGCATTACCATCGACGTTTAAGTTAGAAACTTCGATAGTCCCATTGGGCGATCGCACTTCCAAATCTGATTTGACCGTGCTAGGATTGATTGTAATTTTGCCACTACCATTGTTAGCACCAATCACTAGGGAACTCAAGCCATTATCCAAAGCGGCAAAATCTTGGCTACTGATATCTAAAGCAGTTGTCCCTTCATTACCATTAACTACAATATTTTGAATGCTTGTAAAAGGCTGGAGCGTTAACTTACCGCTACCGCTTACTGAAGCATTCCCTCCCAAAAAGTCGATTTCATTGGCGGTAAGTACAATATCGCCAGTTAGTTGAACATCGCTGTTGTAAGTTTGAGCGCCTGTGGTGGTAATGTTACCGTTGATTTCCGTATTGCCGCCTGATGTGCTGAGGCTTGCCGCCTGAACCGTACTGGCAAATTTAGTTGTGCCTGTGCTGTTAGTTGATAAATTCCCTAGTATGGTAATTTGATTTGGCAAGGTCAAATTCTGTGCGGCTAATAGGCTGGCGCTACCTGCTGTTATTCCTGTTACGACACCATCCCCAGAATTGATAAGACTACCAGTACTTGTTAACTGTACTTGTTCGTTGGCGTTAACTGTCAAGCCACCAGTATTCTGAAAACCTGTATTAGTTAATAATTTAGCCAAGGTAGCAACTGTGATATTCCCAGTTGGTGCGATGTTGGTAGGAACTTCTAAACTTAGTAGGTTTCCAGGTTGGCTGATGCGTAATAATTTCTCACCTGGAACTGCTGCAAGGGTAATATTTCCCTCTGATGCTGATAGTTGTCCGGTGCTAACTACTGTGCTACCGATTAATCTTAAGTTAGCTCCAGTTTTTACTTGTAAATTACCAAAGTTGACGATACTTCCTGGTTGAGATGGGTTGAAACTAAAGCTTGTGGGTGTACCTACTAATGTACTGTAGTCGTTACTACCGAATACGTTAAACCAACTTGTGCCAATACCTACGCTATTGGCGGTGCTAGCAATAAAGTCTCCTGGTACGTTTAAACTGGCATCAGATCCAAAGATGAAACCGGCAGGGTTGAGTAAATAGAGGTTAGCGTTTCCACCAGAGACTTGAATTAAACCTTTAATAACTGAAGGATCTCCGCCCAATACCCGCCCCAAAATATTTTGGATGTTGGGACTAGATATAAAGTTGGCTATTTCGCTACTCTCTAAACCAAATTTTTGGAAGCTATGGAAGAGATTTAGCTGATCTGGGGAAAGTGTACCACCGTCAATATCAATTTTATTGCCGTTGATGTTGATAATTGTATTTGTATCGTTATTGGGGGTGGTTGTAATTGATTGTGCTTGTACAGGTAGAATGGGGTATACACCGTAGGCGATCGCACCACTTGTAATTACTAATAATATTTTTTGTATACCGCAGAAGTTCATAAAATTCCTTTAATAAAATTAAATTGCAATATCTCCCCCCATCAGCTATTGCGGGGGAGTATTTATTAGTGAGTCAAAAATTATAGCCTTTAATCTAAATACCGCTTTTTACAGTTATCAGTTATTAGTCATTAGTTAAATACCTGGGTAAACACCATACCATTTGATGGAAGATTTATCTACTTGTGCTAGCCTGAGCCAGATAGATTAGGGAATAAACTAATCCTAAAAATTAGGGTAAAAGAGATGAACAGGTCGCAGAGGTTTTACTTTTCCCCTCCTTGATAAAATCTCGACGACCTACAGGCGGAAAAGACTGTAGGTTGTCTTCTGATATGTGGTTACTTCACCGGTCTACGCACAGGTGTAGACTGTGCGCTGACAGTTTCGATGTCTGTTTCTTTGATTTCTTCGGTAAAGTTAAATGGATTCTTGGGATCTCTGAGGGAAATGGTTAATAGTGGAGGTGTTACTTGCAGTTTAATTCGATATCTACCATAATTGCGTAATATACTAAAGCCTTTTCTCTTGATACTTGCTTTCTGTTGAGTTGGTGTTTGACCATAGATTGTTGCCACTCGACCTGAACCGTCAAAAACGGGGCCACCAGTAACTCCAGCAAAATCATAATTTTGCGGTAAATTACTGTAAGTCTGCGAACCATTCAGTTCTTTTTTCCGCAATTGGGTGATATGAAAAACTCTATTTTTCACTTCTGTAGGAGGGTTAACAAATCCCGCTACATAGACCCCGTTGCACAGTTTATGATCAGCTAAAAGACAACTCTTTTCTGATTGATCTACTTCAATCAATTGAGCAGTTTGGTACTTGCGATTACTGCGAAAAGTGATTATTGCTAAATCCTCATCGGGTAATTCTTCAATGTCCTGCTGTGGGGAAATCTTAATTTTTTGCCGTTTTGTGGTTTTGCCGTCTTGAGTTATGGGTGTAACAATATCATAGTTAACATTTTTGTCTTGCACCAGTTTCTTGGCTGTCAGTACCAAATACTTACCCTCTTCCGGTACAGCACCAATTATCACTCCCGAACCTGGAGTCCCAACACTAGGTTCTATTCTCACTACTGTAGCTTTAGCGATCGCTACTATTTCATCAGCCTGTAATTCCTTCACTGTTTCCGCAGCCTGTACAGATGTCGATGGCTGTACCTCTTGTTGACTAAATACAGGGGCAGATGATGTCAATATTGTTACAGCTACTAAACAACTTGATAATAAATTGCGTTTCAACATAGCACTCATCCCTAAATAGATATTAACTTTGTTAAGTTAGGAAATTGACTAGTTTTCACTCCCCAACTCAGTATTACTCATCTCTTTTTCTCTGCATTGTACAATGACAACGAAGTAAAATTTGATTTCTGGTATTATACATAACATACAATTTTACTCAGATATAAGGTATATTTTTAGGCTTTAGTTAATTATCAAGAAATCTTCATCAATTTGTAAAATTACTATATTTTCAGAAAAATAGTATAAAATGATTCGTTACTTAGTTGTTATTTATTTTTGTTTCCTAGTCATCAGGAAACTTATTGCTACCATATATATCTTCGTAGTCTCAGGCGCTCAATCTAGTATCTACTAAAGAATTGAGCATAGTTTGATGCTAAATTCTCCTTTACACAATGTTTTCAAGCTTGATAAATACAGATAAAGGGGCAAACAAGATATATTACTGGCAAATATAGCCGTGGTCACATAGGTTAGGACATTTTCAAAGCTTGAATGGTAGGAATAGTAAGACTTTACCTCCTGCCTCCTGCCTCCTGCTATAAATCTGGACAGAATCTATAATTGAGTCCGGCAACAAAAAATGATGTAATTTTTACTACATTAAGAACAATTAAATTTAATGTGTTATTTGTTACTTGCAAGAGTAAATTAGTCTTAACTTTATTTAAAGAAATACCAGCATAAAAAGATGCGCTTGATATTCACGAATAAATTATTGTGGTGTGTGTGCCTTGTATCTAGTATTACGACAGTTACAAATCTCTTTGCCAATCATGCTAATGCTGAGTCGCTACCAGAGGATATAAAAAAGACATGGCAAGATAAAGAGATGACTACCAGCAGTAAACCGTTACCACTGGTATCTGAATTAACACAAAATAAGACAACCGCATCTGATTTGCTGCCATTGTCAGTAGCAGCAAACTCTGAGGATGAGCAACAGTCCTCGCAGCCAAGCAGACCAAATTCAGCATCTGATTTACTTCCATTGTCAGTAGTCGCAAACTCTGAGGATGAGCAACAGTCCTCGCAGCCAAGCAGACCAAATTCAGCAACCCTACTCAGTCAAGAATCTCAACAAATTACAGTCAAGAAAATTAATTTGACAGGTAGCAGTTTTGCCAACTCGGAAAAGCTGAGGAATTTGATTAAAAGTGTTGAGGGGCAAACAGTGAGTTTGGCAACCTTAAGAAATCTTGCTGATCAAATTACTGGCTGGTATTTTCAGCAAAACTACATCACCTCTGTCGCCGTTTTAGACGAGTCAACAATTGAAGATGGTGTTGTCACAATTCAGGTGACTGAAGGGACGATAGAAGAAATTAAAATTGACCCACCAACAAGACGCATCAATCCTGAATATGTGCGATCGCGCATTGCTTTAGGTATTGGTAAACCCTTCTCGCAAACAAAGCTAGAAGAACAGTTTCGGCTACTACAACTCGATCCTTTATTTACTAAAGTTGAAGGTACTCTCCGTCCCGGAACCAAGCAGGGTCAAAGTATTGTTATAGTCAAAGTTACCGAAGCCAAGCCCTTTGAACTGGTCTTTAACACAGATAACTACTCTCCACCCAGCATTGGTTCAGAGAGATTAGGCGTAAATGCAGTTTATCGTAGCCCTATAGGTCTTGGCGATCAACTGAGTGCGTCTTATTATTTTTCCACTCGTAAAGGCGGCTCGAATTATTACGACTTTAACTATCAACTGCCACTCAACCCGATGAATGGCACTTTACAATTAAGGACAGCAATTAATAATGTTAAAGTCATTCAACCCCCCTTTGATATCTTTGAAATTCGCGGGGAATCAGAACTCTATGAAATTAGTTACCGTCAACCCCTGCTGCGATCGCTCAGAGAAGAATTTGCTTTATCCTTAGCCTTTAGTGTACAGAATGGTCAAACATTTACCTTTGCCGGGCCAACTCCCTTTGGTGTTGGGCCTGATGCCGACGGTAACAGTCAAACCCGCACCCTCAGATTTACTCAAGATTATATCAGACGAGATGCTAGGGGAGTTTGGGGGTTACGTTCTCAATTCAACTTTGGAATTGACGTGTTTGATGCTACTATCAACCCCGATCCTCAACCTGATGGTCAATTTTTTAGTTGGTTATTCCAAATTCAACGCCAACAACGCTTGACTCCAGATAATTTCTTCATCGCTCAACTTGATTTGCAACTTACACCAGATGCCTTATTACCATCTCAACAGTTTGTAATTGGTGGTGGTCAATCGATACGCGGCTATCGGCAAAACGTCCGTGCAGGCGATAATGGGTTGCGCTTCTCTGTAGAAGACCGCATAGTTTTACAACGAGACCGTGAAACTAAAGAAGATTTATTACAAATAGCACCATTTTTTGATTTGGGATTAGTTTGGAACGTAGATAGCAATCCCAACATCATTCAAAGACAAAAATTCGTCGCTGGTTTAGGACTGGGAGTTTTATGGAAACCTATACCCAATTTGGGTGTACGTTTAGATTATGCTGTTCCCTTAGTTGATTTAGAAGACCGAGGTAGAAATGCTCAGGATGATGGTTTCTACTTCAGCGTAGGGTATCGTCTGTAGTTACCCCTTCACATAAGCAAGAGCAAAGCGTTCAATACCAGCTAAATCAGCATGAATTTGAATATTTTCATAACTCCCTTGCTGTTGCAGCAGAGTTTTGACTGCTTCTGCTTGACCTGCCATCATTTCAATTAACCATATACCCCCAGGTCGTAAATAACTGGGGGCAACATCTACCAAATGGCGGATAGCGTCTAAGCCATCATTACCACCATCTAAGGCTAAATACGGTTCATGGTTTACTACTTCTGGTTGTAGCGTAGGCACGATATTGCTGGGAATATAAGGAGGGTTGGATATCATCCCACTAACTTGACCTTTCAGCAAGGTTAAAGGCTCCCACCAGCGACCTTGATAAAAACGTATCCTCTCAAGTAAGCCCAAATTATTGGCATTTTGCTCGGCGATCGCCAAAGCTTCCCGACTATAGTCAACGGCGTGAATTGTCGCCTCCCTGAAAGCATCGGCTAACCCCAAAGCGATCGCCCCACTACCTGTTCCCAAATCCACCCAATGTCCTTGTTGTAGCTGTGGTGCTGCTTTGCTATCAGCAACAGCCACCACAGCTAAATCAATTAAGCACTCTGTTTCTGGTCTGGGAATTAAAACAGCACTTGACACCCTAAGCTTGAATTTGCGCCAAGGTGTGATCCCAGCGATGTACTGTACAGGTAAGCGATCGCTTAATCGCCTTTGCCACAATTGGTCTAACTCCTCCAAAGATAAACTCAAGGGAATCTCAGACCAATCTTTAAACGACTCTAAACGTAGTGCCAAACGGTCTAAACCAGCTATTTCTTGCAACAGCCAATCTAATTCTGCCACAGGGACATCGTGAGCGATCGCTGCTTGAGTCGCCCTATTGCGCCATTGCCAAAGTTGTAAACCAGAAACTACATTGAGCCGTTGATTTCTCATGCTTAACGAGAGTTCTGCCTTGCTGGTGGTTTGGCAGTATTATTGTTCCGATTAGGAGCAGCCGGAGCGTTAGACCCTTGATTTCTAGGTAAAGTCCGAATATATTCTCTAGATTCTGGTGATGGTACTATCACAACTTGACTTAGCCAAGGATCATTCTTAGCTTGTAAAGTCTGAATCACCCCGTCTATATCTAGAACTTGAATATCCGCTTTCGGATGTTTTGGCTTAACCTGCCCTAACAAGCCCTGTGCGTCCTGTTTACTCAAAAATAGTGGGATGTATTGATCGTTGCCACTGCCTGCTTTGATTGACACATAACCCTGGTCGGGTGCAAATCTCACAGCGAACATTGGCACGCTCCTAAACTGATTGACCTGTTGACCGCTTTGGCGCAATAAATCCATTGCCCCTTTAACTTCCTGATCCACAGGTTTAAAAGCGAACAACAAACGATTGGGGTCTTTTTTAGTTTGTTGCAGCTGCTGATAAATCACCCCTAGCGGTACAGGTGTCACCTGTAAACTTTTGACGATTTGTTCTAATTTAGGGTCTTTATTTTTACGCAGCTCGTTAATAAAAGCCTGAGCCTCTTGGCGGCTCATATAAACCCCTGTGATTGAACCACCAGCCTTCTGTTGACCGTTTTGTGGCTCTGGCAAAGGACGGCTTAATGGTAAACCTTTGTCATTAGTAACTAAATAAACAGGTACATCATCTAACTTTTCTTTAATTTGTTGTTCTGATAAAGCTATTGCTGGGAAGCTGCCCAAATATACTGATCCTAGTAAAGTACTGCCAAGTAAACCTAATGTTGCGCCCCAGCGAACCAATGCTTTCATGAGTATTCCTCGCATCAAAGTGTTCAATTTCAGTTAGACCAATTGTTGGATTTACACGCCACCAACTCGTTTTAGTTATATATCAATTTCTGGGAAATGAGAAAAAGTTGTGGTAGTCGTTAAATGCTCCCAATTTACACTTAAAGCTTGAGATTTTCAAACTTTTAAGGATAGTTGTAATGTCCTTGTTACCTGTTGACCGTAATTTTAGTTGTGCTTTTCTCAGTTTTGCTTAACTATTTACCACACATTCATGTAGATGCCTACTAAATATAGCCGTCACGGGACGAATATTTTCCCGTTGTTGTAAATACGGTCAATGCTATTTTATTGCCCTTAGCCAAATATGAGGACGTTATTGAATAGCGATCGTTCCTCTATCTGGTAGTTCTTAACTGCTCAATTTTATACATAATATATTTAGCTGATTCAATTCTGCTAATATCAAAAATTGGCTTGTAAGCATTTCTAATGCGGCAATATACAGTAGCTTTATCACGCTAAATTTTTCTGTATAAACACATGATTTAAGAATATTTTTGATACCAATTTAATTTTAAGATAGCAAATTCTAATTTTTCTGATTATATCCATAAGGAAAACCCATACTCTAGCAAAGTAGGGTATGGGTTTTCCTGGTTAATAATCAAATTGAATCGGGATGACAGGATTTGAACCTGCGGCATCCTGCTCCCAAAGCAGGCGCGCTACCAAGCTGCGCTACATCCCGATTGAGCTTTAGTCGCACAAGCTTTACCTATCATAGCTTATTTTTTGACTATTGGCTACGTTTCTTTCTCTAGAAATTTAATGAGGATACCAAAACATACCTTTAATGCCTTCCGGATCTGGCATAAAACCCATAGTTCGGTAGAAATCTACAACATGAGGATCGGCAAACAGAGTTACATTACTAATTTCTTCACTCCTGAGTTTTTTGAGTACATACTTCATCAAAGCCTTACCCAGCCCTTTACTTTGAAAATCTGGGTGAACGACCACATCCCAAATAGTGGCGTTAAAAGCGTGATCTGAGGTAGCACGGGCAAAACCAATCAGCCGCCTTTGGTTTCCTCGCACTTGCCACATAGAGGCTACGAGAAAACTATGCTCAATGGCTTTCTTCACCTTCCTTAAAGGACGACGTGACCAGCCTACAGCATCACAGAGTTCTTCGAGTTCATACAGGTCAATATCTCGCTCGGTGCTAAAAACGATACGTTCCGCATTTCTTGTACCTGCTGAAGCATCGCTTTTCGGGTTAGAGTTGCCCGTAGCGTCTACCGTATGCTCTTCAAAAGATTGAATTTTACTTGTCCCAGATTCAGGAGTACTAAACCAAGTTTTCCAAAAACCCATGCCAACGCGGTTCGGGTAGTATAACTAAATTGGTGTCCACTATCGAAAGTGTTGATCCACACCTAACAAAGCAATTACCATTGTTGAGCCAGTACACTCATTTTGTGAGCAACCTTGGAACTTTTAATGGCTAGAGCCAGTTAAAGCGTGTTTCACACCAATCATTTTTAACTTTAGCACTTTGTTTTGACATACTCCCCGCCTAAAACTGCGGAGATTCTGGGTTTAAACAATAGTTGCAGGCTCTCGCCAGTCTTACACCATCTCGCCCAACAGACAATGCCCTGCCTGTGCATGACTATTGTATCAAAAAGCCGTCCCAGAAAGATGGCGCTTTAGACCCAAATTTTCGGTAAAGGCTAGGACAAATTCCTCAAAACGAAAAGTTCTCAGAGTGAATTGTATATAAAGGAAATTAACTAATGGCAGATGAGGGAGTGGGGGGAGATGAGGGAGTGGGGGAAGATGAGGGAGTGGGGGGAGATGAGGGAGTGGAGGGAGATGAGGGAGTGGGGGGAGATGAGGGAGAGTTTTTACCCAGTCCCTACCTAATAGCTAGTCTCCAGAAAGGCCAAAGGCTTCTCCCTTTCCCCTTTCCCCTTTCCCCTTTCCCCCTTTCCCTTCCCCTTCTCCAAGCGACACAAGCAAGCGAGTTTTACACCTACAATGGCTTCTGGTTTGAAATCTTCGACACTAGAACTTCTCAAGCGCTTTAACAGAGCGTTTCCTCAATTCTATGAACAATTTGTCAGCAGTGAGATTCAACTGCAAAATTTGCGGCTAGCCTATCGTCTTTATAAAAGCAGGCGTGCTGTAATTGAGTTGAAGCCTGAAGGTAGTAAGAGTGCGCTGCATTTTGCCTACCGCAATCAGTCGTTTCTTCTCAGTGATATTTTTGGTGTGCTAGCTGCTTATGGGCTAACTATTCATGGTTTGAGTCTGTACGGTCAGATTAAACCACCGATGTTGGTCTTTATTAAACTTTTGGTATCCCGTGGTAGTAAAGCACTGACGGATAAAACAGCAGAAAATGTTTGCCGTGCCATTCGTGAGGCTTTGGGAGGGCGTTTTGAAGTAGAAGAGATGTTAGCTGTAGAGTTCAATTTAGACGTTGGTCTAGAACAGGTACAGACTGAATTTTATGTTGATCCAGTTTTTCATCTTCCAGCTTTGGTGATTGAAGCTGATAATCAACCAGGGTTATTTTATAAGGTAATGTATGCTATTTGGCAGGAAGATTTACTAGTGGTTAATGCCAACTTACTAGTTTGGCGTGGACGTACTAGGCTAATTCTGTATCTGTTGGGGCCAAATGAAAGTTTAATTCCTGAGTATCTGGGACACAAAATTGCTGAAGGGGTACGCCAAAGATTGTTAGGGAAGTGAGGTTAGAGGCTGGGGGCTAGGGACTGGGGACTGGGAACTGGGAACTGGGAACTGGGGACTGGGGACTGGGGAATGAAGGCTAAAAAGTAAGTTAAACAAGTATGGCCCATAACCTGTTACCTATAACCTGTTACCTATAACCTCTCATTTTGAATTTTCAATTGCTTATTTTGTCGCACCCACTCTTAGGGTTACGATATAAATATGGCAACTATCGAAATCTTGGGCTTTCCACACGCATACGAGCTGACAGCCCCCACATCCTGCCCCGATGCTTTAGTATTTATTCACGGTTGGCTCAATAGCCGTGGATACTGGCAACCTGTGATTTCTCGTTTGTCAGTGGATTTACAGTGTTTATCCTATGATTTACGAGGTTTTGGGGAGTCTCAGTCACAGTTGGAAAGTGACTTTCATCGGCAACCTGGTTCTGTCAGTTTATCGGCTCAGTCTGTACAGACTTTAAGTGTTTCTGTTGATTCTCTTTATACACCTGCTGCTTATGCTCAAGATTTGGCAGCCCTGCTAAAACAGCTAAATATTACTAGTGCTTGGCTGATTGGTCATTCGTTGGGCGGTACGATCGCTCTATGGGCAGCTTCACAAATGCCTGATTGTATTAAGGGTGTTATTTGTATCAACGCAGGTGGCGGTATTTACTTAAAAGAAGCTTTTGAACAGTTCCGTTCAGCCGGGCAGAGATTTTTACAACTCCGCCCCCGTTGGTTATCCCAAGTACCTCTGATTGATTTACTCTTCACCAGAGCTAGTGTATCTCGTCCCCTGGATCGTCAGTGGGCGCGTCAGCGTATTATGGATTTTATCGTAGCTGACCCGGAAGCAGCTTTAGGCGCGTTGCTAGACTCTACAACTGAGGAAGAAGTTAACCGCTTACCAAAGTTAGTATCACAGTTAAAGCAGCCAGTTTATTTCCTGGCTGGTACTGATGATAAGGTGATGGAACCCAAGTATGTGCGCCACTTAGCAAGTTTTCATAGACTTTTCCAATACTGTGGCGACAATGTGATTGAAATTCCTGATTGTGGTCATTTGGCAATGTTAGAACAGCCAGATGCAGTTGCTAATCATATTCGGGGAATTGTCAGTGGTCAGTGGTCAGTGGTTAACAGTTAACAGTCAACAGTCAACAGTCAACAAACTACGCATATAATTTCATCACTTGACTCAGACTTAGCCGTGACTCTACGCCTAGAGTTAGGGGGGATGTGTGTCCGCGTGATAAATGGTCGGCGGCGGCGCAGGCTATCATGGCGGCGTTATCGGTACAGAATTTTAGGGGTGGGAAGAGGACTCGAAGATTATTTTCTGTGGCGGCTGCTTGGAGGTGTTTTCTTAAGCCACTGTTAGCGGCTACTCCTCCGCCTACGGCGATGGTGTCTAAACCATAGTCTAAGGCACAGGCGATCGCTCTCTTGGTTAAGGCTTTGGCTACAGTCGTCTGAAAGCTGGCGGCGATGTCCTCTGTTGGCAGTTTATCGCTTTCTTTCTCTAATTGCTGCACTAAACGCAGTACAGCCGTTTTTAAGCCGCTAAAACTGCCGTCATAGCGATGATATCCCCCACCCGGTAGGGACACTTTCCCTTCTGGCAAAGCGAAGGCTTGGGGATCGCCTGTTTGCGCTAGCTTGTCAATGACTGGCCCACCAGGATAACCTAGCTTTAATAACCTAGCGACTTTATCAAAGGCTTCACCGGCTGCATCATCACGAGTTTCGCCCAGGGTTTCGTAAATACCACATTCCTTAACATAAATCAAGCTTGTATGTCCCCCAGAAACAAGTAAGCTAAGAAAAGGGGGATCTAAAGTTGGCTCACTCAAATAAGTCGCGTATATGTGACCTTCGAGGTGGTGAACTCCCAAAAATGGTTTATCGTGTAAAATTGCTAAGGTTTTGGCAGCAGTTAGCCCCACTAATAGCGCTCCTACAAGTCCAGGCGCACAAGTGGCGGCGATCCCGTCGATTTTACTCCAATCTAGTTGAGCTTGTGCCATTGCTTGGGCGATCGCGTCATTTATCGTTTCCAAATGCGCTCGTGAAGCTACTTCCGGTACTACCCCGCCATACTGCTGGTGAACCGGGATTTGTGAGGCTATGACACTGCTGTAAACTTGACGATTCTTTACAATTGCCACAGCAGTTTCATCACAGCTAGTTTCGATTGCTAAAACAGTTGTCATTGCTACGAAGAAGTAAGGGGTGCTGAGTGGGGAAATGGGGGAGATGAGGGAGATGAGGGAGATGAGGGAGATGGGGGAGATGTGGGAGATGTGGTTCGACTACGCGGAAATCGAGCGGAGTCGAGATTCACCAACTGGGAGATGAGGGAGATGAGGGGAAAACAACAAGTCTTTTCCCTTTCCCCTTTCCCCTTTTCCCAATACCCAATACCCAATCCCCAGTCCCCAATCTCTAAAGATTTGTTTGAGAAGCTTTAACTTTTATTTACTTAAACTTTACTCGATTCCCGCGCAAGAGTATGATGACTTGCTAGTTAAGCAAATCAAGAATGTACAAGCCGCTTCGTTTTGTACAAAAAACTTTTTCTTGTGTAATAAAAGGAAACAAATCCATGCGTCGATTGTTTGCTTTGATTTTAGTGATTTGTCTGTCGTTCAGCTTTGCTCCCCCAGCAAAAGCCTTGGGAGCTAACCTGACACCTTGTGCAGAAAATCCTGCATTCCAAGCATTGGCAAAAAATGCCCGTAATACTACAGCTGACCCCAAATCAGGACAAAAACGCTTTGAGCGTTATTCTCAAGAACTGTGCGGGCCAGAAGGCTATCCTCACCTGATTGTAGATGGTCGTCTGGACAAAGCTGGTGATTTTCTGATTCCCAGCATCCTCTTCCTGTACATTGCTGGTTGGATTGGTTGGGTAGGCCGTGCTTACTTACAAACAGTCCAAAAGGGTAATGACTCTGAACAAAAAGAAATCCAAATCGATTTGGGTATTGCATTACCCATCATCGCCAGTGGCTTTACTTGGCCATTAGCCGCAGTTAAAGAACTTCTGTCTGGTGAATTAACCGCTAAGGACTCGGAAATTACTGTTTCACCCCGCTAATTCTGCCTAATCTATTAACTTGTTTGGAGCATAAATCATGGCTGAAAAATCTGATCAATCCGCCTACTTACTCAAGTTTATTAGCACCGCTCCTGTAGCTGCTACCATCTGGCTGACCATTACAGCCGGGATTTTGATTGAGTTCAATCGCTTTTTCCCAGACTTACTTTTTCATCCCCTACCATAAATTGAAACTCAGATTTTAAGACTGCTTAATCTGTTGTTTTTTGCCTAATTTGTGTGGTGAATTGGCTTGATAAATTAAGTGAATTTATCACACGAATAGGCAGTAAAAATTATTTTTTGGAACTCGTAAAGCTTGAATAGCTTGCGAGTTTCGCCGTTTTAATAAAACTAAATTAATTTTTCTAAACTTCTCGAATAAAAAATATCCTGGGCTGCAATTATTATTAATATAAAAATGCCACCATTGTATTTTTGAGGCAACATAAAATATGGCGCAAGCAGTAGACGCATCAAAAAATTCCCCTAGCGATCCTAGAAATCGGGAAGTGGTTTTTCCAGCAGGACGCGATCCTCAATGGGGTAACTTAGAAACCCCTGTTAATGCTTCCCCTTTAAGCAAGTGGTACATTAACAATCTACCTGCCTATCGTCCAGGTCTAACTCCTTTTAGACGTGCGCTAGAAATTGGTATGGCTCACGGTTACTGGATTTTTGGGCCTTTTGCTAAATTAGGCCCCCTGCGCGATACACCTAACGCGAACCTCGCAGGATTACTAGCAAGCATCGGCTTAGTCGTGATTTTAACCGCCGGGCTATCGCTATACGCTAACAGCAATCCACCCCAACCTCTGGCTACTGTAACTGCAACTCCTCCTGATGCTTTCCAATCTAAGGAAGGCTGGAACAATTTTGCCAGCGCTTTCTTAATTGGCGGTATTGGTGGTGCGGTAGTTGCTTACTTCTTGACTAGCAATATCGCTCTGATTCAAGGTCTAGTGGGCTAATTGATTTTTGGTAATGGGGCGGTCATTAGTAATAGTTGATGATCAGTTTTTACTGATGACTGATCCCCCGTTACCAATTGAGGATTTATCATTAGGGAACAGGTTACAGGGAACAGTATTGAAATCCTTTTATTATCAAATTTGTACAATTGATTTGTAAAATTCTTTTAGCAAAAAGCTTGTGAGCTTGTCACCTGTCACCTGTTCCCTATTCCCTGTTATATAATGCTGTTTCGATCGCATTCAGGGCGGTTTCAAAATCGTCATTGACGATTTGAATATCAAATTCGTCAGCAGCTGCAATCTCTTGTTTGGCTCGCTGTAAGCGACGAGCGATCGCTTCTTCTGAATCCTGTCCCCGCCCGCGAATCCGTCTTTCCAACTCTTCAAAGGAAGGCGGGAGAATAAAGATACTCAGGGCTTCGGGAAAGGAGGCGCGAATTTGTCTTGCGCCTTCTAGTTCAATCTCTAGCACTACTAACTTGCCAGATTGAACTTGACTCAGCACAGCTTCGCGGGGAGTGCCATAATAGTTACCCGCAAATTCGGCAGATTCGAGAAATTCGCCTTGAGCAAGCAATTGTTCAAACTTGCTACGGCTAATAAAGTAATAGTTTTTGCCATCGACTTCCCCAGGGCGGGGAGCGCGAGTTGTCGCAGAGACAGAGTAATACAGTTCCGGATGACGCTGGAGGAGCGATCGCATTAAAGTCCCTTTCCCGACCCCACTAGGCCCGGTGAGGACAATCAATTTGCCTGAAAACGGTGTTTCTTTGGTAGTAGCACAATGGATGGATAAAACTTGCATCATCCGTAAACCTGTGAATTAATCAAAAAAATGATTCATTAGATAAGTCAGTAATTTAATCTAGTCTACGTTAATAACGCAAACCTTAACTAACGAATTTGTAACCGGAGTGACAGAAAACTTGTCTAATTCACATGGTACTGCCGATATGCTGCAAACAGAGGTAGGGTTTTACGCCTCCCTCCAATTAGTTTTCTACACTCTGATGCTCGCGGGAAATAACGAAACGATTCGCTACTGTTTCCGGTTGAATCGCCGACAAAATTACGTGACTCGAATCGGTGATAATTACAGCCCTAGTTCTGCGACCATAAGTCGCATCAATTAGCTGGTTTTTGTCCCTAGCATCGGTAATGATCCGCTTAATAGGAGCAGATTCTGGACTCACAATGGCAACCACTCGGTTAGCCGAAACAATATTGCCGAAACCGATATTAATTAACTGTATTTCCATAGAAAAACTGACACCTGATGTGGTGTTCTAAGCTAAAGAAGATTGTATTCTCATGTTATCCCGAAAAAATAAGAGTTACAACGCATTACATTTAGCCAGATTGAGTTTTTAAATAACAGATGCTTTTTTTAGCTATTTATTAGTCAAATACACTGAAAATCTACCTAAAGGCATAGGCATTAATCCGCTAATACGAGCTAGTACCAAGTTGATAATTACAAATACTATCTAAGGGGATTTGCTAATTTCTTTCCTCTTCCCCAAGATATTAAAATCTTGGGTAAACTCTCTATGATTGGTCTTATTTACAACAAGTTACAATAAGCTTTGTATTTTTTCCCTACATCACAAATGGGATGAGCATTGCTCACCCTCTAAGCTGGAGATTTTTTCAAAATTATGGATTCGTATCTGATGGTTTTCTTAATTTTGCCAGACTTAAAGTATTGATCAAGCTCAAAATTAATATCATGTGGAAATTACGCCATATAAACGCCACTTAAATAGGATAAATTTACCAGTGGCAAAACATAGCATGATTATTCTTCGGTATCTTCATCGATAATCGGTTTTTGAGCGGTGTGCCTCACAAATAGAATCTGAACAGTATCAACAACAGTAAAAAGAATGCGATAGGTATTTCGTCCCTTTCCGTCAATCAATTGTCGGATTTCTTCCTCAAAAAAGTTATTTTCAAATGCTAGGGAGCAACGAAAAGGCATATTTTCTAAAGACAGAATAGTTTTATATAAACCTTCCAACCAGATTCTAGCTTTACGGGCAGAATCATTACTAAACCATAAATAAGCTTCTTCGATTGGCTTTTGTGCTGAAGGTTGTATAACTATTTGATATTTCTCGCTCATTGGGAACTGTCTAATTTATCAAACAGTTCATTAAAAAAATCTTCCGCTTTTTTACCTTGCCCATCCCGCATTTGTTCCAAACCTAGTTTAATACCTTTTAAAGTTTCTACTAACTCAGCCGCTTCTAAGAGTTGTTGATAGGATTCTGCATCTTGCACAACTAACTCTGCTTTTCCATTAACGGTGAGAACTAGAGGATGTTTGGTTTCCTTGAGACGCTGTAAAAACTCTGTTATATTGCGTTTGAACTCGGTGAGAGAATGTATATCTTTTGACAAGTTAATCATATAGTGGCATAGAATAAGCATTTAATTAGATGCTATTGAGAAACTACTATATTTGTCAACTATTAATTTTATCAATCTGATAATTACAGTAAAGGCGATCGCTCAAAGCTATAAAGGTTAATTATGCTCTTTTTTTCCCAGCAAATTAGTTTTTTAGGAGAAATTATTGCTGGGTGATTTGAGAGGTTAAAAAATTTAAAAAAATGGCATTATAATCCGTTAATTCGGCTATTAGGCGAAAATTTTCTGTATAATAACGTAGCTGTTTTACTTACAGGCTGTCAATCTTAATATTTTAAGTTACTGATACAAATTAAATCCCAGAGCATATTTACCCCAAGAAATTATGGGAAAATTAAATACTTTTTATATTGCTCAGTCAACTCCATCTCCATCATCCCCCACTAGTGGAAAAGGAGGAACGTTTGACTCTGGGTGGGTTCCCCTGTTTCAAACCTTGGCATGGATTGTCTTCTGGGCTATGCTAATGCGCTATATTCACCGTAATTTTAAATCGCAAGTGGGCGAATTGCTTAGTGCTTTTGTGACAAGAATACAACAGGGTTCTCCGATTCAAGCGGGAACCTTTTCACTAGGCGCACCTCCCGCAATTGCTAGCCAACAGGTAACAACAGCAACTTCAGAGGGAACCGAAGGGGTGAGTTTACCTGAAAATCAGCATGAACAAGTGCTACATTACCAACAGTATTCTAAAGGTATTACTGAAGAAGTTTACTTAATTCATACATCTGAAGTCATTACTCCAAAAACTGAAAATCTTCGAGAAAAATACCGTGTTAGAGTGTGGCTAGAAGCATACACAGAGTTTGATTTTAATGAGTGCGAAAAGGTTATCTATCGCCTGCATGAAAGTTTTTCTCACCAAGTGATTGCTACAGAAGCTAAGAATAACCAGTTCGAGTTATGGTTAAATCTTTGGGGTGAGTTTACAATCATCGCCTGTGTAAAACGTAAAGATAAAGAGGCTTTATGGTTAACTCGTTATCTTGATCTACCAGGTCGTCCATCTGGGTAGATTCATGTCAAACTAATTCGAGATAATTTTCGACTTTCCAAACATCCTGTTAGAGATTTGCGAAAAATAAATTACCCATGTTGTGGGGTCGGACAGAAAGAATATAGGATGAGCAAGATGCCCATCCTACAAAAAAATTGGCAATGTTTTTTATGGGGAAGTTTTAACTACTACTGACGCGATCGCCACTCGTCTTCTTCAAATCTTCCCATCTCTGCCTTAGTTGATTTAAGTTAGGTTTTTGACCACCATAACGCCAACTAACATAGGCTTGACAAATTTCATCAATGACTTGGGCGGTTGCCGTTCCATGATGCTGGTATGATACTTTGGCATACTCTAAGGGCGTTTGGGCTGGATGTTTACCTAAACCTTTTTTGGCTGTCCATTGCAGCATTTGTTGATAAAGGCTTTCCATTGGTGGAAGTTTACCCAACCAGCGACGAGTGCGCCATTGTTTCCACTGTGTCCAACCCAGCCAAGCAAAAAATCCTGTGGTTGTTCCCACAATCAAGCCTGTTAATATGCCAAACCAACCTTGAGTAAATAGACCAAAAAACCAAGCGATCGCCTTACCAATCCAACTAAATACATTATTAAGTAAACCCGTCACCGGTGAAGGCAACCACCCAGCTACCCATTGCCAAAATTGTCGTAGCACACTAAAAGTCTGCACATCCTCAACCGAAGGTGGAATCAAGGGATGATTAGGAATTGGGTCAAAAGCAAACCAACCATATTTAGGGAAATACACTTCCGTCATCGCGTAAGCATCAGTGTTACGCACAACATACATCCCTGTGAATGGATTAAATTCTCCCGCACCAAAACCCGCTACTAACCGCGCTGGAACGCCAATAGACCGCAGCATCATCGTTAGGACTGTAGAAAAGTGGTCTGGATAACCGCCTTTATATTTGAATAAAAACGCCTCTACCAAGTCTTCGTTATCATTCAAATGCGGGAATTCTAAGGGATTTTCTGGGATAGAATAATGTTGCTTGACGTACTGAGCTAAATACAATACCTTTTCATAGGTTGAATCCAAAGTCTTTTTAGTTTCCGACTTCCATACAAGTTGTTGATCGTATTCAGCTAAGATTTCTTCAGTACGTTGCTTGACTTTAGCGGCGATTTCAGGAGGGATTTGTAGGTAATGCTTTTTGATACTCTGGGGATAATCGTTACCAGTTTTACCTAGTAAAGTGCGATCGCGCAAAGGAACATCAGAAATTACAGTATAGGTAAGGTCTTTCGATAAACCAACAGGTGCGCGTAACCCTCCTTCCTTATCAACCGCGATCATCGGCGTAGGAAAGTAAAGTTCCCTGGGATAAGACATGGCGGGAATTAAGTTAGGCAAGTCTGAGACTACAGTGTAAGTCTGCACTACTTCCTGAGTTCTGCCAGATATTGGTGCTGGGGGAATGTAAATTTGGTAAGACCAAGGCGATCGCTTTATAGTTGTCACATCATCATTACGGGAAATTTCCCAACCCTTACCTGTATAACGGTCAAAAGCCAACACTCGCCAAAATCCCTCAGCCTGCGATCGCACCCGCATCACCACCTGGGGTTTCATCTCTCCCCGCAGGTTTTGGTTCATCTGGCTATTGAACCCGTAATAGAAAGTATCATCTACCTTCCCAGGTTCACCATTTTGATTTTGACTTTGCTCATTACTACCTCTACCATTACCTTGGTTATTAGCATTGCCTTGACGAACATAACCAGGATTAATAATACTGCGACCAGTAAAACTCTGATTGACCTCGATAGGAGAACTCACAGGAAAAGTCCGCAGTTGGTAGCCAGGAAATCGGGGTAAAAGGGCAAAAACCACCAACCCTAAACCGACAACTACACCGAACAATAGAAAATAACTAGGAACCCCAGAAGATAATTTCTTTTCTTTTGAGTTTTGAGTTTTGAGTTTTGACTTCTGTAAACCCAGTTGTGAACGGTAATTGAAGACTAATGTAGGGAGTGCGATCGCTAAAAATAATAGTAGTACAGGTGCGAACGCCAGCGTTTGACTTAATGTAGCCGCCACACCCAACAAAATCAACCCAATCACAATTGAGTAACCCAAGTCTTTGCGCCGGGGTACATCAAAACTGTGGAGAACTTGCAATTGAATTAATAACTCTGCTAAAGCCAACCGCGTATCATTCAATTCGCCAAATATTCTCCCAAAAAAGCCCCCCAGTGCGACCAACATACCGATCGCAATGCAAAACTTAATAGCAGTGTTAGCTTTACGACGATAATAATAACCCCAAACTGTACCCACCGCACTTATGGGTATAGCCCAGAAACTAAACGTGGTGGAAGCCGCAATATCCATTGCTACAATCCCGATAATTACCAACGCTAGCACTAGTACCCGCAAGGGAATAGAATCTTCTACTTCCAACAATGGCGAACCCTGGTTATTTTGTCGCCAATCGAAACTGACTCCTAAACGCCAAAATTGATTCATCAGAAAAATGGGTTGGAAACCCCCTGCTAGAAGCAGGGCTTTACATTTAACTAAATGGCCGTAAGTCCCCACTGAACGGAGTACCGTTTCAGTGGTGGGATATAAGGCGGGTGGCGACGATTGTATCTCCGACCAATGCTGTACGGCAAGGGAGTACAGATGCTCCGGGTGTAGTTCACCACATTTTCAATTAGTCCACAATTAGTTATGATTAAAGTCAAAATATATCAGTATCTATGTACTAAAGGGTAAAGCAGATGAGCATTAATATAGTTACTCTAGTAGGTCGTGTAGGCACAGACCCAGATATAAAATATTTTGAGTCTGGTAGTGTCAAGTGTAGATTAACTTTAGCAGTGAAGCGCAGAAGTCGTAACAGCGACGAGCCAGACTGGTTTACCTTAGAACTGTGGGACAAAACAGCAGAGGTAGCGGGTAATTACGTCCGCAAAGGTAGCTTGATAGGAATTAAAGGCTCCTTAAAGTTTGACACATGGAGCGATCGCCAAACCGGAGCCAACAGATCCACACCCATAATTAGAGTAGATCAACTAGAACTACTAGGTTCCAAGCAAGATAGAGACAGTGGCGGAGACTTCGCGCCAGAGAATTTTTAATTAGTCAACAGTCAACAGTCAACAGTCAACAGTCAACAGTCAACAGTCAACAGCTACAAAATTCATGCTAATGACTAATGACTAATGACCAATGACTAATAACTAATTTGCAAAGTCACCGATGCTTCAACTTGCTGTTCACCACCAATAACAGGAGTAGAAGCATCTGCTAGCGATTGCTTAGCAGCCTCTGCCCGGTACAATATTGGTGGTGGAGGCGTAGCTGCACCACCAACTTGAATAGTGACGATTTCTTTCGCTTGAAAACCGAGGCTACTAAAAACAGCGTCAGCTTGTTGTCGTGCGTCTTGGGTAGCTTCTCTTAAAGCTTGTTGCCTAGCAGCTGCGATCGCTTCATCAGTTGCCACAAAACTGATACCATTAATTTGCGTTGCACCAGCCTTCACCGCTTCATCTAACAAAGTTCCCGCCCTCTCAGTAGGAACACGAAAACTCAGCGTATTACTAGCAGCATAGCCAGTAATTCTCTGTACATTATTGTTGTAACTATAAACCGGATTGAGACGGATACCCGCAGTCTGTAACTTCTCTACATTGCGACTTCTCAGTAAAGTCACCACAGCCGATGACCGACGTGCGGCTTCTTGCTGCACTTCCTGAGCAGTTTTCCCCTGAATTTCCACCCCTAAATTGACTTCCGACAAAGTAGCCGGAACTGACTCCACCCCCCGACCACTAACAGTCAAAGTCCGGTACAATCTTTCTCTTTCTTGGGCTAACCCAGGCTGCATAAAAGTCACAAAAACCAACAATACTAAAGGTAAACCTTGCCAAAACTTGCCGACACGCAACCGAGAACCAGCTAAAGCGGCTCTAACCATAAATCACACTCCTCAGAAATATATAGATATTTTTGATAAACCGTATCTATCACAGGGGTATAGGGGTATAGGGGTGTGAGGGCTTCGCCGTGAGCGTCAGCCGAACGGTGTAGGGATGTAGGGTGTTGATGTTTGCCTACTTATCCCAGCCTCATACCATAAATTTCCTGATGCAATTATCGATACGATTTGTATGTTCCTACTTTCGCATTGCCACAACCAAAAGTTAAAACCGTTACATTTTTTGAAACTAAAAAACTCCTCCCTCTCTCCTCCGCGCTTACCTCCCTCCGCGTTTAAAATTCCCCGCCTCTTCCTCCCTAAAAGAGTAACAATGTAATAGAACGATGTTCACGTAACAGCACGTAACAAATGCAGTTTATTAACGCGATCAACTTCATGTTCCCCCTGCTGGCTAACACAACCGCAGCCGCAGACAGTTCGCTGGTACTAGCCGCAGTCCTACTGAGTTTAGTAATAGTCTACTTCGCCAGCAAAATTGGCGGCGAGTTATCTAACCGAGTAGGTTTACCGCCAGTCTTAGGCGAACTGGTAGGAGGTGTAGTAGTAGGTGTATCAGTATTGCACCTATTGGTATTCCCCGAAGCTGGTGCAGACGGTTCCAGTTCCTTGATTATGACCTTCCTCCAGACAACTGCGGGTTTAACTCCAGAAGCCACACCAGCAGTATTTACAGCCCAGTCAGAGGTAATTTCTGTTTTAGCAGAACTAGGCGTAATCATCCTGCTGTTTGAAATCGGCTTAGAGTCAAATTTAAAAGACTTAATGGCAGTGGGTATCCAAGCGACAGTAGTGGCGGTAGTGGGCGTAACAGTACCTTTTGCCGCAGGTACTGTAGGCTTGATGACTTTGTTTGGTATCGATGCTGTACCCGCAATCTTTGCTGGCGCGGCTTTAACTGCAACTAGCATTGGCATTACTTCTAAAGTCCTGTCAGAATTGGGAAGACTCAACTCGAAAGAAGGACAAATAATTCTGGGTGCGGCGGTAATTGACGATGTATTAGGAATTATCGTTTTAGCCGTAGTCGCTAGCTTGGCGAAAGATGGCGTAGTAGATGTCAGCAAAGTTACCTATTTAATTATTAGTGCCAGTGGCTTTCTGTTGGGTGCGATTTTACTGGGGAACATTTTTAATAAAACCTTTGTAGCGATCGCTGATATGCTCAAAACTAGAGGCGGACTAGTCATCCCAGCTTTCATCTTCGCCTTTGTGATGGCATACTTGGCGGCCATCATTCAATTAGAAGCCATCTTAGGAGCATTTGCGGCGGGTTTAGTTCTAGAAGAAACAGACAAGCGCAAAGAACTACAAAAGCAAGTCTGCCCCATCGCCGATATACTAGTACCGATTTTCTTTGTTACCGTAGGCGCGAAAACTGATTTAGGCGTACTTAATCCAGCCATACCTACCAACAGAGAAGGTCTAATTATGGCAACTTTCCTGATTATCGTCGCCATCTTCGGTAAAGTGATCACAGGCTTCAGCGTCTTTGGTCAACCCCAAATTAACCGCCTAGCGATCGGTGTGGGTATGATTCCTAGAGGTGAAGTTGGCTTAGTATTTGCTGGCGTGGGTGCTGCGAGTGGCGCACTATCTAAACCACTGGGGGCAGCAATTATCATGATGGTCATTTTGACAACCTTTTTAGCCCCTCCATTATTAAGATTCGTCTTCCCCGACTCAGACGATGGCACAAACAACTCAGAACAATTGATTTTAGATGCTTCTACAAACAAACCATTAGCCTTAGAAACACAATCATCTGTTGTATCTACTAGTGGTGATAGTGGGAATTTAAGTTAAGGCAGTTGACAGTTGACAGTTGACAGTTGACGGGAGGCAAGGAGGCTTCTTCCTCTCCCCTTTCCCCTTTCCCCCTTCCCCTCAAAGGAAACTTCTCCCCTCTAATCTCCGTCCCCTGGAATTATCGATTTTATTTTTTACAGCAGATGGCGGGTAAATGAGGTACAAATTTTTACACAAAAGCCATGTAACAAAGGACTTTCAATTCCCTGTCCCCTGTTACCTGTTACCTGCTGTATCTCATCACTATTAGTATTGGGAATGTTTTTTATTGCCTAACTCAAAACCAAACACTGTTGTAATTAAATTCTGTCGTCAAACAATGGTAATATTTGTCTCTTAAAGAAAAACTCAAGCTCAACTTTAGAATCCACAATGATATCAATTCTCACTCTTTGGTAAGCTCAACAATTGCTAACTAGCGTTTTTCAAAAAATGTAGTAAATTCTGCATATTGTAGTGTTGCATTTAATGCTTCACGATAAAAATCATGTGTTTTGATAGTAGGGCAGTAATTAAGGGCATACTGAAATCCTAAGCCATTATATTGTGTTTTTATACGTATTTCCAGGCAAAAGAGAGTATCAAGACTCAAAATCAGGTGGTCAAGAGGTGACGACTTGCCAAGATGTTGAGGTATTGACGGCTCTCATGAACGCGAATCAGGAGAAAGGATTGTGAAATTACACTGGTTACTATCTGGTACTGTTGGAACTGTTTTATTACTATCCTCGCCGGCTTTGGCAGCGAGGTTAAATTCTTGGCGCTTTGATGTCAACCAAAACCGCTTGGAAATTAATACTACAGGAGCTGTTCAGCCCAGAGCGCAACTGATTTTTAACCCCACACGTCTAGTTATTGATTTGCCAAACGTCACATTTGGGCGATCGCAGTTAACACAACCAGTAGGTGGTAGTGGTAGAGTCCGTTCTGTGCGGATCGGGCAATTTGACCCGCAAACTACCCGTATAGTAGTCGAACTCGCTCCTGGTTACACACTCGACCCCCAGCAAATCAAATTTGTCGGTATTACTCCTAGCCGTTGGACAGTACAGTTACCCAATCCCATCGCCGATCGCGTAGAGTCTGCGCCAGACAATAGTTATAATGTGGTGACGATTGACTCGGATAGTAGACCAAATTTACCCAATAATCCTAGACCAGAGTTACCCAACAACACCAGACCAGAATTTTCTAACAATACAATTAGTGCCGCCCCCGCAGCCACTAAAATTGAAAATCTGCAAGTAACAGGCGATGGTTTTTATGTGCGGACAAGCGGTGCAAATCCCCCAGTGCAAGTAATTCGCAGCCGCGATCGCGCTACAATTTTCATGGATATAGCCGATGCGACTTTATCGTCTCGTGTTCCCCGCAATCTCCCCGTCAACAGACACGGTGTTAATCGGGTTGAACTTACCCAACTGCAAACCAGAAAACCCAGCGTCCGCATGACCTTACGGGTAGATAGAAATAGCCCAGATTGGCGAATATCTAGCAGCAGTTCTGGCGGTTTAGTAGTTCTCCCTAATGCTCAAGTCAGATTACCTAATAACGAATATGGAGAGGGCAACACCTCCACTGTACCCGACAGAGTACCCACAACTGACTCCATCGCCACAATTCAATCAGTTGACTTGGCTAGTAATGGTACACAATTACTCATTAGAGCCGATCAAACAGTATCCGCTAGCAGTGGTTGGGATAGAAGTTCAGGTTTATTCCGCATCACTATTCCTAACGCCAGGTTGTCTCCCCAAGTCACCGGCCCACGTTTAAATGCCAATAGCCCCATTCTCAGGGTACGCCTACAAAGACAAGACTCCAACACTGTAGTTGTTTTAGTTCAGCCAGCTGCTGGAGTACAAATTGGGGAACTTAATCAAGTCGGCAACCAACTTTTAGCCCTACAATTACAAGGTTCTCGTCGGCTGGGAATCACACCACCCTTACCCCCCATCCAAGGACAATTACCAGATCCCAACAATCCCCGTCCTTCTGTACCCCAACCAGGAACCAGACCAATTCCTAGAGGAAGGGTAGTAGTATTGATTGACCCCGGACATGGTGGTAAAGACCCAGGAGCAATTGGTATAGGTGGAGTCCGCGAAAAGGATATCATCTTACCCATCAGCCAAAGAATTGCCGAAGTTCTTCAGCAAAATGGTGTGCAAGTTGTCATGACGCGCAATTCTGACTACTTCGTCACTCTCCCTGGACGAGTGCAAATGGCGGAACGGGTTGGTGCTGATGTATTTGTGAGTATCCACGCCAATTCCGCAGGTCTAGGTCGTCCCGATGTCAGTGGTTTAGAAACTTATTATTATGACAATGGTTTGAGTTTAGCCCGTGTAGTTCATAACAGCATTCTCCAAAGTGTGAATGTCCGAGACAGAGGAGTGCGGCGGGCGAGATTTTATGTCCTGAGAAAAAGTTCTATGCCCTCTATTCTGGTAGAAACAGGATATTTGACTGGTCGAGATGACATTTCTAAACTACGAAATGCAGCTTACCAAAGACAGATGGCAGATGCGATCGCTCGTGGTATTCTCCAGTACCTGAGAAGATAAAAAGTCAAAATCGTTGACTGTTGACTGTTGACTAATGACTGTTGACTAATGACTGTTGACTGTTGACTGTTGACTAATGATCAATTAATTATCCTGATTGCCTGTCTATTCCTGTTATTCTCCAAGAGTTTGTGTGAATACTAACCACATCCTTATACTCTGAACCTAAAAATCATGCCTTCATGGCATGGCAAAATTTCCAGGGCGTGTTATTATATGTCGCCATTAGTTGTATTTTTATACCAGCGAAAATTTTATTAGAGCAAAGCTGAAGTTTGAACGGTGATGGTGTGAGGATTGACCGAGATTTTAGAGCATTAAAAGCTCTCATGAACGGACATCAGGAGAAAAATTGTGAAATTACATTGGTTACTATCCGGTACGGTTGGAACCATCCTATTACTATCGTCGCCAACTTTAGCAGCAAGGCTAGACTCTTGGCGATTTGACGCTAATCAAAATCGTTTAGAAATTAACACTACAGGGGCTGTACAACCAAAGGCGCAACTGATTTTCAACCCTACACGTTTGGTCATTGATTTGCCAGACACCTCATTCGGGCAACCCCAGTCAACAAGACCAATTGGTGGGGCAATTCGGGCTGTACGTGTAGGGCAGTTTGATCCACAAACGACGCGCATTGTCGTTGAACTTAGCCCTGGTTACACTCTTGACCCCCAACAAATAAAATTTGTAGGCATTAGTCCCAGTCGTTGGACTGTGCAGCTACCTACGCCAATAGCAGAAAGAGTCTCATCACCTACAGAAATTGCCCAGCAACCAGTAGCGACAACACCATCGGTAACAAATAATAGACTTTCTGCCTTATCGCCTAGAGATATTTACTCAGTCACCCCAACTACCCCAGAACGGCCTGTTAATAATATTGCCTCTGTCACTCAAATTGAAAGTTTAAGAGTTACAGGTGATGGGTTTTTTGTCCGTACTCGTGGTGGTAGTCCTCAGATTCAGGTTAATCGTACAGATGATCGGCGAGTCATCGATATCAATGTTGCTGGCGCATCTTTATCACCTAATGCCCTGCAAAATTTACCAGTTAATCGCTTCGGTGTAAACAGTATCCAACTGACACAACCGTCACCGCAAACGGTACGCATCTCCATGCAGGTGGATAGAGACAGTCCTGAGTGGCGGGTAACTACCACTAGTATAGGTGGATTTATCATCTTACCTGGTAGAAGCGTTACCAACTTACCGCAGAATAATCGTCCCGACACCACCATCTCAGCCAATACCAACTCACCAGCTACCATTCAGGCTGTTCAATTAGCTGAAAATGGTACACAACTTTTAATTCGTTCTGACCAACCTGTATCGGCTAAAGGTGGTTGGGATAGAGCCTCTGGACTATACCGCATAATTATTAATAACGCTAACTTATCTCCTAGAGTTACAGGCCCAGTTTTTAATGCCAACAGCCCCATTCTGCGGGTACGACTGCAACCCCAAGCAGATAATACAGTAGTTGTTTTAGTACAACCAGCAAGCGGAGTACAAATAGGGGAACTCAATCAAGTTAGTAGCCAGCTTTTAGCTTTAGAATTGCAACGCTTTCGGCAATTGACACCCCCGGTAGGTTTACCGCCAGTTTCTTCACCCAATCGTAGTCAATTACCAGATACAAATATAGATAATCCCATCAATGTCCCTCAACCAATCTCCCGGCCGGTTCCCAGGGGTAGACTTTTAGTAGTTATTGACCCTGGACATGGTGGTAAAGACTCTGGTGCGCCTGGTTTGGGTGGGTTACTAGAAAAAGATGTAGTTTTACCTATTGGTCAGAGAATAGCTGCGGTTTTAGAGCAAAATGGTGTGCAAACAGTCCTAACGCGGAATGCCGATTTTTTTGTAGAGTTACAAGGACGAGTAGACATTGCGGAACGAGCTAATGCGACTTTATTTGTCAGCGTTCATGCCAATTCTGTTGATGGTCGTCCTGATGTTAATGGTTTGGAAGTATATTATTACGATAGTGGTTATGCTTTAGCCGAAACAGTACGTAAAAGCATTCTCCAAAATATTGGCACAATCAAAGACCGAGGCACACGCAAAGCTCGGTTCTATGTCCTGAGAAAGAGTTCTATGCCATCGATTTTAGTCGAAACCGGTTATATGAGTGGTAATGAAGATAATCCTAGACTAGGTTCACCAGAATACCAAAGTCGTATGGCAGATGCGATCGCTCGTGGTATCCTGCAATATTTAAAAAGGTTATAGGTTATAGGTTACAGGGAAAACTAGTTCACCCAAACAGGCCAGGCTTTTAACTTATTGTTGTATGAAATTGCTATGAAATTAAAATTTCAGAATCCAGCACTCGCAGCATAGCTGAAGACATAAATCAATCATAGAATCTTTAGACAAAGATGCTTCCAAGCCTCTTCCCTGTCCCCTGTCACCTGTCCCCTGTCCCCCTAGTAATTAAACTCCGTGTAGATGCAGAATTTAGTAGTCAATTGGTAAATTGTCTGTTAAATTCTGTATTTTAATATTCAAAAATCTCTCACAATATTTGCCTGTGTATTCATCTTCCAGCTTTGAAGGTAATCTTTACGGTTTCTCGCCACAAGAACCTCAACGCGCCCCCATTGGCGTGTTCGATAGTGGTGTGGGTGGGCTAACGGTTTTGCGTCAAATCTATCGCCAACTACCCAATGAATCCATAATATATTTCGGTGATACAGCTAGACTGCCTTACGGTATTCGCTCACAAGCAGAAATTCTCCAGTATGTGCGCGAAATCATGGACTGGATGCAGCAACAACAAGTCAAAATGGTAGTTATGGCTTGTAACACTAGTTCTGCTCTAGTGTTGGATATAGTCCGTGAGGAATACGACATCCCCATTCTTGGTGTCATCCTCCCTGGGGCTAAAGCCGCAGTGCAGCAAGGTAAGCGTATTGGGATTATTTCCACACCAGCTACAGCCAAGAGTAACGCCTATCGGCAAGCAATTTGGGAAATAAACCCCAATGTGGAAGTTTGGCAAGTTGGTTGTCCTGAGTTTGTTCCTCTGATTGAACAAAACCGCATTCATGACCCCTATACTACGGAAGTAGCTAAGGCTTATTTAGAACCGCTACTTCAGGAAGATATAGACACCTTAGTTTACGGCTGTACCCATTATCCCTTTCTTGCGCCGGTGCTGCGATCGCTCCTTCCCCCCCAAGTCAAAATCATTGACCCTGCTGTTTACGTCGTTACAGCTTGTACTCAAGAATTAGACTTACTCGGCTTAAGCAATACTCATCCACCACTACCAACACGCTTTGCTGTTAGCGGCTGTCCTCAACAGTTCGCCCAGTCAGGAGTACAGTGGTTAGGTTATACCCCATTGGTTGAAGCCGTCGATTTCGCCGCCGTACCAATTTCTCAACTTCAATAGGATTTTGCACAAGTAAACCGTCGAAAATAAATCAAACTATGTTAAGTAGTGTAAAGTTATCACGATTGAGTTCGTAGTCAGGACTTTAGTCCTTTTCCCCGGACTAAAGTCCTGACTACAAACCTTGATTTATTTAGTACGTTCTACTTAATTCGTAATTCTTACCCTACAAATAAAAGCTCTTCTTACTTGTTAACTATAAAAACTCCATCCCTTTATGGGTGGAGTTTTGACAGTGGTCAGTGGCACTCGACACCTAAAAACCACCCACTTGTGTATGGGGTATTAAACCAGATCCAAAACAACTAACAACTGACCACGCAGTGCAATAAAATTCTGCTAGCTCGTCTGTAGGGTATTACGAATTTATTACGTTACTAATGACTACTGACTATTAACTACCTCAGTTACCGTAGGTGAAACAGATAATTCCTGTGAACTATGATTTTTCATCACTACAGTTCGATTATTAATAGTTGGTTTTTTCCCAGTTCTTTTAGCTAATCCTAATAATAGATAAACTGTGAATAGGTATCCAGCCGCCAAAATAAAAATCATCATAGGCATACTCCCGTAAATCATTTTTCCACCAATACTTTTTCAAATACATAATCAGATTGCATAAAGTTAGCAGGACATTAACCAACCAAGAAATTCTTGATGGCTATAATTTGTCATGGCAAACTGTTCCGTAGAGTTTTAAGTCTCTTTGCCCAACGGATTTACTATTTAGTTGATTTTGCAGACCATACATTCGACAAGAAATAAATCACCCAAAAGGTGATTCAAACCGCTTGTCTCAGCAGCCTACCTAGTCCGCTTGATTTTTACTGACATCTTTATTGCCAGAGCCATGCTCACGCTCAACGCAAGCTAAAAATTTGCAGCAACTTCTCTAAGAGATTTGCCTAGCTCTAAATAAAGAGTTCTCACCGCCAACAAAGAAAGCAAGAAAATACTTTCTTGATTCTCACCTTGACAATGTACTATTTTCGATTCACAACACCATTCAGGTAGCATCACTCGAAAAGTGATCTACTTGTGAGGGGTGAACAATTGAAAAATTTAAAATCCTTACATTTTAGCGTAACACAATAACCCCGAATTTCAAGCAAACTTTGAGGCTAAATTTTAAATTTTCTAGATGGTTACACAGAGGTAAGAAAAACTTACTCTTAACCTAAAAATAACTCATCTGTAGGAGGTCATAGTCAAGACAAAAAATGTCCCTCTTAGGGTGTATTCAAGGCCACTCAAGATGTGTACAACTCAACTCAAATTTTTGAGATCCAGAAATTAAAGGAAAATAGCGAAGACCTCTTACAATAATTTACAATGTATAATTTTTAACAATATAATTCACTGGTACTGTGCATACGGAAATACACCAGCAAGGACGTGTATATGTACGTCTTTACGAAAATAAACCTTCTTATATAGGCAATTTATTTCTGGGAAGTACCTAATTTCTGGAATTCCTTAAAACCCTGATGTTTTAGTAGGGTGGGGAGTGCAGCGCCACTTTCTTCCACTCGCAGGTGTAAGATACAAGCTGTGAGTTCATCACTCAGCACGCTGCTCAACGCTCTGCTACTGCGCTTGGGCACTGTCTATTTAGAGAAAATGAGAATCTCCTTAGCAAAACCTTGCACTGGCACAGGGTTATCTTAAAATGAGTATAGGATATGTAAACTTTCGTAACTAAAGTCTGAGTCCGCCAATCCATGACCCCAGCCACCTCCATGTTTACCCCTGTGGAAGCAGACCTGCGAATACTAGCAGATAACCTGAAACAGCTAGTCGGAAATCGCCACCCCATCTTATTTGCGGCAGCCGAACATCTTTTCGGAGCTGGGGGAAAGCGTATCAGACCAGCGATCGTGCTGCTGATATCAAGAGCCACAATGTTAGATCAAGAGATTACGCCGCGTCACCGCCGCCTGGCCGAGATTACAGAAATGATTCACACGGCTAGCCTAGTACATGACGACGTGGTAGATGAATCTGAAGTACGGCGAGGTATACCCACCGTTCACAGTGTGTTTAACAATCGCGTTGCCATTTTGGCAGGAGATTTCTTATTTGCTCAATCTTCCTGGTATTTAGCCAACTTGGATAATTTGGAGGTGGTGAAACTCCTCTCGGAAGTGATTATGGATTTGGCTACTGGGGAAATTCAGCAGGGACTAAACCGCTTCGACGCTAGTATCTCTCTGGAAACTTACCTCAACAAGAGCTACTACAAGACGGCTTCTTTAATTGCTAACAGTTCTAAAGCTGCTGGTTTACTAAGTGAAGTGTCAAGCGAAACAGCCGAACATCTCTATGGCTATGGTCGCCATTTGGGCATAGCATTTCAAATTGTCGATGACATTTTAGATTTCACCAGCACTACAGACACTCTTGGTAAACCAGCAGGGTCAGACCTTAAAAGTGGCAATCTCACCGCGCCGGTTTTATATGCTCTAACCGAAAAACCATACTTAGAGGTGCTGATTGAGCGTAAGTTTGCCCAAGAAGGAGATTTAGAGCAAGCACTAGAACTAATCCAAAATAGTCAAGGCATACAGCAGGCGCGAGATTTGGCTGCTCAACACACCAAGTTAGCAATTGAGCATTTAGCGACTCTGCCAGCTTCAGAATCTCACCAAGCACTAATCAATATAGCTGAATATACGCTAAGTCGATTGTATTAGTGGGGTTGATAATTTTTGTTTTTAAATTAGCGTTTCATGACATTTGCAATTTTGGATGTGGGATGTATTGAAAAAATCCTACATCCAAAATTTTTTTAAGCAATATTTGGGGGGATGGGTTTAGGCGATCGCAGCTTTTTTAGCTGTTTGTGCATACGTTTTTGGAAATCATCGCGCCTTACTTCGTAGGTGTGAGTGGTCTTACCCGGCGTTTCCAAAAAAACGATACTATCTACGGGTTCTAATGCCACTAATTGGAACAAAATGTGGGTAACAGGGGTAATTACGGGGGTCATGTGAGGGTCTAGCCCAGCATCTAAGATCAAAGAAATATCCTGTATGTTAGGGAAAGCGTAAACAACACGCTTTTCGATTCCTGGGCTTGCTCGATGGCTCAACGTAGTTAAGACCCAGCTACCTTCACTATCTTGAAGAATGTAGTACTGGGAATGACGTAATTTTTGAGCGATCGCCACAAGCAAAGGAGCAATTGCTGCAACAAGATGTGGTGTAACGCCATCATCGGGTGCATTGTTAATCAGCAATTGTATTTGTGCTTCTAAATCCATATTACTTGTCAACGGCTCCTGGGTAATGGCAATAACATTTATCAAAATGTGATCTATTCCATCAGAGTAGGACTTAATAAAATCAACCACATCCTCATTGCCGGATTGGTATGCGTTTAGTGTATACGCAAAACCATAAAGCCAAATACCCACGGTCGTCGCAGGTTGTCTATAAGTTTATGTTAGGGTCTAGTGAACATCAACGCTATGAATTCAGCCGCAACAGCAACCATTCCAACCGCAAATTTTCTCTTAGAAAACTCTATAGGTGTGGAGGCAATATATAAACTGGTTTATCAGGAGTTAAAACAGTTTACCAAAGCTTCAGACCAGAATTGTCACGATGTAGCAAATCGTATCACTACAGAAGTATACCGAATTTGCACCGAAAGTAAAAGGATTCAAGCTTCCGGTGCTGTAGAAAATTCGGCTATGACCCTAGCCAAGCACCGGCTACAACAATGTCTGAGATATTATCAATTAGGTTCTAACCGAGGCAGAGTCGAACTCCACAGTACACTCAGCGCTATTATTTATCGTTACATTAATCCGCCTCAGCGCCAATTAAGTTATCAAGGGCGGCTGACTATCATAGAAGATTTCTTACAAAGTTTTTATTTAGAAGCATTAAATGCTTTCCGTCGGGAAAATCAACTAGGAGCCACATACCGTCCGCAAACTTTGATGGAGTTGGCTGAGTATATGGCCTTTACCGAGCGCTATGGTAAGCGCCGGATTCCTTTACCAGGAAGGCAGCAACAGTTAATTATCCTGCGGGCGCAAACCTTTTCCCAACAGCAACCCCCCGAAACCAACGTCGATATTGAACAAGCTTCCGAAGGTAGTTCTAATGAAGGAGACGGTTCTTGGGAAGAACCAGCCGTACAGAGATTGCGATCGGCAATGGCTACCCAACCAGAACCAGAACCAGAAGAAGATACCTTACGCTCCGTAGTCATTACCGAATTAATGGATTATTTGGAGCAAAGACAACAATCTGACTGTGCTGATTATTTTTCTCTGCGTCTTCAGGATATGTCAGCTCAAGAAATTGAGAACGTTTTAGGATTAACACCACGTCAGCGAGATTACTTACAACAACGCTTCAAGTATCATTTGATTCGGTTCGCTTTGTTACATCGCTGGGAATTAGTTCACGAATGGTTAGAAGCATCCCTGCATACTAATTTGGGCTTAACTCCCCAGCAGTGGCAAGCTTACACCGCCCAACTAGACGAGAAACAACGGTCTTTACTAGACTTAAAACAACAAGGTCAACCAGACGAAAAAATTGCCAAAACTTTAGGGTTATCAATGGCACAACTACAGAAGCGGTGGTTTAAGATTTTAGAACAAGCTTGGGAAATTCGTAATTCCTTAGTGTCCGGATCAAGTGCATCTACTCATGAATAGTGACTCAGAATCCTTACAACAGTACTTACTCGGTTTGTTGGCAGATCCTGTCAACAAACATGAGAATAGTAGAGATTGTCAGGATTTGGCGGGGAAAATCTTTCTCAAATAACTTGCTACTTGACGAAGTAGCCAGCATAACTGAAAAAGGTAGCCCCAAACCTTTTGATTAGGAGAAATTCCTACTGTGCAAGAACGTTTTCAATCCGTCGTTAAGCGTCGGTTACAAATTCACATCGAAAATAACCCACCCCTATTCCCTTGGGAAAGTCAATTAGTAGAATACCCAGATTATATTGAAGAGTCATCATTGGCGTTAACTCCTAATTGGGGTTGGTTAGCTCAGCAAGCAAAGCTGAACTTACCCGTGACCCTACCAGAGAAAGTTTTCCAAGAAATTTTGGAAAAATGTCAGCAGATGGTGACATCTTCATTGCCTTTGGGGGCAAAATTGGTTCAGGTAGTCGAAAATTTCTTTCCTAATGAGTCAAAAACAATTAATGACTTAGCTGGGTTGGTACTGCGAACCAGTTATAGATCGCCGGAAATGGATGCCATGCCTCATATTCAGAGCGATTACGCAGATTTAGATCCTCGTCAACAAATGGCTTTGTCTTTGCTGGCGGCTAAACACCTGCTAACTAACCTGACTCTACCAGTGTCAACAGCCCAACCTGTGGTTGAAAGACTTTGGTTGACTAGCCTTGGTGCTTTGACTTTGCGGGTAGAATGCTATACCCAAGGAGATGTTACCCAGTTAGTTGTCCACAGTGATTTACCAACTCAGGGAATTTTGACACTGCAAGGTAACGGCAGTATTGCGATGGCGCAGTCGTCAACCCCAGGATGTTTAAGTGTAGAGTTAAGCTGCAAACAACTTCAATCGATTTATACATTAGAGGTTGATTGCCCGCAACTCGATCAGCAACCTTTGCTATTTGTCATTAATCCCTCAATCTAGCGAAAATTCTCAGCGCTAGCACAGTATATAAAAAAGGGTGTAGAGGTTAGAGGTGCTTAGGTTAGGGTTAGAGATGAGAGGGGCTTGGGCTAGAATGTTACACTCAGCACCCACTACTCAAGACTCAAAACTCACAACTTAAAACTCAACACTCATCAGTTTTTTCTCAACCAAGGGTCATTAGGGCTTCTACAATTACCCGCAGCGAGAATGAAAATTTACGACTTATCTTATACTCCCAAAAGTTGTTTTCGGGGGGTTCCTGTTGTCTTAGAGGAACTTCCCGAAACTTTGTATCTATAGCAGAGGACTGGGGATAAGGGATAGGGAACAGGCTCTATAGCTGCTAGCTATAGAGATTTTACGATTCATCTATGCCCTAATCTATCTAGCGACTGCTATCTAAGCATCTACTTTATTTCTTTGCTGACAATTGAAATGTGTAAACTACCTACACTGTATGCGAAGCATCAGTGTAGGCTTCTGTACTCACGGGGGAATGCCGTAGATGAGACTTTCGCCCCATCTTTAGTATTACCTAACTTCCCGCCTTTTCGTTCTAGCTTGTGGGCTAAAAAGTTGGTGAACATTTCCCATCCACAATTCATCATTGCTTTTGCCACATTGCGGTTACGAACCATAGTTATTCTACATATGGCGATAAAACTGGTCTAGAGAAATTTGGCAATTCCTCATGTACACCACTCCTATATCAACCTTGCGATTGATATTAGTCGGGCATACAATCTTCGTCGCCCTTGCTTTCATGAGGCAGTTGCACAGGAAGGGTTTCTCGACTTGAGCAAACTGCCTTCCCCCAAGCTTCGTAAACTACATCTGGGGACTTCCTGCAAGAACGGTGAAAAACTGAGCAAAAAATTTATAGTATAAAAATTTGCAAAGTTACTTGACAAAATGGCAAAACTATACGGATATACTGAATGAGTTATTGAATATCAAGGACGTTAATGTCCCAGAGGTAATCAGAATTAAGGGAAAGTTAGCAAAGTATAGTCGATTTGGCTGGACTCATGGTCAAAATCATAATAAAATCCAGCACGGTTTGCATTATCAGATGTAGTCTAGAATTGTCACAGATAGGGGGCGTAGAGACGAGTGGGGCTGTTTAGGAACTTTCGTTCATCGTGGGATATGGGTATCGATCTCGGTACAGCAAATACCCTCGTGTATGTTTCTGGTAAAGGTATTGTACTGCAAGAACCTTCTGTAGTAGCTATCGACCAAAATGAAAAGGTAGCTTTGGCGGTGGGGGAAGAGGCGAAAAAAATGCTGGGTCGTACTCCAGAGAATGTGATTGCTTTGCGTCCTTTGCGGGATGGGGTAATCGCTGACTTTGATACGGCGGAACTGATGCTGAAAAGCTTTATTCAAAGGGTAAATGAGGGCAGGTCTTTAATCTTACCCCGAATTGTCATTGGGATTCCCAGTGGTGTGACTGGGGTAGAAAGACGTGCTGTTATGGATGCGGCGGCGCAAGCGGGCGCGAGGGAAGTATATTTAATTGATGAACCAGTAGCAGCTGCGATCGGCGCTGGCTTACCAGTGGCGGAACCTACTGGTAACATGATTATTGATATTGGTGGTGGAACTACGGAAGTAGCCGTGTTAAGCCTCCAAGGTACTGTATTAAGCGAATCAGTACGCATTGCTGGGGATGAATTAACCGAGTCCATCATTATGTATATGAAGAAAGTTCATAACTTAGTGATTGGAGAACGGACGGCGGAAGACATCAAGATTCGTATGGGTTCAGCCTATCCCACCCATGATGATGATGATGCGATTATGGAAGTCCGGGGTTTACACCTGCTTTCGGGCTTACCCAGAACTGTCACTATTAAAGGCCCAGAAATTCGTGAGAGTATGATGGAACCTTTATCTGTGATTGTGGAAGCGGTGAAACGGACTTTAGAACGGACTCCGCCTGAACTAGCCGCCGACATTATTGATAGAGGGATCATGCTAGCTGGTGGTGGTGCTTTGCTTAAAGGTATCGATACTTTAATCAGTCATGAAACAGGTATCGTGACCCACATCGCTGCCGATCCTCTCAGTTGCGTTGTTCTGGGAACAGGTCGTGTGTTGGAGAACTTTAAACAGCTAGAGAGAGTCTTCAGCGCACGTTCTCGAAATATGTAAGAAAAAATTTTTAGATATTGGGTTCTATTTGACTGTGATTTGGGTTTTATATAAATAGAATCCAGTATCTTCTATATTTGAAAATAGGTATAAATGGTTACTATACGTCGTTGGTGGGATCGTAAAGCCTTACAAGTTGGTTTATTAGGGTTGGCAATTGGTGGTGCTTGGGTGTTGCGTCAGACTCAAGGCGGGTTTTTGCTGGAAGCTTACCAAGTTATTACCCGTCCTCTGCAAATGTTGCAGACAGGGCCGAGTCTGGAGGAACGTCAAGAAGAACGTCTCAAGTCTGCCCAATTTTTGGAAATGCAAACGCGCATCACCGAGTTAGAAAGTCAAAATAGAAAGCTGCAAAATTTATTAGGCTACGTTCAAAACGAACCACTGGCTTCACGTCCAGTGCCGGCGCGGGTGATAGGACGCAGTGCTGACCATTGGTGGCAACAGGTAACTATTAACAGGGGTGCAAATTCCGGGATTAAGGAAGGTTACATTGTCAAAGCTGAGGGGGGACTAGTCGGTTTGGTTGATAGTGTGACACCTAACACTAGCCGTATATTGTTAATTAGTGACCTCAAAAGTCAAGTTGGTGTGACTATTAGCCGCACTTCAGCTAAAGGTGTTCTGCGGGGAGATTCTTCTTCGGAAGCTGTGCTGGAATTTTATGAGAAAGTGCCAAATGTGAAGGTGGGAGATTTAGTTTCTACATCGATGTATAGCCAAAGGTTCCCCGCAGGCTTGCCAGTTGGCAGAATTAAGTCTTTGGATTTGAAGAAACTACCAGCATCTATTGCCAAAATTGAACTTTTCCCGGCTATTAGTTCCCTAGATTGGGTGGCTGTATATCCCAAGCCGACAAACCCAGAGCCGGAAAAACAACCAGCTAACCCAGAATCACAACAATCTAATTAGATTCTCACATTGACATCCTCCCACCGCTAACCCTTGCGGGTGTAGCGAGGGATTCCTAAGACTCACGACTTAGGTTTCTGTTTCCTTCCATTACTGGATTTTCGCAACTGCCCTTTGGACTTATGCCCATCAGGTCTTATGTTCGCTCCACAGACTGTAACGGTGTGTCCCACCGCCACGCCAGTTGCCTCAAGTCGGGAAACCCACCCACGGCACTGGCTCAAAATATTCCGGCTGGCGTTAATGTCCCTATCGTGGTGTGTTCCGCAGTTGGGACAATCCCACTCTCTAACATTCAACGGCAGTTTATCAACAATATGCCCACAGTTTCCGCAGCGTTTAGAGCTAGGAAACCAACGGTCAATCTTTACTACTGTTCGACCATACCACTTGGCTTTGTAATCCAGTTGTCTCACCAATTCACCCCATGCAGCATCACTGATAGCACGGGCAAGCTTGGGATTTTTGACCATGTTCTTAACCGCCAAATCCTCAACCACTATCGTTTGGTTTTCACGAATCAGTCGGGTTGTCAGTTTGTGCAAATGGTCTTTTCTAGAGTCAGAAATTTTAGCTTGAAGACGAGCTACTTTGAGTCTTGCCTTATCCCGATTTCGAGAGGATTTCTGTTTACGGCTCAAAGACTTCTGTGCCTTCCTCAACTTTTGATAGTGCGCCTCATACGCTTTGGGGTTAGCAATCTTTTCACCCGTACTCAAGGTAACAAGACTGCTCACACCAACATCCAACCCCACAGCACTATCACGCTCGTGCATGGTTTGGTCTGTCGGATCGTCAATCCGCAAGCTGACAAACCAGCGTCCAGAAGGTTCAAGTCTAACTGTGATGGTTGTAGGTTCACACCCCTTGGGCAACTGCCTAGACCATTTAATAGGCAATGGTTCAGAACACTTAGCCAAGTAGATTTGTCCATCCTTCCATCGGAAAGCAGACTTGGTAAACTCTGCACTTCCACCGCTACGTTTCTTTTTGAAATTAGGGTATTTCGCCCTACCAGCAAAGAAGTTAGTAAACGCTGTTTGCAGATGTCTCAAGCCTTGTTGCAGTGGCACACAGCTAACCTCATTCAAAAACTGGAGGTCTTCAAGTTTTTTCCACTGCGTCAACATAGCAGAAGACTGAACGTAATCAACCTTCTGTTGCCTCTCATACCAAGCTTCAGTTCTCGCTGCCAAAGCCTTGTTAAATACCAACCGCACACAACCAATTGTCCGGCGCAATATCTGTTCTTGCTCGGCAGTTGGATACACTCTGTAACGGTAGGCTTTTTCCATACTTCACATTTTATCATTGTATCTGTGAGGCAGTCGGAGTCTTGGCGGTTTCCGTCGAGTCCGAACTGCCGAACCCAAAGGGTGAAATACTCACAACCTGCTATGCACCAAAGTTCATTTACTCACTTGTCGCTCACCCCGTCGTCTGTCGTTGCTACGCAACAACTCGACTCAGGGGTGAAACTCCTCACTCGTCCCCATTCCTCTCACCGCCTTCGCGGAGCGTCTCGTAGAGAAGCTGACGCTGTGGCGGGAGTCTCCTGGGGGTGTTAGATGATGAAGATACCATCATTCAATGGTAAATCAAAACGGCCGCAGCGAAGATTTAACGGTCGGCGTACCTCTTTGTTACGTCAGCATCCCGGTTTACTTCACCTACTCGATTCGGGAATAACGCTTGGGTCTGTGTTGTTATGTTTATTTTTATTGCCAACCCGCTTACCTGGGATGGAGTTATTAGGAATTGGCCCTAATTGGCTGTTGATTTGGGTGGTAGCTTGGAGTGTGAAGCGTTCGATATGGGCTGGGGCTTTGGCTGGTGTGATTTTAGGATTTCTTCAGGATGCTATGACATCACCTGAACCATCCCATGCCATCACTTTGGGACTGGTGGGTTTGCTCACTGGATTAATTCAAAAGCAGCGTTTCATTCAAGAAGATTTTATTTCTATTGCCTTGATTGTTTTTGTGATGGCAATTTTGGCAGAAACGGTTTTTGCATTCTTGTTAATTTTAGCAGGCGATCGCTCAACCGAATACATCTGGGCATACTATCAGCGTGTCGCCCTCGCCTCTGCCATCCTCAGCAGTCTTTGGGCCCCTGTGCTGTATTATCCGCTAAATCTTTGGTGGGAGCGGATGAAAGTGTCGGAAAGTCGGTAGTTACTGGTCATTGGTCAGTTAAAAAGTAAGTCATTCAAGGATTTTCCACATCTGATGAACCCTACCCCAAGTGTTAGTTGCGTAAGTCCTGAATAAGTTAGTGACTAATATGAATATTATCAAAAATCCAGTGTTGAGTTTATTAAGTAGACACAACCAAAGAAAATTGCCTAATAAATGGATTAGTTTAAGTCTGGCTTTAATATTACAATCTTTCCTACCAATGAACTATGCTACCGCAACTAGCAAAGTCAAAGTTATGTCTCTTGGTGACTCTCTGTGTGCGAACAATATTAAGGCTTTGCGTAGCACTGTAGAGCGGACTAAATTTGGCTCTAGAATAGATTGGGTAGGAACTAAACAGGACGGCTCATATAAAGACCCTGCAAATGAATGTCGTGGAGGTTGGTCAGCCGCACAAGTTTTACAAAAACCAGGTGCAAATGTTCGCTTACCAGCTTGGGAGAAACAACCGGGAAGTGTTCGCGATTGGGTTGCATCTACTAAGCCTGATATAGTTTTAATTATGATTGGTACTAATGATTTTTTTGGCAGTAAAGAGAGGGGTGAGGACACATCCAAATCTTTGAAAGAATCACTCCAAGGCATTATTAATAGTGTTTATTCTGTACGCCCCAACGCTACTATTGTGGTTGCTTCTATTCCTCCTTTTAAATGGAATATTGATAAAGGGGTAGACAGAAATAAAACTAAAACCACAGCTAACGCATTTCTCCAGCAACTTGTGAGGCGACTATCGGCACAAAAAAAGCGCATAGTTTTCTTAGATATGCACGCCGCTATACTTGCACGTTTGCGTCAGGGTAATATTTTTGAAAATGATGGTCTGCATTTTAACGCTGAAGGCAATAAATTTATGGCTGAACAGTGGACAAATGCACTGATGAGAGTCATGCAGGAAAAAAGATAGTTAGCGGTTGACAGTTGATTAATAAAATGAATTAACCGCCATGTGTCTCTCCCAACTGAATTAATGAACAGGACTTACGCAAGTGTCACAATTGGTGGTTGGTGCGTGACGCTACAAGTCTCATGACTACGTTCAAATATTATCGCCAGTCACACACCCTACAGAAAAAATATGCCAGTTGCGTAAGTCCTAGAACAATCAAGAAATGCTAAATTCATAGTAAAGGCAAGCTAACTACTATATTATAGATTTGGACACTAAACCGGACATATCTAATACTCGCTCTGACCAAGTGCTAGATTGTTCCTCTATATTTTTGCGTTTGCTATCATCAGACCAAATAATATCGAATGTTAATTTCCATCTTGCTAGTTGAACTTGAATATTAACCAATTCTTCAGCATATTCTGGTTCAATTTCTGCTGCTGTCCATTCTATAAAGCATATGGTTTCATCAACTACACTCTCTACAGCTTCTTTATCAGCATTGTTAAAAGATGTTTTAATTCTCGCCAAATTAGAAGCTATATGTTCTAAGCGAATTGATGTATTTTCACTTTGAAATTTTGCTTGTTTTTCATCTGAGTTCTGGTTCATAACCACCAATTAGCTCCTGAGTAATTTTTTTAACACGTTCTCTAATCACTGGGTTTTGAATTAGCATTGAGCGATTATTTTGGCTAGGGCGAATGTTAATAATTGATTCATACGCGATTGATTGGTTAAAGGGAGTCCAGTCAGCACCCCAAATGTCTCTCTGTCTACTACCGTCTTCAAGCAGTGCGGCTTCACAAAAGGCGTGTTTCTCTCCTCCCCCTGCTAATATCCCTCTTTCTATATCTACTGCAACTTTAATGTAAATTTTTAAAGTTTGCAGCATATGCTCAACTTGTTCTATTGTCGCTCTTTCCTTGATAATCAGTACCAAAATTACACCCCTACCACTGTAAATAAGCAAGTACAAGTTTTATTGAATTATTTACAGCATTGTTGCATTAATAACTAATAGGACTTACGCAAGCGTCACAATTGGTGGTTGGTGCGTGACGCTACAAGTCTCATCACTACGTTCAAATATTTTCGCAGCGTCACACACCCTACAAAAAAAATATGCCAGTTGCGTAAGTCCTAACTAATTTTCAGTCCAACACACGCAACATTTTTTTAAGGGAGGAGGCTGGAGGAACAAGTCAGCAGGAGATTTAACCCCTCTTAACTTGAATCCCCTAAACTCTCGTTTTGAGTTTTGCTTCTTGTGATTGAGTCTGTAGTCAGATGTGCGATACCATACGCCCTCAGTAGGCAAATTAGCAGACGTGGGAGGATGTCTGTAGGATAGATATTGGGCAATCCCTACCCACAACAGTACGATTGTTCTACTATTACGATAGTAATAGTAGTATTATTAAAAACTGTTTCGCGCTGCCTCACTCTATCATTTTGTCGATATGTCAGATAACAAGCTAGCTGCATCCTTAAATGGACATCTTCCCTACAATCATCACAACAGCCAGAATACCATTAGGATTCGGGGTGCGAGACAGCATAATCTGAAGAATATTGACTTAGAATTGCCACGCGATCGCCTGATTGTGTTTACTGGTGTATCAGGTTCGGGTAAGTCTTCTCTGGCGTTTGATACGATTTTCGCTGAAGGTCAACGGCGTTATGTGGAATCTCTCAGCGCCTATGCTAGACAATTTTTAGGACAATTAGATAAACCTGATGTGGAAGCCATCGAGGGTTTAAGTCCAGCAATTTCCATTGACCAAAAATCTACATCGCATAACCCCCGTTCTACAGTGGGGACGGTGACGGAAATTTACGACTATCTGCGACTGTTGTTTGGTCGGGCTGGTGAACCCCATTGTCCCATATGCGATCGCTGTATTGCCCCCCAAACTATCGATGAGATGGTTGATAGGATCATGGAATTACCAGACCGGACAAAGTTCCAAATTCTCGCGCCTGTGGTGCGGGGGAAGAAAGGAACTCACCGCAAGCTGTTATCTAGTTTGGCTTCCCAAGGTTTTGTCCGGGTGCGGGTTGATGGCGAAGTCCGGGAACTTTCCGATTCGATTGAGTTGGATAAAAATATTACCCATACTATCGAAGTTGTTATTGACCGCTTGGTGAAAAAAGACGGTTTACAAGAACGTTTGGTTGATTCCCTATCTACGTGCTTAAAACAATCTGGTGGTATAGCTAACATATTGATTAGTCCACCCTCGGACAACGCAGAAGCGAAAGAAGATGAATTAGTATTTTCGGAAAACTTCGCCTGTCCTGAACATGGTGCGGTCATGGAGGAGTTATCACCGCGCTTGTTCTCTTTTAACTCCCCCTACGGCGCTTGTCCCAACTGTCACGGGTTGGGGACTTTACGCAGATTTTCGCCAGATTTGGTAGTACCTGACCCTGATGCACCAGTATATGCGGCGATCGCACCTTGGTCAGAAAAAGAAAATTCCTATTACCTAGAACTACTATATAGTTTAGGACAAACTCATAATTTTGAGTTACAAGTTCAATGGCATAAGCTGACAGCAGAACAACAGCATATTATTTTGTATGGGGAGAAAGGGGAAGGTAAAGATAACCAAAAAACCCCAAGTTTTAAAGGTGTACTGCCAATTTTACAACGCCAATATGAGGGCGGTTCGGAATTAATTAAGCAGAAATTAGAACAGTATTTAATTGACCAACCTTGTGAAGTTTGTCAGGGAAAACGGTTAAAACCAGAAGCCTTGGCGGTGAAGTTAGGACAATATAATATTTTAGATTTAACTGGGGTATCGATTCGGGATTGCCGGGAGAGAACAGAGCAGTTAAAATTGAGCGATCGCCAGATGAAAATTGCCGATTTAGTTCTGCGAGAAGTGAAAGCTAGATTGCAATTTTTGTTAGATGTCGGCTTAGATTATCTTACCCTAGACCGTGCAGCCATGACTTTATCTGGTGGGGAAGCCCAACGTATCCGCCTCGCCACACAAATTGGTTCTGGCTTAACAGGAGTTCTCTACGTTTTAGACGAACCAAGCATTGGTTTACATCAAAGAGATAACGGCAGACTCTTAAAAACTTTAATCAAATTACGCGATTTAGGTAATACCTTAATTGTCGTCGAACACGATGAAGAAACAATCCGTGCAGCCGATTACTTAGTTGATATCGGCCCTGGTGCAGGTATCCACGGCGGTAATATTATCGCCCAAGGTGATCTAGAGGATTTATTAACAGCAGAAAAATCTTTAACAGGTGCATATTTATCAGGACGAAGCGTCATTCATACCCCCGCAGAACGCAGAGAAGGTAATGGTCGCAGCCTGATAATTAAAAATGCCCATCGTAATAATTTAAGAAATATTGATGTCGAAATTCCTTTAGGTAAACTTGTAGCGGTAACAGGTGTATCTGGTTCTGGGAAATCGACATTAATTAACGAATTACTTTACCCTTCACTGCAACATCATCTGACTAAAAAAGTTCCTTTACCTAAAGATTTAGATAAAATTCAAGGTTTAAACGCAGTTGATAAAGCTATTGTCATCGACCAGTCACCCATCGGACGCACACCACGTTCTAACCCTGCAACTTACACAGGTGTTTTTGATGTTATTCGTGATGTTTTTTCGCAAACAATAGAAGCCAAAGCCAGAGGTTACAAACCCGGACAATTTTCTTTCAATGTTAAAGGTGGACGTTGTGAAGGCTGTAGCGGACAGGGTGTAAATGTTATTGAAATGAACTTCCTTCCTGATGTTTACGTACAGTGTGAAGTTTGTAAAGGTGCAAGGTATAACCGCGAAACTTTGCAGGTGAAATATAAGGATAAATCTATTTCTGACGTTCTTAACATGACTGTTGAGGAAAGTTTAGATTTCTTCCAAAATATCCCCAAAGCTGTGACAAGGTTGCAAACTTTAGTTGATGTCGGTTTAGGTTACGTCCAGTTGGGACAACCTGCAACTACCTTATCTGGTGGTGAAGCGCAACGGGTGAAATTAGCTACAGAATTATCTCGCCGCGCTACAGGTAAGACATTATATTTAATCGATGAACCCACGACAGGTTTATCTTTTTATGATGTTCACAAATTATTAGATGTGTTGCAAAGATTGGTAGATAAAGGTAACTCAATTTTGGTCATTGAACATAACCTAGATGTGATTCGTTGTGCTGACTGGGTGATAGATTTGGGGCCGGAAGGTGGCGATAAGGGAGGAGAAATTATTGCAGTCGGTACACCAGAGGAGGTTGCTAAAAATTCCCGTTCTTATACTGGGCAATATTTGCAGCAGGTGTTAAAACAGTATCCGGCAGTGGTAGATTAATATGGGTTTAGGTTGCAGATTCATTCATCTCAATCTCCTAACACTGCTAAGACAGATTTTGGTAATAATTTATCTTTAAACCAGATGATTCTGGCTGGTACATTATCTAACTTAACTCCGGCTTTTTCTAAATTCAATCTTTCGGAAATAGCTAGAATTAAATTATCACAACCAGAACGTCGCACTTGTGAAAATTTCTTCTGTAAATATTCTGGTCGCCAATAACCAACAATTTCTAATAAAAAGTCCCGTCCATCAGGATGAACTAAGCGAAAATCAGGTATCATTACACTCCCTGGAATGGGAATTAAATCTACTTCTCTTTCTAATACCCATTCGGTTTTTAACGCATCCCATTTATCGGCAAAGGATGCTTCTAGCATACTATCGTAGGGTTTGCCTTTGGAGTAGTGGGATACTAAACCGCATTCGGAATTGAGGGTAAATCTTCCTGTTCTCCAGGTATCTGTGTAGACATCACGGGTTTGTAATGTGGCGGCTAAACTCCATTTGGTGACGTGAAGTAAGGCGGGGATAAGTTTAGCGATCGCTAGCCCGTATCTTGTACTAGCATGAAATAAACTCGTCGGCCCGTCTACGGTAATTGTAAACCCGTGGTCAGCGTCTCCTTCAATATAAGCCATCAATTGAAATAGCTTCAAATAGCGGAATAATAATTTATATTCCCCCGGTACATTGCGATGGGCGTTTAATACTAACTTACTGGATTTATAAAAGATTCCCTGCACCTGAGATAAGTTATATCTGTTTAATATATCTACTGGTGTCGGCACATCAAAGTTGGTTAAAATTTTATTTTCAGTTAAGTCAGCGTAGAGTCCATCTTGCACTTGCTGGATTAAAACTTCCCGTTCTAATTCCTGGCTTAATTCATCAGCAATTTTACTCAATGTTATTTGTGTTGCTTCCCGGCTAGGTGGAGATTTTGCTGCTAAAGCAAACACCCTTTCTCGTAATATTTGCGGTTCTAAAGGACTCACCACTTCAAAAGTGCAGAAGTTGCTTTTGATTATATAAGCTAAACCTCGTTTAACTCGATAATCTGTTGCGTCTCCTTCTAAATCTAAAAGCTGACTTTCCAAAAAACCTTGAGTCTTGCCTTGTGCTGCTTGGAAACAGGCAATTAATTCATTGGTTAAGTCTATAGTTTTCTGGTCAATCTTCAGTCTTTTTGGTATTATTTCTTCGCCGTTTAGACGGTGGCTTAGTAGTTCGGTAGGTAGCATTTCCCTGGTTGTTTGTTTCTGAATTATCGACTTTGTAATTTATCTCGATTTGTTCGGCAGCTTTTGCTGTTGTTCCTTTACCACTGCCATAAATAACTTGTAACTTTCCTTGTCTTTCCTCACCTCGTCTTCTGGCAGAAGTATTTTCTTCGCTGGTGTCTTCTGCTATCACTTCATATAAAATAGCTTGTTTATCTTGAATATTTCCCTTACGTAAAACTCTCCCCAAACGTTGAATATATTCTCTAGTTGAACCTGTCCCAGATAAAATAATAGCAATAGAAGCAGCAGGTACATCAACGCCTTCATTCAACACATGGGAAGCAACTAAGGTATTATATTCACCTTCCCGAAATTTAGTGAGGATTTCATGGCGTTCTTTAACTGGTGTTTGATGAGTGATGGCGGGAATAAGCATATCTTGAGAAATTTTATAAACGGTGGCATTATCAGCCGTGAAAATTAATATTCGTTCGGGATGATGTTTAGCAAGTAAATTAGCTAAAATTCTTAACTTACTATCAGTACCTAATGCGATTTCTTTAGCTTCACGATGGGCTAACATAGCTCTACGTCCAGATTGCGATCGCGCACTCATTTGCACAAACATTTGCCAGCCTTGGATACTCCCCAAGGATATCTTTGATTGGCGTAAGAAATCGTTGCGGAGTTGAATTAACTCGTTGTATCTTTCTCGCTCATGCTGTGATAATTTCACCTTAATTTGCACAATTTCATGTTCAGCTAACGCCTTACCCGCCAAATCTTCGGCACGTTTGCGGTATACTTCCGCACCAATAAGCATATTTAAATCAGCGTGTTTCCCATCGGTGCGTTCTGGGGTGGCGGAAAGTCCCAGACGATAGGGTGCGATCGCATATTCGGCAATCACTTTGTTAAAATCTGTGGGTAAGTGATGGCATTCATCAAACACAATCAAAGCATATTGATTACCCAAAGCTTCGGCGTGGATGGCTGCACTATCGTAAGTTGCTACTAAAATAGGCGACTTATCCCGCGAACCACCCCCCAATAACCCCACCTCAGCATCAGGAAACGCCGCTACCAAATGAGCATACCACTGGTGCATTAAATCTAATGTCGGCACAACAATGAGGGTAGTGCGTGGTGTCGCCTGCATCGCCATTTGCGCCAAATAAGTCTTTCCCGCCGCCGTCGGTAACACTACCACCCCTTGCCTACCCGCCAGTTTCCAAGCCGCTAACGCCTCACTCTGATGCGGATAGGGTTCCATTTCCATAGTCGCAACCAAATCTACCGGGTAGAATTGCTTGGCTTCATCGATAAAGTCTACATCTTCCGCTTGTAGTGCTTCAACCACCGCGCGGTATTTCATGGCGGGGATGCGAAATTTTTCCACCCTATCATCCCATGTAGCAAAGTCCATCCAGGCTTTGCCGCGTGGTGGTGGATGCAGAATTAGTGTACCGCGATCGTAAGTTAAGGTGGGTGTGCGAGGCATTTGGGGATTGGGGATTGGCGATTGGGGACTGGGGAGGTTATTCTGTTTGTGGTAATTTATCTTGAGTAGTTGCAAGCCAGTCCTTTGATTACTAATAACTTAAAAAGGGACTGATTTTGTAGCGTTAGAGGTTAGGGAAGAGATGTTTTTATGATTTTCATGTGTAATTTATCACATAGTTATCTTGCCAAGCATATCTGAGGTTGGCGGAGTGATGCCCATCTGACGAATATTTGACTTTTTATATTTCTCTGTGTCTTATACAAGCTAAGTTTTTGGTTTTTTGATTACAAGAGTGAGGTAATTTTTAAATAAAATTATCAATCGGTTTTATCTTTTCATATAGGCAGGAGTGGAATATTATAGCTGTTATTTCTTTAGATAGATTCTCAATGGCTGAATGTTAGTCGGGGATTTAGCTAAGGCAAAATAGGTGTGGAGCGATCGCATTTTCTAGGAAATTTTAGAAATAATGCTTTAGCTAGAGGTATCAAAGGAGAAGCCACATTGAAAGGAATACGCCCTCGGCTTGCGCCCTACGCTGTGGCATTGTTAGCAGTTAGTGGTGCTTGGTTACTAACCCTATTATTTTGGACAATATTATCACCAACTATTTTTCTACTATTTTTTGCGGCTGTAGCGGTTAGTTCCTGGTATGGTGGCTTCCAGACGGGGCTGTTTGCTACTTTCTTATCTATTGTAACGGTAAGTTTCTTTTACTTTGAACCAGTGTTTTCTCTATCTATTACCAGTATAGACAACATAATCCGTTTAGGGTTGTTCATGCTGGTGACAACCTTGATTAACTGGCTAAACGCAGAGTTACGTTTTGCCAAGCAGCGTTTAGAAACGACTACTCAACAGCTACAAACTAGTAATACAAGGTTTCAAAAGTTGGCAGACTCCAATATTATTGGCATAATTGTCGCCGATATGAATGGGGCGATCGCCGAAGCTAATCAAGCTTTTTTAAATATGGTAGGCTATACGCGGGAGGAGCTAGTTGCCGGGTTAATACAATGGCGACAGATGACACCCCCAGAATATGAAGAAGTTAGTAATAATTCCATTTATGAACTGAAAACATCAGGCGTATGTCAGCATTTTGAGAAGGAATACATCCGCAAAGATGGTAGCCGTGTTCCTGTATTAATTGGTAGTGCTTTTTTAGATGAACAACAGCAACAAGTAATTGGGTTTGTGCTGGATATTAGTAAACAGCAAGCTGCACTACAGGAAACGCAACAAATACTAGAAACGCTGCATCAACGAGAAGATGAATTGCGACTAATTACCGATTCTGTACCAGTTTTAATTGCCTATGTTGATGCCGAACAATGCTATCGTTTTAATAATAAAGGGTACGAGGAAGTATTTGGATTTTCTGCATCAGAAACTTATGGCAAGCATATCAAAGAAATTCTAGGCGAATCTGTTTATCAGCATATTTTGCCTTATATAAAAATCGTCATGTCAGGAGAAAAAATCACTTTTGAAACTCAAGTTCGTGATAAACATGGTATAATTCAAGATTTTAAAATTACCTACGTTCCCCGATTCAATCAATCTGCACAAGTAGAGGGTTTTGTCGCTTTAGTTACAAATATTACCGAACAAAAACAAGCAGAAAAAGCCCTGAAGGAAAGCGAGGCTAGATTACGGACACTAACAGAAAAAGTACGTGTAATTCCTTGGGAAGTCGATGCTTGTACAGGAAATTTTACTTATGTCGGGCCGCAAAGTATCGAGATTCTCGGCTATCCTGACAAGGACTGGTACACCGATAATTTTTGGTATGAACACATTCATCCAGAGGATCGGGAGTGGGCGGTGGAATATTGCTATGAATCCTCGTTGTTAGTGGATAACTACGAATTTGAGTATAGAATGTTGTCGGCGGATGGCAGAGTTGTTTGGCTGTATGACATCGTGAATGTGGTGAGGGATGGAGAAAAGCCCCGCCAGCTGCATGGGTTTATGATTGATATTAGCGATCGCAAACAAGTAGAACAAGAACGCGAACAACTCCTAGCCCGCGAACAAGCAGCCCGCAGCGCCGCAGAAGCCGCCAACCGCATCAAAGACGAGTTTCTCGGTACACTCTCCCACGAACTGCGTACCCCCCTCAACGCCATACTCGGTTGGACACAGCTACTAAAAAGCCGCTCCTTTAATAGCAATACCACCGCCCTAGCATTAGAAACAATCGAGCGTAATAGTAAGTCCCTAGCACAACTGATTGAAGATATTTTAGATGTCTCACAAATTATTCGCGGGAAACTGAACCTAAATACTCAACCAGTAGAACTGATATCAGTTATCGAAGCAACAATTGATAACCTCAGATTAGCCGCCCAAGCCAAAGATATTCATTTAGTATACCAATTCGACCCCAGCATCGGGGTAGTTATGGGTGATACCAACAGAATACAACAAATCATCTGGAATTTAGTTGCCAATGCCGTCAAATTTACATCCGCAGGCGGTAAAGTAACCATAAAATTACAAAGCCTAAAGAACTGCGTCCAAATTTGCGTTATCGACACAGGATTAGGAATATCCCCCGAATTTCTCCCTTACGTCTTTGAACGCTTCCGTCAAGCCGATGGTTCCAGCACGCGATCGCACGGCGGACTCGGCTTAGGATTAGGATTAGTGCGTCACCTAGTAGAACTACACGGTGGTACAGTCCAAGCCCAAAGCCCAGGAATTGGCAAAGGCGCAACTTTTATTGTTACTTTGCCGAAGAAAAGTTATTAGGAAGAGGGAAAGGGGAAGCAGGGTGGTTTCATACAGAAAAAGAAAAATTTATAAGTTCTAATTTCTGGTGTTGTAGCAGAGATTTTGCCCTCTCTCCAAACCTCTCCCCCACGGGGGGAGAGGCTTTGAAACAAACGAGTTTTTTTCTCTGATTGTATGAAACCACCCTGGGGAAGGGGGAAGGGGGAAAGGGGAAAAGGTTTAAATTCTTCTCTCTCCCCCCACTCCCCCCAGTCCCCAGTCCCCAGTCCCTCAACTTAATGAGATTGAAGAAAAGCTTCCACTTCCGCAACTGTGGGTTGAGAAGCGATCGCACCTGGTTTAATGGTAGTCAGCGCTCCTACAGCACTCGCATAGGTAACAATGCTTTTTGCTGTCTCGCCATAGTTCAAGCTGTGAATACCATGTTTACTTAATTGGTGAATAAATCCTGCCAGAAAACTATCTCCTGCGCCAGTGGTATCTACTACAGGGACATGAAAAGCGGGTATTTTGCCTTCATTTTCACCTAAACAATAGGCACAACCATTTTCCCCGTCAGTTACTAAGACTCCCTCAATTGAGCCTAAACGGTAAGTAATAGCACCTGGGTCTGTTGTACCAAATAGCCATTGGGCTTCTTCCTTAGCCAGCTTGAGAAAATCGATGCGCCGGAAAGTTTCTTGAATTTTTTGCCGAGCGATATTTTCATCTTGCCAAAATACTGGTCGCCAGTTGACATCCAGCACAATCTTCAGATCGTACTGTTCAGCCAGTTCCAAAGCGCGGTAAATCGCCTTTTCGCTCTCCGGGTAGGCTAATTCCAAAGTACCCAATATGAGGAAATCCGCATCTTGAAACAGTGACTCTGGTATTTCCTTAGCTTGTAAACGAGTATCAGCAAATTCTGAGGTGTCATACTCACCGAAACCAGCAAAATTGCGATCGCCGGCTTCATCCCGCACCACATAAACTTGCCTTGTTGGCGCAGTAGGATGACGTTGTACACCCTTTGTCTCCACGCCTACCTCTTGTAAAAGCTTAACGAGCGCATTTCCTGGCTCATCTTCACCAACAGCACCAATAAATCCGGCTGGGGTTCCCAACTTCACCAAAGCACAGGCCACATTAGCCGGCGCACCACCAGGGTAAGGAGTCCAAGACTTCACCTCCTCCAGCTTTAAGCCTAATTGATCAGCCAAACAATCAAATAAAACTTCGCCGAGGCACAAAACACGGGAATTACTCATCGCATTTTAACTTTTCACGGGATTGCTCATCTCATTTTAGGTTTTTACCTTGAGATTAGAACTCTCATATTTATCACTCTCCTCAAAACCCTCTGTGTCTTTGTGCTGTGGTTCCTTATAAAACCGTCCCCTATCCCCTAAAATGTATTTCCATTAAGTATTAGTGCAGAATACTGAAAATTCCATCACAATAAAATTACAACCTTTTTCTCAAATTCCACTAGCTGGCAACTCAACCAATTATTTTTATTGTGGTGTGGTTAGTGTTAACTCAAAAATAAACTTGCTTACACACAAACATGGAGAGGTGTCATTATGGATGCCAATAAACTCCTAGAGTTATATGCACTAGGAGAGAGAGAATTTCATAGAGCAAATCTGCATCAAGCTAACCTTTACGCCGTTGATTTGAGTGGTGCTAACTTTACCGAAGCAGATTTAAGTGGAGCCAACCTGAGTCAAGCAAATTTAATTGGTTGTAATTTCAGCCGTGCCAATTTAACTGATGCAGACTTAAGTGGAGCTAACTTAAGTGATGCCAACTTAAGTGAAGTAAACTTGATAGGTGCAGATTTAATTAGAGCCAACCTGAAAGATAGTAATCTCAGCCGGGCTGATTTACGCACTGCTACATTAATTCTGGCAAACCTATTTCATGCCAATCTCAGCGAAGCGGAAATGAGCGGTGCTGATTTGAGTCGTGCTAATCTCAAACAAGCCAATTTGATTGGTAGCAATGTGATAGAAGCCGAATTAAAAGGTGCAGATTTCTTAGAAGCTATGATTACAGAACAAGAAATCACTGGCAGAGTGTTGCGTTTAGGTATCTCCCACAGATGGATAACATGGGCTGGTTGTCATTAAAACAGTGAACAGTGGACAGTGAACAGTGGAAATAACCTAACAACTTATAACTGTCAACTGTCAACTGTCAACTGTCAACTTTAGTACACCAAGGGAGTTACACCGCGCATCTGACGTAAAGAATTAATGCAAGCGGGACAGTCACAACCAAACAATTGAATTGCCACATCGCTTTCTGCATCATTGAACTCTAACATCGGAGCATCTTCTTGAGAAAACTCCACTTCTTGCTGATAGTTAGGCACTTGAGCTAAAACCGAAGCTCTCATACAGACCAATCCTACCTTATGTTTATTTCTGATACAGGTTAGCTTATCTGTGTTTTTGACTTCTGGCTCAAGTGCTTGTGCGTGATTGACCATAACGGTCGTAGATAGCATAGAGGCTATTAAAACGGGGCTAGAAATTAAAGCGAAGATAAATCTGTTCATGGGTTTCCTTGGAAATAAATTCTGACAACTCAGAATAATCCGATTAAATCCTACACTGCTACTGATTGTCCATCAGGAGATTATGTTGCCCAAAACTAAATATTCACCGCGACTTACTTAGATTACCGGATTCTCAGGAAACTGTATCATCTAGCGATCGCCTAAGCTGGGTGGAATGCGATCGCCATCGAGCAAGCAGATGTCAGCTTAACCCCCTAAACCAAAATCATCTATAAGTCTCTAACCTATCCCCTGTCCCCTCCCCACAATAAAAAATGCCTGCATATGCAGACATTTATGAGGCTTTCTGTCACTGTAATCGGCTACAATCATGTTGGATCATGATTGTTTTATTCTTGCTGATTTCAATTAATAAATCAATCCTAATAGCTCATGATTTTAGACATAATTTATTGAATTAAATCTTGATAATTGCAATCTTAATCACATAAGACTGGATTTTTATTACAATTACCAATTATTCACAAGTAGCAAATTTATTTATTCTTAAATAGCGATTTAAAACAAAGGATATTTTAGCAAGAAATCATTAAAATCTCAACTATTTTATAGACACAAATCCTATCTTTAGGTCTACAGAGCTTGATTTATCATCATATTTTTTACAGTATAACAATAGAGGTGGTCAGGTTAACAGCCCCAGAAATTCCCAGTTCTGGGGTTTTACTTTGTTCTCAAATATGATGTTTTTCATCTGAGTAAAAAACAATCACTAATTAACTTCATGAATTACAGCAGATTGCAGGTAAATGAGGTACAACTTTTATCCAGAAAGTTATGTACCAAAAGACTTTCAAGCCTGTTCCCTGCTGTAAATGGAAATCCTAGTTATATCGCCGGGGCGTATAAACCGAAATACTACCATCACTACGTTCAATAGTCCGGGTTTGTGTAGAACCGATAAGAATTACCGTCCGCATATCGGCGCTATCGGCTGCTAACTCCTCAAGAGTGATTACTTTAATAGTTTGTCCCGGTCTAGTAACATTTCTTGCCAACACTACCGGAGTGCTAGGTTTTCTATATCGCAATAATATGTTTCTAGCTTCTGTTAATTGCCAAGTGCGATCGCGAGAAACAGGATTATAAAAAGCAATGACAAAATCTGCTTGGGCTGCTGCGGCAATGCGTTGTTCAATAATTGACCAAGGTTTTAAAATATCAGACAAAGATATTGCACAAAAATCATGTCCCAAGGGTGCGCCAATGGTAGCTGCGGCGGCTTGCATGGCAGAAATTCCTGGTGCAACATAAATATCAATACTATCCCATTCTGGTTTATGATGATAATCAAGCACTTCAAACACAGCTGCCGCCATTGCATAGATACCAGGATCACCAGAAGAAACTACAGCCACATATCGCCCAGTCGCAGCTAAATCAAGCGCCATCATCGCCCGTGCAATTTCTTCGCGGTTGTCTGACTCATGACGTTGCTTACCATCAGCCAGAGAACCAACTAAATCTAAATAAGTTTTGTAACCTACTAAGTCAGTGGCTGAGGTGAGTATTTCCTTGACTTCCGGCGACATCCATTTTGAACCGCCGGGGCCAGTCCCAATAATGGCTAACCTTCCCCTTGGTTGACCGATGGTGTTGGGGTCGATGGGTTGGGGGGAGATGGCTGCAATATGAGATGGGGGAGTGGGGGGAGTGGGG
>DATNQO010000272.1:0-95428 GCA_036704005.1 Leptolyngbyaceae cyanobacterium | reverse complement strand
ATTACCAATTACCAATTACCAATTACCAATTACCAATTACCAATTACCAATTACCAATTACCAATTACCAATTACCAATTACCAATTAGGTAGGTAATCCGACTACGTTAGTCTCAACCGCAAACAAATCACCAGAGTAGAAACTTTTTTCTATCTCTTCCTCACTTAGTCCTACAGAAGCGCTAGTAATATATAGTGTCCGCAAATCTTCACCGCCGAAGGTGCAACTAGTGGGACGCTGTATTGGTAGGTTTATGCGTGAGATTTCCTCACCCTTGGGATTAAAGCAAATTACACACCAGCCATCCCACATCGCTGACCAGATATTACCGTGAGTATCTATCGTCATGCCATCAGGATAGAAAGATTCACCAGTTAAATCAACAAATAGGCGGCGATCGCTAATTTTACCCGTCACCGCATCAAAGTTATAAGCATAAATTTTCTGGTCAGGGGAATCAGTTAAATAAAATGTCGTTTGATTAGGACTCCAGCCTAATCCATTAGAAATCGTCAATCCTGTCTCCATCAAGTGTAAAGAACCATCAGGATCGTAACGATAAAGGCTAGCCTGAGTTTCAGTAGGAGACATCGAACCGAACCAAAAACGCCCTTGGCGATCGCACTTACCATCATTAAAGCGATTACCTGGCTTATCGGCTTCGATTTGGATAATTGGTATTACCTCACCTGTATCCAGGTTGAGAAACGCCAAACTGTGACGTAGCGCCATAATCAAGCGATTTGTGTCAACTATGGCGATCGCACCAACCACATCTCCCACATCAAAATACAAATTCTCCCCAGTCACAGGATTAAATCTGTTTACCCGATGGTTATAAATATCAACCCAATATAACCATTGATGAGTCGAGTCCCATACAGGCCCCTCTCCTAAACGAGCGCGAGCAAACAAAACATTCTTGATTTGATAGTCATTAGTCATTAGTCCATATTCTATAGTCCATACTACATAGTCAACTGTCCATAGGTAGGGAAAAGGTTATGAACGAGTAGAGATTTAGAGAGCATTTTCACCATTAGCCAAAAATCAGTGATCCCTAATTAGGCGGGAAAGGGTATTGTGACGACATGGATACACCAGATTATATACGGCAAGAATTAAGCCAGCGAAACACACTCAAAATTTATAATAAACAAATTAAAATTCCATTAATTTATATTTCAATTCACATAAACTAATCGACAGTAAGATTTATATTTTAAATATTTGTTGAAATTAAAATAATAAACCAATGTCTAACGACGGCAGAGAAACAACTTTTTCATTTAAAGATTTACTAATTGATTTTAATAAAATTGGAGGATATTACAACTTATATAATGACGGACTGGCTATTCAGATAAAGGAACTTAAATTATTGGGCGAAAATCCAAAAGAAGCAAATAAAGTTTATGAGCAAGAAAAAATTTATATTTATAAAAAATGGTCATTTTCAGTTAGTTTTCTCCAAATGTTAAATGCTTGGCAGTGGTTTTTTGCTGGCATACTATTACGAAGAAACTCTTATTTGATTGCTCAAGCTAACCAAATGTATTATTATGCTATTTACTTTTCTTATGGGTCTTTTTTATCTGCACATTTTAAAGGGAAGTATACTTTAGCAGATTTGCCAAAACTACATAAGGATAAAAAAATGATAAATAAAAATAATGAAATTAATGAAAAAGTAGAAAATGAAATATTAAGAGTATTAAAAGCCAATGGTAGAGATACGGAAAGCCATGTATCATCAAGCCATGAGCATCAAAATATAGAACAAGTTCTAGAACCAGCTAGAAGAGAAGTTTGGTTAGTTATTAATAAAACAGATGAAACCTATATTTATGTTAAAAAAAAGTATGCAGGCAAAGAGCATGAACACAGAGCAAATTGGTATTATGGAGTTTTTAACAGTTGGGAGTCCAAAATTAACATTTTATATCCAGATGTTCGTTGCTTTAACGAAAGTGATGATGATAAAACATTTCATTCAGATGACCGTAATGAGTTTACTTATCGTATCGAACATATGGCAGATGAGCTATGTAGTTTGGATGAAGATAGCGCATTGACAAACGAGGGTATAATTTGTTTATGGCAGAGAAAATCATCCGATTTAGCTGAGATGTATTCAAAAGAATTTTGGGTGCTGCAACATATAAAGGTTGTGGTTGATTTGCATACAAAACTATTGGAAGGATATATAAAAGAATCACCATATACTGAAGTACAAAAACATTTATTAAAAAATCTCTGTGAACATCATAAAAGAACTGGTTTAGTGGAGGTGCTAAAAGTAGCAATGCCAACAATTTTAGGAAAAATAGGGATTGAATTATGAAACGCAGTCTAAATTATTTCACAGCGAAAATACTCAACTGAGTTTTTATTTAACCAGCCAAAAATTTCAATACAGCACACTGCTTAACCCACGATTTTTTACCAAGTGCAGTAGCTTAAGAGATGCTCCACTAGGGCGCTTTTGTCCTATTTCCCATTTTTGAACTGTTGAAGGACTTATATTCAAAATACGTGCAAAACAGCTTGGCTTACTTGAGATGATTCCCGTATTTCTTTAATTTGTAATGGTTCTAAAGGCTCAATAGGAGGTAAACATAAGTGTTCAAATTCACGCAACGTAGTTTGATTCATTAGCCCAGCTTTGTGTAGGTCTTTCGCTGTCTCATGAACTGCTTCAAGAATTGCTGATTTCTTCTTCCGCATTACAAATCACCTCTATTAACACATTATTATTTTTTGCCTGCTCAAGCTCATCTGGTGTATAAGCAAGTAATTGCTTGGATAACATTTTTAGAGCCTGATATCTTGCACCTTCTCAATAAGTGGCTGGTGGGCAATGCCCACCCTACGAAATTATAAGGATTTCAAGCTCACATTTTTGAGTGGAAGGTAATGGTGCAAGGTATAAGATATGTGTAATTTAGGATAATTTGACTTTATCCTGCTTCATCTTTTTAAAATTAATGCGGGTCAACTGGTAAGCACCTTTAATATGTATATTTTCGTAATTATCCGGTGATAAGTCCATTTTGAAAAAGTTTTTCTTGATAGTCACAAGTAACAGTGAAGACGGCTTATTTTCTTGACTCGCCAAATTGCGGATATGTTCTAAACCTTCTTGAGTTGTGTTAACAAAATTTACTTGTTTGTGACTGTAAAAAACTACAGTTGGCTTTTTGAAACCAACCATCATTATTTCTTCTGTTGGTTGTTGTACTTGGGCGATCACAGCAGATAATTGTCTTAATGGTAATTGACGTTCTTGATCCATTAAAAACATAGCTGGCATAACAGCAAAAATCAAAAAGACTACAAACCCCAACAAATTAACGCCGATAATAGAATGCCAATAGCGACGCAAAATTAACCCAGCAATAAAAATTGCCACTATCAGCCAAAGCCAACCGGAGATGGTTGATAATCCAGCATCTTGTAAATTTTCGCGAAACTCTGGCGCAGCATCATCATTACCCAACAATTCATATATATGAAATGATGCTACTGCCAAGGCGCTCAAAAATATGACATTTACCCAACTACTAATCTGTAAAAGGGAAGCCGGGTAACTAATAGATATCTTGCTTGTCTGTTCACCACCGGGAAACAAATCACTCCACAACAATGCTATTAAAATAGCGGCGGCTGGTATTAAAGGCAAGACATAGCTGGGTAGTTTGGTAACGGCGATGGTAAAAAAGCTAAAAATGCAAATAAACCAAATGCAGGCAAATAAACCTAATTGCTGAGAGCGTTCTTGTTTGCGCCAGTGCGATCGCTGCCAAAACTTCAGCCTAAAAATTGCTAAAGGTAAGTAAATTGAGTATGGGGCAAAAAATAGCAGCACCACCACAAAATAGAAATACCACGGAGCTGAGTGACCGTTCACGACTTCTGTAAAACGCTCTACATTGTGGTAGCCAAAAAACGAATTAATAAAATTCCAACCATTGCGCCAAATCACCAGCACATACCAGGGAACAGATAAACCCAGGATAATTAATATCCCTAAAAACAGGCGCATTTCCCTTAGCACCGTTCGCAACTGCCCCAAGTACAGCAAAAACGCTAAAATAATCATCCCAGGTACAACAATACCCACTGGCCCCTTAGTCAAAATTGCCGCAGCCGTTAACACGTAACAAGCTAAATACCATTTGTTGGGGAATGGGGATCGGGGATTGGGGAGAGATGGGGGAGATGAGGGAGTGGGGGGAGATGGGGAAGAGAAACAAGCAGTGGGGCAGGGTGCAGGGGGCAGGGGGGGAAAATCCTCTCCCTTGCCCCCCTCTCCCTGCTCCCTTGCCTCTTCTGCCTCCTGCCCGGTTGCTGCATACCCTAGAAAAAAGCATAATAGGGCTGAGGCCATGCAGCCAGTTAGCAACATATCGGAAACGCCGGTTCTTCCCCAGACAATCATTTGGGGATTGAGCGCCATTACACCTGCGGCTACAGCAGCTGTTAAGTAACGGCGAGTTGGCAAGGTGACTTGCTCTAACTCATCTTTTTTAGCTAAAGACCACTGTACAGTGTAAAAACCTAAAGCCACCAATCCCATTGCTGCTAAGGCTGAGGGAAGACGTACCGCCCACTCATTCACCCCAAACACAGCATAGGCGATCGCTTGACACCAATAAAGTAGAGCAGGCTTATCAAAACGAGTTTGACCATTGAAAAATGGCGTAATCCAATCACCCGTTACTAGCATTTGCCGGGAAGCTTCAGCAAATAGTGGCTCTGTTTCGTCAACCAAGCCAATACTGCCTAAATGCCATCCATAGCCTATCCAACCAATTAGAATCAACCACAGAATTGAGACAGTCACAGCAAGGGCTGGACGCTTTACTACATCACTGAACCATCGCTCAACAGCGTTAGGAACGCTCAATTTTAACCTCATTTGTCAATAGTCAATAGTCAATAGTCATTAGTCATTAGTCATTAGTCAAGAGTTATGTTCTTTGACTGTGAACTACTAACTTTTTACTTGTTGCACTAATCATAAGTCGTTACGGGACTATGTTTTGTTCTTGAGTATTTGTACTTTTTTCTGTTGACTATTGACTGTTGACTATTGACTGTTGACTATTCACTAATCACCAACGCCCATTCTTGGCTTTGGGAGTTCCAAGTGGGTTGCGATGTTTCTCCCACCACATAAGGCCCCCAATAGCGTCGGGAACCGTCTTGAGCAAAGGCTACTAAAATATCTCCTTTTTCTAGCTTCAAGTTGCCAATGGGTAGGGAGAGAATTAAGCCTTTTGTACTGCCTTCTTGGGGATCAAAATCCCAATGTGCTGGAATTTCAGCTTCTTTACCAGTCAAGCCTTTATTGTCTGTTTGCCGAGCCAATAAAGCCAACCGCACAGGTTGATTTGTTTGATTGCTCATCCGCAATTTCCCTGGAAGCCTGGTTTTGTCGGCGGAAGAATGACGCGCAGCCAGGATGGAATTTGTTTGGTTGTCTTTATGTACTATTGAGTCTGTCGGTGTTGGTGTTGTATTTGTAACTTCAGTAGAGTTAGCCGCTAGTGCCGAATTATTTTCTGAGTTAGGAGCATCAGTAGATATATCTGAAGGCGTATTTGAACTTGTTGTTTCAAATGATACTGTCATTCCCCAACAACCTGCTAGTAGCCCCAGCAGCCCCAAGGCGCAAGCTGTCACCGCAGCGTGACGATAGACTGGAGATTTCATATTGATATTAGAAATAATTATTTTTGTAGACTTGACCAAATACTAGCCTATTATCACTATAGATAATCAAAGAAAATTACCTATTCCTTGGGTAGATACTTCTGTAGAAATTGGCTTATGGATGTAGTGTAGATGTCATTTTTACCAAAAACTGAAAGCATGAATAATTACTTGACTTATTAGCTAATCAGTGCTTCAAAACTTGAATTATAGTGAAAGTAACGTACAATCTTTAGTCAATAAATGGTATTGTATAATACTGATTTTTTGTATTCATGCGTGTTAGCGCGATCATTTTTTTCGGAGACTAAGTAGTTTGAAGCACAATGTGTTCTCCCTTAAAACCTCATTTTGAGCGATAGTAAATTGTTTACATTTGTTAATATTCCCTGTCTTTACCTTTGCCTGTGAGGATTTACGCTTGAAAACGAAAAACCAAGGGTTTGGACGAGGATATAGGGGTGTAAATGTTCTGCTAGTATTTTATCTGATATGATACAGGATTTCTGAGTGCCAATGATTTCCCAAAACCTCACTAATGCAAAACACTCGGCTTAACAACTTATTCGATACCATTGCTAGGCAGTTAGGGCAATGGTTCTTAAATCCTTGGCGGCGGTTGTCGCTAATATTACTGAGTTTTCTATTCGGAACTTTTCTAGGTACAGCAGTTTCTACCACAGCAGGTCAAAAGGCTGAATTAGACATTGTGATCGCGGCCTTTTTAGTATTCTTGACTGAGGTTACTAGTAGAATATTTTACCAGAGAAATTTTTTTGCTAGGCGATCGCTTTTAGTAGAATCACTCAATATTCTCAAAGTCGGTTTTACCTATAGCCTGTTTATTGAAGCCTTTAAGCTGGGATCTTAAATGGAGAGGATTACAGGTGAGTGAAGACCAGCAGAAAGCACAAGCAGCAGCTTTAGCGGATACATCAAGGGCTAAGGCTTTTGGGATCACGTCGGCAAATGTTGAGGAAGTGATGCGAGAGCGATCGCATCTTTTCCAGTCTGTGCTACCCACTTTTAATCAATTCTGCCAGACAAATCTACATATCTTCCCTGAAAAAATGTTACCCGTGTTGTGGGACTTGTGGCTACCTCTGGGGATGAAGATAGCAGCACAACATCAACAATTAAAACGTCCCTTCGTGCAAGGAATTTTGGGGAGTCAAGGAACGGGTAAAACTACAATGTCCCTAGTGCTGGGACTAATTCTCCAGCAATTAGGCTACCGTACCTTGAGCCTATCGTTAGACGACTTGTATAAAACTTATAGCGATCGCCTAGCATTATTACAACAAGATCCCCGCTTAATCTGGCGTGGCCCACCGGGAACCCATGATATTGACTTAGGCTTAGATGTACTCGCACAAATCCGCCAAGGAAAAGCCCCGGTAACTGTTCCCCGCTTTGATAAATCAGCTCATGCTGGTGCAGGCGATCGCACTAGTCCAGATATCATCGCCGGAGTGGATATTGTCATTTTTGAAGGATGGTTTGTGGGTGTGCGTCCAGTTGATCAGAGCCTATTTAATTGCGCCCCACCGCCAATAGTGACTGATGAAGATAAAGCCTTCGCCCGTGACATGAATCATCGGCTAACTGAATATTTACCATTATGGGAGAAATTAGACAGTTTAATTTTGTTATATCCGACGGATTACCGTTGTTCCCTAGAGTGGCGCAAACAAGCCGAACAAAAAATGATCGCTGCTGGTAAATCAGGGATGACAGATACACAAATAGAAGAGTTTGTCAACTATTTTTGGCGATCGCTACATCCAGAATTATTTATTAAACCTTTATCTCAATCACCACAAATAGTAGATTTAGTCATAGAAATTAATCCTGATCATTCATTGGGGAAAGTCTATAAGCCGTAATTGGTAATTGGTAATTGGTAATTGGTAATCAAGAAAAATATATTTTCTCAACTCTAACCTATCCCCAGTCCCCAGTCCCCAATCCCCAGTCCCCTCATACCAACCGATGCTGAGAATTTAAAATATAAACAGGCGATGATAACTGTTGAACGTATTGTTGATAGCGATCGCGTCCTTTGGTTTTGGCTTGATATAATGCGCGATCGGCTGCGTCAATAATTTCTTGAAAATCAGAACTTGGTACAGGAATTTCTGTTGCTACCCCAGCACTAACTGTCACACAAGTATTAGCTTGAGAGGTATGATGGGGAATAGCCAGTTCTCGCACAGCCTCGCAAATTCTAGCAGCTACATGAATAGCTCCGTCAGCATATGTTGTGGGTAAAATAACGGCAAATTCCTCACCACCATAACGAGCCACCACATCACCTGGACGATTCACAGTCTGTTGGATAGCCTTTGCTACCAATTGTAAACAGCGATCGCCTGCTCGATGCCCATAAGTATCGTTGTAAGCTTTAAAAAAATCGACATCGCAAAGGATCAAAGATAATGGTAGTTGATTTCGTGCCATACGCTGCCACTCTTGAGCGCAATATTCTTCAAACCTGCGACGATTAGCTATTTGAGTTAAGTCATCAATCGTTACCAAGCGTTGCAATTCTTTGTTAGCAGCTTCTAGCTTTTGTTGGAGATGGGATTGCTGAATTAAACGTTTAACTCGTTGACGCAACACAGGCCAATGAATTGGTTTAGTCACATAATCAACTGCTCCCACCTCAAAAGCCCGATCAACTGATTCTTGATCCTCCAGTCCCGTAATCATTAACACTGGAGTGGAAGAGCCGTTTTCTAGTGACTGTAATTGGGTGCAACAATCAAATCCATCAAGATCAGGCATGATAGCATCCAGCAGTACAATATCAGGTTGCAACTGTTGGAAAAGCGTCAAAGCCTCTCGACCATTTTCCGCCTCGAATGTGCGATAACCTTCACGTTGTAGAGACAGACGCAGTTGCGCTCGGATGAAGGGTTCATCATCAACAATGAGGACTAGAGATTGATTTTCTGAAATCGTCGTGTTCATGATGTCTCCTTGTTCATTTCTTTGTGCAAAGCTTTTTGAACTAGTTCATACTCTTGACGTAATTGTGAGCCTAGTTCCGTGCAACCGTTTAAATTGCTACTGCGTCCTTTGGTTTCTAGTTGTTTGCACAGTTGTGCTAAAAAAACTGCCCCAACTGAGCCACTGCTAGATTTAAACTTGTGTGCTGTTTTCCATAGAGCCTGAGCATCTCCAGCCGCAATTGCTACATTTATATCCTTGATTAATTTAGGCGATTCAGTCAGGTAACAGTTGATTAATTCAGCAAATGCTACCGGGTTCTCTCCTAACATATGCCGTAATGCTTGTAAAGTTTTCGTATCAACTGTCACAGATTTTAAATTATTACTCTCTGTGACAGTTGGATTTTGGCTACTGCTTGGTTGCAGGCTTTTATCTGTATTACTACTGGAGCGCTGGCATTTACTCAGTGCCTTGGCTAACTCTTCTATTTGCAGGGGTTTACTGAGGTAGTCATCCATACCAGCAGCTAAACAAGCTTGGCGATCGCCCCGCATGGCATTAGCTGTCATGGCGATAATATATGGACGGGAGCTAGGACTCCAGGTTTGACAAATGATTTGACTGGCTTTTAATCCATCCATTTCCGGCATATTCACATCCATCAGCACTAGATCATAGGCTTGACGTTGCAGAGCTGCTAATACTTCCAGCCCATTAGCCACTACATCTGCTTGATAACCCAATTTTTTTAGCATCAGTAGGGCAACCTTCTGATTCACAACTATATCTTCTGCTAGCAAAATCCTTAGAGGTAGTTTTTGTGCCAAAGAAGAATTGATCTGTGGTGAATCAGTAGTAGGGGTGCTGGGGCGAATTGCTTGACTCTTTAAAGTAGCAGTTAAAACATCATAGAGTTGGGACTGTTTAATTGGTTTACTCAGACAGGTAGCAAATTTAATATTACTCAAGTCGGGGTCTGGTTTACCCCAAGAAGTTAAAATTACCAAGGGTAAGTTTTGATAATTAGGACGCTGATGAATCTGGCGTGCTAAGGTAAGACCGCCCATTTCTGGATTCTGCACATCTAGAATGGCAACATCAAAAGCTATTCCTTGATCAATTACAGCTAAAGCTTCAGCGCCAGATGGGACTGTGTAAGTTTCCATCTGCCAAAGCTCGGCTTGTAATCTCCAAATCTGACCATTGGTAGGATGATCATCGACAATTAATAATCGCTTACCGATTAGCGGGACTGGAGAACTCATAGCAGTTTCTAAGTCTGAACAAGTAAGTACTGGCACAGTCACAGAAAAATAAAAGGTAGAACCCGTAGCCTCAGCAGTGGATGAGAGGGAGTTTTTAGCTTCCCACCCAACAGGAGGATTACCACCGATACAGCCGCGACTTTCTACCCAAAGATTGCCCCCCATCATCTCGCCCAATCTTTTACTAATCACCAGTCCTAGTCCAGTCCCGCCATATTTGCGCGTCATTGAGGCATCGGCTTGAACAAATGGTTGAAATAATCGTTGCATGACTTCCGGGGCAATACCAATGCCTGTGTCTTTGATGGTAAAGAGTAGTTCGCAGCAGTTTTTGGCTTTTTGGCTGGGGGATGACTGGCTATACACGGAAATGACAACTTCTCCTTCCGGGGTAAATTTAATTGCATTATTCAGGAGATTTGTCAATATTTGCCGTAGACGAGTGACATCACCAAGGATTTGGGCTGGCACTTGAGGATGGATAACGCAAGCTAATTCAACATCTTTTTGGGCAGCTTTAGCGGCTAAAAGGTCGATAACTTGTTCTACACAAGTTCTCACCTCAAAAGGTGCTTTTTCTAGTTCTAACTTACCAGATTCAATTTTGGAGAAATCTAAAATGTCGTTAATAATACTCAACAAAGCATCGCTACTAGTTAGAACCGTTTCCACAAAGTCGCGCTGTTGGGATGTCAAGTCAGTTTCTAATAGTAGTTCCGTCATGCCGATGACAGCGTTCATCGGGGTGCGGATTTCGTGGCTCATCATGGCTAAAAATTCGCTTTTTGCCCGATTTGCTGCTTCTGCGGCTCGTTTGGCCTGTTCTAGGGCAAAGTTTTTGATGGTGAGTTCTTGTCGTTGCCGAGTTTCTTGTTCTAACAACTGGGCTTGGGCTAAAGCTATGCCTAATTGTGCGGCTACCGCTTCTAGTAAGGCAATTTCCTCTGGTGTCCACTGTCGAACATAGTTACACTGATGTAGAAAAATGGCTCCGTTGGGTTCTCCTTGGTAAGAAGTGCGGACGGCTAACATAGACTTTACCGCAATTCCACAACCACTAGGAACGGCTGGTACTAAAGGCTCAATGAGGGCGTTGCCGTTGAGCATAGGGTAGGCGATCGCTTTATCTTGAGACATCATCTGTAAAATGTACGCATTGCTGGCCGTGGTAAAGTCCCATGTCTGCATTGAGCAATCACCAGCAACACTATGATATTCCGCCACTAGGGGAATACAAGGGTCGGGATGATGAATATAAGCATGGATTAAACAGCGATCAACCGCAAAAGCCTGTCCGATTTGCGTAGCCGCCGTTTCAAAAATTTCTTGACTATCCAGACTCTGACGAATTTTTTGGGTGATTTTTTCTAGTAACAGGGTGCGGTGTAATTGTTGCTGTAGGGCTTGTTGCGCTTGTACCCGTTCGGTAATATCTTTGATGGAACCGACTATCCGCACCGGATTACCCTGCTCATCTCGTTGTGCGATCGCATGAACCAGCACCCACTTATAGCTACCATCGTCACAACGCAAACGATATTCCACCACAAAATTAGGGATTTTACCCAAAAGGCAATCTTCTTTCACCGCCATCACCCGTTTTAAATCATCGGGATGAATGCGGCTAAAGCAATCTTGGCGATTCCCAATAGATTCATAGTTTGCTGCTTTGACCATTTCCGCCCACCGCGCCGAGTGAAAAGTTTCATTAGTGATCAAGTTCCAATCCCAAATAGCATCTTGATTGCCTTCAATCACTAATTGCCAACGTTCTTCACTTTTTCTGAGCGCAACTTCCGCTTGTTTGCGTTCGGTAATATCAACCGCAATCCCACCAATTAGACACTGCTCAGGTTTACTAGAGATAGGAAATTTATAAACCAAAAAATCTCGCACTGTGCCATCAGCACATGGAATCTGTTCCACAACTTCCATCACTTGCTGAGTACGCGCAACCGTTTGGATGGTTTCTAGGAAGGTTTGAGCAAATTCGCTTTCATAAACATCAAAAATATTTTTACCAATTAATTCTCTTGTTGGTAATTGAAAAGTACGTAAGTAAGTTTCACTGAAATAAATAATTGTGCCATCAGCATCTGTAATCCATGCAGGTGTAGGACTGTGATTCATGAATGCTTGAAAACGTTCTTCACTGCGCCTGAGCAATAATTCAGCTTGTTTACGTTCAGTGATGTCACGATTCACGCCAATTGTGGCTACAGTTTGCCCTGTTTCATCTTGTACAGCTACTACGGTTGTTTCACTAATTCCTTCACTACCATCTTGACGGAAAAAGGTGATTTCCCCTGACCAACGCTCTTGGTTAGCGATATCGGACAAAATTGTATTCTTTAATCCCGCATCTTTTCCTTGTTTATGTAGAATACTGATACTCTGTCCAATAATCTCATTTTTACTATAGCCAAACATCCGCTCCGCCGCCGGATTCCAGTCCAGAATTTGTCCCTCATTGTCAGTGATAATCACGCCATCATAAATATTTTCAAAGGTCAGGGCTTGCCGTCGCAGAGCAGTTTCTGCTTGCTGGCGTTCGCTAATATCGGTTTGAATGCCAATAAAATGACTGAGGTTGCCATTGTCATCATATATCGGCGATATACTTAACTGATTCCAAAAGCAACTGCCATCTTTGCGATAGTTACGCAGAATTAATTGGCAGTTTTTGCCTGTTGCTAGTGCGGATCTAATTTGAGCGATCGCACTAGGTTCCATCTCTGCGCTTTCGAGAAAACAATTGTTCTGCCCAATCACCTCTGTGGCTGCATAGCCTGTCATCTGCTCAAAGGCAGAATTAACATAAATCACTGGATAATTAGGATGTTGAGCATCAGCGATAATCACACCATTACTACAAGCGGCTAGCGCTCTCTCCCGCAACCTCAAAGTTTCTTCCACTTGCTTGAGGTCGGTAATATCAAACATAAACCCCCGCAGCATCACAGGGATTCCATCTACTTGCACTACATTTACAATATCTCGCAGCCATACAACTGTGCCATCTGCTGCTAGCATCCGGTATTCAAATTCGTGGTTTTGTCGTCTACTTGTAGCATCTTGGCAAAACTTCACTGACCAATCCCGGTCATGGGGATGCAGATGATTACTCCAAAAGTCTTGTTCGTACCATTTGGCTAGAGGATAACCCAGCAAGGTTTCTACTTGCGGGCCTACATAGGTAAAACGCCAAGTTCTTAAGTCTAATTCCCAAGGTATAACTTTGACTGTTTCTAACAACTCTCGCAGATGGGTGGCGCTGTTACGCAGTGCGATTTCTATCTGCATTTGTTCTTCGATTCTTTGGGCTAGTTCTCTGTTAATCCTGCGAATTTCACGATTACTGAATCTGGTGGCTTGAGCAAAATAAATCAATAAGGTGATTGCCCCAGCATTAATAATACCGCCTACTAAAACCACTGTTGGTAGAGGTGAGAATAAATCCTCTAATAGTTCTGGGCTGGGGTAAATCTGCAATCGCCAATTAACTCCATAAAAGTTAATCTTTACTTCCTGTCGCCTGGATGGTGAGGTTGCTAACTGTGTATCTTCGCTATAAATCAACTCTTCGCCATCAAATACTTTCAGTTTGTAACCTTGTGGTTTATGTAGAACTGAATCAAAAAATTGTTGAATGGAAACAACTCCTAAGATTGCACCATCGAATTTATCCCCTATCATTTGCGGTATACAAACTAACAATACTGGCTCACCTTGGCCAAGGTTAATTGTGTGGATGAAGGTGGTTTGATGGCTTTTATGGGGCGTTATCCAAGCCGACTGTTGTAAAGATGCTTGACTTGCTTCGTTGTCTGTTAAAGAAACCGTCCATAACACCCGCCATGATGAGTCAAGCAACTGCACTGCTGTATAGCCTTGGTCATTTTTAAAATAGGCTATAACTTCCTGTTGCCATTGCACTTGTGAATTAGCATTATGTATGCTCCAGTGTGGAACCATCCGTTCTAGAGACAGAACACGAGTATGAAGTTGTGTTACTAGTTCGGTTTTGGTGGCGATCGCTTGTTGTTGAATCAGTTGTTGAATATTAACTTGCTCTTCCGCCTTCAGCTTCAGCCACAGCATCACCACAACAGCTAGGATCACAATCCCCACCAGCAACGGCAGCAATTTTCGCTCGCTAAATAATTTCACTGAATAGTATCGGTGATATTTGTGCTGCCTATTCACTTATCGCCCTCCATCACTGAGACACCAGCTCCATTACTTACCACTAGTCTTTTAGTTGTATGTCATAACAAATACTAAAAGCAACAGGATATTTACTTGATAATGTTGATAGACCCCTTGAGGTGTTAAATATTATGCAAATTTAATATTTTATACATAAAAAATCAAAAAAATTGTAAAAAAATAGTAGTTTATATTGAGTATATTCACAATGAAAACTTATTGAACTTTAATATTTATATAACTGTTTGGTTACTAGTAATTTAATTTAAACTATAAATCTTTAATTATGTATCAAGCAAATAGCAAACCAACTGCTATTAAAAACGCAATAGATAAAATCTCTAATATTCCTCATCGCAATTGATTAGCGGTTAATTTTAGCTAAATCTCTACCAACATTTGCACTAGTCCATGCTAGTAGCTAGTAGGGTGGGCATTGCCCACCATATAACTTTAACTGCTAGCCTTTCTATAGCAGTAGCCAGACAGTTAGGACATAGATAAATCACAAAATCCTTCTAACTAGCAGCTTTTATGTCTGTCACCTGTCACCTGTCACCTGCTATAAATCGAGCAACCCTGTAACTAGCTCCTAGATTGAATCCTCTTAACTAGCTCATCAAAAGGTTGCCAATTATCTTCCTGAACAATTGGTTCCCAAACTTCCTCAATCACTGGTCTTAATAATGCAGTTTTTGGGTTGTAATGAGCCAAATTTCGAGCAATTACATCCATTTGTTCCAGGTCGAAATCATTGAGAATTTTATGGTAAAGTACACACAAATTATCAAAATTACCATCTGTACCTGATGGGGGAACAATATCTGAACTACTTAACACTAATCCTGGCTCATCTCTCCATTTAACGGAAAATGTCCGCGCCATCTCGTAGAAAAACTGATGGTAGCCGACTTGACTCTCTTGTAAAAATTTAATAGTGAGACTTAAAAGCTCATCGGCTTCTGGGGTATCCAATTGCTCAAAACCCAGTTTCTTCAACATCAAAGAACGGTATTCTGCATGACAATAGTCACTAAATTTAGCTAATCCCGCTTCCATCTCAGCTTGATCAATAACTGCTCTTAATGGCACTTGCAGCATTTCTAAATTCCACTGACAGATGCTTGGTTGATGAATGTAACAGTAACGCCCGTAATAATCAAAATATGCGGCTGTAAAGTAAGGATTATAAGTAGGAATAAACGCATAAGGGCCGTAATCAAAGCTTTCGCCAGTAATTGACATATTGTCAGTATTGAGGACTGCATGACAAAAGCCTGCGGCCATCCACTGGCCGACAAGTTCCGCTACTCGTTTAACTAACTCTGCATAAAATAAAGCGTACTTATCTGATTCATTAACCAGATGTTGATAATAATAATCAATTACATGGTCTAATAACTTTTTAATTAAATCTGGACGTTGAATATAGTGCAGACGTTCAAAAGTGCCAAAGCGGATATGAGACTTGTTCATCCTCACCATCACCGAGGAACGGGTAGGTGAAGGTTCATCACCCCGCCACAAAGCTAAACCAGTTTCAATCATACTGAGACAGCGAGATGTGCGTACACCTAACTGATGAAGTGCTTCTGCGGCTAAAACTTCCCGCACACCACCCTTAAGAGTCAGCATTCCATCGCCACCACGCGAGTAGGGTGTTCTACCAGAACCTTTAGTGCCAAAATCGTACAACTCGCCATCAGTACCGCGCACTTGTCCATACAAAAAGCCTCTACCATCGCCTAAATTGGGGTTATACTCACCAAATTGATAGCCGTGGTAACGTAGAGCTAACAGTGGTTTACGTCCTTGGAATAGACCAAAGGCTGTAATAAAGTCTTCATCTGTGACTGTTTGCGGGTCTAGTCCCAGTTTTGGTAGGATTGCGTCATTACGCCAGCGTAGGGTGAGTTGAGGAAATTCGGCTGCTGTCACCTCGTCGTAGTAGTCATTACCCAAGGCTTGCAATGCTGGTTCATAATTGAGGGCAATTAGAGGATTGTGATGATTTTTAGTATTGGAAGTTTCCGCTAAAGTCATTGATAAGCAGGCTTAATTGATTCTTCCCTCAATACTATCGTTCTAGGCAAGCTATGAGTGAATTTCTTGGGGCTTACTCTTGAAAATGAAAGAACAAGGGCTTTGGCAAGGGTGTAGGGGTGTAGGGGTGTAGGGACTTCCAGAAATTAAATTATTCAATGAGTAAAAGCTGAGGAACTGATTATATTCTCCCTCCCCTGCTCCACGGCAGTTGCTACAACGCGGGGAACCCGCGCAACGCACTGCCTCCCCTGCTCCCCAAAGTGATTGTATATTTTTTCCCCCTTCCCTTGTTAATCAAAGCTCGAAAATAAAAGTTTAAGCTGATCTCCTATCCGCCACTGTAACTATAGATTTAAATGATAGTTTGCATTAATAATGACCCATAGTTTTTGTGAAAAATGGCATTATATATATGTAAAGCAGATAGAGCATTCTATAAACAAATACTTACCATCTAGAAACATCGATATATTGAATGAAACTGCCTATTCTTTGGTTGAAAGATAAATTTTTACTTATATAACCAATCTAATATTTATTTAAGAAATCGCATTGTGATTTAACCATTTTGCGATTAAAACCTGTAAACTTATTTTCAATACAGTGAGTGACCCCAAAGGAAGCTCAAGTAAGACCAGCAATTAAGCTATTTTTATCAACTCAGTAATTATACTAGCTATTTACTTGGAAAAATAGCGGGTATTGACTTACTTTGCATAGTAAAAAAGTGTGTGAGCAACGCAAGAAACATTCGTTTAGCTTGCATTAATCATCATGCTTAAAAAAAAACTTAAATTCGACTTAAGGGACTAATATGACAGAGTTTTTGCGAAACGTTTCTCGGCGTAAATTTATAGTCACCGCAGGAGCATCTGCGGGTGCTGTGTTCCTCAAAGGTTGTTTAGGAAATCCACCAGAAACTACTGCGGGTAACGCACAACCTGCGCCAACAGGTTCACCTGTCGCTGATATTAGCCCAGAACAAAAGCCTGAAGTTAATACAGTCAAATTGGGATATATCCCTATTGTTGAGTCAGCGCCTCTAATTATTGCCAAAGAAAAGGGCTTTTTTCGCAAGCATGGCATGGATAATGTAGAACTTTCCAAGCAAGCTTCTTGGGGTTCTGCTAGAGATAACGTAGAAATTGGTTCTGCTGGTGGCGGGATTGATGGTGGTCAATGGCAAATGCCCATGCCACATTTAATTACCGAAGGTATAATTACCAAAGGTAATCAAAAGATTCCCATGTATGTGTTAGCGCAGTTAAACACACAAGGGAATGGAATTGCGATCGCCAGCAAACACCAAGGTAGCGGTATTAGTTTACAATTAGCAGGAGCTAAGTCCTTATTCTCCAAACTCAAATCTTCGCCCACACCCTTCACCGCCGCCCAAACCTTCCCAGGCGTTAACCAAGATTTCTGGATTCGCTACTGGTTAGCAGCTGGTGGTATTGACCCTGATGCAGATATCAAGCTATTAACTGTACCTGCGGCGCAAACTGTTGCGAACATGAAAACAGGGACAATGGATGCTTTCAGTACAGGTGATCCTTGGCCTTACCGCATTGTCAAAGATAAAATCGGCTTCTTGGCAGCCTTGACTGCGGAGATGTGGAAAAACCACCCCGAAGAATATTTAGCGATCAGAGCAGACTGGGTAGATAAGCACCCCAAAGCTACCAAAGCGCTACTTAAAGGTATCATGGAAGCGCAACAATGGTTAGATAATTTTGACAACCGTAAAGAAGCTGCACAAATTCTGTCTGGGAGAAATTATTTCAACCTCAGTAATCCAGAAATTTTGGCAGAACCATACGCAGGCAAGTATGACATGGGTGATGGTCGTAAAATAGATGATAAATCAATGGCGGCTTACTATTGGAAAGATGAAAAAGGTAGTGTATCTTATCCTTATAAGAGTCATGATTTGTGGTTCATAACTGAAAGTGTACGTTGGGGATTCTTGCCCAAAGATTACATTACCAACGGTGCGGCTAAAGCGAAAGCATTAATCGATAAAGTCAACCGGGAAGATATTTGGAAAGAAGCAGCTAAAGAAATCAGCATTGCTGATATTCCTACCAGCACATCTCGTGGTGTAGAAGAGTTTTTCGATGGCAAAAAATTTGATCCAGAAAATCCAGAAGCATACTTAAAGAGTCTCAAAATTAAGAAAGTCAGCGTTTAGTAAAGCTGCGATTTATCGAATCTGGAAGACAAAAGAATTAACAGTCATCAGTCATCAGTCATCAATTATCATTCATCAAGCTAGAGAATCGCTACAATCTAGCAACAGATTTCTCACACACAGTTAGTCAATCATCGTCATCTGAGGAGCATAATTTACAATGACTTTAGCCCAAAAAAGAGCAGGAAGCCCTAGATTGGATAATGGGTTTTTAGGAAATCTCCAAAAGCAATTTCCTAACCTAGTACCACCTGCGATCGCCATTGTTGTTTTCCTAGTAATTTGGCAATTATTTTGCTTGCCTGAAGACGCTACTCTTCCAAGCCCCATCGAAGTAATTCAAGACACTTGGATATTAATTATCTACCCCTTTTATGACAAAGGCGGCACAGATAAAGGTCTATTTTGGCAAATTTTAGCTAGTCTCCAAAGGGTAGCAATTAGCTACAGTTTCGCCGCAGTTGTTGGTATTGGCTTGGGCATTTTAATCGGCGTTAATAAAACCATGTCCAAGGCTTTAGACCCCATCTTCCAACTATTACGGACTGTCCCGCCTTTGGCTTGGGTTCCTATCTCTTTGGCAGCTTTAAGACAAAACGAACCTGCGGCATTATTCGTAATTTTCATCACCTCAATTTGGCCAATTTTAATCAACACTGCGGTCGGTGTAACTCAAATTCCCCAAGACTACAATAACGTTGCTAAAGTGCTGCAACTCAGCCGTAAAGAATACTTTACTAACATTCTCATTCCCGCCGCTTTACCATACATTTTCACCGGATTGAGAATTGCGATCGGTTTGGCTTGGTTAGCGATTATTGCGGCAGAAATCGTTATGTCTGGTATCGTCGGTATCGGCTTCTTTATCTGGGATGCTTATCAAAATAACAACGTCAGTGAGGTAATTTTAGCTCTGGTATATATCGGCGTTGTGGGTTTACTCCTCGATAAATTGATGGCTTGGTTGCAAAACAAGATTTTACCAGCAGAACAGAAGTAATTAGAGGGACTGGGGACTAGAGACTAGGGACTAGGGACTAGAGAAGAGAAGTTTACTAATTGCTGACTTTCCTTCCATATCTAACCTCTAACCTCTAACCTCTAACCTATAACCTCTAACCTCTAACCTCTAGCCGCTAATCAACTAACAGAAGTCATGGGGAACGAAGAAAATGAGCGTATTTGTTGCAGTTGACCAAATTGATAAGGTATTTGAATTAACTGGCGGTGGTAAATATATTGCCCTTAAAGGAATTGACTTACAAATTAAAAAAGGTGAGTTTGTTTCTTTGATTGGTCACTCTGGTTGCGGTAAATCCACATTATTAAATATGATTGCTGGGTTGGATTTACCATCTGAAGGTGTGGTAACGCTGGAAGGGCAGAGAATTACTAGACCAGGCCCCGACCGGATGGTGGTGTTCCAAAACTACTCCTTGTTGCCTTGGCGGACGGTGCGAGAAAATATCGCCTTGGCTGTAAACTCAGTTATGAAGGGAATGCCAGAAGGCGAACGCAAGGCAATTGTCGAAAAACATATAGATATGGTGGGGTTACGTCCCCACGCCGATAAACAACCGGGGATGTTATCGGGGGGACAAAAACAACGGGTAGCGATCGCTCGCGCCCTAGCGATTCGTCCTAAACTACTACTATTAGACGAACCCTTTGGTGCATTGGATGCCCTCACCAGAGGTAACTTACAAGAACAGTTAATGCAAATCTGCGAAGAAAATGAAGTCACTGCGGTAATGGTGACTCACGACGTAGATGAGGCGGTGCTGTTGTCTGACAGAATTGTTATGTTAACCAACGGCCCCGAATCCAAAATTGGCGATATCCTCGAAGTTGATATCCCCAGACCCCGCAAACGCATGGAAGTAGTAGAACACCCCAGCTACTACAGTTTGCGCAGTGAGATGATTTACTTCCTCAACCAACAAAAACGGGTGAAGAAAATTCGCGCCCGCAAAACCGCAGATGTTTCTCGTCATGGGTTAGAAAAAGTTAACTTAGAAATTGGCTTCCTACCCTTAAGCGCTTGCGCCCCCTTAGCCGTTGCTAAAGAAAAAGGTTTCTTCACCAAGCATGGTTTAGATGAAGTTAACCTCGTGCGGGAAACTAGCTGGCGGGGTATCGTTGATGGGATTAGTGGTGGTTATCTCGATGCAGCGCAAATGCCTTCCGGGATGCCCATGTGGTTAGCACTAGGAGGTCATAACAACCGACCCCTCCCTGTTGTTACCTCCCTCACCATGACCCGCAACGGTAACGCCATCACCTTAGCAAAACGCTTTTATGATGAAGGTGTCCGTACCTTATCGGACTTCAAAAATTACCTGTTGCGGACTCGTGACCAACGCCACACAATGGGAGTAGTCCATCCCGCATCGATGCACAACTTGCTGCTACGTTACTGGTTAGCGGCTGGTGGTATTGACCCGGATGTGGATGTGGATATGCAGACCATTCCCCCCGCGCAGATGGTAGCCGACCTGCAAAACAAAAGTATTGATGGTTATTGCGTGGGTGAACCTTGGAACTACCGCGCCGCCGTTGAAGGTGTAGGCTTTACTATTGCTACCGACTTGGAAGTATGGTTAGGACATCCGGGTAAAGTTCTGGGTGTGCGGGAAGAGTGGGCAGAAAAGTATCCTAACAGCCACATTGCCTTGACTAAAGCTTTGCTGGAAGCCTGTCAATATTGTTCTATACCAGCAAACGCCGAAGAAGTTAGGAGAATTGTGGCGGGTAGAGATTACGTCAGCACTGATTTAGATTACATTCAACTGGAAGACCCCAACAACCTAGCCTGTGACTTAGACCACCCACTACGCGACTACGCCCACCACCAGTTTTTTGCTGAGTCAGCTATCAACCGCCCCAGCCGTACCGAACAAATCTGGATTATGAGTCAGTTGGCGCGTTGGGGTGATACTCCCTTCCCTAGAAACTGGGTGGAAATTGTAGAACGAGTTTGCCGTGTGGGTGTCTTCAGTACCGCCGCTAGAGAATTGGGTCTGGACATTACCTATACTCGCCAACCCATTCAGCTGTTTGACGGTACTCCTTTTAACGCCGACGACCCCATCGCCTATCTCAACAGCTTGCCAATTAAGCGCGACTTCTCCATTGCTGAAGTTATCCTCGACTCCCCCACAAGAAGAGTTGCGTAAATCAAAAATGGGGAAATAAACATCATGTGCGAGTCATGGAAATGGATTTATCCTTCTCATAACTGCGTTAACGAGTATTAAACACTCGCACATGACTGAAAAATAATTTTTCCCCACTCCCCACTCTCAATTACCCACTCCCGCAAACCTCAATACTAATATCACCACCATGCAAAACCGTAGATCAAGCGTTACCGACAGACAAGAAAGAACATCAAAAGTTTCCGCCAATAGCAGACCATTCCTAGAAATTAGAGATGTTAGCAAAGTCTACCCCACCAAGAAAGGCCCCTTCACCGTCCTTGATGGCGTTAACTTAAACGTAGAAAAGGGTGAATTTATCTGCGTCATTGGTCACTCCGGTTGTGGAAAATCGACACTGCTAAACATGGTTTCTGGCTTTAACTTCCCTACCACTGGGGAAGTGTTACTGGAAGGTGAACCCATCACCCAACCAGGCCCGGATAGAATGGTGGTGTTTCAAAACTACGCCCTGCTTCCTTGGCGGACTGCGTTTGAAAATATCTACCTAGCCGTAAATGCGGTTTACCCCAACAAGCCAGAAGCAGAGAAACGGGCAATTGTGCGCGAACATTTGGCAATGGTGGGATTAAGTGATGCAATGGAGAAGAAACCCCCACAAATGTCTGGTGGTATGAGACAAAGGGTTTCCATTGCCCGTGCTTTGGCAATTCGCCCCAAGGTGCTAATTTTAGATGAACCTTTTGGTGCATTGGACGCAATTACCAAAGAAGAATTACAAGAAGAATTGTTGAAAATCTGGGGTGATAATCGCTGCACAGTATTGATGATTACGCACGACATTGATGAGGCATTGTTCTTAGCCGATAAATTGGTGATGATGACCAATGGCCCCCACGCCAAAATCGGCGAAGTATTGGAAATTCCCTTTTCTCGTCCACGCGATCGCGCCCGTATCATGGAAGATCCACAATACTACAAGCTGCGTAACTACGCCCTAGATTTCCTCTTTAACAGATTTGCCCATGATGATGTGGGATAACAACGTTCCCCAGATGACGACTGTTAGTACTTAGGTAAAAGATAAAAGGCAAAATCACCCGATTTTGTCGCTTATCTTCTACCTTTTTTTTACCAGTAATCATTAATACTTTGGAAAACATTTAATCCTCGACTTGTCAATTAAGTCGGGGATTTGTGCTATGCAGTATCAGTAATATACAGCAGTTTTCACTTTAGTAAATTACAGAACAGCACACAAGATACCCACCTTACAAGATTTATATGATTAAATTTATATTTCATTTACTTGTAAAGTGCTGTAACTCGTCATGCTAGATTCTGAATCATCTATTATCATGTGATTACAGGATGATAAACATTCGATATAAATTTGGAAGATTACCACAGTAATATAATTATTCGTAGTTTATGTAACTAAAATTATATATTACAACATATAAGTATGAGCATGAGCAATAAGCTTAGGAGAAAGTTAGAAGATAAATGTCGTAAATAAAGCTAAGTACAAGTTACATATTTTCTTGGATAATGCCTACACTACACTATCGATATCCTAACTAAAAACTATTATGACTCTTCGCGCACTGCTATTAGTAAATCATCATGCCCGCCAAGGGCAAGCCCGTTTATCACAAGCAATTAACTATTTAAAAGAACTGGATTTTCAGTTAATTGAAGAATCAACGGAACATCCTAAACAACTTTATGAACTTATACATCAATATAAAGACAAAGTTGATTTAGTAATAGTTGGAGGTGGCGACGGTACTTTAAATGCCGTCGTCGATGCTTTAGTAGAAACTCAATTACCTTTGGGAATTTTACCGTTGGGAACTGCTAACGACTTAGCCAGAACTCTAGGAATTTCTAACTCATTGCCTGAAGCTTGTAAAACAATTGCCCAAGGAGAATTAAGACGTATTGATTTAGGTTGGGTAAATGGTAAACACTTTTTCAACGTTGCCAGTTTAGGACTCAGTGTAAAAATTACCCGCCGCTTGACCAAAGAATTTAAACGTCGCTGGGGCGTATTAGCTTATGCTGTCACAGCACTGCAAGTCATTTGGAAATCTCGTCCTTTTACGGCAGAAATACGTACTAAAGATAGAGTTTTCCGCGCCAAAACTGTGCAAATTGCCGTTGGTAATGGGCGTTATTACGGCGGTGGTATGGCTATAGTCCCTGATGCTAGGATTGATGACCAAAGATTAGACCTTTATAGTTTAGAAATTAGTCATTGGTGGGAAATTATTCCTTTATTACCAGCAATGCGGAATGGGCGACATATTCATCGACAAAACGTCCGCGCGTTGAATGGAAGAGAGTTTGAGATTTACACACGCAGACCACGCGCCATAAATACCGACGGCGAAATCACAACCTACACCCCAGCCAGATTTTGCGTTATTCCTAAAGCTTTAGCTGTTTTAGTTCCGCCAGCGTAGGGAGGGGGGAGTGGGGGGAGATGAGGGGGATGAGGGAGTAGGGGGAGTGGGGGGAGATGAGGGAGAATAACAACTGACTAATGACTAATGACTAATGACAACTGACAACTGACAACTGACAACTGACAACTGATAACTGTACAGACGCGATTAATCGCGTCTCTACTAATGACTAATGACTAATGACCAATGACTTGATATTGTAAGAAATATGGAGAGTGCATTTGTATTTCATGTTTATCTAGTTAATCTATTGGGATACTGTGGCTATTCACATCAACTCACGGCAAAAACGTTTGAGTTTCTCTCAAGAAATTAAGTCATTGCTGCAACGGTTAGCCGAACAGCAATTGACACTAGGCGATATTTTGGCGGAAACTTCGGAACGGGGTTTTAGCTTAGTTATCGCATTACTAGTTTTACCTTTTTTGTTTCCTATGCCGCCAGGAGCAGCAGGGCCTTTTGGTGCGGCTTGTTTGATATTATCAGTACAGATGCTTTTGGGTAAGCGATCGCCTTGGCTACCTAAAAAAATCGCTCACTATAAGTTTCCCCGTCCTTTTGCTCAGTTTCTCCTGCAAAATTTGCGGCGTGTTACCAAAGTTGTAGAGAAAATCGCTCGTCCTCGGTTAGGGAAAATTGCTCATCATCCTCTAACTTGGCGAGTTAATGGGTTTTGTATCTCTTGGTTGACAATTTTACTCATATCACCCATTCCCCTAACTAACCCGATTCCTACTGTAGGTATTTTATTACTGGCGATCGCCACAATTGAATCTGATGGTTTGCTAATTTGTATCAGCTACATCCTCACTATTTTAATTACAGCCCTGTTTGGATTTATTGGTTACGGTTTATGGTTGGCTCCTAGCATCCTGCCATCTATATTTAAGTAGATAATCGTTTTAATTTTTGATATGAATTTACGTTAATTAAAACCTTTGTAACTAATATTATGTCCGTTAAAAAATTGATTATATCCTATCATTCGCTAATTGATAATTGGTAATAGCAGAAAACAATTACCAATGAATCTCAATTAATTACCGACTAAACTAAACATATCGGTAACATTAGAGGTTGTTTGAAAAGTGGTTGCCTGTGATTTTAAGCACTTATAGATCCCCCCTAACCCCCCTTTTTAAGGGGGGAAATACTTTCAAAGTCCCCCTTAATAAGGGGGATTTAGGGGGATCTATAACGCTTTGCTACCAAGCATAGGACTTTTCAAACATCCTCTTAGCTAGAATTGATATCAACAATAGATAAAACAGTAAATATGTACAAATATTAAGGCAAGTTACACCTAAGCAAGTGAGCAGAACAAAGGTTATACTGTGTAAAAAAGACTTGCTTAAAATTGCCGTTTTTAACTAACTAATTTTGGAAATCAATGGTGCTAAATTTTCGCTTTGCTGTAGTCAGCGACTTACACATCGCGCTTCCTCACACAATCTGGGATCATCCTAGCCGATTTCATTTGGTAGAAGTGGGTATCCCAGCATTTGAAAGCGCCATAGAACATTTAACACAACTTGATTTAGACTTTCTTTTACTCCCTGGAGATTTAACCCAACACGGCGAACCAGAAAACCATATTTGGTTGCAAAAACGTTTATCTCAATTACCTTTTCCAACTTATGTTGTACCTGGTAATCATGACGTTCCCGTGGTGATGGCTAACGAACAATCAATTGCTTTTGCTGATTTTCCCCAGTATTACCGTAAGTTTGGTTATCAAGATACAGACCAACATTACTACAGTCAGCAATTATTACCTGGATTGCGGTTAATTGGTTTAAATTCCAACTTTTTTAATGAACAAGGCCAGCAAGTAGGGCGTTTAGATAGCCAACAACTGCAATGGTTAGAAGAGGTACTAGCAGCAGCAGTTGATGAGTTGGTGTTAGTGATGGTGCATCATAATGTTGTGGAACATTTGCCCCATCAATCTCGCCATCCGATGGCCTCCCGCTATATGTTGGAAAATGCCCCAGAACTAGTGCAAATATTGCAACGCTACGGGGTGAAACTAGTATTTACTGGTCACTTACACGTGCAAGATGTGGCTTGTGCTGATGGCGTGTATGATATTACGACAGGTTCCTTAGTCAGCTATCCTCACCCTTATCGAGTTTTAGAATATCATTGCGATCGCCAAGGCAGAGAATGGTTGCAAATTTTGTCCCATCGGGTAGAGTCAGTCCCCGATTTTCCCGACTTACAACAATTATCACGGGAATGGATGGGCGATCGCTCTTTTCCCTTCCTAGTAAAACTACTTACCCTCTCACCCCTCAACTTACCCTTAGCCCAAGCCCAAGAACTAGCCCCCAGTTTGCGTGACTTCTGGGCTACCATCGCCGATGGTGATGCCATATTAGATTACCCCCAGTTTCCCCAACAAGTGCGCCACTACATTCAAACCTACAGCGCCGCTAGCTTGATTGATAACAATAGTACCCTGTTGTTGGAAAAAATGATGAGTGGGGGGAGATGAGGGAGTGGGGGGAGTAGGGGGAGTGGGGGAAGAATATTTACTTACTTGGTCTAGCTTGTATACCTCATCTCCCTCATCTCCTCATCTCCCTCATCTCCTCATCTCCCACAAACAACTGTCGGCAAATTCCAAAGACGGAAGTGTATCCATGTAGAAAAGTTCTACCACCGACTGGGCCGATTTCGCCGCCGCAGAAAAAGCCGCCTACGGGGATATCTTGGATGTAGCGTTTAAATAGGTCAGAATCAAAGTTAGGTTTGCCGTAGAGTCCTTCGCCGCGTCCTACACAGGAAAACATCAAAGCGCCGACAGCCGAGTTATCGAATTGAGGCAGTGTTTGATAGCGTTCTAGGAGAAATTGTAATTCTTCGGCGGAGGCTTGGGCATCTCGGAGGTGGAATTGTAGACGCTGGCCTGGACGGACGAGATCACCAATGGCGATCGCACCACCAGCTGGATCTACCCCTAAAATACTACGAATGAGGAAATCTCCTTGATGCAAAGACAGCTTAAACTCATCCATCGCCACACCAACAAACAGAGAATGCTGTGCTAAAGCCCTTTCTTGTTCACTCAAACTAGCAATCAAATCTCGCAAAACTACCAACGGGACTTTTTCATCCAGTTCCAAAATAATATTGCGTTCAGATTTCGTCACCTGCATCGGTTCACCAATTGGCCTGCATCCTTGCGCCACAATGGGTTCTAAAACAATATTGCCACTCAATGCCAAACCCACAGTACCCTCACGATGTAGGCTACCATTACAAAACAAAGCCAAACGTCCACCCATTCCCCCAGCGCTAGCTTGTCCACCTAAAATTACTGAACCAGGATAAGCAAAATCCAGCCCTTGTAATAAATCATTAATCCCCGAAGAGAAAGCACTCGACAGCAAGATAAACTGAGGCGTTGGTGATTGTGGCACACCAATTAAATTAATCCAAGTGTCTGGGGGACTGTCTAAATCAGGTAAATCCTCACCCATCACATGAAAAACCTGTAAATCTACTCCCGGTAAATGTGCCAAAGTCAAACTAATAGCGGCTTGGGCTTCTAATTCTTGGGTTTGTCCACTAGCAGCCGTCCCAATTACACCACCACCACTACAGCCAATTAACACAGGTACAGAAAGTTGTTCCGCCAAAAGGGGTAAAACTCGCGAATACTCACTAGCAAACGCAGACGAAATAAACACTATCCCCAAATCCGCAGGCGCTGTTAACGATGAGACAGTCCGTTGTACGACATCTGTAATAGCTGCTTCTAAAGAAGGACGGGTTGATAGGGCATTTGCCCACTGCATTCGATCTGCCATGAGTTTTATCAGTGCTGAGTGCTGAGTTGTGTTAGCGGTAGCCGGCCATTGAGCCAATGCTGGGTTAAAAGTAACAAGTGATATTTATTTTGCCACTGTGTGGAAAGCTATTACCACATTTGCTTATCTTCTTAACCTTCCCTACTCTTACCTGATAATTACTTCTTTACCACAAATAGCCCTGTCTTTTAACTCCTTCCCACTCGCCACTCCCCACTCTCCTTTGGTCATAATTTTGATAGTTACGTCAAACCACCTAACTAGCTGATGCAGCTCATTATGTAGAATGGTGATTGATACAACGAAAAATAGCAATTTTTGCAACTTTTCCATACTGTTATTATCAACACACAACGAGACTCAAACAATGACTGATACTCAAGCACAAGGTCTGCAAGACCAAATCCAACAAGAAGTAGAACAAGCCCGTGCAGTCTGTGATGCTACAGGTGGCAGTTCAGCCGAATGTGCTGCGGCTTGGGATGCAGTTGAAGAACTGCAAGCTGAAGCTTCTCACCAGCGCCAGGAAAAGAAGAAAAATTCCTTAGAAACTTACTGCGATGATAATCCAGAAGCTGCTGAGTGCCGCGTTTATGATGAGTAGAAATTAAGTTTTTTAACTTTTTTCTAGACGACAAGCAACCAGAATTTATTGACTTAGTGTTTTTCACCCCTGTTTAAGCGGCTTCCGCAGCACATTGCCCTAAGAATTACACAAGTTTCGGCTTGTTTAGCTTCTATCTAGATTTGTAGGTGAGGCAGTTCTTAGACAATTTGCTACAGTAGGTGCAAAATATTGATGATCCTGTTCTGCAAGTTGCTTGTTTTTTTTGCAACCCAATCAGACTAATTCGCAATATCTTACGGGAAATTAACAAACCCAGATGCACCAAGAGTGTTTATGGTTATATTTATCGCCCAATTTAGGAAAATTGTTATAAGATGACAAATCTAAGCTAAGCACCTCTAATATCTAACCCTTATACTTATAATCGACAAATAATTATGCAAAATGACGTTTGGTTTCGTCAGTTAGTTTGGATTGATTACCGCCTAGCCCTATTATTCCTGATGATTATTCCCTTAATTCTCTTGATTTGGGCTTATGTTCAACAAGCACAAGGAATACAAAAGCTATTAACGATTTACTGGCGAGTTTCTAGCCTACTAGCCATCACTGTTTACTTAATGATTGCTCAGTACCCAGTTAGTTTTATCTCTGGATTAATTGGACAAATCCTGATCCCGATTTCTCTATGGTTCTGGGTGGATCTCAACGATGAGATTGAGTATCAACCAAGTGGAGCGTTAAAACTCTGTTTTACTTCTTGGCGTTGGGCTGTTACCGTCTATTCTATCTTAGGTGCGATCGCCTTTATCCCGTTTTTGGGTTGTGCTTTTTCCAGCAACGTAGGACAAAATCCTGGGTGTAGTGTCTGGTTTGAAGCTCCCCTAGTATATAAAGATTATTTTCACCACAATAGTAGACCCGCGTTTCTCGGCTTTTTAGGTATAGTTGGTTTAATTGTATATGTGCTGTACCTAACTTACTTTGTCTTAGTTAAGTTAGGTAAGCAAGGACGCACTGCTACACCACAGTAATCTATAATTACGCTTCAATTTTCAATTTTCGGCTGGCAAAATGAATCCTATTGGTAAGCGGTTAGAACAATACACCACCAAACGTCCGCAAGAAGTTTTATTAGTAACGGTGGAAATCGCTGATGAACAAGATAAAGTAGCCATTTTCAAAGGTTTTTCTAGTTCATTGATGCGCTCAACTGCATTTGATCCTGATGTCCCAGTAATTCCCGACGAGGCAAAAGTTGTGAGTATCGATCGCATCGCCAGCCCTTATAATCCTGAATCACCCCGTTATATTCAACGAGAAATATCCTGGGAAGCGATGGAAAGTATTCTCGCGGAAGTGGGAGTCTAAATGGAGTGGAGGGAGAAAAACTAATGACTGTTGATTGTACAGACGCGATTAATCGCGTCTCTACTTACCGATGACTAATGACTAATGACTAATTCCGGCTATACTTTACCTGTTTTTGCTTGTGCGGCGGCTATTGCGGCTTTGCACTGGTTACGTCAGCGTCAACCTATAAAAGTTGTGTCGCTGGATTTAATTGAGCCTGCACAATTGGCGGAAATACCTGTTGAACAGGTGGCTGGTTTGTCGGAAAATATGGCTTTGGCTATTACTCGTTCTGATCCGGGTGATAATCTTGATTTGACTAGGGATACACCAATCTGGGCTTTGGTAGAATTGAGTAGTGTTGAGGGTGAGCAGGTAACTATCAAGGGTGGCGAAGGTATTGGCAAGCAAATCAATGCTGATAATCAAGCTGCTATTTATAGTTATGCTCAAAGGCTATTGAAAGAGAATTTAACTCGATTACTAGCCGCAGAAGAAAGAATTATTGTTACTATTATCTTACCGGAAGGGCGATCGCTCGCGGTACGTACTTCTAACTCCGCTTTTGGCGTTGTGGAAGGATTATCTTTATTAGGTACAACGGGTATCTCCCAACCTTTGAGTTCGCCAGCACAGCTAGATGCTTTTCGCAGCGAATTGCAACAAAAAGCTAGTTTGTTTGCTAGTCTAGTATTTTGCATTGGCGAGAATGGTTTAGATTTGGCGCGGAAAATTGGGATTAATCCTGAACGATTAGTCAAAACGGCTAATTGGTTAGGGCCGATGTTAGTAGAAGCTGATGCGTTAGGTGTTCAAGAAATTTTGTTGTTTGGCTATCATGGAAAGTTAATGAAACTAGCTGGGGGAATTTTTCACACCCACCATCACTTAGCTGATGGAAGGCGAGAAGTTTTAGCAGCACATTGTGCTTTATTAGGGTTGAGTCAACAAGATATAGAAGTTGTATTTCACTCTCCGACGGCTGAAGCTGCACTCAAACACCTGAAATCCTTAGATGATTCTACAGGTAGTGATTGGGTGAATCGAGTTTATAGCGCGATCGCCGAAACTATCGATGCTCGTTGTCAAGAATATATCAAAAGCCATAGCAGCAGAACTCAGGATACAATCTGCGGTTCGGTTTTGTTTGACCGCGATCGCAAAATTATCATAAAGAGCAAAACTGCTTGTAACTTAATGGGAAATTTATGTTAATTTATTATGAATAATCATAAGTAATCTCAATAAATAAGTTCTTCAATAGCGACTGTAGTGTAATTTATAGCTTTTAATAGCGTGCCATCATGACAGTACAAACGCATACTACCTAGCGTTTGTCAGAGATTAGTTTACCATTTATCAGCCCTAAACAAGCTGAAAATGGTGGTTAAGACCAAAGCGACCATCTACTACCAGACTCACACTTTCTCCATATTATGAATACAGCGGTGACTCTACTAACCGAACAAGCCCCTCAATCAGTAGAAGAGTTCGGGCGGCTTGAGCGTCAAATAATTGTCATATTAGACTTCGGCTCTCAGTATTCGGAATTGATTGCACGGCGCATCCGTGAGACTCAGGTATATTCTGAGGTCTTGTCTTATCGCACCACGGCGGAACAGTTGCGCCAACTCAATCCCAAGGGGATCATTCTCTCTGGTGGCCCTAGTTCAGTGTATAGCGATCGCGCTCCCCATTGCGACCCCGAAATCTGGAATTTAGGTATCCCCGTTTTAGGTGTTTGCTACGGAATGCAGTTGATGGTAAATCAACTCGGCGGGGAAGTAGCCAAAGCTGACCGGGGTGAATACGGCAAAGCAGCGTTATTCATAGATGATCCCACAGACCTGCTCACCAACGTCGAAGATGGGACGACGATGTGGATGAGTCACGGCGACTCGGTAACAAAAATGCCCCCAGGCTTTGAAGTGCTAGCGCATACAGAGAATACTCCCTGTGCAGCTGTTGCTGACCACATCAAAAAGCTTTATGGTGTCCAGTTTCACCCAGAAGTAGTTCATTCTGTCGGTGGTTTAGCCTTAATTCGCAACTTTGTTTACCACATCTGCGAGTGCGAACCCACCTGGACAACAGCTGCCTTCGTGGAAGAAGCAATTCGGGAAATTCGCGCCAAAGTCGGCGATAAACGAGTGCTTTTAGCGCTTTCTGGCGGTGTAGATTCTTCTACCCTCGCCTTCTTGTTACACAAAGCCATTGGGGATCAGTTGACTTGTGTATTTATTGACCAAGGCTTTATGCGGAAGTATGAGCCGGAAAGGTTGGTGAAACTATTTCAAGAACAGTTTCATATCCCTGTGGAATATGTTAACGCCCGCGATCGCTTCTTGAACATCATGGTCGGCGTGACAGACCCAGAAGAAAAGCGCCGCCGTATCGGACACGAATTTATTCGCGTATTTGAAGAAACATCCAAACAACTCGGCCCCTTTGACTACCTGGCTCAAGGTACACTTTACCCAGATGTCATCGAGTCAGCCGATACCAATGTTGACCCCCAAACCGGCGAACGAGTAGCAGTCAAAATCAAAAGCCATCACAACGTCGGCGGACTACCTAAAGACCTGAGATTTAAACTAGTCGAACCTCTGCGGAAACTATTTAAAGATGAAGTCCGTAAGGTAGGACGTTCTATCGGCTTACCAGAAGAGATTGTTAAACGCCAACCATTCCCCGGCCCAGGTTTAGCAATTCGCATTTTAGGAGAAGTCACCGCCGAAAGGTTGAACATTCTCCGCGATGCTGATTTGATTGTGCGCCAAGAAATTAACCAACGTGGGTTATATAACGAATATTGGCAAGCATTCGCGGTATTATTGCCAATTCGCAGTGTAGGCGTGATGGGTGATCAACGCACCTATGCTTATCCCATTGTCCTGCGTATCGTCAAGAGCGAAGATGGCATGACAGCAGACTGGGCGCGTGTACCTTATGATGTGTTGGAAGCAATTTCTAACAGAATTGTCAACGAAGTTAAAGGTGTGAACCGCGTAGTGTTCGATATTACTTCCAAGCCCCCCGGAACCATCGAGTGGGAATGATATTAGTTTTAAATTATTAAGTAGGGTGGGCATTGCCCACCTTATTTATTGTCACCTTTTTAGGAATTACGCAACTGGCATATTTTTTCTGTAGGGTGTGTGACTGGCGATAATATTTGAACGTAGTCATGAGACTTGTAGCGTCACGCACCAACCACCAATTGTGACACTTGCGTAAGTCCTGCTTTTGTATTGTTATCAGAGATGAAAATTCCCCCTGATGCGATTATTGCCGACGAAAAAATCACCCGCTATTTATTAGTACCAAGAGAACAAGATGTTGACAACTCAGATGAACTTTGAACTATACCAACGTGTCGCTTTAAATCGTGACTTAAACGAATATCAATTAAAAAAAGGTGATGTGGCAACTTTAATTGATTTTGTCCCTCATCCTAGCAATGGTGCAGATGGATGTGTTCTAGAAGTATTTAGTGCAACTGGTGAATCAATAGCTGTTGTCATAGTTCCCATAACTGATATTAAGCCACTGAGAAATCATGAAATTTTGAGTGTTCGTCCTTTGGTAGAAATTTAGCTTTAGAAAATGTAACGTCATAATCTCATGTAATAGAAAATACAATTTTAACTGTGAATAACACAGAAAATTTGCGGAATCCTTAAAAGTTAATTAATTATAAAACGGCAATTTAATTGTAAACGTAGCACCTTGTCCTTCACCTGGGCTGATGACATGAATTGTACCACCGTGTAATTGTATGAGATGACGCGCGATCGCTAACCCTAGTCCCAAACCGCCTTGTTTACTCTGGGATTCTGCTTGGCGGTAACGTTCAAAAACGTATGGTAAAAACTCGGCGCTAATACCAATACCAGTATCAGCGACTGTAATTTGTGCTTCAGTGCTTGTGTGTGTTAGCTGGACGGTAACTTTTCCCTGGGAAGGGGTGAACTTAATGGCGTTTGATAGTAAGTTGCCTAATACTTGTAATAAGCGGTTGACATCGCCGCGAATCAGGGGAATTGACTGATCTATGACAGACTCTAATTGAATATTTTTAGCTTGGGCTGAGGGGTAAGCAGTCTCAATTGCTACACGAATAATGGCTGCTAAATCCACTTGACAAAATTCTAACTGTAGCTTGCCCCTGAGAATCCGGGACATATCTAGTAAGTCTTCCAGCAGTTTTGCCTGGGATTGGGCATTGCGTTCGATGGTTTCTAATGCACGAGTGAAAGTAGCTTCATCAAACTGGCGACTGCGTAGCAATTGCGACCAACCAAGAATTGAATTGAGTGGCGATCGCAAATCATGAGATACCATCGCCACAAACTCATCTTTGGTGCGGTTGGCGGCTTCGGCTTCTGCACGGGCGACTTTTTCTAGTTGCAAAAGGCGATCGCGTTCTGCTTCTAATTGTTTGCGATCGTGAATATCTGTACTTGTCCCGAACCAACGCACAATTTTTCCTTGTTCATCTGTGATGGGTACGCCTCTGGCTAAATGCCAGCGATAACTGCCATCATATTTGCGACAGCGCACTTCTAGTTCGTAAGTTTGCCCTGTCTTCATCCCCTGCATAGATGTTTGTTGAATTGCTCGCATATCATCTGCATGAATAACCTGTTTCCAGCCAGAGCCAAGGGCTTGCTCTAGAGTGAGTCCAGTGTATTCGCACCAGCGTTGGTTGACATATTCGCATTCACCTTGATTATTTTTAATCCAAACGAGTTGCGGTATAACGTTGGATAAATGGCGGTAGCGTTCTTCGCTTTGGCGTAAAGCGGCTTCGGCGCGTTTACTTTGAGTTAATTCAAGGACGAAGCAGGCAGCATAACCTTTCTCTTCCTTACCTTCAATCAGAGCAAGACCTAATAAAATGGGTATACGAGAGCCATCTTTGTGAAGATATTCTTTCTCGAAAGGGGTACAAGCTCCGTAAGTTTGCAATTCTTGAATTTTTTTTTGGTCGAGGTCTTGGTATTCTGCTGGTGTCATCTGATCCCAACGTAAACTACCAGCTGCTAATTCGGCACGAGAATAACCAAGCATTCCTAAAAAAGCATCATTTGCTTCGTATATCTGCCCGCTAGCGTCACCAAAATAAATCCCCACTATGTTAGATTCGACTATGCGGCGGAATTTGGCTTCGCTTTGACGTAATGCAGCTTCGGCGAGTTGGCGATCGCTCAGTACTATTCGTTGTTCGGTGATATCTGTTGTACTGCCAACTACCCGCACCGTCTGCCCATTTTCATTTCTGGTAATTACTCCTTGATCTAATACGTATAAATATTGATTGTTCTTGTGCCGGACTCGATACTCAAAAGCGTAATGATTTTGATTGACAGCTAGATTTTGGAATTGCTGAAATAAAGATTCCTTATCTTCAGGATGAATTTGCTGATGCCACCATTCTATAGTGGGTGGCACTTCCTCTGGAGAGTAGCCTAAAATCCGCGTCAATCCCTCTGTTCTAGAGACTGTATCTGTTTCCAAATCCCATTCATAAATCAGCGCATTAACTGCGGCTGCGGCTAGCCGAAAACGCTCATTACTAGAACGTAGTTCTTCCTCCATTTGCTTGCGGGCGGTGATATCCAAAGCTGTACCAACTATTTGCCTTGGTGAACCATCTCTATTCCTCACGAACACAGAATTACGGCTACAAAACCAACACCATTGACCGTTAGCGTGTCGCATCCTATACTCATGTTCTATGATGTCTTCATCCATAGCTGAGTTGAATTGCTGGAAAAGTTGGGGCAGTTTGATTAAATCATCAGGGTGCATTAACTTGATGAGAAATTTTTTCCCCAAAGCTTGGATTGATTCTGGTGTATAACCTAATAGCTTACTAACCTGACCGTTGAAGTAAACATTACACTGCTCTACCAAATCGTAAACGTATAAAATCCCTGGAGTTGTTTCGGCGATGCGCTCAATAAATTTTCGGCTTTCCCGTAATTTCTCCTCACTGTGATAGAGTTCTTGGCGTAATTGTGCCTGTAAAATTGCAGAAGACATAGTTGAGCGCAAACGCTCTGCTGTTGTCTGCCCCTTGACTAAGTAGTCGTAGACACCGCTTTTCATGGCTTGGACGGCGATCGCTTCATTACCGTAGCCAGTTAACATGACTATAGCTGGCATAGTTCCCTTGACCAGCTTTTGTAACTCCGCCAAAAATTCCAGTCCATCTTGGTCTGGGAGTAAAAAATCTAATAAAATTGCGTCAGGTTGAAACCGCCGACATAATTTTATTGCCGCTTCTCCTGATTCTTCTTCTAGAATAGAATAGTGATATTCTTGGTCTTGCTGGAGATAGCGGCGATAGGCTAGGCGGTCTTCAGCACAATCATCGATAATTAAAATAGTTAGCGGCTGTGCCATGACTAATTGCGAACAGTATCAGGAAGGATCACAATATCTAACCAGTAAATTAAAAAGCTTTGAATGGTTTTGATTAATCGATTAATATCAATTGGCTTGGTGATGTAACTAGCGACAGAATATTGGTAACATATCTCAATATCCTTGGGATTACAAGAAGTTGTGAATATAATCACAGGAATATCTTTTAAATTATTATCCTGCTTAATTTCGGCTAAAAACTCTCGTCCATCAGTTCCAGGCAAATTCAGGTCAAGTAAAATAATCGCCGGACGAGGTGCAGTTTGGCGATCGCTATAAACTCCGGTATTGTAGATAAAATCTAAAGCATCATCGCCATCAGTGCAGCGAAACACAGGATTTAAGACAACTTCTCGCCGCATAACTCGCTCACAAGCTGCAAAATCTTCGTCACTATCTTCAATTATTAATAGAGGTTGCGTAATATTACCGATCATGTGAAAAGTGCTGAGTAGTTAAAGTTCAATAATTTTTTATTTTTAATTCATTCCGCCATCCCTTGCAATGTGAAATAGAATGTACTACCCTCACCATAGGTAGACTCTACCCAAATTTTACCGCCATGACGTTCGACGATTTTTTTGGCTATGGTGAGTCCTACGCCTGTACCACCGCCGTATTTGCTGGGACTGTGTAATCGTTTGAAGATGCGAAAAATGGCATCAAAATGTTTTTCTCGAATACCAATGCCGTTGTCTCGCACGTAGAATGTACAAGGTAGCGGTGCATTGTTCAAATAACCGATTTCAATCCATTTGTTGGCTTTGTCGTTGTATTTGATGGCGTTGGCGATGAGGTTGCTGAAAACTTCGCCGATTTGGATGCGATCGCAGTACACTACAGGCAATGGTTGTGCAATTCTAATTGCTACCCCTGTCTCCTCAATCCGTCCACTCAACATATCAAAAATGCGATGTACAATCTCATTGAGATCAGTATGCTGCATCGCTAAATCAATCCTTCCTAACCGCGAAAAATGCAGCAGCGAATCAATTAAATCCTCCATCCGTTGGGTAAGACGAATCAAAGTGAATAATTTTTCCTTACCTTGTTCGTCCAAATTTTCGCCGTAATCTTCTATCAAAAAGTTGGAATAATTATGAATCCCTCGCAGTGGTTCTTTCAAATCATGAGAAGCAATATAAGCAAAAGCATCTAATTCTTGATTACTGCGTTCTAATTCAATATTCAACTGTGCTAGTTCATCTGCTTTTCGCAACACCACACCAATAATTGCATTTCTTAACTCTAGTGCTGCATTCACTTCATAAGCTTTCCAAGGCTGTGATTTTAAAAGTACCGTTTCTTTCCATAATTCAAAAGACTTACGAGGTGATAGGCGGATGCTACCATTTGCTGTCACTTCTACAGGTTTATGAGGATTACCGCCCCAATTTACAGTTTGTACCACCTCTGGACGAAACCATAAAATATAATTTTTCTGACTTCTGGAAATAGAAAGTGCAATCAAGCCGCTAGCAAAATCACGTAGCTTTTCTGCATCTGGATAAACCGTTGCTAGTGAGTCCGTGTAAAAAATTTCTTCCTGAAGATTTTGATTAATCCATTCCACTAAATTTTGAATATCGGCAATTATCGGAGTTTTTCCAACAGTAAAACAATTATCATTAAAACAAACTGCTGCGCCTTGTGCATTTACCAAGTCAAGTATATTTGGCTGATAGTTAATTAAAGCATCAATAAAGTTACTTTCTGCTGACATATACTCTATTAACTTACTATGCACATATTTCACATTGATTTTGTCTTCTGTATCTTCGCTATCTTCTTTAGCACTCATTTCTACAGAAGTCATTTGCCCTAAAAATTCACAAGTACTCCGCACTTCATAGGGGATGTATTTTGCTGATTGATGATGACAAGCAATCAGACCCCACAATTTTTGATTTTTCATAATCGAAATCGACATAGAAGCCGCCACACCCATATTCTGCATATATTCTATGTGTAATGGTGAGACGCTGCGGAGAACTGCAAGACTTAAATCTAAAGGCTGGTTATTTATAGGATTATTACTAGGAATAATTGCTGCTGGTTGATATTTAGCATCGGGTATTAACCTCAACCAATTTTGGGTATATAACTTTCTAGCTTGTAGAGGAATATCAGAAGCTGGATAGTGTAAACCTAAATAAGAAGTAAGATAATCAGGCTTTACTTCTGCAATTACTAAGCCGTTCCACTGTTCATCAAATCGATAAACCATAACTCTGTCAAAGCCAGTAATTTTCTGAACTTCTTGAGCTAAAATGCTGCTGAGTTCTGTAACGTTAGCTGCACCTTGAAGTTTTAGCATTGCTAGCTTGACTAAGTGATAAAATCGAAAAAAAGCATGGCTCTTTTCTGATAAATTAGGTTCCAATTCTAAGATTAAAAACTCATGAGAGCGATGAGCAATTCCATCAAAATTAAGATTTCTGCCGTTTGTTTTAATACTAAACTCAATCGGATTAACTATTGGTAAGTCTTCATTAGCTAAGCAATCTTCTAATAAATTAACTTGCTCTGTTTCTAGCAAACAACTTAAATGCTGATTTAGTAATTCTTCAGGATGTATACCCAAAATATTAAATGTATTATTACTAATTTGGAGAATGGTTAAATCTACTTCCCGTAATGCTAAAAGGACTCCATGAGGTTGAATTAATCCGGGAATATGGATTGGTTCTTTGTTACAGTTACTGATATCTACCTGAAAGGGAATATTGATATCGTTGGTGTTCACTTCTCAGTCCTCATGATTACAGCTAGAGTAAAATATGATGTAGCGATGCTGTTGAAGTTGTGCAAGAATGCTGATTTATCGCTTGTCAAAAACAATTTACATTCTTCAGCATAACAGTAAGTGCAGATATGATTACTCACTATACTTATTTGTATACATGAGGATGGTGAGATTCGGTTTAAAATGCTCAATTTGTACGTAAAACTGCATTTCTGCAAGAATAAATAAAAATGTAGTTTTGTGAAGCTAAATAAAGTTTTAGAACTTATATATTTTATGCAGTTCCAGATACCTGTTTAATCTTATATCCTTTGAGGCACTTTTGATATCTCTCCCGTTACACCGCTTTGCAGTTAACGTAAAGCAACGATATGGTCAGTAATTAGCCAAACTTGGTATAAGAGCCTCTTGGAGAACTTACTCGGTTTGTTGCAGTATCAGGTTAAAATTAGGACAGATAAAAATTTAAACCCCCGCAGTTTACTGAAGAAAGCACAAATACTTAGCAAGAGGAAACAGAGATATTAATGGTTAAACGTAAAAATGCTTCTAATCCTGATAGTGAGACAAATTGGAATTATGAGACAAAAGTTGCAGAAATAGAAGCAATAATTGCTCGGATTGAATCAGGTGAATTGGAATTAGAAGCAGTTTTTGACCAGTTTGCTAACGCTGTCGAATATTTGCGTCAGTGCGAAACTTTTTTACAGCAGCGACAGCAACAGGTGGATTTATTAATTGAAACTTTGATTGATGAGTAAGGTTGTGGGGAAGGGGGAAAAGGAACAACTGTCAACTGATAACTGTCAACTGTCAACTGTCAACTGACCAATGGTTGATGTCAGTAGTGGGGGACGTAGGCAAAGATAAGCCAGAGAACCGAGTAAAGGAACAAGTACTACTGTTAAGAATATCTGCGGGTTAGTCCAGCGCCGCCGCACCATATCGTCAGCAATAATGGTGGGGAATAAAAGATAAAATAAGCAAAATGCTAAACTCATGCCATTGATAAAGCGATCGCTCAAAAATTGCTGTACATAATCGCCCCAATCTCCGGTCAAACCGTAAGCAAGTATAATTACTGTGCTGAAGGTCAAAATGATACCGTAAATGCGAGAATCTAGCACAGCTAGAAAATTGTCCTTCTGTCCCGAAAATTGTTGATTAGGTTCACGCAAAGCCAAATAGGGTATAAGTCCTAGTACACCTGAACCCACTGATGCTATGGCAAAAGGCCAGAAAGGAATGTTTTGCATCCGTCCATCAATGAATAATAGACCACTGTAAACTAATAGCCAAATACCCACTAGAGAAAATAATGAAAGAATAATGGGATTAATAGTAGCCCACTGAAGAGTCAATATATTTTTCAGCAGCGTTAGCGTTTCTTCTAAGTGCAGAGGCGGTGCTAAAAACAAAATATAGGCGATAAATCCACCCCAGAGTAACCATAATGCAAGTTTAAGATTCATAATCCTCATCTGGTGAAATCACTTGCATTGTAAATTATGGGTTTGCTGCTGTTGTCGCTCAATGGGTATAGGTTATAGTTGACAGTTGACCTCTCACCTACCTATTGAGAAAATTCATGCACTAGTGAGAATACACAGAAGCCAAAATCTGGTAGATTAACTCGGAACTCAGGATGATTAACTTGGGAATACGATTATGAAACCGTTTCTTTTTGTCACTGACCTAGACCATACTTTTGTGGGTAATGATGCAGCTTTAGTAGAACTGAGCGAAATACTGACTCAGCATCGCCAAGAATATGGTACAAAGATAGTCTATGCTACTGGGCGATCGCCACTCCTCTACAAAGAACTGCAAGAAGAAAAAAATCTCATCGAACCGGATGGGTTAGTTCTTTCTGTGGGTACAGAAATTTATTTAGATGGTAGTGGTAATCCTGACTCTGGATGGTCAGAAATTCTTGCCGATGGTTGGCATCGGGAAATAGTGTTATCTGTAACTCAGCAATTTACTGAGTTAATACTGCAACCAGAATCAGAACAACGTCCTTTTAAAGCAAGTTTTTTCCTGCATCAAGAAGCTGCATCCCGCGTTCTACCAAAACTTGAAGCAGAATTAGAAAAATGTGAACTAAATATAAAGTTAATTTATAGTAGCGGTATAGACCTTGACATTGTACCATTAAACAGCGATAAAGGTCAGGCAATGCAGTTCCTACGTCAAAAGTGGGAATTTGCAGCAGAAAGAACAGTTGTCTGTGGTGATTCAGGTAATGATATTGCTTTGTTCGCTGTGGGCAACGAAAGGGGAATCATCGTCGGGAATGCCCGACCAGAGTTGCTTCAGTGGCACAGTGAGTATCCCGCAGACCATCGCTACCTGGCAAAAGATTTTTGTGCAGGTGGAATTATTGAAGGCTTAAAATACTTTGGTTTTCTAGAATGATTAGCTATCTTAAAGGTATAATCGCCGGTATTCAAAACGTAGGCACAAATCGCGTCCTCCTCACTCTGGAAGTGAACGGGATGGGCTATGATTTGCAAATTCCCCAACGCCTAGCCAAGCAATTACCCACAACCGGAGATTTAGTACAAATCTTCACCCATTACCAAGTCCGGGAAGAAATACCCCTACTGTATGGCTTTTCTTCCCCAGCCGAACGTGATTTATTCCGCCACCTATTATCCGTGAGTGGTGTGGGTGCAGCAAGTGCGATCGCCCTGTTGGACACCCTGGAACTACCAGATTTAGTCCAAGCCATCATCGCCGCCAACACCCAAATCCTCATTCAAGCCCCAGGCGTAGGCAAAAAAATCGCGGAACGCATTTGTTTAGAACTCAAAGCCAAACTCATCGAATGGCGCAAATCAGCAGGCTTCTTCGTCGCCACCGAAGGCCCAGCCCCCGGTATCCTCGAAGAAGTACAAATGACCCTATTTGCCTTGGGATACACCGCCCATGAAGTCACCCACGCCCTACACTTCGTCAGCGAAGAAATCGGACTACCCAAAGATGCCTATGTAGAAGACTGGATCAAACAAGCGATCGCACATCTTAGCAGTAGTGAACAAGTTAGTTATTAGTCATTAGTCATTAGTCATTAGTCATTAGTTATTCTCCCCCTACTCCCGGTTGGTGAGCGCAGTCGAACCACATCTCCCCCCACTCTCCATGAACGATCCTTATGCTTGGTTATACAAATCTTTAGAAACCATTCATCGCGCAGACTGGTATCGTTCAGTGCAAACAATACATGGTCGTCCAGGGGCAACTGTAGTTTTAGGGGGGCAGGAGGTAATTAATTTTGCCAGTAATGATTATTTGGGATTGGCTGGGGATGAACGTTTAATTGCGGCGGCTGTGGCGGCTACGCAAGAGTTTGGCACTGGAAGCACTGGTTCGAGATTACTGAGTGGACATCGGGAATTACACAGGGATTTGGAAGTGGCGATCGCATCTCTCAAACAAACGGAAGATGCGGTAGTATTTAGTTCAGGGTATCTCGCCAATATTGGAGCGATCGCAGCTTTAGTTGGTAAGCGTGATTTAATATTATCTGACCAGTACAATCACTCCAGTTTGAAAAATGGGGCAATACTCAGTGGGGCGACAATTATCGAGTATACCCACTGTGACGTAACAGAACTAAAAAGTCAATTACTTCAGCAACGGCAAAACTACCGACGTTGTTTAATTTTGACAGATAGCGTCTTCAGTATGGACGGGGATTTATGCCCTTTACCAGAGTTACTGGATTTAGCTGAAGAATTTAGCTGTATGCTGCTAGTTGATGAAGCCCATGCTACCGGAGTCATAGGGAAAACTGGTGCTGGATGTGTGGAACATTTTGGCTGTACAGGTAGGCAATTAATTCAAATTGGTACTTTAAGTAAAGCCTTGGGTAGTTTAGGCGGATACGTAGCGGGAAACCATACCCTAATTGATTATCTGCGAAATCGCGCCCCCAGTTGGATCTACACCACAGGCTTATCACCCGCAGACACAGCCGCAGCCTTAGCAGCTATTAATATAGTTGTACAAGAACCACAACACCGGATGCAGTTGTGGCACAACGTTAATTACTTAAAAGAATTATTGCAGAGATTACCCAGCCTGAAATTACTACCCTCAGCATCACCCATCCTCTGTTTTCAGTTGTCTAGTGCAAGTGAAGCGTTAGAAGTAGGTAAACAACTCAAACAAGCCGGAATTTTTGCCCCAGCCATTCGTCCCCCCACAGTCCCCACCAGTCGGATCAGAATATCCTTAATGGCAACTCATCAAACTGCACATATAGAAAAATTAGTGTCATTTTTGGCAGGAATTTAAGTATTAAACCTCTTGCATAAATACTTTGGTGTTCCTGACAATATTAGTTAAAGGCTTACGCAAAGACAAGGCAGTGCTTTGGGTCGCTCCGCAGACTTCAAGCAACTGCCGCGTAAAGGCCCAAAGGAGATAGCTTTCACGCTATGCAAAATGCTTATCGTATAGGCTCATAATAACGTGCTGTGTGGCTTCAGTAGCAAAGAGACAAAATTTGCTAACTTCTTGATTATTGTAATCAAAGCGATATTCAGAAACCCTTGATACAGATAAACCCGGTTCTACGGAGAATGATGACCAACCAACTTGTCCGCTCATTGGAACAACGATTTTGATATTCTCATTCTGAATTAAGTACTCCTTATCATTGTTAGAGATTACACCGATTAACTTGTCGTGCTTTTTCTGATTTACCATGTCCTTTACATCGACAAATATCTGATATGTAAATAGCGTGTTAGGAATTGTAGCATTGCTTGCGACTGAAGAAATAAAGTCCTGTAGTGACTGATATACGGCAGAATTAATGGCAACAAGTTCATGAAAAACCGAATTGGAAGTAATCTGAGAACTATAGTAAGGAAAGTAACTCCTCAATTTTCCTGCTGCGTAATCCTGAATAATTCTTTGATTACTTGTGTTAGGAAGGATATAGCATTCAATTATGTCTTGTCCAAGGTAGTCAAAACATTCTCTGACTGTTGAGATGATGTCGGCTGCTGTATGCACCAGAAATGCCGGATCTCGACTTGCGTTCTTTGCCGCGAATAGTTCGTTCATCAATTCCTGATGCCTGTGCTTGGCATAGTCAATCTTTGAGAGAACGTCTTGCTTGCGGAGAGGAGTTGGGTTAGTCATGGTAATACAAATGTTAGGTTGTTTGTGTAACCTAACTATTCATTATATGAAAAGTTTGTGAGGCTTTGTTGAGTTACGCTACGCTTAAGCAACCTACTTTGAGAGTTTAAAACACGCCCTAGCCTCTAGTCTCTTCCCTTTGCCAACTTTACATATTCCTCAAATTCAAATGTGAGTATTTCGGTTGTTGTGAACATCACAATTACCGCATGGTGGAATTGAATATCTACCGAATACTGACAATGGGAATTATAATTTTATTATTATGGCTATCTTTGATGTTGTTTGCCTTATATCTAGCTTTTATGATAATGCAGGCAAGTAAAAAAACACAAAGCCGTTACCCAGCCAATAGGAGAAAATCAGTATATAAGTCCCCACCCAAATCGCCATCTCAATATAATGTTCCTAGAACAAGGCAGTGGCGAGAATTATTAACTCTAGTTCATGGCGATGTAGCTACTGCTCAAAGATTGGTAGAATCTGAACAACGACGTAATCCTAGCCGCAGCATTGACTGGTGCGTAGAAAAAGCGCTATGGCAACTTCAACGCGATCGCCGTTACTAAACTCATCATTTTGAATTTTGATATAACTAAGACTATCACTAAATGAGTGTGATCGCCATGTTTACAAAAATCTACTTAATCCCTATCAGTAATTGAAGCAACTCGTCTTTGCATCTCCGCATCCGCTTCTTCATCTGTCGTGCAAATTACCCCAGGACGAGAGCGAATAATACTGAGATAGTGCTGAAAAGCGTCTTCATCTTCAGGGTTACGTCTAACATAGTCACGCAGTTCCTGTTCTGTCATCGCTTGATAGTTAGGGCTACTCATTCGATTATTACCTTCCCGTTTTCAAGTATCTCTATCTGTATCGTCTCTCCCACCAACATAACTATTCTATTGGTGCGGCTATCAAACCTAACTAAGTTGATTGGTTGCATTAAGTTACTTGCTGATACACATCTGCGATATAACGCTCTTAATTGCTCTGCCGTTGGCTCCAATTTAACACCTCTTGAGATTGCTGGCGATCGCATTCATCTCAGGTATCATATATCATTCATTACCAAGAATCATACCTTTTGACTATCAGATATTCAGTTTTGGTATTTATTATTGGCTTCTAAAAACCTAGAAGCCTTAAAGGCGGCACCCAGATTTGAACTGGGGAGTGGAGGTTTTGCAGACCTCTGCCTTACCACTTGGCTATGCCGCCATGCTCTACAGCTTATCATTATAACCTAGTTTTATGCGATTTGCCATCCTCAACCTGCAAAAATTTTGCTATTTCCATATGGGTGTACAGGGGGAGAGGCTGGGGTGATGTACCTTATCTAGATGAGAAGTGCTGTTAGTTATAGTAGGGGACAGGTGAGTCCACTTGCCGTCTTCTCTACGAGACGCTACGCGAAGGCGCTTTGCGTCGATGGCAAAGTGGCGATGACAGGGGACAGGTGATAGCCTCAAAAGCTTCTGGCTATAAGGATTTTATGATTCATCCATGTCCTAATCTATGTGGCTACTGCTATATCAACTTATCTGATTGAAGATTAACATTTTGGTGTCTATTTATAAGTGCCATAAAATACAAAAAATTTATAATTTCCTTCTCAAGATGGATGCAAATATGAAGTAAAGTGTAAAAGTATAAAAACCAACAAAAATTCTTCTATATCTATTTACTTAATTATAGTAGCAAGCCTGTAATTATATACCTAGCATCAGGTAGCCTATTGCCTCACTGATGAGTTAAAAAATAAATTTAACACACAATTGATGGTGTTAAGGAGAATCAGATATTAATACACACAAATTTCTTAACCTAACAATGAATGAAAAGCCTCCCATCTCTATTGCTCAAGTAACGGATACGCATTTGTTAGCTTCGGAGAGTCAAAGGCTACAAGGTATACTGACTACAGAGTCTTTCTTAGCTGTGACAAAGCGTTTACAAGAACTGCGGCCGGAACTAGACTTGCTGCTGATGACGGGAGATTTGTCTGGGGATGGTACACCACAATCTTATGAAAATCTACAACATTATTTGAACTCACTGCAAATAGCTACATATTGGCTACCAGGAAATCATGATTGCGCGATCGCAATGGATAAAATATTAAATCTAGGCATGGTTTCTCGGCGTAAGTCCTTTCAGCGTGGAAATTGGCATTTTATTCTGCTCAATTCTTGCGTTGCTGATTCTGTACATGGTTATCTATCACCTACCACCTTAGACTGGCTAGACTCTGAGTTACAAATATCAGCTAACAACCCTACCTTAATAGCACTGCATCATGCACCTGTATCAGTAAACTCTGCATGGTTAGATGCTAGCTGTCTGCAAAATTCTCCAGAGTTTTTTGCTGTTGTGGAACGTCATCCACAAGTCAAGGTAGTTTTATTTGGTCATATTCACCAGGAATTTCATCAGCAACGTCAGGGTATTCATTACTTGGGTAGTCCCTCAACTTGCTATCAGTTTCAGGCGGAAAATCCCTCCTTTGCTATTAACGAAGAATTACCTGGTTTTCGTTTGTTAAAACTATACTCTGATGGTACATGGGAAACTAAAATTGAACGAGTTGCTTATCCTGTGCCTATAGAGTCGGTAGTTACAGCATCCTACTAGTTTGTTATTTTTTTAACGCAGAGGGACGCGGAGGTAAGCGCGGAGGGACGCGGAGTGTCAGTGACTACTTATTTTCACTTCATCAGCGAAACTTTGCCAACGCACAAAGTAGAATGGCCCGGCGACAGAACCCCAGATGTGTTCATCAGTGTCTAAATCTCTTCCTCTGTCTAGGCTAATGAATTTCTCTTCGTTAATTTCAAATTCGCTATCTAAATAGGTCTTTTGTCCTTTACGAAAGACGATACAGCCTTTTCCTGGCTCTACCTTACCTTTGAAGCTGTTACCAGTCCACTCTACAATCATGTTACAGCCTGGTAGTTTTTCTAAAGACTCGCTAGTTAAGGTTTTTAGGCGATTAAGGTCGCGAGATGCACCGTAAAAGTTTTCTTCTTGCTTCACAGTATAATTTTCAATGTGGATGCGATCGCCTACAGTCATCAGCTTGAGTACCCGCAAACGGTAAGGTTCTTTCAGGCTATAGTCATAAGCCTGTTCTACAAAAAAGCCTACCCCAGATAAGACTTCCCACGGTAAAGGACGCATACACACACGAATATGGGCGTAAAAAGGCGGATTTTCAAAAGCTTGCGCTTGATTGCTAAAATCTGCTGCCATCCAGCGTGCTAAAGTTCCTATGTCTGTAGAATGAGTCATTACATCAGATTGATTAAAAATATCTGAAAGTATTTTAAGGCTTATTGGGGATTGGGGATTAGGGATTGGGGATTGGGGACTGGGATATTTATTTAGGGTTGATGCGTCAGGGAAATTTGCAGTTAAAGTTATTAGGCATGGAAGATGACGGTTAACTGTCAACAAACTTAATAAATGACTAGCAATTGACGTTAATATCTACACATTTGTAAAATCCCTATGGTACGCAGCTTAAGTGTCATCATTACAACTGCTATTCTTTGGCAACTTACTAGTTCTTTCACCCTAGCCAGGAGTAACGATCCTCAACAAGCGGATAGTTTTCCCCCCAGTCCGTTGGAAATTACTACACCTGATCCACTTTTACCATCTTCACGCGGTAAACAGCCTTTAACCCCCATAGAACAGCTAAAGTTAAAATCGGCGCTAGATGAGTTAAATCTACAAGCCGCAGCTAAATTGCAAGCTGGGGATAGTGTAGCGGCGTTTGAGATTTGGAACCGCGAATTACGCTTACGTCGGTATTTAGGTGCTGTGGCTGAGGTAAAAGCACTAGCCAGGGTGGGGGATATTGCTTGGAATCAAAGCGATCGCCAACAGCTATTCTACGTTACTCAAAGATTACAAGCAATCCAAAAGCAAGCACAACCTCAAAACAGAAATGCTCAAAATAACTTTGATTTAGAACTGTGGCAAGGATTAGGTGAAGCTTATCAAAAAGTGCGATCGCCTAAACCCGCCATTGAAGTTTATAATCAGATTTTAGCCGCATTTCGACAGCAACAAAATTCGGTTGCAGAAATAAACACTTTAACAACTCTTGGGGAACTACATCTGAGTTGGTTTGATTATCCCCAAGCCGCTACCACCTACGAAGAACTGTTAAAGCTGGCTTCTGCTAGGGGTGAGCGTCAGGATGAGTTAACATACCTGCAAAGGTTGGCTTACATTTACCAACAGTCCAAGCAAGCACAGAAATCAGTTGATATTTTAACTAGGTTAAAAACTATTTACACTCAAGAAGATGATATCACTCAATTGCCAAGTTTGCAACTAGCGATCGCCGCCAATTATGAAACCCTAGCAAAAGAAAATCCCACCTTACTACAACAAGCATTTAACAACTACCAAGAAGCTTACCTCACCGCTTGGCAATTACAACAATATACCCGTGCGGCTGAAGCATTAGAAAAATTAATCCCCTTGTACCGTTCTCAAGGACAAATAGACGAAGCCTTGCAAACTAGCGAAATTCTAATAGAATTGCAAGCACGCGCTGCTAATTATTATGGCATGATGCAGGCTTACGACCAAATCGGACAATTATATTTAGAACGCAAAAACTATCCACAAGCACTGACAGCTTTTCAAAATGGTTTAGAACTAGCAAAACAATTAAAGCATGAGGAGGCTTACTTCAATCAGCAAATTGAAAAAGTATCAAAAGTAAATATTTAACAGTTATCAGTTAAATACGAGGGTAAAACACCACGTCACTTGGTGTAACGCATATTTTGACGGGTTTAAATCCCCCACAATACGCCCTGGCTGACTGATAACTGATTTAATACCCAAACATCATGCAATTTTCAGGCGGAATAATTTAAATATTGAGTTCGTAGTGAGGACTTTAGTCCTCAACAAAAGGCTAAAGCCTTTACTACGAACTACTGAACAGGTGTTGCTTGTTGCTTGTTTGATGCTTGTACTAATTCATACAGTTTGCTTTCAAACTTTTCTGTACAAGCTGACCAATCATATTGGAGAATGAAAGCACGGGCTTGTTCACCCATAGTTGTTTTGAGTTCAGGATTTTGTAAAATCGCTGCTATCTTTTGGGCAAAATCTTTTGGGTTATTAGGTTCTGCTAAAAAGCCGTTGTGACCGGGTATTACTTGTTCTGATGTTGATGTTGCGTTTGCTGCAACTACGGGAGTACCTGAAGCTAAGGCTTCGTTAGTTGTGGTACAGAAGTTTTCTGTCACCGAGGGATTAATAAATACATCGGCGCGAGCAAACCAGCCTAACAGTTCTGTACCGTGGGACTCGCCCCAAATAGTGATACCAGAAACAAACTTTTCGGCGCGTTTGCGGATCTCTTCATCTAGGGGGCCGCTACCAACAATTACTAAATGGACATCAGGAATTTTAGCAGCAACTAATGGGTAAATATCTATTAGTTGAGTAACGTTTTTTTCTGCGGTGATGCGTCCGACAAATAGCAACGTAGGTCTATTATCTTGGGGGATGGGGTTGTGGACGATATTGCGCGGATGAAATTTTTCACAATCAATTCCTTGATAGGGTAGATATTCACCACGTTGACATTTTAATTTTTGATACTTTTGTAGCTGTTCTCGTGAAGAAAATACATTCAGGTCATATTCTGCACTAAATTGCTTAATTAATTGGGGAACGATGGGACGTAACAAATTAAAGAAAATATCCCCTAAGTAATATTTGATATAGGCAACAATATCTGTGTGGAATACAGATATGATTGGTGTGTTTGTGCGTTTAGCATATTTCACACCCACAGGACGACCATAACCTTGTAGCAAAGCTGAGTACATACCGCGCATTTGCGCTGCTTCTTCCACAACGATGATGTCTGGTTGGAATTGTGTCAGGAGTTGAGTATCACTCCAGTAGCGATCGCTCAACGGTTGTGGTAGAGATTTATAAAATATTAATGGTTCTGTGGGAAATGCGTAGTGAGAAAAGTTAGGAAAAACTGTTAATTCTTCTAACCCCGCCATCGGGCGCTTGCCGACATTTTTGGGAAACTTATCATTAATTTGGGGATGGATGAGAAAAACTTCATGCCCTTGTTGCAGTAACCAGCGCACCCTTTGATGTACCGCTACTGAAACTCCAGTTAAAAAAGGGGCGTACAATCCACTAAATAGGGCAATGCGGAGTTTAGGTTTGTGCATATTTTTACTAATTTGTGTATTTTTTAGAGGTAAGCTATTACACATCTAAGTTGCACATTTTTTCCTATCGGTTGTTAACGGTTGACTGTTAACAAACCTCATGAGTAACTATGCAATTTAAAAGCGTAATCACTTATAGAGAAATTTGGCGATCGCTTGGTTGGTCTGATGAATGGTAAGGTCGATATTCGAGGAGGTGAATATTCCAAGCCCCATGAACTTCGTAACTAACACCCCGCCAATTGACAGTTTGCATCCGCAAAGAAGTGACCATCGCCCACCCATAAATCCAATGTGTTAGAGGCATTCCTACCCACATCCTCAACATCAAAGGTACTGACAACCGGGTAACAGGTTTACCTTGGGAACTGATGACTGACTGCACAACTAACTCTAAAAACAGCATGAGCATAACTAATGCTGTGATATAAATTACATACCAACTCAAAGCAAACATAGCTGTGTTCCCATCTTCACCCATGAAGGCAAAAAACCATACCACCAAGAGAATTTGCGGCATCAGGATAGTGAAAATAGCATCAGCCACTATCGCCCACCACCAAGGATGGTAAAGTCGAGAAGCCAAAAGTTGACGCTGAAACCAGTATTTTAAACTGGGTAAATCGCACTCTTCTTGATTGAGCATAATCAAAGAAGGTACAAACTTTACCTTGAGGTTATATTTAGCCAAAACACTAGGTATCATCGTATCTTCGCCAAAAGCTTGTCCCCACCTTTCCAACAGTCCTGTTTGATGCAGCACCTCTGTTTTCACAGCCAAAGTTCCGCCCCAAGGAATACCATATAGGTACATCTGCACCATCGCCGAAACATTCCAGATGTAGCGCACCACAGTACCCCAATACTTACCTGTAGGTACATACCAACGATTACCTGTAGTTGCACCAACACTAGGATGAACGAGAGGGCTAACTAACTCTCGTAACCAATTGGCATGGACAACAGTATCAGCATCTATCAATGCCACAACTTTATAGGAATCGTCTAATTCTGAAACAGCTTGCACTAAAGAACTGCATTTAAGACTACAACTTTGACGTACATACCGCAAAGGACTGAGAGAAATGTTAGTTATTCCTACTTCATTGATGACATCTTGAGCAACTTGCCAAGCTGGGTCTTGTTCACTATCGATAACTAGTTTGACATGATATTGGGGATAATTTTGTTTAAGGAGCGATCGCAAACAATCTCCTAAAAAAGGATCTGCCCCCCGCAAGCATAGCAAAACTGCTGTTTTCGGTAAATGTTCATCAGGCAAGTTTATTGAACCTGAGTTCAGATACCACATAAATAGTATTACTGTACCCACTTGAACAGCTAACCAACTCACCAAAAATTTAGATATCAGAATTACTAAATCATCCATTTTTGATTAGGGGGGAAGGGACTGGGGACTGGGGACTGGGGAAGGGGGAAAGGGGAAAGGGGAAGAATTAATTCCCTTTTCTATGGACTATGGACTAATGACTAATGACCAATGACTAATGACCAATGACTAATGACTAATGACCAATGACCAATGACCAATGACTAATCAAAGAGATATCTTCCTATCAACAGGTTGATCCAAAAAATCGTAAGGATGATACTCAACTAGCCTGATATTCCACGGGTTATAAATCCGGTAGATAATACCCCGCCATTTAACTGTTGATATCCAGAAAGAAGACACCATCGCTAACCCATATACCCACTGTGTTAGGGGAATTGCCAACAACAACTTACCCACAGTTGCAATTGATAACTTCGTTGTTCGTTGACCTTGAGCGCGAATTATAGGTTGAACTCCTAACTCCATCATCAGCATTAGTAAAAGTAATCCTAGAGTGTAGATGCTGTATGATTGCAGCAATAAACCTGCTACATCCCATTGAGCATCACCCAAAGACCACAGAGATAACAAAATTGCTAAAGAGGGGAACAAAATACTAGAAACAGCTTCACTTACTATAGCCAGCCAACGGGGATGATAGAGCCGAGAATAAAGAATGAGGCGCTGAAGGTATTCAATGATGCCCAATAAATCGCACTCTTCACGATTGACCATAATCAGCGAAGGTACAAACTTTACTCGCAAGCCGTGCTTTTTCAGCACATTGTGCATCATCAAATCTTCACCAAAGGCTTGCGCCCACTTTTCCAGTAGCCCTGTTTGGCGCAGTACCTCTGTTTTTATCGCTAAAGTTCCACCCCAAGGAATTCCGAATAGGTACATCTGCACAACCGCAGAGATGTTACCAGTGTAACGTACCAAAGAACCCCAATAATTACTGCTGGGTATATACCAACGATGACCTGTAGTCACCCCAATTTTGGCATCAGCTAAAGGACTAATTAATTCCCGTAACCAGTTGGGATGAACGATAGTATCTGCATCTGCTAAAGCAACTACCTGATAAGAGTCATCTAAATCGGAAATACCTTGGATTAAAGAACTGCATTTAAGACTACAGTTGTGGCGAATAATCTGTAAATGGCTGATTTGAACGTTAGTTTTACCCAATTTGTTGATAGTGTAATGGGCAATGTGCCAAGCTGGGTCATTTTGACTATCAACAATGAGTTTTAAATCGTACTGTGGGTAGTTCTGTTGTAATAGCGCCTCTATACAGTTGGGCAAATAAGGATCGGCTCCTCGCAGGCAAAGAATTACCGCCGCTTTGGGTAGTTGGTCATCAGATGATTTTGTGGGGCGCGATGTCCGTAAATAAAACAGAAATATCAAAGACAAGCATACCTGAATAACTAACCACCCCAGCAAAGATTTAGACAAAAATATTGCCAACTCTTTCATGACATTTATATCTCCGGGAGTGGAAAGTAGGGAGGTGAGGGAGTGGAGGGAGTGGGGGGAGATGAGGGAAATGAGGGAGTAGGGGGAGATGAGGGGGATGTGGTTCGACTACGCGGTAATCGAGCGGAGTCGAGATTCACCAACCGGGAGATGAGGGAGAATAACAACTGTCAACTGACAACCCTTCTCTGCGAGACGCTCCGCGAACGGCTACGCTCAGGGTAAACTGACAACTGTCAACTGTCAACTGTCAACTGCTTCTATTTACCGATCAAGTGAGTATTTGACGGAAATGTTGATAGTGGTGTTCTTGTTAACTGTAAAACTCGACTTGTTAAATTCTGGTGTTCCTGTTTGAATAGATACGGTGGGGTTATTGGAAATTCCAAAACCTTCTTTGGGAATACCGAAGAAGTCTGTATCTAGTTTGCGGTTGCCGTTTTGGTCATCGACGATCGCTACAGCATATTTACCAGGTTTCAAACCATAGAAACGCTTGGTAACAGATTTGCCTGTAATTTTTGTACAGCCACTTTGGACTTCACTGGTATCGCTCATGGGAAATCCTTTCTCGCTGGCGTAAACTCGAAAGCAAATATCGCCTTTTTGATGGCGGATACCGTTGACTACAACTGTTAATTTAGTTGTAGGTTCTGCATTGACTACGCTAATACAGCCTAAGCTCAACAAAGAGGCTAATAAAAGATGACGCAACTGAGAAATTTTCATCATAAAATGGCACTCCTTAGAGGATTGTTTGGGAATTTAAACCACAGAGGTATGAAGACACAGAGTAGAAAAATTTAGCTTTTCTGTGTCTTGTACAGCTATTTAACTAGCTTTTGAATATCTGTTTTCTGCACCCATGCTTTTGTTTGACGTAACCCTTCTTCTAGGTCGATTTTTGGTTTAAAGTCAAGTAATGTTTGTGCTTTGGCAATAGAATAAGCATGAGGACGAGTCATAAAATCTACTGATTCTGGAAGAATATCGGCTTTTTTCCGAAATAGTTTCTGTCCTTGGTTTCGTAGTTTTAAAAACAATTTCATTTCATCTTTTGGGATGGACATGGGCGCGGGCGAACCTTCCATTGCTGCTAGGCGCATGAAGTATTCTTTCCAGGTGGTTTGTTCGCCGTCGGTGATATTAAAGATTTCACCGTAAGCCTCTTTTTCTATTGCTAGAAAGATGGCATCAATGAGGTTGTCTATATAAAGATGATTGAAGACACCTTGACCGTCGTTGGCATAAGCAAATAATTTTTGCCGCATCATCAGTAAAGGTCTGACTATCCAAGGAATACTTCCAGGCCCGTAAACGTCGCCGGCGCGAATGATAATTAGACCAAAATCAGGGGGAGAGTTTAAGGGTAAGAGTTCGGCTTCAGCTTCGATTTTGGTTTGGCAGTAGGGATTATTATCGGCGGAAAGTGGCCCGGCTTCGGTGATGCGATCGCTATAATTAAACCCATAAACCATGACGCTGGAAAGATGCACGAAGCTTTTCACACCAGCACTTTTAGCAGCTTTGGCCATATTCACTGCACCAGCCACATTAATTGAGCGAAAATTCTGGATAGGGCCTGCTTCTTCGGTCAATTGTGCGGTGTGAAGAACAATATCTACTCCTTGACAAGCCTTTTGGGCGATCGCTGCATCAGTGATACTACCAACAATCACTTCAACACCTAATTTCTGCGCCTTTTCTTGATTGCTAGAACTTTGCAACCCACGAACTTTTAGGCCTTGGGCGATCGCTAACTCAGCCGCACGCCAGCCAATAAATTCATCAATCCCAGTAATCAGCAGAGTCTTATTTTGCAAATTCATCATGCAGGTTTATTGATTTACTAAAGTTTAATCAGTTGACAGTTGACAGTTGACAGGTGACAGTTGACAGGTGACAAAGCAAAGACTTCTCCCTTTCCCCAATCCCCAGTCCCCAGCCCCTAAAAAATATCAGCCGGGTCTGCGGAACGTAGTTTGTTAATAGCCAATGCACCGGAAGTAATGCACATTAATACTGCCGAGATAAAGACAATAATGGCATTATTTATAGTCATGACAATTGGTAGTTTTGTAGCTTGCATTGCAAAATCATATAAGCCTACAGACACTATAAATCCTGGGATATAAGCTAATAACGCCAAGATTAAAGCTTGTTGAAAAACTACATTTAATAAATAAGTATTGGGATAACCAATTGCTTTTAACGTTGCATAGGCAATAAATTGAGTGGCAATATTACTGTAGAGAATTTGATATACAATTACTACACCCACAACCGAAGCCATCGTCAACATTAAGTTCAAAATAAAACCTATCGGCGTTCTAGCAGACCAATATTGTTTCTCAAAGTCAATAAAGCCTTTGCGAGTAAAAACCCTCACATCATTAGGTAAATTAGCTTCCAAATTTGCCGCAACTTTTTCTTTGTCAGCATTAGGATTGAGTGTAATTGCACCAATATCAATTCTTTCTGCTGGGCGGGTATTAGGATTGATCCGCAAGAAAGTTGAGTCACTAACAATTAAGTTTCCATCCACACCAAAGGAAGGCCCTAAACTGAATAAACCGCCGACTCTGACCTTGTAGCCAATGGGGGCATCAAAAGGGAAGATTTCAATCGTCTGTTCTGTATCTCCTTTGTCAAAATTAGCAGCGATGGGGCCAAATTCTGGGCGTGAATCTCTGTCAAAAAGCATGACATCAGGAATTTTCAGTTTATCTAAATTCTGCTCAACTTCTGGAATATTGATTAATGATTGCCCTGGGTCGAAGCCAATCACATAAATTGAATATTTCTCCCCAGTTTCGGGATTTTTTAATTTAGCAAACTGTAAATACATGGGACTAACAGATTCTACCCCATCAAACCCTAAAGATTGGTATAATCGAGTTCGAGAAAAGCTTTGACTTGAGGTCAAAGATTTATATTGGGAACTGACTAAAAATAAGTCACCGCGTAGTTTCTGGTGAACTGCGGTAGCACTAGAGTAAAGTGCATCTTGGAAACCAAGTTGCACAAACATCAGCAAGACAATAAAAGCAATGCCAGCTACAGCTACAAGAAAACGTATTCTTTGCTGGGCTAACTGTAGCCAAGCCAAAGGGATTTTAAAATTCATATTGATTTTGTCAGTTGTTAGTTGTCAGTTGTCAGTTGTCAGTTGGCAATTACCAATTACCAATTACCAATTACCAATTACCAATGACTAAATTTGAATCGCTACATCAACTTGTAGGTTGGTCAAACGTGCTACTCGTTCGCTATCTGCGGGGTTATCGATAGAAACTTTGACTTCAACTATACGGCGGTCTGTATCGGATCTAGGATTAAGGCTGAAGATGCTTTGTTTATCGACTTGCCAACCTATACTTCTGACAGTTCCTTGTAATCTACCAGCAAATGCGGTGCTGGTAATGGTGGCTTTTTGACCTACACGCACATTTTGAATATCTGTTTGGTAAACTTCGGCAATTACATACATCTGCGATGTTTTACCGATGTCAGCAAATCCATTACTAGGGATAACTTCGCCTGTTTTGGCGTGAATTTTCAAGATTCTACCATCTCTGGGAGCTTTGATGTAACTGAGTTCAAGGTCGGCTTTGGCTTGTTTGACGGCAGTTACAGCACTTTTGACTTCCATTTGTGCTAAATCTACATCTACAGACCGCACCTCTTTAACGCTGCTCAGTCTGGCGTTAGCTTCTTTAATTTGGTTAGCGAGGGTGTTCTGAGAACGGCTAAGAGCGGCTTGGGCTTCTACTAACTGTTGTTCTACAGTTTTGACTTGTAGAGCCTTAGCATCTGCTACGGAAGCAGAAACAGCACCTTCTTTAAATAGTTTTTGATAGCGCTCATTTTCAGTTTGAGCGTTAGTCAGTTCGGCTTGAATACGGTTGATTGTTGCTTGTTGGGTAGCTACTTCGCCTTTTAATTGAGACTGTAAATTAGCAACTGTAGCTTTTTGAGCTTCGATGTCTCCAGATTTAGGCCCAGCTTTGACTTGTGCTAATTTAACTTTGGCAATTTGTAGTTTATCCAAAGCCTGTTGTAATGCGGAATTAGCGCGGTTATAATCTTCGAGATAAGCTAGTACTTGTCCTGCTTGTACTTCCTCTCCTTCCTTGACTAACAACCTTTCTACTCGAATACCGTTGGTAGAACTGGGAGCAGATAAGGTAGTGATTTCTCCTTCTGGTTGCAAACGTCCCAAAGCAGTGACAGCAACTTTTACCGGAGCCACTTTAGTAGATTTTTCATCCCGAACTGGAAGTGGCGATCGCAACTTATTTGGTGACAAAGTATAAAAGGATATTAGTCCCGTTGCCAATACCGCAGAAGCTGCCAAAATTAACCGCCACCGATTATCGGGTTTCATGAATAATTGGCGTTCTTTATTTACTGCCATATTTTCATTCCAAATTATAATTGTGACTAGCTAGAAAATAGCCAAGGTAGTTTGTTTGGTAAACTGCTACACACTCATCCGCAACTCACCAAAAACTCTTTTCTTATATATTTAGGAGACAAGGTAGGAGGTATAGCAGGGGACAGGCGTTTAAGCTTCTTGCTAAAAGGATTTGATGATTTATCCATGTCCTAACCTATGTGGCTACTGCTACAACATGATTATTAGTGACATTCACAGCCTCAAAACTTCCTAATCTAACGTGAGTTCGACAAGCGTTGTTTTGACCTCTCCCCCAACCCCTCTCCTACGAGGAGAGGGGTTGGGGGTGAGGTATTTTTTCGTTTCTCCTCCTTCTCCTGACGGAGACGCTACGCGAACGCCTTTTAGGAGAGGGAGGTTGGAAGGGGGAGGTTCATCGAACTCACGTTAATCTATATAACTACAGCCATGCTTACTGAAACCACGCTCTAGGGACTTCCTAACCTCACTTTCTCAAATCTCCCCTCCGCGTCCCTCAGCGCAAACCTCAGTTAGTTGCCTCTGCGTTGAAAAAACTCTACCTATACTTCTCTATTGACCACTGTATTATCGACGCATTATTCTTGCCCAAGTTGTGTGCTATAAGACATTCTCATAATTTTTGCCGATAAAATCATCATTTCCACATAATCAAGAAACTTATCAGCTGTATCTTAGTCGTAGTTTTAAGTATTTGCATCGGACGCATTGAACAATACTCACTATGCCTATAGTACCCATAGACCACATAAAAATCGGTCGCAACCGCCGTCCGGTCAAGGGTGAGAAAGTTGATGAACTAAAAGAGTCAATCAAAGCTAATGGTCTATTAAATCCTATTACAGTAGACCAGAAACTAACTTTAATCGCCGGACTGCACCGACTGACAGCTTGCAAGCTGTTAGGGCTAGAAGTGATTGAATGTCGCATTATCAATTATCAAGATGCTGACCAAGCAAGGTTAGCCGAAATTGATGAAAATTTGATTCGCAATGAGTTAGAACCTTTAGAACGCTCAGAATTATGGTTAGAACGTGACCAAATTCTGGAACGTATGGGCTTGCGGGCGAAGGTTGGGGATAATCAACATACCTTAAAAGGTAGTGAAACCATTACACCACCTCCTAAGAGGACGTTGGAGTTAGCAAGAGAAGCTGGTTACTCAGAACGTACCTTCCAACATGGTAAGCAAATTGCTAAAAGTATTCACCCAGAAGTCAAACAGTTAATTAAAGGTACGCCCGTTGCGGATAGCCCCACAGCATTATTACAGATAGCTAGGGCGGGAACGCAAGAGCGAAATTTGGCACAGAAGGCGCAACAGGACGGCGAGTTAGCCCTGGCGAGGGGAGATCAAGCAGAAGCACAACGCCAAGCCAAGCTGGTAGAGGAGTTTGAGGTCAAGCATAAAACTGCTCAGATACTAGCTTACAAAAGTGCGATCGCTCAAAAAGAAGCGAAGTTAGCCACCAAGAAAACTCAACGCCGAGCAAAACCATTAGTAAGTAATGAACTCGCTGTGCAAACTGGTGATGAATGGATATTAGGCAGACACCTTGTATATTGCGGTGAGACAGCTAAATCCGAGTTTAGAAATATGTTACCTTCCGATGCGGCGCTAGCGATCGCTACCCTTTCCTCTACCTGGGAACATGATTACTTAGTCGATGAAGCCAAAGTTGTCGCTGTCATCCGTTCTGAGGGTAATATTTATGAATTTTACCAGCGTAGTCAAATGCCATTTCAATATGAATTATTACTAGGCAATTTTTATGTAGGAATTTTTTCTCATCAAGAAATAGGTAAACCCCAAACAGCCATAAATATTGGAGGAATTGAAGGAATTGTTAATTATTTGCTCAATTTGTACACCAGTCCTAATCATTTTGTGATTGCTCCCTTTATAGGAAATGGTGAAATTTTAGTTAGTTGTGAAAGAATGGGAAGAATTTGTTTTATTGGTGACAGCAATTCAGAATTAGTTCGTCACGGCCTTGGTAGATGGCAAAAATGGACAAATAAACAAGCACAAAAACTCAATAGGTATTAAGGAGGGGGAAGGGGAAAGGGGAAGGGGGAAAGGAAGAAGCCTGCTTTGTCACTTGACAACTGTCAACTGTCAACTGACTAATTCTTCTGTAACTTGTTTGTCAGAAACTAATTTACCTGTTTCTCAATTTTGAGAATTCATCACAAAGGGTTTATTTGTTTATTATGCACAATATATAAAATAATTATTTGCTGGATAGCTACTTCTTAGTTATGCTAAGTCATTTATATTAAAAAATCATCAAAATGATGGCTTTCGTTGTGAGATTATCCTGAACAGGAGATTTTAGCAGCCTAGTAATTAATTTTGTTTGCTTGCACATTGACTACTGTTACCGTAAATAACTTGAATGCCTTCTGCATCAATATCTAGCTATGCTTACAGCCTTAATCGGTTTGCTTCCCTACTATTAACTTATGGTGATTACTTATACTTTTAGACTATGGCTAATCTTAATTACTCATCAACAAACAACTGTTTTTTTATAAAAATAGTTTAATGAAATGATTTAGTTTCTATGAACTGTGCTATTCTTTGTATTAATTCAATTCTTATAAGAGGCAAGGCAATTTAGTTATTTAATCGTGCGTGTAACAGCAACAACTAAACACAAAGGAGTCTGAAAGAAATAACTATTAAGTTGAGAGAATACCCAACTTTCAGCCTCCTGCCTTCTGCCTTCAAAACACTGCATCACCATCACCTTTTATATGGTTAAGCCATTGTGCAAATTATCGGTGTGGGTTCGGAGTAAAGGTGATGTTTCTTCTGTAACGAACTTGTCAACTTTTTTGGGTTAAATCCCATAAAATATATTATCTTGGACGCTGAAACTAGCTATGGCATTCATTAAGATACAGAACGTTGTCATTAATACCAGCTACGTGGCTGCGGTGAAGCTAGATAATGAAAATAGTTTGGGAGAAAAGAGCGTTTCTGTTTTAATAGCTACTCCTCAGTTTCCATCATCCCACAGGGACACAATTGCTCAAAACCTCTACCATCATGAATGGATAGAATTTACTGGTCAAGCTGCGATCGCCCTCCAAGATTATTTTACCAGTTTCAACAACGTTATTGACCTATTACCACAATATCACGAGTCAAATGTTGGATAACATCTTTTGATTAGGGGTATGGGGGTATAGGGGTATAGGGGTGTAGGGTTTTAAGAATTTAGGGGTGTAGGTAACAGCAATTTTCTACCCTTGCATAGTAAATAGTTTTATTTAGTTGCAAGAATCTTCCACCCTTACACCCTTACACCCCTCAATTAAAGCATTTAGCCTGACCTAGAAACGCACATAGGATAGGTAGTTGCTAACTTGCGCTTATTTTAACTGAGCAACAGAAATTACTGTAGCTGCAATATCCACAGTACTCCAGAACAGTATATGTCCTATGGCTGCTAATCCAATTGATACTGCCTTAGCGGAGTTAGAAGCCCAAATAAATAACTGCGAAAAGGCTTTGTTGAGGTGTATTGAGGAAAAAAAAATGAAATCAGAAAAACCCATGTCCATTAACAAAATTAACAGACAACTACAACATAATCCTATCGCCATTATTGGTATGGCCTCCCTACTACCAGAAGCGAGAAATTTACGGCAGTATTGGCAAAACATAGTTAATAAAATTGATTGTATTACTGATGTTCCTGACACCCACTGGAGTGTGGAAGATTATTACGACCCCAACCCCAGAACACCGGAGGATAAAACCTATTGTAAACGCGGCGGGTTTATTCCAGAGGTTGATTTTAACCCAATGGAATTTGGTATTCCTCCCAGCATTTTGGAAGTTACTGATGTTTCGCAACTATTAAGTTTAGTAGTTGCAAAAGAAGCGATGGAAGATGCAGGTTATGGAGAAGCCCGCGAATTTAACCGCGAGTTGGTGGGGGTAATATTAGGTGTGGCGATGGCGAAACAATTGGGTATGCCATTGTCTGCAAGGTTGGAATATCCAGTGTGGGAAAAAGTTCTCAAAAGCAGTGGACTTTCTGACGAAGACACCAAAAAAATTGTCGATAAAATCAAAAGTGCTTACGTCAAGTGGGATGAGAACGCCTTCCCTGGGATGTTAGCTAACGTTGTCGCCGGACGTATCGCCAACCGCTTGAACTTTGGCGGGATGAACTGCGTTGTGGATGCGGCTTGTGCTAGTTCCTTCGGTGCGTTGAAAATGGCGATTAGCGAATTAGTTGAACATCGCGCCGACATGATGCTAACTGGGGGTGTGGATACAGATAACACCATCATGGCTTACATCTCCTTCAGCAAAACCCCAGCCGTATCTCCTAGCGAGAACGTCAAACCCTTCGATGCTAAATCTGATGGGATGATGCTGGGGGAAGGTATCTGTATGCTGGTGTTGAAGCGTTTGGAAGATGCAGAACGAGATGGCGATCGCATTTATGCAGTCATTAAAGGTATTGGTACTTCCAGCGATGGACGCTACAAGAGTATATATGCGCCCCGTAAGGAAGGACAAGTCAACGCCCTCCGCCGCGCTTACGAAGATGCAGGTTTCTCCCCCGCTACCGTCGGTCTGATGGAAGCCCACGGTACAGGGACAATGGCTGGCGACCCTACCGAGTTCAGTTCTTTAAGAGATTTCTTTGCTGAACAGGACAACAAAAAGCAGCACATAGCTTTGGGTAGTGTAAAATCCCAAATTGGTCACACCAAAGCGGCTGCGGGTGCAGCAAGTCTAATTAAAACAGCCTTGGCACTGCATCATAAAGTATTACCAGCAACAATTAATATTACTGAGCCTAATCCTAAGCTGAAAATTGAAGAATCCGCTTTCTATCTTAACACCGAAACCAGACCTTGGATTCGGGCGGAAGGGGAAGCACCAAGACGCGCTGGGGTAAGTTCCTTTGGTTTTGGTGGGACGAACTACCACGTAGTTTTGGAAGAGTACGAAGCAGAACAAAACCGTCCCTACCGTTTACACAGCACACCCCAGGAAATCTTGCTGTTTGCATCCAACCCTGGGGAACTCCTCAAACAATGTGAGGAAGTTCTGGGTAAGTTGCAATCAGAAACTGGTGATAGATATTACTCGCAATTGGTGCAAGATTGTCAAGCGGGAGAAATTCCTGTGAATGCGGCGAGAGTAGGTTTTGTGGCGGAGAATTTACCAGAAGCTTGCAAATTCCTCCAAACCAGCATCGACTGGCTCAAGCATAAGGCTGGTGCGGCTAACTGGGAACATCCCCAAGGTATTTATTATCGCGCCTCTGGGTTGGAATTAGGTGGTAAGGTTGTCTCACTGTTCTCCGGTCAAGGGTCCCAATACCTAGAAATGGGTAAGGAACTGGTGATGAACTTCCCCACTCTGCGCCGTCTATTCGGTTACATGGATGGGTTGTTACTCAAAGATAACTTACGCCCGCTATCCGAGATTGTTTTCCCCAACCCTGTATTCTCGGAAGCAGAGAAAAATGCTCAAGTTGCTGCATTGCAACGCACAGAATATGCACAGCCAGCGATTGGGGCGTTTAGTGCGGGGCTGTACGCTATCCTCAAACAAGCTGGATTTAAGTCTGACTTTGTAGCTGGACACAGCTTTGGCGAAATCACTGCACTGTGGGCGGCGGGTGTGTTGAGTGACGCAGATTATATGTATCTGGTGAAAGCTAGGGGTCAAGCAATGGCTGCGCCAGAAGACCCAGACCATGATGCGGGTACAATGTTGGCGGTGAAGGAAGACATCAACAAAATTGAACCCATCATCAAGCAGTTTCCCCAAGTTAGCATTGCTAATTACAATTCTCCCACCCAGGTTGTTTTGGCAGGGCCGACCGCCGAAATTGCGAAAGTGCGTCAAGCTTTACAAAGTCATGGTTATGCGGCTGTACAGTTACCAGTTTCCGCCGCTTTCCACACTTCCCTGATTGCTTTCGCGCAGAAATCATTTGCGATCGCCACAAAATCAGTACAATTCCAAGAGCCGAAAATTCCTGTATTCACCAATGTTACAGGTAAAGCTTACCCCAAAGACCCCCAAGCGATTCAAAAAATCCTAGAAACTCACCTAGCTAACTCGGTGTTGTTTAAGCAGGAGATTGAAAATATCTACGCTGCTGGCGGTACTTGCTTCGTAGAATTTGGGCCGAAGCGCATTCTTACCAACTTGGTGAAAGATATTTTAGGCGATCGCCCCCACACTACCATATCCTTGAACCCCAGCACCCAGAAAAATAGCGATCGCTCTCTGCGGGAAGCAGTGGTACAAATGCGTGTGCTAGGTATGCAGTTGAAAAACCTCGACCCATACCAAGCCCCACCTGCACTACCCCCAGCCGAGAAAAAGAAAGGTCTGAGTGTCACCTTACGGGGTATCAACTATGTCTCCGACAAGAGCAAAAAAGCTTGGGAAGATGCGTTAAACGACGGCTTCAAAATTTCCTCCTCATCTCCCTCATCTCCCTCATCTCCCTCATCTCCCTCATCTCCCCCAGTCCCTACCACACCACCCAAAGAGACCAACGGGAACGGACACCACAAACTCACCGAACTACCCAAATTAGAAAAATTTACCAATCCCAAACCTGAAATGAACTCTGCGATCGTTTCACCCCAACTAGCCGAAGAAAAGACAATGCAAACACCAGAAAAACTGGATAACTACAAGCGAGTGCTAGAAAGCTTAGAGTACCTGATGACCAAGTTCCAGCAAAACCAAACTGAGAACTTACAAGTTCATGGTACTTACCTCAACCATCAGATGGAATATACCAAAGCCTTCTTCCAACTGATGCAGCAACAAAATGCCCTGTTTGCTAACGCTAAATCTTCTCAAGAAGCTGCCCAGCTAAAGCTAGTTGTGATGGAAAGCTTAGAGCGCAGCATGATGCAGTTTCACGCTCAACAAGGTGAAACCCTCCGCATCCATGAAAAATACCTTCAGGAACAGGTAGCATACGCCAGAAATTTCTTTGAACTGATTCAACAACAATATTCTACGGTGTTGTCTGCTCAGGTGAATGCGCCAGTAAGCGAAACACCAGTCAAGGAAGTTCCCGCTTTCACTATCGAAACACCCGTAATTGCAACGCCTGTAACTCCCACCCCCGTCGCACCTCAACCTGAGTCTGTAGTCAAAGGCTTCAGCATCGTTGATGCACCCGTTACCCCCGCACCTACAGCTTGGCAAATTCAAGCTGAACCTGTAGTGGAAGCACCCGCACCCGCTTCTGTCATCTCCATCGTTGAGCCAGTAGTGGAAGCACCCGTAGTCAAGCAAGTTATTGAAGTTACCCCCGCACCTGCGCCTGTAGCACCAGCAATTAATGTTGCTGACTTGGGTAAAAACCTCCTGACAATTATCAGCGACAAAACTGGCTACCCGGTGGAAATGCTGGAAATGGAAATGGACATGGAGGCAGACTTGGGTATTGACTCCATCAAACGGGTAGAAATCTTGGGTGGATTACAAGAATTGTATCCCGACCTACCCAAGCCCAACTTAGAAGAATTGGCAGAAAAACGCACCATCGGGCAAATTGTTGATTACTTGCAAGCTAACGCCGCTATCAGCCACACCGTAGAAGTTGCAATTCAACAAGCGCAACAAGCAGCCGAGATGGTAGCGCCCGTAGTCACTGCAACTATACCTACACCTGAACCTGTAGTTATTCCTGCAACTCCTGCACCGGAAGCTGTAGATAGTGCAGATTACGCAGACTTGGCGCAAACCCTGCTCAACATTACCAGTGAAAAAACTGGCTACCCAGTAGAAATGCTGGAACTCGATATGGACATGGAAGCCGACTTGGGTATCGACTCCATCAAACGGGTAGAAATTCTGGGCGCAATGCAAGAAGCATACCCCAACCTACCCAAACCCAACATTGAAGAATTAGGCGACCTCCGCACCATCGGTCAAATTGTAGACTACCTGCAAAAGCTGGTAGGAGGTGAAAAAAAAAAGTCTCAGCCTGACCGCGAGTGGGAGCCTGTCCGCATAATTGAGAACGTCCAACGCCGTCCAGCCAAACTCAAATACCTCCCCGCACCGGATAGCTTGGACTTTTCATTACCAGAGGGACACATCTGTTTAATTACCGATGATGGTTCCCTCACCACCTCCCAAGTAGCCCAGTCCCTCACAGAACGCGGTTGGAAAGTGGTAGTCTTAAGCTTCCCCCAAGCCCTAGTCTCCCAAGAATCGCCACTACCCGCCAGCGTCAACCGCGTCACCCTCGCAGATATGAGCGAAGAACTACTCCAACACAAATTATCTGCGATCGCCACCAACTACGGCTCAATCGGTGCTTTTATCCACATCCACCCCATCTTCCAAAATCAAAAGCTCTACATACCACAAGAAAAAGAAATTGTCAAGCACGTATTCTTCATGGCGAAACACCTGAAGAAATCTCTCACCGAAGCAGGACGTTACGATCGCAGTTGTTTCTGCACCGTCACCCGGTTAGATGGAGCCTTTGGATTAGAGCATAACACCAACTTTGGTGCGATCGCAGGTGGTTTATTTGGACTAGTCAAAACCCTGAGATGGGAATGGGCGAATGTATTCACCAGAGGAATTGACCTCAGCCCCACCTTCAACCCCCAACAGTCAGCACAACATATAGTTGAAGAACTCTTCGATCCCAACCTCTACATCACCGAAGTCGCCCACAACCCCCAAGGACGCTTCACCCTCATCAGTTCCTTCGAGTAACTCCGCGTTCCTCCGCGCTAACCTTCTCTGCGAGACGCTCCGCGAATGCGTTCCTCTGCGTTGAAAAAGATACTTTTTTTCCTCACGCAAAGGCAAGCCACCTCCGTGCGGGGGTTCCCCCCGTTGAGGAGAGTGGCGCGCAAAGGCGCAAAGAAGGAAGGGCGCAAAGATTTTCGCAAGTATAATATCTAAGTGTTTGATAATATGGCTACATTGACTCTAGTTCGTTCGGTTTTTGTTGTAAGTGGTGGCGCTAAAGGAATTACAGCCCAGTGTGTAATTGAACTAGCCAAGCACCAACCTTGTACATTTATTCTCCTCGGTCGGTCGGAAGTTATCGAAAATGAGCCAGATTTCGCCCGTGACTGTGTTGAGGAGTCGGCTTTAAAAAAAGCGATTATGCAGCATCTCCTCAGCCAAGGAGAAAAGCCTACACCGATGGCGGTGCAGAAGATTTATCAGAAAATTGTTTCTAGTCGAGAAATTAAAGCGACCCTAGCAGCGATCGCAGCCACAGGTTCCCAGGTAGAATATCTTGATGTAGATGTGACTGATGTTACCCAACTACAGCAAAAGTTAGCGGCTGTGTCTGCACGGGTGGGAACCATTACCGGGATAATTCACGGTGCGGGTAATTTAGCTGATAAGTTGATTGAGAAGAAGACAGACCAGGATTTTGAAAAAGTTTATACAGCTAAAGTGCAAGGGTTAGAGAATTTACTGACTTGCATTGATGCCAAACAATTGCAGCATTTGGTGTTGTTTTCCTCCGTGGCTGGGTTTTATGGGAATATTGGACAATCAGATTATGCGATCGCCAATGAAATTCTCAACAAATCTGCCCACCTCATCAAACAAAACAATCCCCATTGTCACGTAGTCGCCATCAACTGGGGCGGTTGGGATAGTGGAATGGTAACACCAGAACTCAAAAAAGCCTTTGCGGAACGAGGAATTGATATCATCCCTGTGGATGTAGGTACAAAAATGCTAGTTAACGAACTGCATCCCAACCACCGAGATTCTACCCAAGTAGTAATTGGTAGCCCCATCATCCCCCCACCCACACCCCTAGATCCGCAACTACGTAGCTATCGCCTGCGTCGCCGTCTCACACTAGAGGCCAACCCCTTCCTACATGACCACGTAATCGCAGGTACAGCCGTCCTTCCAGCCACCTGTGCCATGTCTTGGATGATTAACGCTTGCGAAGAACGTTATCCAGGCTACAAATATTACAGTTGCAAAGACTTTAAAGTTTTGAAGGGCATCACCTTCAATCATGTCCTAGCCAGCGAACATATTTTAGAAATACAAGAACTCGCCAAACATGGTTCTGAGTCTGTTGAATTTCAGACCACAATTTACAGTAAAACTCCCCAAGGTAAAACCCATTATCACTTCAGCGCCCATATTACCATCGTGCAAAAGTCGCCAGAAGCGCCAATTTACGAAAGTATAAATCTTAAAGAAGATAACATCATCAGCACAACTGGTAAAGACTTTTATCAAAATGGAGATTCCACATTATTTCACGGCCCTGCATTCCAAAAAATCACCAGAGTCATAAACATTAACCCTGAGAAAATCACAGTCGAATGCTTCTGGGCCAAAATCCCCGAAGAAGTCCAAGGACAATTCCCCGTCAGATGGTACAATCCCTACTCCACCGATTTAAGTACACAACCTTTGTGGCTATGGTTAAGCCATGTGCATCAAGAAGTATGCTTACCCGGACAGTTAACCCAATCAGATCAATTTAGACCCATCCCTTGTAATGAACCCTTCTACGTGTCTTGTGAAATTATCAACAAAACCGCCACAGGCGTAACCGCCAACTTCCTCCTCCACGACAACGAAGGCAAACTTTATTCACGCATCCTAGCCGCGAAAGCTATCATTGCACCGATGAATCTTCACAAACCAAAGTAGGTGACAGTTGACAGTTGACAGTTATCAGTTATCAGTTATCAGTGGAATGGTATAAGTAGCCTACTATACGTTTGATAACTGTTCACTGTTCACTGACACTCCCCAATTCTTAAAACAAACCTCGCAAAACATCCTAAATAAATTAGGATTGCTATAGTAGGCCGATATTAATCAGCCTTACATTCTTGCTCGCCTGCGAATAACTGTAAATCCATCCTAATGAATTCTCTGTGTTTCTGTGCCTCTGTGGTTTAAAAACATCTTATTTCACCACAGAGACACATAGGTAAACTGAGGGGAATAGCGTAAATCCAAAAATTCGTAATTCGTTATACCCTAACGAGGAAATTAGTAGTGGAAAAAATCGCCATCATTGGGTTATCCTGCCTCTTTCCTGATGCTAACAATCCTGAGCAATTTTGGCAAAATATCACCGAACAAAAAGATTCGACATCATCTGTAACTGTTGAAGAATTAGGTGTAGATCCCACAATATTTTACGACCCGGTAAAAGGCAAGCCGGAAAAAATTTATTTCCTCAAAGGTGGATTTATTCGCAATTTTAAATTTGATGCCAGTGAATACAATCTGCCATCAGAATATGTGGAAAGCTTAGATAACACCTTCAAATGGTCACTATACGCTGCTAAACAAGCAATTGTACATAGTGGTTATTGGGGAAATAAAGAGGTTCTTTCTAAATGTGGAGTAATTTTAGGAACCCTGGCTTTACCCACAAAGCTTTCTAATCAACTCATTGCACCAATTTATCGCCAAACTATCCAACCGGCTGTTGCAGAACTTTTACAAAATCAAGATTTCCATCTAGCGGCTTTACCCACAGCCACTAAACCAGCTACACACAATGCCATGATATGTGGTTTACCTGCTGCGTTAATAGCTAAGGCTTTTTCTCTATCACGTATTCATATGTGTATAGACGCTGCTTGTTCTTCCGCCTTCTACTCTATTAAATTAGCATCTCACTACCTCTGGACAGGCAAAGCTGATGTCATGTTAGCTGGTGCTATCAGTTGTTCAGATCCTCTGTTTTTACGGATGTTTTTCTCTGGTATTCAAGGCTATCCAGAAAACGGTATCAGTTCACCTCTAGATAAGGCATCAAGGGGTTTAATTACCTCCGAAGGTATCGGAATGGTAATGTTAAAACGTTACAGTGATGCCGTCAGAGATGGAGATAAAATTTTGGCGACGGTTTGCGGTAATGGGCTTTCTAATGATGGTAAAGGTAAGCATTTACTCAGTCCTCATACAAAGGGGCAAGTTCTAGCTTTTGAACGTGCTTATCAAGAAGCCCAACTCAGCCCTCAAGCTATCGATTATATGGAATGTCACGCTACTGGTACTTTACTGGGAGATACTACTGAACTTGAATCGATAGAAACCTTTTTTGGCAAACATCAAGCAAAACCGTTAGTAGGTTCAGTTAAAGCTAATGTCGGTCATTTGTTAGTAGCTGCGGGAATGGTGAGTTTGACGAAAGCAATTTACAGTATGAATCATGGTGAGATTGCGCCAACGATTAATGTAAATGATCCTATATGTTCGGAAAATCATGTGATTTCTGCCAAAAATATTGTGCGTAGTCGGACAACATGGCCGCAAAATTCTGGCACTAAATACGCGGCGTTAAGTGCTTTTGGTTTTGGTGGTACAAACTCCCATCTGATATTAGAAAAATAAGTTCGTAGTAAGCACTTTAGTGCTTCAGGAAATGAGGGCTAAAGCCCTTACTACGAACTTATCAAAACTTTAACCTTAACAATAGTAAAGTAATGTTGGAAACAGGCAATAACAACACAGCAAAAATCGCTATCGTAGGCATGGATGCCTTCTTTGGTGATTGCAAAAGCTTAGATGCGTTTGAACGTAGTATTTATGAAGGTAAGCAGCATTTCATCTCCCTACCGCCGAAGAGATGGTGCGGTATTGATGAGCAAAAAGACTTATTGCAAGAGTATGGTTTAGTAGATGGAAAAGCGCCTGTAGGTGCTTATATCCAAGAATTTGATATTGATACTCTCGCTTATAAGATTCCTCCTAACGAAGTTGAAAAACTCAACCCTCAACAACTGCTACTGTTGACGGTGGCCGATCGCGCCCTGAAAGATGCGAAAATTCCCGAAGGTGGTAATGTTGCGGTCATTATCGCCACAGAAACGGAGTTATCTGTACATCAACTACAACAACGCTGGGATTCATCTTGGCAAGTTAAAGATGGTTTGAATGCGGCGGAAATTACTTTAGCGCCAGAACAAGTTTCGCAACTGGAAACCATCGTTAAAGATAGCGTTCACCATGAAGTAGAGATTGGTGAGTATTTAAGCTATATCGCCAACATTATGGCGAGTCGCATTTCTTCGTTGTGGAATTTTACCGGGCCTTCTTTCACCTTAACGGCTGTGGAAAGTTCTGCATTCAAGGCGTTGGAAGTGGCACAAATGCTACTTATGACTAACGAAGTGGATGCGGTGGTTGTTGGTGCAGTCGATTTGGCTGGTGGTGTTGAAAGCGTATTATTACGTAGTCAAGAAGTTAAGATTAATACTGGCATTAATACCTTAAGCTACGACCAAAAAGCCAACGGTTGGACACCGGGAGAAGGTGCGGGTGTAGTTGTGCTGAAGCGTCATGATGTGGCAATTGAAAATGGCGATCGCATCTATGCCGTAATTGATGCTATCAGTATCGGTCAAACCTACACAACCTTAGATGGGACAAGCATTAACCAAGCCTGTCAGCAAGCTTTCCAAATGGCGGGTGTACAACCAGACCAAGTTAACTATGTAGAAGTTTGCGCCAGTGGAATTCCTCAAGAGGATGAAGCCGAAATTGCTGGTTTAGTCCAAGCATACCCATCGGTAGGTGACGGTTTGCATTGTGCGATCGGCAGTATCAAAGCAAACATTGGTCACACCTTCGTGGCTTCAGGAATCGCCAGTTTAATCAAAACTGCCTTGTGTCTGTACTACAGATACATCCCAGCTACCCCTAACTGGTCTGGTGTCAAGACACCCCAAGCCTTTGAAGGTAGTCCTTTCTATGTGGCGACAGAATCTCGACCTTGGTTCCTCAGCAAAAATGCTCCCCGACGCATCGCTGCAATTAATGGACTGGGTTGTGATGGTAGTTATGCACATATCATTCTCTCAGAAGAAACTAATCAACAAGAGCGTCCAAATAGGTATTTGGAACAGATGCCTTTTTATCTGTTCCCTGTGGCTGGTAATGACAAAACAAGTTTGTTAGAAGCATTAAATCAGCTACAAAAAAGTATTGGAGAAAGTGCTTGTTTATCCAATAGTGCTAGTCAAACCTTCAATAGTTTTCAACAACAAACTCAAGCTAATTACGCCGTATCAATTACCGGACGGAATAAGAAAGAACTCCTCAGAGAAATTGAATCTGCACGCAAAGGTATTAATACAGCTTTTGACAAAGGTACAGATTGGCAAACGCCAGTAGGTAGTTATTTCACAGCCAACCCATTGGGTAAAAAGGGTGAAGTCGCTTACGTTTATCCGGCTGCGGTAAACTCCTATATAGGTATTGGTCGCAATCTTTTCCGCCTCTTCCCCAAACTCCATGACAACCCCTTCGTTCAGAGTATCTACAAACGCGCTGCGGATGTAGAGAGGCTAGTATTTCCGAGAAGTCTAAATAAATTGACGACTAGGCAATTAGAACAGCTAGAGAAGAAATTACTCAATGATTCTTTAGCGATGTTTGAAGCGGAAATGTTTTGCACCAGACTACTAACAACCATAATTCGGGATGATTTCCAAGTCCGTCCTAAATATGTGTTTGGGTATAGCTTGGGTGAAACTAGTATGATGGTTGCTCAAGGGGTATGGAGTAACTTTTATGAAGGGAGTAATTCCTTCAACTCCTCGGCTTTGTTTGGCGATAGGTTATCCGGGCCGAAAAATGCTGTGCGTGAGTATTGGGGTTTACCAAAAGCTGCGTCAGCTTCGGGTGATAATTTATGGGCTAATTATGTGCTGATGGCTAGTCCTGTCCAGGTGCGGGATGCTGTGAGAAATGAAACCCGTGTTTATCTGACACAAATTAATACACCAGAAGAAGTGTTGATTGCAGGTGAACCGGCGGCTTGTCAAAGGGTGATAAAAACTATTGGGTGTAACGCTTTCCCGGCTCCTTTCGACCATGTGATTCATTGTCAAACCATGCGATCGGAGTTTGATGAGTTGGTTAAATTAAATACTTTACCAGCACAAAACATTCCTGATACAGTATTCTATTCTGCTGCCGAGTATCAAACTATCAAATTAGAAAGTGAGATTATCGCCCGTAGTATCGCCACAGGGTTATCTCAAGAATTAGATTTTCCCAAATTAGTTAACCGCATCTACGACGACGGTGCGAAAATATTTGTGGAAGCTGGTGCGGGTAGTGTTTGCTCTCGCTGGATTGATAAAATCCTCGAAGATAAAGAACACATTACCGTATCCCTAAATCGCCGGGGTCTTGATGACCATACTTCATTTGTTAAAGCCTTAGCTAAACTTGTCAGCCATCGAGTGAATGTTAATTTAGCACCACTTTACAGTCCCATTACAGAAACTAGCAAGCTAAATAAAGCTATGCTGCGGACTATAACTTTGGGTGGCGACTCAATTACTGGCAAAATATTGAGTGAAGAAAACCGTAAACTCTTTCAAGAAATCGCTGATAAATTTAAAAGAGAACGGGCTGAAAAACGTCAGCAAAATATTCCTCTAGCCAGTGATTTTTTAGGTATAAATTCACTCAAATTACCACAAACAACTAATACTGAAACTGTACCTCAACAACCAGCAACACCCCAGCCTAGAGAATTTTCTGCGGAAAATATCATTGAACACGTTTTCCAGCCAGAAGAACAATTAAAATCGTCTGAGTTAATTGCAACTGCACCAACAAAACCAGAAGATTTTCTCCCATCAACGACCACCGACAGCGAATTTGCAACCATCATCCATATGTTGGAATTAAATACGGCTCAGTATCAAAAGCTGAATGCAAATCATGAGCAAATTACGCAAAATCACACAGCTTTCTTAAAAGCCAGACAAGATTTTAGTAAGCAGATGAGTGAAATCATTCAATTACAAATGGCTTGCGCCGAAGATTTGTTGAATGAGGAAGTGAAGTAATTGTATGTAGTGGGGGCTTGAGCCGCTCATTCACTAAGGACTAAAGTCCTTACTACGAACTCAAAATAAATTGCTAATTGTGCGAGGGAACGACTGTGACGACTGTGGAAGCGCTGATAAATAAATATGATAATGGTCTGAGTTTTTCTGCCCATAACTCATATCAAAATTTAGTTTGGAAGGGTTCTTTAGACTGCATAGCTTTTGAACCCACAGCTATAAAAAACAAATTACTCACCTTAGACAAACCTTGTTACATTGTTAAGGTTGCTGATAACATTGGTGTCACAAATGACGGTTATTTGTCTCCGGCGGAAATTGGCACAATAGGACAGGTAGAACTTTTAACATCTTTAGCACCTATCAAAATTCAACAGTTAGGCGACCCTAGTTTTCTCTCATTTTATGGTGTAAAGTCTGCCTATATGACTGGAGCAATGGCTGGCGGTATTGCGTCGGAAGAAATGATCATTGCTTTAGGTAAAGAGAAAATTTTAGGTTCCTTTGGTGCGGGTGGTTTACCTCCAGAACGTTTAGAAGCAGCTATTAATCGTATCCAACAAGCTTTACCTCATGGCCCTTACGCCTTCAATTTGATTCACAGCCCCAACGAAATGGCGATTGAACGCCGTGCTGTGGATTTGTACCTCAAATATGGGGTGACAACGGTAGAAGCTTCGGCATTTTTAGATTTAACGCCCAATATTGTTTATTATCGGGTGGCGGGATTAAGTTTAAATGATGCTAATCAAATTCAAATCAAAAATAAAGTCATTGCCAAAATTTCTCGCCGGGAAGTTGCGAGTAAATTTATGCAGCCAGCACCAGCGAGAATTATTAAGGAATTGCTGGAAGAAGGTTTAATTACTGAACTGCAAGCGAAGTTGGCTGAAAAAGTGCCAATGGCGGATGATATTACTGTAGAAGCTGATTCTGGTGGACATACAGATAATCGTCCCTTGGTTTGTTTGCTACCTTCAATTGTTGCTTTGCGGGATGAAATTCAAGTTAAATATCATTATCCCCAACCTATGAGAGTTGGTGCTGCTGGGGGAATTGCAACACCAGAATCTGCTTTAGCAGCTTTTATGATGGGTGCTGCTTATGTAGTAACTGGTTCGGTGAATCAAGCTTGTATTGAATCTGGCGCTTGTGAACATACCAAACAGTTATTAGCACAGGCGGAAATGGCTGATGTAATTATGGCTCCCGCCGCCGATATGTTTGAAATGGGAGTGAAGTTACAAGTTCTCAAACGCGGTACGATGTTCGCGATGCGGGCGCAAAAGTTGTATGAATTGTACCGTAGTTATGATTCGATTGAAGCTATTCCCCAAGCTGAAAAAGATAAGTTAGAAAAACAAGTTTTTCGCAAGACAATTGCCGAGGTTTGGGAAGGAACAGCAGCTTATTTATCACAGAAGAATCCTGAGAAGTTGGGTAAGGCTGTGAATAATCCTAAGTTGAAGATGGCGTTGATTTTTCGTTGGTATTTAGGATTATCTTCTCGTTGGTCTAGTGCTGGGGAAAAAGGTAGAGAAGTTGATTATCAAATTTGGTGCGGCCCAGCTATGGGAAGTTTTAATGACTGGGTGCGTGGTTCTTATTTAGCAGAACCACAAAATCGGCTTGTGGTTGATGTCGCTCATCACATTATGAATGGTGCGGCGTTTTTATATCGGATTCAAAGTTTAAAAATTCAAGGGATGCAAATTACTGATTTCTATAGTCAGTATCAGCCTGTTCGGTATTAAGGGGTAATGGGTAATGGGTAATGGGTGATGGGTGATGAGAAAGAAAATAGGTAAGTAGGTGGACAGAATTATTTAGAAGACGCATTTCGACTACGCGGAAGTTGAGCGTGGTCGAAACCCGGTAATCTCAAGTTAGATTTAATTTACTGCTTCTACTTAATGTGCAATTACCAATTACCAATTACCAATTACCAATTACCAAAATCAAAAAATTTGGAGTTTTCAAGATGAGTCTAAAAGAAACTTATAGTGCGGCAGATATTCAAGCTTGGATGATATCTAACCTGGCTGAATTGTTGGGTGTAGATGCGGAGGAAATCGACCCTACTATCAATTTGGAAAGTTATGGTTTAGATTCGGCGCAGGCGATGACGTTAGTTAGTAAGCTAGAGAAATTGTTGGGCTTTCAACCATCACCTTTGTTGTTGTGGCATTACCCCACAATTGAATCATTGTCTGGGCGATTAGCGGAGGAAGTGGAAGAACAATCAGAGGGGCAAGATACAGAGTCTAATACTTCTAGCTTAGTTACTGATGCGCCTGTTTTGGATTTGCAAGCTGAGGTAGTTCTTGACCCGACAATTCACCCTGGTGGTGCTATTCCTGTTGATTTTCCTGTGACTCAACCTAAGAAAGTTTTAGTTACTGGTGCGACTGGGTTTTTAGGTGCTTTCTTAATTCGGGAATTGTTACAACAAACTCAGGCTGATATTTATTGTTTGGTACGTGCTGCTGATGTTGAAGCGGGAAAAGCTAAATTGCAAAATAATCTGGAAGGTTATGCAATTTGGCAGGATGAATACGCAGCAAGAATTATTCCGGTGATTGGTGATTTGGCTGAGCCTTTGTTGGGTTTAAGTGCCACAAATTTCCAAACTTTAGCGGCGGAAATTGACACTATTTATCATAGTGGTGCGTTGCTAAATTATGTTTTCCCTTACTCGGCTTTGAAGGCGGCGAATGTTTTGGGAACTCAGGAAATTTTAAGATTGGCTTGTCAAATTAAAGTTAAGCCTGTGCATTATGTTTCTAGCGTGGCGGTGTTTGAATCACCTGTTTACGCTGGTAAGGTGGTGAAGGAAGATGATGATTTTAGCCATTGGGAAGGTATTTTCCTGGGATATTCTCAAACTAAATGGGTGGCTGAGAAGTTGGTGAAGATTGCGAGCGATCGCGGTTTACCTGTTACCATTCATAGACCCCCCCTAATTGCTGGCGACAGTCAGACAGGTATCGGTAATACCCACGACTTCATCAATCTCATGGTCAAGGGTTGTCTGCAAATGGGATGCTTCCCGGAAGTGGAATATATGCTCGATATGTCTCCTGTAGATTATGTCAGCAAAGCGATCGTTTATCTATCCATGCAGAAGCGATCGCTAGGTAAAGCTTTCCACCTACAACACCCGGAACCAGTATCCTTAAGTGTTTTGGTTGACTGGGTACGTTCTTTTGGCTATGAAATCAAAACCCTCCCCTACGAAGAATGGCAAGCAGAGTTAATCAAAAATGCTACTTCTGTAGATAACCCTTTATACACCCTGCGTCCCTTCCTCCTAGAACGCTGGTCTGATGAACAACTCACCATTCCCGATTTATACCTCAAAGCCAGAAGACCCTACATAAGCTGTCAAGACACCCTCAAGGCGCTAGCCGATAGTCCTATTAGCTGTCCGCCTATCGACGGTAAATTATTCATGACCTACACAGCCTACTTGATTCAAACTGGCTTTTTAACGTTGGCTTAGGAGGGATGAGGGAGATGAGGGAGATGAGGGAGAGTTAGATATGGCTTTAGCTTCTTACAGATTAGAAGGCAAGGTAGTTAAAATTGCTTCCCCATCTCCCCCCACTCCCCCCACTCCCCCATCTCTCCGACTTCCCAGTCCCCAAAATTAGGATTTCATGCGTCCAACCCGGTTTCTATAAGAAACTGGGTTTTTCCTATGACATGATATTAAATAAGGTTTATCAATAACACTACCCCACCTTAATAAATGCTATAAATAAAGTTGGATTACAAAGTTAAATCTCGTTGAACAAACCCTTGAACTAAACCAGTAAACAGTGAACAGTGAATAGTTATCAGACCTATAGTGTGGGATTACGAGGAGTCATTCAACCTACCAGCAAATGGTTTGGTGTTTCCCCCAATTATTAACTGATAACTGATAACTGATAACTGAATTAAGCCTGTTCTGCAACAGAAGCGATCAACACTGTTATGAGTGCATTATGACAATTTTTTGCGGAAGGAGTGCAGTCTAAGCGCGTAAGTCTATGAGCAATTGTGTAGTGTAGCTGTCTTTATCGCATTTAGTTGTGAATGGGTGGGTAGTTTAATGATTTGAAGGTGCTGAGTGCTGAGTCCTAAGAAATTCTTAATTTTGAATTTTGCGGAAAGTTCTGTAGGCGGGTTTCCCGCAGTAGGAAACTTTCCAAGACGAATTTTGAATTGATTCTTCCCCAGCCCCCAGCATATCAATGCGTAAATCCTGCGGCTCAGAGTTCGGAGACTAGCAGGTGATAATGACGACTCTTACAGGTAAGACAGTGCTTTTGACCGGGGCTTCACGCGGTCTTGGTGTCTACATTGCTCGTGCTTTGGCAAAGGAACAGGCGACGATAGTTTGTGTATCTCGTTCTGGGGTAGGATTGGCACAAACCTGTAATGCAGTTGAAGCTGCGGGTGGTAGTGCGATCGCCATCCCTTTTGATGTGAGCAACATATCACAATTATCAGGTCTTGCCCAGCAGGCTCAAGATATTGTCGGCCCTATTGATGTCTTGATTAACAATGCTGGTATAGAAATTAACTCGGATTTTGCGAATTACTCTCTAGCGGAAATTCAATCAATCTTCAACACTAATCTATTGGCTGCTATGGAATTAACACGCTTTTTACTACCCAACATGATGGAACGGGGTAGTGGTCGAATTGTTAATATTGCTTCTCTGGCTGGTAAAAAGGGAGTTGCTTTCAACAGCGTTTACTCAGCTAGTAAAGCAGGTTTGATTATGTGGACTGATGCTTTGCGTCAGGAATTAATTGGTAGCGGGGTTCAAGCTACGGTGGTTTGTCCCGGCTATGTCTCAGAAACGGGGATGACTGTTGATCCCTTTGTAAGTGCGCCGAAACTGGCGGGTATTTCTACACCGGAGACTTTAGCCAAGGCTGTTGTTAGCGCTATCAAACACAACAAAGCCGAAGTCATTGTCAATCAAAACCCTATCATGGAAAGCTTGACAAAACTGATGTTGTCTTTCGGGCAAATTGCTCCGACTTCGGTTGATACAATTTATCGTTGGTTGGGTGTGGTGAAGTTCAACCAAAGACGTGCAGAAAATAGAGCCAAACAAAGCTATGTAGCTGTCGGCTCTAAGCGTCCATGATACCGCCGTTGCTTAGGGAATGAGGCATTGATATATCAATACTGCCAGAACTTTGGCTGCCAGCCAAAGCCCGCCACGGCAACAGCAGCAACGCAATTATTATCTGGCACTAACTCTAAAAGATTCCAAGCTGGAAATGTCTGTAAACTAGCTGGTTCTGTGGGAGTTAGTGCTATTTCAATTTCTTCTAATTTAGCGATGCCGTCTCCGGTTGCTTTAAGATAAGCTTCTTTACAAGTCCAGTAGCGGAAAAAAATCTTTTGTTTTTGGTCATCGGGGAGCGATCGCAATAATTCATATTCTCGTGGTAAAAAGAACTTTTGGGCAAGTCCTTCTAAATCAGATGTGGGGCGGATATATTCTAAATCTATGCCAATTTGCCGGCTGTAGTTGACTGCACACAAACCCAGATTTTGCGAATGTGATAAGTTAAACAGCAAACCACTCTGGTTATCTGCTAAGAATGGTTTCCCACGAGGTTCATAATCGAACTTGACTTGTTGTGGTTCAATTTGCAGATACTCCCCCAATATATTGCGGAGGATACCACGACCAGCTATGTAACGCTGCCGATGTTCGGGAAAATAAAATCTATTAGCACGAGTTAATTCATCACTAGATAAAATTGTAGCTAAATATTGTATCCGTGATTCTGGCTGGTCAAGGGGGATGCGCCAGATATGAACTTCATCTGTAGATAAGGTTAAGTTTAGGGGTTTTGGTAGCCAATTGTGCTGGAACAATTCACAATTAAAATGAAATAAAGCAATTCTTATAATATAGTATTCTAAATTGAATTGTAAGAGAATTTTTGAAAAGTCCTTCATAATGTATCAAATACTTTTAGATCCCCCTAAATCCCCCTTAAAAAGGGGGACTTTAATTCTTCCCCCTTATTAAGGGGGGTTAGGGGGGATCAGCGAGTCCTTAAAATCACAGCAAATAACTTTTCAAACAACCTCTAAGTTAAAATCCTTATAAAAATACCTCTTTAAAATCCTGAAAAGCAGTATATGCAGCTAAATTTGAGTCGGCGTAAATTTGTTTTGTATGGTTCCGCTACCTTTGCTACTAGCTTATTGCTGAAGGCTTGCAGTAGTAATCAAACTTCCACACCAACGGCTAGCAGTGGTAGCCCAGGGTTTAAAATAGCGATCGCACTCCCTGGAGTCATCACAGATCAAGCTTGGAATCAATCTGGTTATGAAGGCTTGAACTTAGCTAAACAAAAGCTAAATGCAGAAGTCGCCTATGTGGAACAAGTCGCCCAAGCCGACCAAACAGAAGCATTAACAGACTTTGGGCGTAGGGGTTATAATCTTGTCTTCGCCCACGGTGGACAATTTGATGCAGCTATCGAACAAGTCGCGCCGCAATTTCCCAATACATTTTTTGTGGGTGTAAATGGTAATACGAAGGGAGAAAATATCGCCTCTTTGCGAATTGACCATTTACAAGGTAGTTATTTATGCGGCATTATTGGCGCTGCTATGACTAAATCGAATAAGTTAGCTTATATTGCTGGACAAGAATTTCCCGCTACCCAAGAAGAACTCCGGGGTTTTGAATTAGGGGCGAAATCAGTTAAACCCAATATTCAAATTGTTTCTACATTTACCGGAGATTGGAATGATGTTGCTAAGGCAAAAGAAGCTACCCTAGCTCTAATTTCTTCCGGCGCAGATGTGATTTATCAATGGTTAGATACCGCTTCTCCCGCAGTTTTACAAGCAGCCAGCGATAAAGGAATCTACGCTTTTGGCAATACCAAAGACCAGTTAGCTATTGCACCAAAAGCCGTGTTAACAAGTGCAGTTAAACGCTTGGATATAGCCATAGCTTATTTAGCCGAACTAGCACAGCAAAAACAACTCAAAGGACAGATTTATTCTATTGGTTTGGAAAGAGAAGATATATTAACATTAGGTAAATTTGGCGCAGAAGTACCGGAGGCTGTAAAACAAAGTGCTTTAAAAGCAAAACAGGATATAGTTACTAAAAAGATTGCTTTTGAAAGTTGTCAAGAAGCTGGTAAAAATACACGCTGCGTTAAAAAAGCATAAATTTATCTGCGTCCATCTGCGTTTATCTGCGTTCCATTATTCTTACTCCCTAATTACACAAATCAGTCCAACATCAAAGCCAATAAATATAAATGTATTTACGTTTAGAAAATATTAGCAAGCGGTTTAATTCATTCCTAGCTAATGACAACATTAGCCTGAGTGTTGAGGCTGGAAAGATTCAGGGAATTTTAGGTGAGAATGGTGCAGGTAAGACCACTTTGATGAATATTATTAGTGGTCTATATCAACCTGATGCTGGAAAAATCTATCTAAATGATGAGCAGGTAAAAATTACTTCGCCAAATGCAGCGATAAGATTAGGTATAGGCATGATATACCAACATTTCATGCTTGTACCTCAGTTAACTGTGACGGAAAATATCATCTTGGGGACGCAACAGAGTTGGCGTTTAAATTTGCGGCGAAAACAAGAAGAAATAGCGGCTTTATCCCAAGCTTATGGGTTAGAAATTGACCCTACAGCTAAAGTAGAAGATTTACCTGTGGGTACACAACAGCGTGTAGAAATTCTCAAGGTTTTATATCGGCAAGCTAAACTATTAATTCTTGATGAACCAACGGCTGTTCTCACACCTACAGAGGTAGAATCATTAATTAATATCTTACATCAATTGGCGGCGGCTGGCAATACAATTATTTTTATTAGTCATAAGTTGGAAGAAGTAATTAATCTTTGCCATACAGTAACAGTGTTGCGTCGAGGTAGGGTAGTAGGGACAGCGAGAACTCAAGAAGTAACGCCTCAGCAATTAGCCCAATTAATGGTGGGGAAGGAAGTAAATTTACAGGTGAATAAATCTGTATCTTTACCGGGGAAGATGATATTATCAGCCCAGAATTTGCAAGTGGCTGATGATAGAGGTGTGGTAACAGTCCGTGATATTTCCTTTCAATTGCAAGGTGGGGAAATTTTGGGAATTGCTGGTGTGGATGGGAATGGACAGCGAGAATTAGCGGATGCGATCGCCAATTTAAGACCCATCATCAAAGGTAAAATTGAGTTGCATAACTCTAGGAATCATCAAGGTATAGGTTATATTCCCGAAGATAGGCAAAAAATGGGTTTGGTGTTGCAGTTTAGCATTGCCCAAAACTTAATTTTAAATACTTTTAAGAAATCGCCATTTTGTCTTAACTTTTTATTACAATCAGCAACAATTAAAAATCACGCCCAAACGGCAATGACAGAATTCGATATACGGGCGACTGGGGAAGAAATTAAGGTAAACAAACTATCGGGGGGAAATCAACAAAAGGTAGTCTTGGCGCGAGAATTGGCGGGAGAACCAGATTTAATTATAGCGATGCAACCCACAAGGGGGTTAGATGTGGGGGCGATAAGTGCAGTACATGGGCGGTTGTTAGCGGAACGCGATCGCGGTGCGGCAATATTGTATATTTCTACTGAGTTAGAAGAAGTGATGGCAATGAGCGATCGCATTGCGGTAATCTACAGAGGTGAGTTTGTCGCAATTTTAGATGCACAGACAGCGACATTGGAAGAAATTGGTTTGTTGATGGCTGGGGGAATAGGTAAAGGATAAAAATGCCGAGTCTGTATATCATTGGTGGTGCGAATGGTTCAGGAAAAACCTCAACCTCATCACCCCTTTTCGTTGCTGAACGCATCATTAATCAGCAACCTATAATTTATATAAATACAATTTGGCGGCAAATCATAGAGGGAAAACATGACTGAAGAAGAAATGAAAAATTTACATAGCAAAATTGATGCTGGAGTGAAAGCTGCAATTGCTGCTGCGATAGAAAGGCATCGTCAGCTTGGACAATCGATTAGCATTATGCAGGATGGGAAAGTTGTTACTTTAAATGCTGATGAAATTCTAGAAATTCAGAATCAACAAAATAATATCAAGCAAGTTTCATGAGAGCGATCGCGTTACCGTAATATATCATCTTATATCTTGCACCATTCTCTTCCACTCAAAAATCTGAGCTTCAAAACCTTATATAAACGCTACCAATGAGTAACTCTATATCTTTTCAAACAGTCATCGAATATGTAGAGGCTCTTTCCATCGAAGAGCAAGATTTACTAGTCGAATTAATTTCTAAAAGACGCATTGAACAACGGCGTAAAGAAATTGCCGTCAACGCTGCAAAAACACTGGAGGCAATGAGAACAGGTACAGCCAAGCGTGGTACGCTTAAGGATCTGCGAAATGATTTGTTAAGTGAAGAATGAGACTTATTGTTTGGGATAGTAGTTTCAAGTGTGCTTTTAGACGAGTTATTCGGAAAAACCCTCGATTATAAGAAACAATTTTTGAGGAAAGGCGATATTTATAAAAATAACGGTTCTCATGTAAGATATTGGTCGATACTCATTTTTTGAGGTGGAGAGGTAGCAATTATTGAATCATGTCCACAAATAAAGTCTTTCAACCCTTGCTACCAATTTTATCACCGCTAATTGCCATAACCTCTGCCCTCATCGTCGGTGCTATCCTCATCCTACTCGCAGGCGCAAATCCTATCAACGCCTACACAGCCTTATTTCAAGAATCTCTCTCTACTTACTTCGGCTTTGGCAATACCCTCACCAAAATGACACCCCTCCTATTTACTAGTTTAGGGGTACTCGTAGCATTACAAGCTGGTCAATTTAATATCGGTGGGGAAGGACAAATTTACCTTGGGGCTTTGGGTAGCACTATCATTGGTTTATATGTGCAAGGTTTACCTGCTATTATCCACATCCCCTTAGCACTTGTCGCTGGGTTTGGGTTTGGTGCGGTATGGGGTTGGATACCTGGTTATCTCAAAGCGGTGCGGGGAGTTAATGAGGTTATCACTACCCTCTTACTCAATTACATCGCCGTCAACTTAGTTAGCTACTTGGTACAGCACCCCCTCAAAGCAGCAAACGCACCTAGCCCTTATTCACCATTGATTGCTAAATCTGCACAATTACCGATTATCTTACCCCAAAGTTTAGCCCATGCGGGTATTTTACTAGCCTTAATCGCCGCCGGACTATTATGGTTGTTGTTAGTGCGATCGCCTCTAGGATACCAAATCGCCGCCGTTGGTTTTAACCCCACAGCCGCCCATTACGCCCGAATTTCTGTCAAAAATACCATCATGCTCGTCATGGCCTTAGCTGGTGGTTTAGCTGGTTTAGCTGGCGCATCAGAAGTCATGGGTTTGAAGTACCGCCTGTTTGAACAAGTATCCCCTGGTTATGGGTTCGATGCCATTGCGATCGCCTTTCTCAGTCGCGGTAGTATTAGTGGTGTAGTCTTAACCTCCTTATTCTTTGCCGCCCTACGTAGTGGTGCTAATATCATGCAACGTAGTGCAGGCGTACCCGTAACTGTAGTTTACGCCATTCAAGGCTTAACTGTATTATTTATAGCCATCAGCCTAGCTGTAGAAAGACAATTTAAAACGCAGAGGAACGCTGAGGTTTAACGCGGAGGAGCGCGGAGAAAGCTTTGCGTACCTCCGCGTTCCTCTGCGTTAAAAAAACCTCTATGAATAACCTCAACTTCCTCTCAGACTACTTAATCGCCAGTATAAACTTAGCAGTCCCCCTAGCATTTGCCGCCCTGGGTGGAATGTATTCAGAACGCTCAGGAGTGCTAAACATTGCCCTAGAAGGAATGCTCCTAACAGGTGCTTTTACTAGTGCCTTAGCAACCTTTTACACCAGCAACCCTTGGGTAGGTATTATCTCAGCCTTGATTGCTGGCGCATTAGTCGGCTTACTCCACGCTTTTTTATGTGTATCTTTATACGTTAATCAATTAGTCTCAGGATTAGCCATTAATCTAGTAGCCGCCGGACTAACATCATTTTTAGCGCGATTAATATTTAACAGTGGTAGCACCCAAAGATTACCAGGAATTGAGCCTATCAACATTCCTCTCATAGGAGATATACCCATACTGGGAACTTTATTGTTTCAGCGAGATATCCTCGTATATTTACTGTTAAGTATAGTCGCTGTCAGTATTTATATCTTATTTCATACTAACTTTGGGTTAACCTTGCGTGCAGTGGGAGAATATCCCCAAGCTGCGGCGACAACTGGAGTATCAGTAGCAAAAGTGAGATATTTAGCAGTAGTCATTAGTGGCTGTCTCGCCAGTTTAGGCGGTGCTGATCTCGCCTTAGTGCAGATCAGATTTTTCTCAGAAAATATGAGTGCAGGTAAAGGATTTATTGCGATCGCTGCTTTAATATTTGGTAGGTGGCATCCTTTAGGTATTACTCTAGCTTGTTTGTTATTTGGTGCTACCGAAGCTTTACAGCTACGCATTCAAGCCCTGGGTGCAAACATTCCCTATCAGTTTCTCGCCATGTTACCATATGCGATCGCCATATTTGCCCTGCTGGGATTAGCAGGTAAATCTCAACCACCTCAAGGCTTAGGTATTGCTTACTCGCCAGAAAATCGCCAAGAGAATTAAAATCTACCTGTCTAACTTCAAAAATTACCGAAAAGCAGTCTTATCTTGCTTCTAACCCATATTACTTACACTGAGCTTAACTAAGTCAATATCAGCCAGCCAGATGAGCCGACTTTGAGCCGATGTCCTTTCTGAGAGAATTGGCGATCGCCATTCCACCGCATAAAGCCAATTGTGTTTTAAGCTAAAAATACCTTGAATAATACGTTTGTTGGGCTGCTCACTAAAATCAACCTCAACCACATCGCCTAATTTAAAAGCTGGAGTAGCAACACTATTACCTCTTAGCACATTTGTTGCTAAAAACTCATCATCACGAAGATAGAGAGTTTCATTATGGCAAACTATGGCATAAACCCATTCCTCCTCCTCCCAATGCACACCACAGCAATAGCCAGGCAAATTAAAGCTAGGTAAAAAGACTTTCTCTCTTATTTGCACAGCCAATGAAGGTATAGTTTCACCCCAAGGAGGAGAAATGTGCCAACAGGACTCTAAGGCGGTAATTTCATTTATCATGACAGTTTTGAGCTTCTCTTTTTATACATAGACTTATTTGTAATACAGTTATCCGGAACATAATTCCATATGTTGTTAACACAACAACAAAATTTACACATCAAATAACTTGTAGAGGTTAGCAAATTATGGGTATCTATTCGCAAATAATTTTCCCCCGCCTTCTAGACTGGAGTCTGTCAGATCCCCTCTTAGCTAAATATCGTCAAGAACTATTACAACAAGTAACAGGGGAAGTATTAGAAATAGGCTTTGGTACTGGATTAAATTTGGCTTACTATCCTGACCATATCCACAAAATTACCACAATAGATGTCAATCCTGGGATGAATGCTTTAGCACAAAAGCGTATTGATGCGTCTGGTATTATAGTTGAACAACTCCTACTATCAGGTGAAAATCTCCCTATGGCAGATAATACCTTTGATAGCGTCGTCAGCACATGGACTTTATGCAGTATCGCCAATGTGGAGCAAGCTATAAAAGAAGTTTATCGAGTATTAAAACCTAGTGGTAAGTTCTTTTTTTTAGAACATGGACTCAGTGATAAACCTAACGTCCAAATCTGGCAAAATCGACTAACACCCATGCAAAAAGTTATAGGTGATGGCTGTCACCTGAATCGAAATATACAGAAATTAATAGAACAAAGTTTTGATGATATAAAGATAAAACGCTTCACACCGGAAAAACTGCCAGACTTAATGGCTCATATGTACATGGGATGTGCAACGAAAAGGGAACAGGGGACAGGGATAAAAGCCTTTTAAAGTAAAGTTTGTTCGTAGTAAAGGCTTTAGCCTTTTCTTGAGGACTAAAGTCCGACTACCACGTTTAAGCCTGTTACCTGTAACCTATCACCTGTCCTCTGTCTTAAATATCTCATCCACAGGAATTTGATAACCATTAGCGAGGCGGTTAGTTGTGTTAGCCGTGGCGATAATTCCTAGCAGTTCACCAAACATAGCATCACTCATACCTTTACCACGGGCTGCGGCTGTATGGGATGCAATACAATAATCACAGCCATTGGTGACACTAACAGCAATATAAATCAGTTCCCTTACCAGTGGGTCAATTTCCCCTGGACTAACCATCACTTCCTTGAGGGTTTCCCAAGTTCGTTTTAAGGTGGGAGGGTGGTTAGCGATCGCTTTCCAGAAGTTGTTGATATACTCAGTCTGACGAGTAGCGCGAATATCGTCGTATACTGCCTTTACTTCTTCGCTGGCTTGGTCGTACTCAATGAGCTTAGTCATGCTTTTTTCTCAGACACATAACAATTAGGCATTTTGGCACACTCACTTTTAAAAGTATAGATATGCTATGAGAGTGGGATATATTTCATGTGAAAAGTATTAAAAAGCAACATCTCTCAGTGAACGGCTGAGAGATTTTTATTTGTACTGCTTGTGTCAGTTGTCAGTTGTCAGTTGTCAGTGGTTTTGTTAAGTATCTTTTCCGATAACCGAGTAAGCACAACATCAAAGTCAGCAAGACAAGAGCATTACTTACCGAAGGTTCATCTACTCTTGTACCTTGTACGTTTCCTATGGGATTACAGTTATTTCCATAAGAGCAAATAAATCCTGTACCACCATTATTGATTGTATTTCCCCCTGGAATACTATTAGAAGAACCATTATCGCCACCCAGGAAAAACAGAAAAGCTAACAAAGGTAAAAATAGGAACGTGGTAGAAACAGATCCCCCCTGAACAACAAATGTTTCTTCTCCGGGAATGTCTCCTACCCCTGTGAAATCTTCACCTCCTAGTAACACTGTTGATGTATCCAAGACACTAGCAGTAAGTGTTTCTCCCTCTTCAACTGTAGCTAATGCAGTGATTTCTTCACGCCCATACTCAGGATCATTGCTTGATGTTGGAGAGTAAGGACGAGAAAGTATTGACAATATATTTTGTTGTAGTTGTTCACTATTTCCTGTCTGTAAAGCATTTAATCCACTCAGAAGTTGTCTTTCATAAAACTCCTTCATACTTTCTTCTAGAGGAAGTTCAAGAATTTGTTGCCTAATATTAGGTATCTTGGATACTTCTTCTAAAAGAACGCGGCCGTAGGAGTATTTAAAATTGACAAAACCATCACGTTGGTTTTCTCCAGGTAAAGGTTGCCAAAAGAAATTTTTAGTTATATCTCTTAAACCTGGTTGAGGATTGGTATTTAACGGTTTTCCCAGATTATATTGAGCCGCATCGAGAATTGTTGCAGAGTGATTTCTCCAAACAGAATTATAGGGCGCGTTGTCGATGCGATCGCTGAAATATTTAGCAAATCGGTTGTAATTATCCTCTCCGCCAGCCGCTCTCATTAACATTTGCTGGTATGTAGGCCCGCCATTCGATTCAACAATTTGTTCAAGAACTGTTCCTGTTTTATTGCAGCGCAAACCAAATCCCACAATACAGTTATCAGGAATTACTCGTATCCGTCTTAAACCATTACCGTTATTCTGTAACTGGTATTGAAGATACTGTTTTTCCAATCCTGGCGTAATTCTCCCACTACCAACATTCAACCCGGCATTACCTGCATTCGCAGTTTGGCACACAGTTAATACTGTTGCCACAGATGACAATAGGATAAATATATTTTGAACAAACTTCATAAACGCTTGGTAGACCACACAAAACTAATTAGGTACAAAAAATCGCCTTGTAGGCGTGAATAATTATTGATTTCGTTTCAAAGTATTTTGTGGAGAAGCTGGTAGCCGATTTTGTAGAAAACTGGAATTAGAATTATTTGCCGCTTGCAAATTCAGTGTGATTGCAGTACCTTTAAGGTCGCCAGTTGTCAATTTATGATAAATAACTAATGCACGGTTAGGTTGGTCAAAAACAAAACCACGACGAGAAGGTTGTATTTTACCTTCCTCTACTAAATTAATGAATGCTTCTAGATATCTACGTATACTTTGACGATTCTCAGGATTAATATTTGTATGGTATTCAATGAGAGTCATGAAGAAGTTCAGACTGCGGCTGTCTTGTCCAGCAATTAGGCTACCACCATCAAGGAAAGAACTACCAATTAGCTTACCATTGACTTCTTGAACTTTAAATAGAGTGTAGTAACGTCCCTCTTTGTTAGAGTCATTCACATAGCATACCCAAGACCCGTCCTCACTTTGGGTAAAGCCTTGGTTCGCCAGATAAGACAGTTGAGAATTATTAGTTCTTGTTTGCCCTGGTAATGGAGGAAGCAAGTTTTCTACCGGATCTGAAGAGCAAATCTTCTGTGTAGTATTTTGCTCAGATGGCGTTTGCGTTTGCTGTGCAAGTACAATATTAGCAGCAGATATCAAACCCAATATAGAAAAAGTAACCAATTGGGACAAAAAAATAATTGATTTCATCATTTATTTCACTTTATTCACATTAGTAGTCAACTGATTTGTCGTCAAGTAAAGATTTTAAATCATCTGTGTAAATAAAACCATTTGTATTTCTCTAATAAGTTATATGACTAGCGCTACAAGTTAAATTGATTGATCAAGCAGCTTATCAGAGGATACAGAAAGAAGAAGTATGTAATTACTGTTGTATAGCTATTCATTAAATTATATTTTTATTGCCAAAGTAAGTATATACATATAACACTTTATAAATATTTAAAGAATTTTTAAATAAAATTGTAAAGTTTAGAAGAGGAAACAGGCGCTTAGAGGATGTTTTTTATGATTCATCCACGTCCTAACCTATGTGGCTACTGCCATACATGATACTTATAGTCGCTAATAAGCGTACAAGCGCTACTGCCAGCGCAAATATATCTCTAAAAAACAAAGTCCACCTCAACAGAAGTGGACTTGTTAACTATATTTAGTGGATCCGAGCAGAGTCGAACTGCTGTCCAAATTGGGTATTGACCCCCCGCTCATTCACAGGTTTAGCCTTTCTGACCCTCAAGGCGGGAATCGTTCATTATCCCGAACGTAGGATACTCTGATTAAGTCTTAGCTAGCAAGCCAACCAGAGAACACTTGCTAGAGCATCCGTTGGGGTTGGTCTCTAGCCCTTAACGGAGTCGGGCTAAAGACGCTCGAACCTATAAGAGGCTATTAGGCAGCTACTAGAGCTTCCTTACGAGCAAATTTTACGATGTTATTCGCATTTACTTTTTTTTGAGCCTTTGATTTCCGAGAGACGACTCACTCTCGACCTGAATCACAGAGTAGCGTTCGCCAACCTGTCGAAACCGTTACGGACCCTCGTGATATATCCTTATTATAATGTGCTGTTGGGGAAATGTGCTACAAGATGACAAAGAAATCTTAAACTTTCATTACCTCAGCTTAACTGTCCTTGGGGAGTCAAGCCTTAGTTAAGGGCGATCGCTTCATACTCTGCTGAAATGACAACCAGTTCAAATGAACTAAGTTAAATGCGATCGCCCTCTGAAAAAAATCCCTCGGTGAATCATCGCCTCCTCCCAAAGCGATTTATGATCACTGTGAACTCATAATCACCGCCATGAAAGCTATATCCAGTCCCATCAACCTGTTTGAATATGAACAGTTAGCCAAAACTCATCTATCTCAGATGGCGCTTGACTACTATATTAGTGGGGCTGGGGATGAAATGACGCTGCGAGATAACCGTGCAGCTTTTGAGCGAGTCAAGCTGCGCCCAAGGATGTTAGTAGATGTCAGCGAAATTAACCTGACTACCTCGGTGTTGGGACAACCTTTGCAATTACCGCTACTAATTGCACCGATGGCGTTTCAATGTTTGGCGCATCCAGATGGGGAACTAGCCACAGCAACGGCGGCTGCATCAGCAGGTTTGGGTATGGTGTTGAGTACCTTGTCTACCCAAAGTATAGAAGATGTGGCAGAGGTTGGGAGTAAATTTGACAATTCTCTGCAATGGTTCCAACTTTACATCCATAAAGACAGGGGATTGACTCGTGCTTTAGTAGAAAAAGCCTATGCAGCAGGTTATAAGGCTCTTTGCTTAACTGTGGATGCGCCTGTGTTGGGACAAAGAGAACGCGATCGCCACAATGAGTTTGCCTTGCCTGCTGGGCTACAATTAGCTAATCTAGTTAACATATCCGGTTTAGAAATTCCTTATGAGCATGGAGAATCGGGATTATTTACTTATTTCGCCCAACAACTCGACCCGGCTTTAACTTGGGACGATTTAGAATGGTTGCAATCTTTATCTCCTCTACCTTTAGTAGTCAAAGGGATTTTACGCAGCGATGATGCAGTGCGGGCGGTGGAGTATGGAGTTAAAGCAATTGTAGTTTCTAATCATGGGGGCAGACAATTAGATGGTGCGATCGCCTCGTTAGATGCTCTCAGTGAAATAGTACCAGCCGTCAATGGTAGAGCCGAGGTTCTAGTAGATGGCGGTATTCGTCGAGGTACAGATATTCTCAAAGCCTTAGCTATAGGCGCACAAGCTGTATTAATCGGTAGACCAATTTTGTGGGGACTAGCTGTAGGCGGACAAGCGGGTGTATCTCATGTAATTTCTTTACTGCAAAAAGAGCTAAATGTGGCAATGGCTCTCATGGGTTGTTCTAAACTAGCGGATATCGATTCTAGTTTTCTGCATTTTAAGTGAAGGGGAGATGAGGGAGAAACCCACCCCTAACCCCTCCCAGGAGGGGAACAGGAAGCAGAGGGAAATAACTTTTGACTATGGACTATTGACTAATTTCAACCAACTCCTTGCCATAACCTAAATGCCTGTATTATAATAGTGAAGTTGCTTCCAAGGGCGGGTGGCGAAACTGGTAGACGCACCACACTCAAAATGTGGCGACCTTGCGGTCATAGGAGTTCGATTCTCCTCCTGCCCACTGTTTACTAAAAAGAGAAAGTAGATGCGATTAAAAAGATGGGAATCTCCCCGCCGAGAAGGGAGAAATGACAAAGGTAGAGGCGGTTCTGCCAGAAAGAGACAACTGAAAAAGCAAAGACAAATGCTGCGGCAAAAGCTCAAAGAAGCTAACCAGCAAGACAACAAAAAGAATAATCAAAATGGGGGAGATAAACCAATCTTCCCCATTTTTTTTGCACTACCTTTGTCAGTGGTTAGTAGTCAGTTGTTTTTCCCGGATTTCTCACCACACCTAGCAAAGCCTGTGCTTGTGCAGGTTCGCTAGTGTTGGCTAGTGGGAGTGTACACCCTAGCCTTTTTTAGAGGGATAGGGGGATAAATTAGTGCTTAATATCACAGTCAATGGCTGAAAACATCCTCTTACTGTTTACCCTGAGAATGGCGATGTTTGGGTAAGAGGTTCTTCTTCGGTTTTTCTTGCAGACTCTTGGCTTGTTTCAGGACTGGTATGCACTGGTTAATCATCCACATTAAAACCTCAATTGGTGAGTCTCCTTGTTGAATGCGGTTTTTGGCATTTACGCCAATTAATATTGTTTGCAGAATTAGCAAGAAAGCGTAGGCGTAGCCCGTCGTAGACATCGCTTTTTGACTAGCACTCTTACCAATTTTTTTACTTGACATAATTCACCTTGTTTTTAGACTTACAAGGTGAATTATTTTTTTGGGTGTTTCCCCAGACACATCCCCCACGCAACGTCTATAATGCTTGTATCACCAGCTTTTGCGGCTTGGGGAAGCTTGTTTGTTTGGGGAATTTAAAATTATTTTTATTTTCTTTATATTTGACTGATGTCAAGAAATAATCGTAAAGATGAATCAGCTTTAGAAAATGTACTCAGTCTGGTAGAAGCATTGCTGCAACTGTCGCAAGAGCAAGACTGTGAGTCAAAACTTCCACTTTGCGTTGTATGGAATGTTAATAAGCTGCGAATTACTGGATATAAAAGCCAACAGATAAGAGGAAACAGAACCAAAATAACTGAAGTTGGTACAAAGAAGGAATATTTACTCAACCAGATTACAAATGCTGGCAAAACTTTAAAACTTCCCAAACGACAAAAAGCAGAATCTAACGTTTCTCAAAAAGAAAGAGAATTAAACGAGCTTCAAGCTGCACTTGACTGGTTGGAAGAGTTGCAAGTGCTAAAAGACAAACTAATTAGAAATCCAGGTTATTGGAATTTTACCCTAACACTAAAACATCAGACAGCGACGATAAAAGAAAATCTGGAGGTGGTTAAGCAGAAGTGGAAGGAATACCCCCAAAAGACGAATTTAAAAGAAACATCCCAGGAACCAACAACAGATAATAGCTTACATTGGCAAGAAAAATGCCGCGCTATGCTGGAAAAGTACAAGCGTCCCACCACAAATGAGTTCCTGTTTGCTGATGAGGAGATGAAATTTGAGCTAGAGGAAATTCATGTACCTTTAGCATTGGTGGAACGTAAAAAACCGAAGAAGTGCAGCGAGGATATTTCCCCAGAACAAGGTTCGCGGCTTTACGAACCGAGTTATGAAGAAAAGCAGCGATTTGAACATCAGGCTTTTTTAGAGCAAATTATCCGTGATGGTGTTGGTAAAACTCAAGGACACCGCATTGCTTTAATTGGAGAACCGGGTGCGGGAAAAACTACTCAGTTGCAAACTATAGCTTTTTGGATATTAAACAACAATCTGGGTTTACCAATTTGGATTTCTTTGGCAGACTTGCAAGGAAAGAGTGTAGAAGATTATCTGCTGCAAAATTGGCTGAAGAATGCTTTAGAAGTGGTGCGTGTGAAAGAAGAACAGGAAAACGCTTTTGCAGATTTATTTAAGAATAATGATGTGTGGTTGTTGTTGGATGCAGCAGATGAAATGTCTTCACTTCAACCCTTAACTGATATTTCCCAGCAGTTGACGGGATGGGTGAAAAATGCGCGGGTTGTGCTGACTTGTCGGGTGAATGTTTGGGAAGCAAACGCAGGTGCTTTAGAAAATTTTGAGACGTATCGGTTACTCAATTTTGCATATCCGCAACAAGTACAAGAGTTTATTAGGCGTTGGTTTAACAACAGAAATGCAGAGAAAGGGGAAAGATTATGGCACGAATTAGATAAACCTGAACGTCAGCGCATCCAAGATTTAGTTAAAAATCCTTTGCGGTTAGCGCTGTTGTGTAGCACTTGGCAAGGTTCGGATAAAGGTTTACCGGAAACTAAAGCTGAACTTTATCAGCATTTTGTGGCAGAGTTTTACAAGTGGAAAGAAAACCGCTTCCCTACCACCGAACAGCAGCAAGATGAATTAAACGCAGCCTTGGGACGTTTGGCGAAACGGGCAATTGAGCAGGAAACGTCACGGTTTCGGCTATCACATAAGTTTGTGCGCGAGGTATTAGGCGATCGCAAACAGCAAAATTCTTTATTTTGGTTAGCGTTAAAGTTGGGATGGCTAAATGAAGTTGGACTAGCTGCGGAATCTGCAACGAAAGAGAAAGTTTACGCTTTCTACCATCCCACATTTGAGGAATATTTTGCAGCGTTGGAGGTTGAGAATTGGGACGAGTTTCTCAATCATGTTCCCGACAACCCCGCGTTAGGCGTTTATCGCATTTTTGCGCCGCAGTGGAAAGAGGTGATTTTGCTGTGGTTGGGACGTGAGGATGTGGGGAGGGAGGAGAAAAATGCTTTTTTAGATGCTTTGGTAGGGTTTGATGATAGCTGTGGTGGCTTTTACGGATTTAAATCTTACTTTCTAGCTGCTATGTGTCTTGCAGAGTATGAACCCTATGAACGCACAAAAGAAATCTTTACTCAACTGATAAATTGGGGCTTTGGTGATTTAAATAGAATGATAAAAATATTAGAAAGCCCGATTACAACCAATGCTAAGACTGCATTAATCGAAACTAATCGTCGTCAATTAACAATACTTTTAACAAAATTTTTACATGAAAGTCGTGATGAAGAAAGACTCTTAAAATTAGCTAATGTCGCAGTAGAAATAAAAACAGACAACGAAAACGAAGTAGAACATATTTTAAATAGTCTTCAATCTAGCAAAGATCCGTTAATTCGTTTTTATGCTTATTGTGTATTAGATAAACTTAGAAAAAAAAATTCTAGTTCAATCGAACCTAAAGAAACCACGGAACAAAAAGAAAAAAATCCGGTTTTGGATGAAAACAACAAAATCGTGGGATATTTAACTTTTGAAGAATATTTTAATCAATTAAGACAGTTTGCACGATTTATTCATCTAATTAGTGACGACAATAGCCTGTTGATGGATAATTTAAATAAACTACTAAAGTTAGGGCGTAATAACTTTGAACGTAGTTTAATCGCCCGTGTTATAGGAGAAATATGTGGGGGAAATTTTCATATATATAATGCTTTAATTAAAATAATCTATGGGAGTAAAGAAGGAAATGTTTTACAGTTAGCTTCTTTTTGCATTATTGAGATACTTCAAAACCAACTTTACCCATTAGCAGTTAATAATTTAAAAGAATGCCTAAATCAGAAAGAAGAAGGTTCTCAATTTATAAGTAGAATATATTGCAACGAAGTTCTCTGGAAGTGCGCCGAAAACATGACCTACCCGGCTTTTTATCAAGCTTGGCATCAACAAGAGAAAATGAAAGATGGAGAGTAGGAAAGAAAAATACTTCCTCCAGCCAAAACATAAGGGAAATGTGTAAGCAGCGATCGCCTTGAACAATCCACCTTTATACAAACGCGATAAATCGGGTGTCAATACGGTTGGGTTTTTGAGACGCGATAAATTGGGTGTCAATACGGTTGGGTTTTTGATACCAAGTTGCAGTCAGATATAGTAGGGTAGTAAAGGAGATAAACAAAATAGAAATGAAACTTTACGGGTACAGATGGCTCTCCAAACACAAGCCTTTCCTCATCTAGATTTAGAAACGGTAAAGCAAAAAGTAA
>DATNQO010000271.1:0-13949 GCA_036704005.1 Leptolyngbyaceae cyanobacterium | reverse complement strand
CCCACACCCCTACACCCCTACACCCCTAAACTAACATGGAAATACCAATTACCCTCGTAATAGTCGCCCTACTAGCCTTCTACGTCGCCTGGAACTTGGGGGCTAACGATGTCGCTAATGCAATGGGAACTTCTGTTGGTTCCAAAGCTATTACTCTCAGACAAGCAATAATTATTGCTGGATTGTTGGAATTTACTGGCGCTGTCTTATTTGGTCATGAAGTGACACAAACCCTAGCAACAAAAGTTGCTAACCCTGAATTATTTGCAGCTACACCCCAAATTTTAGTTACTGGCATGGTGACAGTACTCATTTCTTGTGGTATATGGTTGCAAATTGCTACATCCTTTGGCTTACCTGTATCTTCTTCTCATGCAGTTGTTGGTGCGATCGCCGGGTTTAGTTGGGTAGCCTTGGGAGTAGGCGCGATCGATTGGTCATCAATTGGATTAATAACTATTGGTTGGATATTAACCCCAGTGATCAGTGGAGCGATCGCCGCTTTATTTTACAGTCAAATCAAGCACTGGATATTAGAACAACCAAATCCAGTTGCACAATTAAGAGAGTGGATTCCCTGGTTGAGTGCAATTCTATTAGGTGTATTTGGCGTAATCGTCCTACCATCCCTCACCCAACCCTTAACCAAGTTCTTAATTGAACAACTCGGTGTCAACATCCCCCCCCACGATATCCCCCTCGTAACAGGCACATTAGCCACAGTCGGGCTATCCTTCATCAGTTGGCGACAGCTAGACAAGCAGAGGAGCAGGGTAGCAGGGGAGCAGGGGAGCAGGGGAGCAGAGAACTATCCAGTTAACAGTCAACAGTCAACAGTCAACAACCCCATCGAAACCCTCTTCGCCCGCTTCCAAGTCCTTAGTGCTTGCTTTGTCGCGTTTGCACATGGTTCTAATGATGTGGGGAATGCGATCGCACCTTTAGCGGCGATCGTGTATATTAATCAAACTGGGCAAGTTCCTAGCGATGGGATCACTGTCCCACTGTGGATTTTAATTCTCGGTGGTGCTGGGATTGTTGGTGGTTTAGCGGTTTGGGGTGAAAAAGTTATCGCCACAATTGGCGAAAATATTATTGCTTTACAACCCAGTAGTGGATTTTGTGCAGAACTCGCCACCGCCACCACTATTTTATTAGCCTCCCGTCTTGGTTTACCAGTCTCCACCTCACACGCTTTGGTAGGTGGCGTAGTTGGTGTAGGATTGGTACAAAGCCTGAGTTCGGTCAAATTTCAAACTCTCCAAGGTATTGCCACTGCATGGTTAGTAACAGTTCCTATCAGTGCCGTACTCAGCGCTGCTATCTTTAGCATTGCTCGGATTTTATTGTTTTAGTCAATAAATAAACTCTAGGATATACATATTGGTTTGAACTAGAAGCTAGAGGCGTACATCTGTACATCCCTACAAGGATTTTTATCCACCTTGGCAGGGCTATTTCCTACCTCCACATATATTAGCTAGAAGTATTTTGGCAAAATGGCAGTTAATTAATTAGGATATGTGCAGGAGATAATTTCAATTTCAGCAAAAAGATGGCTATGAAGCCCATCTCAAAGAGATAAACTGTAATTAAAGCTGGATTCTGCATAAATTCTCAGATAAAGACTACATCAACATATTAATTACTGTTGCCACAAAAATCACAAGTATTTATATTTAGTGAGTTATTCCCTTGGGAATGAATCTCACTGGGGTATCAAAGATGAAAATCAGGCTGATGGATGCAGCCGCTGAGCTTGAAGGCAACCCATTTGATTATGGGACTTATACAAGAAAGCAAAAAGTCAAGGGTTTGTCCAAGGGGTGTAAGTGTTCAGAACTCCTACGCCCACTCACAGCAAAGAGTCTCGTTGCGTAAGTCCCTAGTAGGTTGTCAGTCAAATTATATGCTTTGCCAACTTTGGGTGAGTCATGACAAAATGACTTTGAGATCCGTAAGTCCTGTTAAGATTTTCAAGTTTATCTGACAAAATACAGAAAATTAGAATTAGCGCCACGCAAATTTACAGGCAGTAGCTGTATCGTCAAGGTGTATAGAGGTTAGAAGCTAATGGGGCGATTTGAGAAGCGACCAGACAACGACCCGCGAGTCCGAGGTGAGTTATCCAGGGCAGCAGAAACAGCTCTATGGGCTGTTGTGGAGGATTTAGACAGTCTAAAGCAGAATGTCCTCAGATCATTTCAGGAAGAAATCAAAAAATTAGAAACAGAAAAAGACCGTCTCAAGGATGAAATTCAACAGTTAATCGAAGAGAAAGAGCATTTACAAGAGGTAAGACGGATTACTGAGCAACAAGTTCTCATCCGTCAATTATCGGAAGCTTTAGCCAAACACATCTGTTCTCAACTACAATCATCGCTAGCAAAAATAGCTAACCAAACAGAGAGCCAAATCGCCGCTCTCAAGTCAGCCCAAAGCATTGCACCCGCAGGGAACAATGAAGAAGTGGAAAAAATGCTTGGGAGTCTAGATGATAACCTGACGATCGCTTTTAATTCCCTCCAACAAGAACTCAAAAACTACCAAAGTAATCTCTCTCAGCAGTTGTCTAGGATGTATAGTCAACAGCAGGAAGGAGAGACAATTGTCGAAGAATTAATCACTCGTCTACGTGGGGAACTAACTAAAGCCATCCAAGAAACATCACAAGCCGCCAAGTTATCCCCACCCACAGTATTGCAACCGTCAGAAATACAACCTCCAAGTCCGCCGAATGTGGTATTTTCACCACCTACGGTTTTGCAACTTGAGCAACAATCCCCAACACCTTTACAAACGCCTGCGCCTGTGGAGGAAGCCAGCGTTACCAAGCAAGCCATTATTATTACTCCTGAAAAATCTCCACCTCCACCAGTAGTTTCAACACCCCAAGCGGCTCCTCCAGAGCCGCAGTCTGTGATCCCCAGAGTCTTTCCTGAAAGCGAGACAAAATTACAACCATCTCAAGAGAAGCCTACGGAACCACTTTCTGTAATTAGTAGAGAATTATCTGCAACTGCGCCTAAATCTCCACCCATCACAGAAAAGCCACCAGAGTCAGTTTCCACAGCTAAAACTCAATCTCCACCCATCACAGAAAAGCCACCAGAATCAATTTCCACAGCCAAGACTCAATCTCCCCCCATCACAGAAAAGCCACCAGAGTCAATTTCCACAGCCAAGACTCAATCTCCACCCACGACGGAAAAGCCACCAGAGTCAATTTCCACAGCCAAGACTCAATCTCCACCCACGACGGAAAAACCACCAGAGTCAATTTCCACAGTTAAGACTCAATCTCCACCCACGACAGAAAAGCCACCAGAGTCAGTTTCCACAGCCAAGACTCAATCTCCACCCACCGCAGCAAAACCGCCAGAACCAGTTTCTGTAATCAATCGAGATTCATCTGGGGCTAAAACTCCATCTCCTCCACCCGCATCTGTAGTCAGACGGGGATCAACAAATTCCTCACCAAGATCACGTAGATCATCAAATCTATCTCCTGTGCAGGTGGGTTTTCTGTTGGTTGTGATGTCTACGGTGTTGTCATCGTTGTACAACGTAGTTCTGAAGGGGATGTTCTATAAAACTTCTCAACTTTCCTCAGCCTTGGAAGTAGCGGGTTTAATCTCGCCGACGTTGGGAAATATTTTGTTAATTCTCACTTTGCGGTTGATGGTGACTGTACCACTGATGATACTGTTGGCTCCGATCATGTATCCGCAAGTGTGGCAAGATTTGCAAAATCTCAGGCAATCTTTAGGTAATAATCAGTCTGCCACTGTTCCTAAGCCGCAAAGAGTTGTCCAGTTGATGTTTGCTAGTGGCTGCTTTTTGTTTTTATCGCAGGTGCTGATTTATTTTGCTCTCGGTCAAGTCCCTACTGGTGTGGCGATCGCGCTTTTCTTCGCTTACCCAGTCATTAACGGGCTGTTGGCTTGGTTACTATTTCGCGATCGCCCTGGTGTGTTTCGTGCAAGTGCGATCGGTGCTATTTTCTGCGGTGAATTACTAGTCCTTTCTGGCGTAACCAACACAGGTATTATCAATAATCCCTTTGGTACAATCACCGCAATTCTCGCTGGTGCAGCTTTTGCTTGTTACCTGATCCTCACTCGCATCTGTGCTACTAAAGTTCATCCTGTATCTTTGTCTTTGATTAACTTTGTCACTATGCTGGGTTTGAGTTTTATCTTTTTGATGTTACCCCTACCCGAAAATTGGAGCTTAGTAATTAATCGTTCTAATCTATTAGAAATTGTTTTAAGTGCCTTTATTTTGGGTGTTTTAACCCTGTTGAGCTACGTATTCAGTCATATCGGAGTCGGTAAATTAGGGGGATTGCGATCGGCAATCATTAGTGCAGGTGTACCTATTTTGACGGTGATTTTTGCCGGTTTGGTACTTCAAGAAACTTTAAATATTGTGCAAGTATTTGGAGTTTTATTTGTAACTTTTGGTGCAGCAGCTTTCAGCATCGGCAAAAACCTAAATCCCAATAACCCTTCCAGCGCAGAAAGTTAGGACATAAGACAGGGAACAGGGGAAAGTGAATATGTCTGAAAGCCTTTTGTGACAAGGTTTTATCATTTCTTGATGTCAGCAATCCTTGACTTTTCCATTGAAAAAGTCTTAACTGTTCATAGATTGTGCAAATGTTTAAGAAAAAAAAGTTAAGAATAGATTAATTCATGAGATTTTAGTAATATGACAGATAAATATAGAATATTATGTTATGAGCAAATAAAAGCTATCGCAAAATTGGAATAATCTGCCCAAAGTGCCATAAAGCGATTTGTTAGTAGCCATTATGCGCCGTATACGCTAAGACAGATGAGAAAAGGAAGAGAAAGGGCTGAGGATCAGGAACTGAGCTTTCAGCAATTTTTCTAGTCATCTCGGTAGTTAAAAGCACTCTATTGCTTCGACAGGCGTGACTAGGGCTGGCGTAGCGGCTATATGGTCATTTCAACAATCAGTACATCCTATTTCTGAACAGATTTATCAGCATCTGGGCAAAATTATTCAGAAATAGGATATTCACCACCAGGAGATATATTCCGCTCATGGTTTTCCATAGCTTTTTTTGCGCTGCTATCTCCTAAATTCGGTCAGCAGCCAAGAGTGCTTAAAATAGCTTTGCTATTGAGGCAATGAAAGCGCCCAGAAGATCCGGATAATGGAGAAAGTCCTTGTAGGTTACTTATTAGAAGCCTAAATTTTGCCAGTAGTTGACTAAATTATAAAAGAGGAAATTCTGGCAGTTATTTTGTGATTTTTCGGTAATATACAAGCACGTATATTAGCAGTACAGTTACTAATAATACGTTATAAATTACGGAGGAATGAGCATCTTGACCAATAATCAACATTTAGCTCAAACATCATAAACATTCTAGAGCGACAATATCACCCCCCCTTGGGTGTACATCAACTACTTTTTTAGACTAATTAAGTGTGCCATTCAACTATTTTGTAATATGAGCAACGACATCGATCTGATCAAGCGTCTTGGCCCCAGTGCAATGGATCAGATCATGCTATATCTGGCTTTTAGTGCCATGAGGACAAGTGGGCATAGGCATGGAGCATTTCTAGATGCAGCAGCAACGGCGGCTAAGTGTGCAATTTACATGACTTATCTAGAGCAGGGGCAAAATCTCCGAATGACTGGACATTTGCACCACCTAGAGCCAAAACGGGTCAAAATTATAGTTGAGGAAGTCAGACAAGCCCTAATGGAGGGCAAACTGCTCAAGACTTTAGGTTCTCAAGAACCCCGATACTTGATTCAGTTTCCCTATGTCTGGTTAGAAAAGTACCCTTGGATGCCTGGGCGATCGCGTATTCCTGGTACAAGTCTAACAAGCGAAGAGAAAAGACAAATTGAGCAGAAGCTACCTAGTAATCTTCCCGATGCTCAGTTGGTGACATCCTTTGAGTTTTTAGAGTTAATTGAATTTCTCCATAAGCGATCGCAAGAAGAATTGCCACCAGAACACCGTATGGAGCTAAGCGAAGCCTTAGCAGAGCATATCAAGCGTCGTCTGCTCTACTCTGGCACGGTGACAAGAATAGATTCGCCTTGGGGAATGCCCTTCTATGCCTTGACTCGTCCCTTCTATGCCCCAGCAGACGACCAAGAGCGCACTTATATCATGGTAGAAGATACTGCCCGGTATTTCCGCATGATGAAAGATTGGGCAGAAAAAAGACCAAATGCTATGCGTGCCTTGGAAGAATTAGATGTGCCGCCAGAACGTTGGGATGAAGCCATGCAAGAACTAGATGAAATCATCCGTGCTTGGGCTGATAAATATCACCAAGTAGGTGGTATCCCCATGATTTTGCAAATGGTGTTCGGCAGGAAAGAAGATTAGTTACACACAGGGTAAACAGGATTACTAGTGATATTTCCTCAAAAAATTTCTCTAGTGATGACCAACTACTCAGCTAAAAGCAAATATCTACACAGCAGCTGACACAGCAGCGATGGGCGGTTTTTACTGTTCGCATTCAGGATTTAACACCTGATGTAGCAACGATTCAGCCAACGCTACAGGCGTATTTTCCGGGAAGTTAAAAGCAGCCTATCGCGTGCAGATGTCTCCTGTCTATTTTGTTTAATTGTTGAGTGTAGTGAAGATTTTTTAAATTTAATTAACCATAAAAGTTTTGTGCCATTAAAGAAATTAATCATAGATGTTGTTAATGAGTAGAGTCTGCTGATCAAAGATGAGAGGGGATAGGGAACAGGCTCAAAAGCTAAAAATGATGCCAACAGATCAGTTTATACAAGCTAGAAGCAGATCAATCCGGAAATATTTCCATGAATTTGGATAAATTTATAGCAGGTGACAGGTGACAGCTTCAAAAGCTGCTTAATATAAGGGTTTTAAGTAGAAGGACTAAATTAACGTGAGTTCGATGAACCTCTCCCTCCCAACCTCCCTCTCCTACGAGGAGAGGGAGGAGAAACGAAAAAATCACCCTCTTACTCCCCTCTCCTCGTAGGAGAGGGGTTGGGGGAGAGGTCAAAACAACGCTGGTCGAACTCACGTTAACCTATGTGGCTACTGCTATAGATTTGAAAAAAGAATGCGACAGATATGTGGGTAGGGGCGCAAAGATGTGCGCCCCTACAGATAATGGATGTGTTGCAAATATTTTTTGAATTGGTATGAGATTTTTAGCTAATGCACAAGTTTAGCCTTGCCACGCCCCTAGAGAAAACCGCTAATTCGCTCAACGGCAGTTTCTAATATCCGTGGTTCATGTACTAGGGCAAAGCGGACATATCCTTCACCGGATTTGCCAAAGCCAGCACCAGGGGAAGCGGCTACACCTGTTTGTTTAACTAACTCTGTACAAAATTCTATGGAATTTTGACTCCAAGGCGATGGTAATTTTGCCCAGATGTACATCGTGGCTTTAGGAGTGGGAACATACCAGCCGATGCGGTGTAGAGCATCAATAAAGGCATCGCGACGTTGACGAAAGGTAGTAACAGCAGCTTGCACACCTGCTTGGGGGCCAGAAAGAGCTGCGATCGCCCCATTTAAAATTCCCCGATACTGATTAAAATCTACTGCTGCTTTGATTTGGCGTAAAGCTTGAATTAACTGGGCATTACCAATCGCATAACCAATGCGAAAGCCGCCCATATTATAAGACTTAGAAAGCGTGAAAAATTCGATAGAAACGCTCTTTTCTGGGTCAGCTTGGAGGATGGAAGGGACTGGGGATCGGGGACTGGGGATCGGGGACTGGGGAATATTTTGATCCCAGTCCCCAGGTTCTGCAAATACTAAATCCACGTAAGGGAAATCGTGGACAAGAGCAATGTTATGTTCTTGACAAAAGGCGACCGCTTCCTTAAAGAAAGATAGGGGTGCGATCGCTGCTGTAGGATTGTGAGGATAGCTTAACACCATCATCCGCGACTGAGCTAACACAGCAGTCGGGATATCGGTAAACACAGGTAAAAAATCGTTTTCTGCCTTCAATGGCATGGGGTAGATTTGCCCACTAGCTAAGTAGACTCCCCCAGCGTGGGAAGGGTAGCCGGGATCAAGGAGTAGAGCAAAATCCCCAGGATTGAGCAATGCTAAGGGTAAATGAGCCGTGCCTTCCTGGGAACCAATTAAAGGTAGGACTTCGGTTTCGGGATCGACTTTGATCCCAAATTTTTGTTCGTACCAGTTAGCCGCCGCTTGCCGAAAATCTCGCGTACCATTGAATAACAAATAGCCGTGAGTACTGGGATCATGTAAAGATTTAGCGATCGCTGCAATTACATGAGCCTCGGCTGGCAAATCAGATGATCCCAGTGATAAATCAATCAACTCTTTCCCTGCTGCTATAGCCAAGGCCTTAGCCTTGTCCATGTCCGCAAATACATTAGATTGCAGGGGTTTTAAACGTTGTGAGAATTGCATATTAGTCATTAGTCAACAGTCATTAGTCAACAGTCAACAGTCAACAGCCACAAATTTTTCGACTATGGACTATGGACTATGGACTACTGACTATAAACTAATTATTGTTCAAATGCGTATCTAGAAGATTAAGTAACTTGTCTTTGCTGATTACCCCTTCGGTAGATACTAATAACTCTTCCCCTTTGATTAGTCTCAGGGCTGGTACGCCTTCTACCTGATATTGTTTGACCGTAACGGGGTTGGGATCGACTTCTAGTTTAACGACTTTCAGGCGATCGCTGTAGGTATTAGCAGCTAAATTAATCAGTGGTGACATCAATTGGCAAGGCCCACACCAAGAAGCCCAGAAGTAAACTAATACAGGCTGCTCGGCTTTCAATACTTCGCTTTCAAACTCAGCATCAGTGATGGTGATTACACCGTTACTCATTGCAGTCTCCATTAGTTGGCATCGATACAAAGTTGGCACACAAATTACTGTATCTTAAACTGGTTGACAGTTGACAGTTGACAGTTGACAGTTGACAGTTGAATTAAAAATCCCACAACTAACAGCTGTGGGACTAGTTGAAATTGCTTAGCAAGATACCGTAGGGTATTGCGAATTGGGAGTTGGAATTACAACTGATCCAATTGCTTGCGGAGAGCATCTAACTCAGAATCGACAGCTTCGTTAGATTTTTGAGATGTGGGTTGTTGTTCTGGTTCTGCGGGAAGTAGGGGTTGGTTGACTGGGGTTGCGGGAGCTAAGGAGGCTTTTAAGGCTGCTAATTCATCATCAACATCACTGCTTGATTCTAAGCGGGCAAATTGAGTTTCTAAATCTGCTCCGGCTAGTTCTGCGGCTGATTGGGCGCGGGCTTCCTGCATCAGGACTTTCTCTTCCATGCGCTCAAAGGCTGCCATTGCACTGTTAGTATTCATACCACGTACCATACCTTCGAGTTGCTCTTGGGCTTTGGCTGTGGTAATCCGCGCTTTGAGCATTTCTTTCTTGGTTTTGGCTTCAGAAATTTTGCTTTCTAGCTGGATTAAGTTACGTTTGATGGCTTCAACTTGAGTGCTTTGTTGGTCTAGACTAGCTTTTAGGGCTGTGCTGGTTTCGTTAAAAGTTTTTTTCCGCTCTAGAGCTTGTCTAGCTAGGTTCTCATCACCTTTTTGTAATGCTAATTGGGCGTTGCGTTGCCACTTATTGATTTCATTTTGAGCATCAGTATATTGTTTCTCTGTACGTTTTTGAGCGGCGATCGCTTGTGCTACACCCTGACGTAACTGCACCAAGTCTTCCTGCATTTCCAGAATAGCTTGCTCTAGCATTTTTTCTGGATCTTCGGCTTTATTGACTAAATCGTTGAGGTTAGCACTAACTACTCGCTTAATCCGATCAAATAATCCCATAACTTTTTTTCCTTTTGGAGTTTACGCGCTTTGTTGATTAGTTGACTTTTTTACTATTTAGTAGCTTCCATTTTCAATGTAATCTTTCCGGTTGTATTCAGTGTGTCGTAATAACCGCTAATTGATAAGATATATCCTAGTGTTGATAATTGACTATTTTTTACAAGTCATCACCTTGGGGTAGTTGTTGCGGTTGGGTATCTGTTGTATTTGGTAATGTTTGAGCTTTCATTGCCTCTAGCTGTTTATCAACATCACTACCAGCTTCTAGAGCGTCAAACTGTTTTTGTAAGTCGTCGCTACCGAGTTGATTAATGAGTTCTGATTTTGCTTCTACTTGCAAAACTTTTTCTTCCATGCGTTCAAAAGCATTCAAGCTACTAGTGGCTGAACCGCCGCTTAACATTTCTTGCAGCTTATAAGATGCTTCTGCTGAACGAGCGCGAGCAATGTACATATCTTTTTTCGTCTTCGCCTCGGCAATTTTTAACTCCAGTGTCCGCATATCCTGTTTGAGTCTATTTATAACTCCAACTTGTTCGCCAAGTTGGCTAGAGAAGGTTTCGGCTGTGTTAACATAATACTGTCGTTTTGTCAATGCTTCTCTAGCTAGAGGTTCATTACCTTGTTGTAGTGCTAATTGGGCGCGATGATACCATTCTGCGGCGGTTGACTGGGCTGAGGCGGCTTGACGTTCAGTGCGTTTTTGGGTGGCGATCGCTTGTGCTATTCCCTGTCGCAATTGCAGTAAATGTTGCTGCATTTCCATCACAGTTTGTTCCAGAATCTTCTCTGGATCTTCCTTACTAGCCAGCGAACTGTTCAAGTTAGCCCTAAATACCCTTTGGATACGCTTAATCAATTCCATCTCAGCCCTCCATTCATTGTCTCGCCAGTCAACCCTTTAGGGAAAATTCAAAAAATTTATTTTGCAGAAAACGTTAGGTAAGGTTAATAGGTAACTTATCTGAAAAATCCGCTACAGTTGGTTATTCTTTCTTCCCAATCCCCAATCACCAATCCCCCTATTCCCTAATCCTATCGCAAATTTCTACTATCTATGGCTGCTGTACCCTGACCTTAAGCCCTTGGGCTTGTAGCTGTTTTAGCCTTTGTTGGGCTTCTTGTTTCGTCTTGACTGTAGCCAGATAGATTAATTTGCTGTTGCGTGACAGGTAAGCGTCTGGAACTACTTGCCGTGCCTCATTCAGGGTGTTAGAGTTTTGATTCTCTATAACGATACTGTACAGTCCACCTGCTGAGGGTCTGATTTCGGCGCTGGGCGGGGTTGGAGTTGTAGTAGCTTCAGGTATGGGTTGTAGGCTGGGGCTGGGAGAAGGATTGAGGGTTGGTAAAGGTTGTGTCTCTGGTAAGGGGTTGGTAACTGGAGGCACAACAGGGGTTTGAATAGCGATAGGATTGGCTGGGGTAGTGGGGGTTGGTTGCACCTTGGGTTGTAAGCCAACTACATCAATAGGATCTCTTACCTCTGGAAACTCTTTGGCTGCTAGGTTGGGATACTTGGGTATGGGGGTAAGTTCTGGTTGTAATTGGGTTTGAGGGCTGCTACCGACTTCCTGGGGATTTGTGGTGGTGGGAGATGAGTTACCGTTGAATAATCTACCGAAATTCAACTGAGGTAGGGTTCTAGGATTGAAAACTACGTAACCCAAGGTCAGACTTGCTACTAATAAAAGCAACATGGAGCCGATGCCCAAAGGGGATAGTAGACTATCGTTAGCATTGCTGGCTTGATTGTCTTCTGGCTGTTCGTCTGTGAGACTCCGCAGCAGTGCTTCACTCGATTCTAAATAGTCATCTGGTTGGGGGGGAGTATCATCAGCTAAAAGTTTGTCGCTTTGATTGGGTTGAGCGATCGCAGGTACGATACTACCATTGTCTGTAGACTTGGCTGGAGGAAGGGGAATTTGTGTATTGGCTTCTGGTTGAGTGTTATCTGATATTTTGGTGACTGGGGACTGGGGACTGGGGACTGGGGATTGGGGACTGGGGAGCCAGTCGCGTGCGGAGGTTCCCTCCGTTGAGCGAACTGGCGTGACTGGGGGAGAAATATTTTCAATTTCTGGTTGTGGTTTTTTGTCTTGGGTAGGTGACTTGATAATGACTGGTGCTGGTTTTTCTTGGGGAGTTGGGGGTAAAGGTAGAGGTTTGGAAAGGGGTTTAATTTCTAATAGCGACGGCTGAGTATTTGCCATTGTGGCATTTTTATCTGTCAACTCTTGAGCATAATTATTAGCGTAACTATTCACACGAGATTGACTAGTAGCCCTTATTCCCATGCGCGTGCGTCGGTAACGGGCTAACTCTTGTTCTAACTGCACTTCTAAACTCGCTAACGCAGCCGCTAATGCTGGCTTCAGCCCATTACCATCCATCAAGGGTTTTTGACTCATCGCCTTTGTGCCTCAAACTTAGACTAGTTGTTTGCCAATGCTGTGGAAAATTGTTTATTACTATAGATCCGGGAACTAAGTTGTGTGGGGGTGTATGGGTATGGGGGTATAGGGGTGTAGGGGTATAGGGAAAAGATGAGAATAATTTCCACCCTTACACCCTTACACCCTTACACCCTCTCATAAGTTCCTGACTAAGCTCAATTGTGGCTGTGATTTGGCAAGATGTCTTTTAAATCGGTTAATGATATTTTAGGTGTTATAGAAAAGCAGGCGAAATGGCAAGAACAACCGTTTCAGCAAGTGTGCCAATTTTGGGCAGAAGTTGTAGGTAGTGTTATTGCTGCCCAAACTCAGCCTTTATCGATACAGCGTGATGTTTTACGTGTGGCTACTTCTAGTGCTGCTTGGGCGCAAAACTTGACCTTTAGCCGTCAAACCTTAGTTGTAAAGTTAAATCAAAAACTAACCACGCCTTTAGTAGATATACGTTTCTCTACTGCTGGTTGGCAACGTCATCCACAAAAGGAACAACCACAGACAACTATTTTACCAAGCGAGCATCCAAGTTATTTAGGTGAAGTTGATGCACCGCGTGAGTTGAGAGTTGTGAGTGAAGACGTGAATCAGGTTTTTAACAATTGGGCGAAGACAAGACAGGCGCGATCGCAACGTTTACCCCTATGCCCTCAATGTGAATGTCCCACACCACCCGGCGAACTTCAGCGTTGGGGGGTTTGTGGGTTTTGTAGTGTTAAGCAGTTATAGCGGGTGACAGGCTATTAAGCGCCTGTCACCTGTCTCCTATCACCTGTCTCCTGCCACACCTAAAAATATTTGATATTTCATGTATAAATCAACAGTTTTTTGCCAGTTATCTTGGTTGTTAAATTTACATTTTTATTGATTTATCCCTTAAGGAAGCTCATTTAAACTCGAAGATTATAACTTAATTTAAAATTCATCATATATCGAAAGTATGACCTTTACCTTTGATCCCCAATAAGTTAAAGGCAATAATTTATATGTATCCACTATAAGTAACATTGAAAAATATAACATAAATCTAAAAACATAATAAAGCTAATTTTAGTGTAAAAACGGTTCTAACCTAGATATAATCACGAGTTACGGGATCGATACGTATTTCTATCTAGAAGGAAAATATAAAGACGAAATCAGCCATAAACGGCATAAAAGATGAACCCAAATGAAATCTATTAATTCTTTGACATCTGCCTGTCGATATTGCCGCCATTACAAACCAGAGGGTCGTCGAGGCGGGATGTGCCAACAGTTGGGAGCGCCTGTACAAGCCTGTTGGAAAGCTTGCGCTTTAGCGCTACCACCTTTTGCCCCATCTTGGGAAACTTTAGAAGATGCGTGGAGTTTACCTGATGCTACACCAGTTTTAGTAGAATCGGAACCTCTGGTGTCTAACGTAGAAAATGCTATTTTTGCTGTGAATCAGGAGAAAACTGCCTCTACTTCTGACCAAGCAAAAGCTGAGACAGTACTTATTTAACCATTTATATATTACCTGACTGTGTTTACGAGTCGTAAAGCGTAAAGCCCCCGTATTTTTAATCGGGGGATATAAGCGAATAGGACAAATTTATTTGTCCGCGAAAAATGATACCATTGAATTGTCCACTACACAGGCAGAGTCTCACAGTAAGGGAGGAACCTG
>DATNQO010000270.1:0-2947 GCA_036704005.1 Leptolyngbyaceae cyanobacterium | reverse complement strand
GGGGCGGGGTGCAGGGGGCAGGGGGGAAAATTCCTCTCCCTTGCTCCCTTCTCCCTGCTCCCTTGCCTCTTCTGTCAAGAGTCCCCAGTCCCCAGTCCCTAGTCCCCAACTAAAACTTGTAACTCAAAACCTGAATTGTACTACTATCAGGCAAATTGCCGGAACTTATATTAATACTGTCATTATTACTACGACGCACAGTTACGCCCTGCATTAAAGACAGAAATTCGTCTACTGGGGCGATATCGCAAGCCGCAGGATCAGCAGCTTGTGTACGGTAATGGGTAGGAATAATCAATCTGGGATTTAAGACCTCAATTGCTTGCTTCGCCTCTTGAGCATTGTAAGCCTTGGCGCTACCACCTACGGGGATAAATAATACATCCGGTCGCCCCATGAGAATTTTCTGCTCAATAGAAATGGGTGCAGCCGCGCCGCCTAAGTGTAGGATATTAACACCACCTTGTGTCCATTTCCAAGCCGTATTCATGCCAAACTGTTTGCCACCTTTGCGATCGTGGGCTATAGAAATCCCTTGAAGTTTTATACCTTTAAACTCGTAAGCACCGGGTTCATATACAAGTTTAGGATTACCAGGTAATCCATCAACTGCCCCTTCATCCAACAATTGACTACTAATTAATACTAAATCTGCTGTAACTTTTGGTGGACGATAACGTGCTGTACAGCCAATTGTGCGGAAGGGATTGACTAGAATCCTCATCCCACCGCCAGTGAATAAAAAACTGGTATGACCTAACCACTGCACCCCTAAACCGCTAGATTGGGCATCAGCTTGGAGATGTGATCCCAGGGTAGAGACAAAAGCTGTGGCTAATCCCGCCCCAGCATAGCCTAACAACTGTCGTCTTTTCATGAATTAATCTCGTAACTGTAACTGTTGGAGAAAATTTCGCAGTAACTGCTTTCCTGAAGAAGTCAGAACACTCTCTGGGTGAAATTGGACTCCTTGAATGTGGGGATAGTTCCGGTGTCTCACCCCCATAATCGTACCATCATCCACCCAAGCAGTAATTTCTAACACTTCGGGGCAAGTCTGGCGGTCAATTACCAGACTGTGATATCTGGTAGCAAGCATCGGATTTTCCAATCCTTGAAAAACCCCGACCCCAGTATGAGTTACCTGAGAAGTTTTGCCGTGCATCAACTCTGGAGCAGAGACAATATTACCACCAAATACCTGACCAATGCTTTGGTGTCCCAGACATACGCCTAAAATCGGTAGGTTAGAGCCGAGTTCTTGAATGAGATGCAAAGATATACCCGCATCTTCTGGACGACCAGGCCCAGGAGAAATAACGATCGCATCAGGATTTAATGACCGAATCTCCTCTAAGGTTATTTTATCGTTACGAAAAACGCGTATATCTGATGCCACAGGAAACTCAGCTGCCAGTTCCCCCAAATACTGCACCAGATTGTAAGTAAAGCTATCGTAATTATCAATAACTATAATCACCGCTTATAGCTCCAGGTTACTATGCTCACCATGTTTAGTTTTCACCAGATTGAAGCCACTGTAAAGGTTTGTTGATCGTTGACGGTTGACGGTTAACTGTCAACCGTCTTATGTAGGGTGCGTTATGGCTTATGCCTAACACACCGAAAGCTCTGGGCGAGCGCCCTACTTATATTTCACAAATCAAATATGAGTTTTATAGCCAGATGCACAACTGGCACTTTTTGCATTTTGTTAATTTTTACATTGTTCCCTACCGCATAATCTATAGTTAGGATTATGCTCGTTAATCCTAAATTAATTCTTGGTAAAGAAATTGCTAATTGGCAACAGATGAATTAGTCGAATGTCTTTGCCCAAGCTTTGGCATAGTTAATGTCCAAAGTGGGATTTAATCGATTATTAATTTATGCAAATAGGGCAACTATATTTAATGCGTCGAGATAGAGAAATGACAACTTTTCAATTTGGTGAATTAAGGCTAAAAAATCGGCAACTTGAAGATGCTGGCATAACATTAAATATGCCGATAAATATTCTTGAGTTTACTATTAAGAAAACAATTGAAACCGAAGAAACCTCCAGTCATCAAGAAATCAGGTCAATTCTTTCAGCAATGGGTTTATTCTGCCTTCATAATGATGATTGGGGTGTTTTGATAGATTGTTATAATAGTAATTTATCTGAGATAAAAGTAATTGCAGATAAAATTATAGACAAATATGATGGTAATATTTCTGTGTTTTTAGAGTATCAACAGTTTGCGTAACTATTAAATATTTGTAGTAAGGACTCAAGTCCTTACTACGAACTCAATATAAGCCTAAATTTCTGCACCTGGTTTTGCTTCCGCGCCCATTGGGGAAACGTAATCACGGAAAAGAGTAATCTGCTGTTGGAACTCTAACCCCTTAATTCTTTCTAACAGTTGTTGGGATTGTGAAGAAAGTTTGTAGTCAGAAGGGAAAGAAACGATAGTGCCTTCATCCATACCTTGGGATAAACGATACCAGAATAGCAGCTTAGTGGTATCGCCAATTGAGCCATATTCGCGGGTTAGTTGAGTATCTACATTGTTAATCAAGTCGCGTTGTAGTTGTAATTGCGCTTCTTCGTCTAATTCTTTGACTTGATTGAATAAACCTTCAGCAATCTCTGGAGAAACAGTGCTAGCACCTGGGGCGGCTGGTGTAATAGATTTGCCCATTTCTTTGTAGACAAACCAAAATAAAGCTAGCTGTTCGTCTGTATCCAGCTTCTGCCAAGATTGGACGTATTCACGAATAGTTTGGTCGCCTGTTTGTGTAAAAGTCATAATGATTGCGGTTGCTATTAATCAATGTCACTAGCAACCGTAACAAAGAGGAATTAGGTGTTTAACCCTACCCAGGGTATAGGTAGCTTAATCGAAAAGAAGAATTATAGGGAAAGGGGAAAGGGGAAAGGGGAAGGGGGAAGGGGGAAGGG
>DATNQO010000269.1:0-3781 GCA_036704005.1 Leptolyngbyaceae cyanobacterium | reverse complement strand
TTCTCGTCCCGCCACATCTCCGGCTGCACTTTTATCTAATAGTAAGTAGGTTTCCAGGCCGTAACTATCGGCTATTTGTGCTAGAGTGCGATCGCTCACCAATTCCGCCCTCAAGCCAGAAAATTCACCCACCGTTTCTTCTGGATAAGTTTCCCATAAAAATTCAGCCGTGGCCAACCTTACTACCGCATCTCCCACAAACTCCAGTTGCTCGTAATTAGCTTCTGGTGAAAAAGTAGGATGAGTTAGCGCCAAGTCTAGTAATTGCCACTTAATAGGCCATTTTTCGGGCATCAGCCCCAATTTTTGCACTAAACTTTCTAGTTGCTTTTGACGGCGGTGGTAGACGAGATTCATGAAATAGTTACGAACCTAAAAGGGGATAAAAGAAGTTTTTTTAGAATTCAGAAGTCAGGAGTTTCCCATTCAAAATTTAGTAGACCGTATTCTAAAATCTAAAATCCTCGCATCTAAAATCGATCGAGTGGAGAGAGTCGGACATAAGCCGGGTTCTGTTTTCCGCGCCAATAGCGCAGAAGGCAGTTATCTATCTGGGACGCCTGTTACCAAACGCCTCTAGCGGTTCCTAAAAAGCGGAACTGGTAAAAGACCAACCGTAGTTCCTCCACCTTGCTCCCCACCGGGGTTTACCTAGCCAGCGCCTCTCGACGCTGCTGGTGCGCTCTTACCGCACCTTTGCACCCTTACCTTTTTCAGTTATCAGTTATCAGTTATCAGTTATCAGGTATTAACTGTTAACTGTTCACTGTTAACTGTTCACTGAATTAGGCGGTATTTTTCTGTGGCACTATCCTCACGATCGCTCGCACTGGACGTTATCCAGCAAGTTTGGTCTTTCGGGAGTCCGGACTTTCCTCAAGCCAGTTTGATTAACTGACCTGCAACCGCCAACGCCTACTCTCTCCCTAGTTCCAGTGTAATCTTGTATGGTGTATTGTGTTCGTTTTGCTTATTTCTTTTTGTTCCAGGGTAGGGCGTAAGTCCAAGGTAGTTTTTTAACAGTGAAGGGGCAAACAATGATGGATATGGGAGGGTATTCAGCGCCAGGAGCCAAGCCTGCTCGGATCTCAGATAATCGCAAAACTAACTGTAGTGAAAATTTTAACGGTTCCCTGCCGTTGATAAAGTCGTTATATAACTTTCCTTGTGACTTATTTTTTTTCAGACCATCAATATCAATTATGGGTTTTTTTGGTGAATATATTCCTCCTGCATCGTTATCTCGCTGGTAGAGATTCTCTGCTGAAAATGTCTCTGAAAGTGTTTTTTTAGGGACAATCAAGCTAGGACTTTGCGGTACACCCAAGTCTCTAATTAAGTCGGGGGATTTGCGAATAATTCTATGAGATTGCTTAGTATGTTCAACCACTAAAGAGCTATTATCCCAATCCACGTATATAGCAATATTTTCTGATTTATTTTCAATACTAATCGATAATTCTTTTAAAGGTTGATCTTTGGGATCTTCCTTTTTCTCTCCAAGCGGATAAGAAGAATTGAGTTTAAAAGATATACCAATTTTGTCGTCTAGTTCTAGCTGTTTAAGTTTGTCATCAACTTCGGATTTGATAAACTCATATTTGATGCGATCATCTATAGATGAAACCATCTGGTTAAACACATAAGTTATACCAATAATATAAATTGTTAAAACAAGTAAATTTTGGTCTGTATTCCTCATACTTGAAATATCAACTCCCTATAATAATTTTTTTACGTCACTCGTTGGTGATGTTGAATATTTAATCACGGTTAATGGTGGAAGAATTTTCTAGCCAGCCCCGTTTCCAAAATAAGAATAATAATCCAGAGGCGATCGCCGCCATGACTCCTAAGCAAAGTGGATAACCCCAATACCAATTCAACTCAGGCATATTGTAGGGCGATTTTTCCGTATTGAAGTTCATTCCGTAGATCCCAGCAACAAAAGTTAGGGGAATGAAGATTGAGGAAACCACTGTCAGTAGTTTCATCACTTCATTCATTTTGTTACTGACCGCCGATAAGTATACGTCCATCAAGCCAGAAGCTAGTTCTCGGTAGGTTTCCACCATATCCATAACTTGCACAGCATGGTCATAACAATCGCGCAGGTAGATTTGTACCTCCTCGCTAATGAGTTCACTGCGATCGCGGATTAAAACATTAATCGCATCTCGTTGCGGCCAAATAGCACGACGTAATTGCAGTAATTCTCGCCTCACCTGGTAAATTTTTTGCAATGTTTGGCGAGTAGGACTAACGATTACTTCCTCCTCTAAATCCTCCAGTTCTTCCCCGTATCGTTCTAAAACTGGGAAAAAACCATCAACAATAGCATCAATTAAAGCGTAAGCTAAATGATCAGCACCTTGCCGACGAATAATTCCTTTAGCCTTTTCTATTCTTGTTCGCACACCCCCAAAGCAATCATGCTCCGGTTCTTCCTGTATAGTTAACAAGTAGTGCTTACCTAAAACTAAACTCACTTGCTCACTGTAAAATCCGCCACCCCTCTCTTTAGGTACTACCATCCGGGCAATAAATAATAATTGGTCGTCATAATCCTCTGTTTTGGGACGTTCCGATACATTCACCACATCTTCCAAAACTAGAGGCGGTAACTCAAATACCCTCCCCAATCTTTCCAATACGTCCCGACTACCCAAACCTTGGACATCCACCCAAGTTACAGATTCCTGATCCAAATATCGGACACAATCTTCCGGCGCTGTCAGTTGTTGATGAATGAAATTATTTTGACAATAGTCCATTAAGTAAATTTGCGGTGGCGGCGCATTTTCATCAATAATAATGGTTCCGGGGATGGTTCCGGGGTAGTGATAGAACTCATCTTTATATGATGGTTTCGTAATTGCTTTGGCAATGCGGTGAAGTTTTCTAATCATTGAAACTCCTGGGTAATGGGTAATGGGTAATTGGTAATGGGTAATTGGTCAACAGTTTAAAGTTATTCTCCCCTGCTCCCTCATCTCCCCCCACTCCCTCATCCCCCTCATCTCCCCCTACTCCCCACTCCCCAATCGGCGCGGTAAACTGTTGGAATTGATAAAGTGCAAAATAGAGTCCTATGCCTGGGTTTTTATTGGAAGTTGGAACAGAAGAATTACCTGCAAGCTTTCTGAGTGATGCCATTACACAGTGGCGATCGCGCATTCCCCAAAGTTTAGCAGCTAATAGCCTTACGAGTGAATCAACAGAAGTATACGGTACTCCCCGGCGTTTAGCTGTCCTGATTACAGGTTTACCATCCCAACAGCCAGACCGGGAAGAGGAAATCAAAGGCCCACCCGCCCAAGCGGCTTTTAAAGATGGTCAACCAACTCAGGCGGCTGTGGGTTTTGCCAAAAGGCAAGGTGTAGAATTAGAGGCGTTGGAAGTTCGCCCCACGGATAAGGGAGAGTTTGTCTTTGTACAAAAGAAAACTCCAGGTCGTCCTGTGGCTGACATTTTAACCGAACTTGTACCCGAATGGATTTATAAGTTGGAGGGCAAGCGGTTGATGCGTTGGGGGGATGGGGATGTGAGGTTTTCCCGCCCTATTCGCTGGTTAGTTGCTTTGTTAGATGAGGCGATTTTACCGCTTGAATTGGTGAATGGTTCCTTGACGGTGAAAAGCGATCGCACCTCTTACGGTCATCGTGTTTTACATCCAGCACCACTTACCATTCCCCAAGCCAGCGATTATGTTAACACGCTGCGTTCTGGTTATGTCATAGTTACACCACAAGAACGGGAAAACACCATCAAAGAAGAAGTA
>DATNQO010000268.1:0-16809 GCA_036704005.1 Leptolyngbyaceae cyanobacterium | reverse complement strand
TCACCTGTAGAACACAGGTTCATAGGCTCTAAGTGGAAGTGCAGTAATGTATGTAGCTGAGGAGTCCTAACAGACCGAGGGCTTGACCTCATTTTCAGTTGACAGTTTGGTGAATATCGCGTTTCTTGCAGTCTTCAGGGTCTTGTACCCACCACCTTTTCCTGGTGCTTATGGTGCAGTGGTACCACTCTGATTCCATCCCGAACTCAGTTGTGAAACGCTGCTACGGCTACGATAGTTTAGGGGTTGCCCTACGCCACAATCGCTCGGTGCCAGGTTTATACTTCACATAACAAAACCCTCTTTCTCACCAGAAAGGGGGTTTTGTTTTTGTTTATTATTCTTTTGTATTTTAAGTTAGAGCAAAGTCAAGAAAATCGGACATAATTGCCGCAATAATATCTTTTGCTGGTTACACTGCCTATTATTGCTGTATTAAACTCTATACCTACCATTCTTATCTCTTTACGTCTTGTATCTAAAGGTAGAAAATAAAGGTGAAGTTAAAGTTAGGGAATCTGTCTTAGGTTCTATCTGCTCAAGAGTAACCTGCCAATCTATCTGCTGTACAACTGAGGTCAAATGACGCAACCTTGCAATCAAGTCAGTGTTTGGGAAGAACGTCGTGATGAAGCTAATACCTACTACAAGCAGGGAAAATTTCAAGAATATCTCGATTTGGTAACGGAAAATTTACAATTAGCTAGAGCAATTCCAGACCGCGCTAGAGAAGGTCTTACATTGAATGATCTTGGTTTAGCATACCTTGGGTGCTGGCAACCAAAAAAAGCATTAGAGTGTTTCCATCAGGCGTTGGCTGTGGCTGTAGAAATTGGCAATATACAAGCAGAAGCTACAGCTTTGAGTAATTTAGGTTCGACTTGTAGTCGGCTTGGCAAACTTTCTCAAGCTTTGGAATATTTTGAGAAAGCGACGCAAATCTTTAGGGATCTGCAAGATATTCAAGGGGAAGTTTCTACGCTCAATGATATGGCGTTAATTTATGTCAGATTAGGTGAGCCTAAGCGATCGCTTTTACTACAAAATCAAATCTTAGCAATGCGGCGCTTCTTAGGCGACTTTTCTGGTGAAGCTACCACACTTAATGGTATGGGATTCGCTTATAGTGCTTTAGGTCAGTTTGAGTTGGCACTGCACTATCTTCAACAAGCACTACCAATTCAAAAGGCTGCTAAGAACATTGTCGGTGAAGCTATCACCTTAAACAACATCGCGTCTATCTATCTTGATTTAGGGCAACCCAAACAAGCTCTATTACTCTACCATCAAGTTCTGTTAACACGTCAGGCAATGTGCGATCGCCCAGGCGAAGCCACAACTCTTAACAATATTGGCTTTACCTACTACAAATTGGGCAGTCACCGTAAAGCACTGAAATTCTACAAACAAGCACTTGCTATTCATCAACATCTAGGAGACACTCTTGGCGAAATTTCCACTTTGTTGAATATGGGGAATTTGTATGTAACCACAAAACGTAAAAAGTTTGCTTTATTGTGTTACCGCAATGCTCAAGAATTAGCAGAACAAATCGAAGATCAGTCCATCTTTGAGAAAGTCAAACAGTGTATGGATGCTTTGTAAGGAAAATTGCCATAAATATGTTTGAGTAGTGGGGAAGATGAGGAAGACAAGGGAGTTACAAAATTTGCCCTATGTTTTCCTACCCTTCTTAGTCTGCATATCCCAGTCCTAACAGGACAAACAAAAAAAGATTTATGCCTAAAGCCAGCGCACCAATACCACTGCCGAGGCAGAGGAACTTTTTGATGGATTGATTGGTATGTAAACAAAACAAGATTGCAGCAATAATGGCAAGGATAGATGAAATAGCTGTACTAATCCAGAGCAGCACATAACTGTTTTGTGCAAAGGTTGTAGTGAAACCAAATAAAAAAGGTAAATAACTAAACATCCACATGAGGGAGAACCAACAGAGGTGGAAAATTCCTAAACTACTGGTAATGCTGATGGGAATGGCGATGAAGCGGGGAAATCTTTGCCAAAGTAGTAAAGCGGTGGCAATTAACGTTCCTACACCCGCAAAGATGGCTGCTGCATTAACTAACCAAGACCAGGTTTCAGGCGTAAATCCATAGGGTGTGACAACGTCAAACTTTACACGCCCCAGTAAACTCCAAATGAAGCCATACATTCCAAACCCACAGATAAGGGTTGTAAAGGCTTTGCTGAGTTTCCCAGGATAAAACCAGGCTAGGAAAACAGCATTAAGACCTGCGACAAGTGACAACGTTGTACTAATCCATATTAAGCGGGTTTCACCTAATTGCATGAGCGTATTAATGCCCCAATATTCCTGTTTAAGTGCCTGTACTTCTTGAGAACTTAATTGTATGTTGGTAATTTCATATATTTTGGCAATTATAGGGGCATAGGTTACTCCCATCTCCGAACAGCCAACTGATTGATTGTTGTACAACGCTCGACAATTGGTAAATTCATATTTGTACTGACTTCCTTTTGTCAGGTTGAGATTGAGTAAACGCTCTTGAATGTTTGTTTGACAGTTAAATTCCTGAGATGTTTCCGTACAGTTAAAGATTCGGTTAGGCAAATGAATGTTATAGCCATTGTTGACTTTAATCGATACGTTGGCAAAAGGTGCTGTATGAGGTACGTTTGGAGCATTAAATATTAATAAAGATAGAAAAGAAATGACTACTATAGTCCATAGGCTGAGTACAAATCTACATAGGAATAATACTGCTCGGCGCATTGTTTTTTATACCTATTTTGTTGAGCTAATTGAATCGATGCCCCAGATAATCTAGAAGTTCCCATCAATTAGCTCAATTGATTACCATTACAACAAGCCTGCGGACTCATACAAACGCTTGACCATTGCTGTAATTTTTGCCCCGTAATTTAAATCTGCTGACCAGCGTCCTGAAAGGTCGTCAATTTTGGTAGCAACGCCACGGGTGACGAAGCGAAACCTGGGGTCTACTACTTCATTTACCAAGGGTTCTAGGCTGGCGTAGGCTTTGAGGTGTTGGATGTGCGCTCTTACACCAATTCTGGCGCTGGGGAAAGAGGCGGCTTCGGTCGCGCCACCAATGGAACCTAAGCCAGCAAAGTTATTTTGCGCTGCTTTAATATCCCCACCAAAGCGTAAAAATCCTGTTTCTACGCACATCTGACAGAAAGCAATGTCATAATTTACTCCCTCTGCACTTGCTTCCTCTCGATAAAGTTTGGGGATATCAGGGAATTGGGCTAAGGCATTCTCGTTATTGTTTCTGAGGAATATTTGCATCTGTACTTCTGAGGTAGTGCCATTTGACATGATTCTGTCGATTTGGCCTGGGCAAACTACCAAATTGGAACGCAAGGTGACGGTGCGTGTTGCGGCATCCCAAGTAACTGATACATTAAAGTCGCGTAATTCTACTGCTTTAACATATACGACTCGGCGGTAGGTAATACGGTTGACATTTGGTGCTTTCGACAAATCAATTCTTAGGCGATCGACTAAATCAATGGGAATGTAAGCGTTACCATTGACTAAAATCCCTTGCTCTGCATAATTCTGTCCGTTAATGTTAATGTTGATAGGTGGATAATTCGGGTCTGCTGGGGTTCCGGGATTTGGATCAATGACTCGACTCCATGAAGCCAAACCATCAGCGATACCCAAGGCGAAGTCTCGGCGACGATTTTGCAGCAAAGCCCTATCCTCTGGGCTGCTGAGGAAAGCCACCTGCATGAGTAAGGAAGGAATCGTAATCTGCCGACAAAATGCTAATCTACCTAAACCACTGTCGGTATCTGGTCTAACGCCGCGATTGGGTAGCTGAGGGACGCGGCGTAAAAGTCCTACTAATAGCAGTTCACCATTGCTTTTACGCTCATTGTTGTTGGCAATGTGGAAGACGCTAGCCCCTCTCACAGTAGGGCTACTAGCGGAATCAGCATGAACTTCTAGGGCGACATCACCGCGACGACCACGGGAGTTGATCCAGGCGATAGTGTCAGCCGCACTCAAATCGTCAGGAACAGAGAAAACATCAAAACTACGCGATCGCAATTCCGTTACAATCAAATCCCGCAGCAAAATCATCTCCCGCGCTTCCGTCGTTCCCCCCGCAATTGAACCTGGATCTACACCTCCTACCTCCCGTCCTCCGTGAGCAGCCGAAATAAAAATACGCCCCATGTCCCGTATTTCCTCTGATAAAATTAAGCTTAAGCAATTCAATACAATATTCTTGGCTTGGCAAGAACAATTATATGGGGAGTAGGGTGTGGGGAAAATGGGCAATAAGACTGGGGAAGGGGGAAGCCTTCGCAGTTTGTGTTGACTGTGGACTAATGACCAATGACCAATGACTAATGACAAAGCCATGCAAATTCCACGCTTACACCCAGATACGATTGAGGAAGTTAAACATCGGGCTGATATTGTCGATGTGGTATCAGAATATGTGGTTTTACGCAAGCGTGGTAAGGATTTTGTGGGTTTGTGTCCTTTCCATGATGAGAAATCGCCGAGTTTTACTGTTAGCCAAACTAAGCAAATGTATTATTGCTTTGGTTGTCTGGCTGGGGGAAACTCTATTAAGTTTTTGATGGAGTTGGGGAAGCGATCGTTTGCTGAGGTGGTGTTAGATTTAGCACGGCGTTACCAAGTCCCTGTCAAAACTCTGGAACCAGAACAACGCCAAGAATTGCAGCGTCAGTTGTCTTTGCGGGAACAGTTGTATGAGGTGATGGCTTCGGCGGCGAGTTTTTATCAGCACGCCCTCAGACAATCTCAAGGACAAAGGGCGCTTGGGTATTTACGTAGCGATCGCCGCCTCAATGAAGCGACAATTCAACAGTTTGGCTTGGGTTACGCCCCCGCAGGTTGGGAAACTCTCCACCGTTATTTGGTGGAAGATAAACATTATCCTGTCCAACTGGTGGAGAAAGCTGGGTTGATTAAACCGCGTAAGGAAGGGGCGGGATATTATGATGTATTCCGCGATCGCCTGATGATTCCCATCCGCGATATCCAAGGACGGGTGATTGCTTTTGGTGGGAGAACTTTGACGGATGAACAGCCGAAATATCTCAACTCACCGGAAACCGAATTATTTAATAAAGGTAAAACCCTATTCGCCCTTGATCAAGCCAAGACGGGGATTTCCCAACTAGATCAAGCTGTGGTGGTTGAAGGGTATTTTGATGCGATCGCCCTCCATGCGGCGGGAATAAATAATGCTGTGGCTTCTCTGGGTACTGCCCTAAGTTTAGACCAAGTACGGCTGATATTGCGTTACAGCGAATCAAAACAGTTGGTACTCAACTTTGATGCGGATAAAGCTGGAACTAACGCCGCCGAAAGGGCGATCGGGGAAATTGCTGATTTGGCTTACAAAGGCGAAGTGCAACTGAAAATTCTCAATATCCCCGATGGTAAAGATGCGGATGAATATTTGCGTACCCATACATCTGAAGATTATCAGCAACTATTAGCAAATGCGCCATTGTGGTTAAATTGGCAAATCCAGCAGATTATCAAAGACCGCGATTTAAAACAAGCTACTGATTTTCAACAAGTTACCCAACAATTTGTCAAACTTCTCAAAAATATAGTTAACAGCGATACTCGTAACTATTACGTTTCTTACTGTGCTGAAATCCTCAGCTTAGGAGATACCAGACTCATTCCCCTGCGAGTCGAAAATCTCCTCACCCAAATTACCCCAAGCACTACCTACTCAAAACCCATCCCAATTAGAAGTAACGGTAGATCCCAGTCCCCAGTCACCAGTACCCAATCCCCTACAGACCGCAACCTTCTAGACTACGCCGAAGCTTTATTACTGCGGATTTACCTGCATTGTCCCGAACATCGTCAAGCGATTATTGACGAACTAGAGGCGCGGAACTTGCAGTTTAGCCTTTCTCATCACAGATTTTTATGGCTACAGATTTTAGAGTCCACAGATAAGCAAATTGATTTAATTTCCAGGCTGCAAGATATATATTTAGAATTAGGTGAAGAACTGAGCATAATTTCTCATCTGTTGCATCTTGATGAGAAAACTAAGAAGGAGATCATGCGGACTCCCCAAGCTGTACAAGCTGCGATCGCCTGTATGGAACGAGTCCTCAGAGAAAAGCGTTACCGTCACTTTTTGGAACTGTGGCAACAAACTGATCCTGAAGTTGAACCAGAAAAATGGCAGTCTTATTATCAGGCGTTCTACGCAGAAAAAATCAAACTTCAGGAATTGGATAGACAAAGACAATTTTCCATAACGGAATTATTGTGATTGAAAATATAAAATTATTTCTTAATTGCTGTTCATAATAATTAAAAAGTTTACTATATATTTATAAATATCGGTATATTTAATTGTATTAAATTCACATTTTTCTGTTATATACTACATTAAGAAAAAAATATCATCTAACCAAAAGAAGTTTTTTAGGAAAATACCATAATCTATCCCAAGACAAGTACCTAAAATCTGCAAACTAGCTTAGGTTATGTAAAGACTCTGCAACAAGTATTAGTTGTCGCAAGTAATTTTCATGCCGTATCTTTCTAATTCTGCATTGCTACGTCTCGGAATTGTCATATTTGCTGTGGCATTTGCCTGTGCGCTAATGCTGTTGTTAGATCCTTGGTTAAAAATGACCACTACTCCGTTTTTGCTATTTTTTAGTGCGGTCATGATCAGTGCTTGGTACGGTGGTTTACGGTCAGGAATTTTAGCTACTTTCTTGTCTGTAATACTGAGTGATTACTTCTTTCTTCACCCACAGTTTGACCTATCTTTTGATATTACTAATATAGCAGAGATGGGGTTATTTGCTATACAGGGATTATTTTTCAGTGTGATATGTGAAACCTGGAAGAAGACCAACGGACGAGATGAAGTAAATCTACAAAAACTGAAGACGAGTGAAGAAAGGTTTAGATTAGCACTAAAAAATTCCGATATTGTAGTATTTCAGCAGGATCGGGACTTGCGTTATCAATGGATTTATAATCCTCAAGGTGTAGACTCGGCTGAAGAGATAATCGGTAAATCTGACTATGACATAGTACCTGCCTCTGTAGCAGAAAAACTCACAGCAATTAAGCAAAGAGTATTAGAAAATGATGTTTCTGCCCATGAAGAGGTTTCTGTAATCTTGAAGGGAGAAGTCTTTTACTATGATTTAATAGCGGAACCTTTTAAAGTTAATGGTCGAATTGAGGGTGTTATTTGTGCCGCAGTCGATATTACTAAACGCAAACTCTCAGAAATAGAAAATACAAAATTACAGCGCAAACTGCAAAAAGCTATTCAGCAAAAAGACGAATATCTGGCATTATTGAGCGCTTGGCTGGCTAGTTCACCCGTAGCATTAGCTTTTTTGGATACAGAACTGCGTTACGTCTATACTAACGAAGCCCTAGCAGCAGTCAACGGTGTACCTCAAAACGAACATACGGGGCGTACCTTAAGAGAAGTTTTACCAGGATGGGCGGACACACTTGAGCCTGTTTTGCATCAGGTGATTGAAACTAAACAGCCCCTACTCAATCAGGAAATAAGTGGGGAAACCTATCCAAGCGGAGTTTATCGTTGTAGTATTGTCAACTACTATCCAGTTTGTTTACCAGATGGGCAACTGCTGGGGGTGGGGGTGACTGGGTTGGATATTACAGAACGCAAACGTGCTGAGGTGGCGCTGCGTTATCTCGCCCAAACTAGCGGTACGCTTTCTAGTTCCTTAGATTACGAGCAAACTTTAGAAAAGATTGCTCAAATTTCTGTCCCCCAACTAGCCGATTGGTGCAGTATTGAAATTGTCAACGAAGATGACTCGATTCGTCGCTTACCTATTGCTTATGTAGACCCTCAAAAAGTAGAGTGGGCGCGTATTCTTCAGCAATATGTACCAGATCCTCAAGGTGCGAGTTTAGTTGCTAAAGTCCTACAAACTGGCGAACCGATGCTGATTGCAGAAATACCAGATTCACTTTTGGTAGCAAATACGCAAAATCAGGAGCATCTGGAAGTTTTACGGCAGATAGGACTTAAATCTGCCATGATATTACCCCTAATCGCCCATGAGCGAGTTCTGGGATGTATTACCTTTGTCACAGCAGAATCAGGTCGTAGCTATAATCAAGCCGACTTAGCCCTAGCTAAAGATATTGCCTATCGTGCTGCTTTAGCGGTGGAGAATGCCCAACTCTATCGTGATATGCACGACGCTCTCAACCATTATGCCCAGTCCCTATCACTGCTTGATGCCTTGTTAGCTGCTGCACCTGTAGCAGTCTGCTTTTTAGACAGAGAGTTGCGCTATATCCGCATTAATCAAGTGTTGGCGAATATTAACGGTTTGAGTATAGAGGAGCATTTGGGAAGGAAATTTTGCGAAGTTATACCGAAGATGGCGGCAGAATTAGAAGCCCAATTTCAACGGGTATTGGATACGGGAGAGCCGATGGTAAATGTGGAGATTAGCGGGGAGACGTTAGGCACTCCGAGAAATTACGGTTATTGGTTGGGTAATTATTACCCAGTCCGCAATAGCATTGGGGAAACGGTGGGAATTGGGATTATCTTGGCTGATGTGACAGCCACCAAGGAAGCAGAAATTGCCTTGAGGGAAAGCGAAGAACGCTTCCGGGCAATGTTTGACCAAGCAGCAGTGGGTATTACTTTAGTAACTTTGGATGGTCAATTTCTGCAAGTTAATCCAGCTTTATGTGACATTACCGATTACAGCGCCCTGGAGTTAAGTCAGATGAACTTTCAAGATATCACTCATCCTGATGATTTAGCGGCTGATTGGGATTATGCCAAAAAAGTGTTAGCAAGGGAAATCAATGGTTACTCTTTAGAAAAGCGTTATATCCGCAAAGATGGGACAATTGTTTGGGTAAACCTAACTGCATCGGCTGTATGGGATGAGCAAGGACAAGCTAAATATGCTTTGGGAATTATTGAAGATATTAGTGACCGCAAACAAGCAGAAGCTGCACAAAAGTTTTTAGTCGAAGCCAGCACTATATTAGCAGCTTCTTTAGATTATGAAGTTACTCTCAACAATGTGGCTAGGTTAGCAGTACCAGCGATCGCAGACTGGTGTGTTGTTGATATTCTGCAAACAGATAGTTCAATTAAACGGGTAGCGATCGCTTCTGTTGACCCGGTTAAAATGGAGATTGTCGAAGAAATTCGCTACACTTATCCACCCAGAATGGAAGGTAAGCACCCCTTCCGCGACCAACTAATTAGAGGAGAGTCAGCTTTTTATCCCGAAGTACCAGACTCGCTTTTACAAGAGATGGCAGAGGATGAGCGACATCTGCAATTATTGCAAAGTTTGGAGATGCGATCGCTGATGGTAATTCCTCTGTATTCACGCTTTCAAATCTTCGGTGTCATCTCCTTTGTGACAGCCAATTCAGGACGACAATTAAGTCAAACTGACCTAGCTTTAGCTGAAGATATTGCCCGACGCGCAGCGACAGCCATTGATAACGCCAGACTATATCAAGAAGCCCAACAAGCAAAACAAGCTGCCGAATTGGCAATGAGTCGGACGTTAAGGTTGCAAAGTATTACAGCAGCCCTCTCAGAAGCCCTAACTCCCCAGGAAGTGGCTGATGTGGTTGTAAATCAAGGGCTGGCGGCTTTGGGCGCTTCTGCTGGTTCAGTGGTTTTACTGACTGAAGGTGGTAACATTCTGAAAATCATCAAAGCAATTGGTTATCCAGAATCTGTGAAAGATGCTTGGGAAACTTTTCCCATCACGGCGGCTGTACCTATTGCGGAAACAGCTAAGACAGGGGAAGCGATTTTTATTGCCAATGTGGAAGTGTTCGCCAGTAAATATCCGCAAATTGCTGATGTTCCCGGACAGACAGGCAATTGTGCCTTCGCTTGTATTCCCCTGATTGTGGAACAGCAGACAATTGGGGTGATGGGATTAAGCTTTGCTACACCCCAAAAATTTAACGAAGAAGAACAGAAATTTATGTTGACATTGGGGCAACAATGCGCTCAAGCGATCGCCCGCTCTCAACTTTACGAAGCTGAAAAAAATGCCCGCGCTGTAGCCGAGTCCACCAACCGCATTAAAGATGAATTTCTGGCTGTCCTCTCCCACGAATTGCGAACTCCCCTCAACCCCATCATGGGTTGGGCGAAGTTACTCCGCACCCGCAAGTACAAGGAAGAGACTATCCAGCAGGCTTTGGAAACAATTGAACGTAACGCCAAGTTACAAACCCAACTCATCGATGACTTGCTTGATGTTTCCCGCATTTTACGCGGTAAACTCAGTTTGAATATTAGTGTGGTGGATTTGAGAACGACAGTTAAGGCTGGGTTAGAAACAGTCCGTTTAGCCGCCGAAGCTAAATCTATAGAAGTACATACAAAATTGGGTGATGAACCTGTACCAGTGATGGGTGATGGCGATCGCTTGCAACAGGTAATCTGGAATTTAGTCTCCAATGCTGTCAAATTCACCCCCCCAGAAGGACGGGTAGAAGTGCGTTTAGAACAGGTGGGACGAGATGCCCAAATTCAGGTAAAAGACAATGGTAAGGGCATTACCCCAGAATTTTTACCCCATGTCTTTGAATACTTCCGCCAAGCAGATGCCAAAACTACCAGAGTCTTTGGTGGCTTGGGTTTAGGATTGGCAATTGTGCGCCATCTGGTAGAACTACATGGTGGTACAGTCCAAGCCGAGAGTGAGGGAGAAGACAAGGGCGCGACCTTCACTGTCAGGCTACCATTACATAAAAGTGCTGAGTACTCAGTGGTGGATGCTGAGTCTGTTGTGGAGGAATTAGAGAATCAGGAAACGCTGTTAGCTGGTGTGCAGATTCTTTTAGTTGATGATCAGGCAGATGTGCGGGAGTTTTTCAGCTTTGCACTAGAACAATGCGGCGCAACTGTAACCACCGCAGCATCAGCAATGGAAGCCTTAGAAGCCTTAGCTAGAGCCAAGCCAGATGTGTTGTTGAGTGACATTGGTATGCCGCAAATCGACGGCTATATGCTGCTGCGACAAATTAGAAAATGGTCGCCAGAACAAGGGGGAAATATTCCGGCGATCGCCCTAACAGCTTATGCTGGAGAAATCGACCAAAACCAAGCCCTAGCCGCCGGCTTTCACAAGCATATCCCCAAACCAGCCGATCCGGTGCAATTAGCGCAGGCGATCGCGCAATTGTTAGGAAAGGGGGCTGGGAAAGGCAAGTAGCAAATATTGTAATTTATCTGCGTTTATCTGCGTTTATCTGCGTTCGATTATTCTTATGCGAACCTTATTCACAACAGGAACGCCTAGAATTGATAGACTGAAAACCCTGAAACCCTGCCAAATACTGTTCTAAAAAAGCAAATTGAGGCAAATTTAGGCTGTAATAAATCCAACGTCCCTCATGACGGGAATTAACTAACCCCGCGTCCTTCAAATTTTTGAGGTGAAAAGATAATTTAGATTGGCTTACCCCCAAAGCTTCGCACAAATCGCAGACACATAATTCTTGCTGACGTAACAATTCCAACACGTTAATCCGAATGGGATCGGAAAGGGCGTGAAAACCGGCAGCGATGAAATCAGGAGTTGTAGCGATGGGGGTTTGCATGAATTACACCATAGCGATATGCTATCTCTATTCTGATGCAGAAACGAGGGCTTCTGGACGATAACGGATACCAGCTTGCTTGATGCGCTGTAGGGCTTCACCCAGGCGATCGCAATCTGCAATTAAGCTTATCCGCACATAGCCCTCCCCGGCAACCCCGAAGGCATTACCAGGAGTCACCACAACGCCTGTTTGCTGCAACAAGTTGAGGGCGAAATCCGTCGAACCCATACCCACAGGACATTGTACCCACAGATACATGGTAGCTTTGGTTTTGGCAACATCCCAACCGAGTTCCCCTAACCCTTTGATCAGGAAATCCCGACGGGTGCGATAGCGTTGCTGTACTTCATGCAGATAAATATCTGGTAGTTGCAATGCTGTCTCGGCGGCTGTTTGCAAGGCGGCAAAGATACCATAGTCCAAGTTGGTTTTCAATGTCCGCAAGCCTTGGATGACATGGCGATTTCCCACCACAAACCCCACACGCCAACCTGCCATATTGTAGGTTTTAGATAAAGTGTGGAACTCCACGCCGATATCTTTCGCCCCTGGAATTTCCAGTAAGCTAGTAGGTTGATAACCATCAAAAGCTAACTCAGCATAACATAAATCATGCACCAAGAGGATTTCGTACTTCCGGGCAAAGGCGACGATTTCCTCAAAAAATTCGCGGGGTGCGGTAGCGCCTGTAGGGTTGCTGGGATAGTTGAAATAGAGTATCTTCGCTTGTCTGGCAACTTCTTCTGGGATGGCGGTTAAATCAATTAACCAATCATTTTCCGGCTTGAGAATTAAGCTGTGGACTTTACCCCCAGCAATTACCGGGCCGCGAAAATGGGCGGGGTAGGCGGGAGAAGGAACCAGCACTACATCGCCAGGGTTGATGTAGGCGATCGCCAAATGAGATAATCCTTCTTTAGAACCGAGTAGCGGTAAGGCTTCACTGTCGGGATCTAACACAACCCCATAACGGCGATTGTACCAATTGGTAATGGCACGGCGGAAACTCGCTGTTCCTTCAAAGGGGGGATAACCGTGATTTTTGGTATCTTGCAAAGCCTGGATAGCCGCCTCCACCACTGGCTGCGGTGTCGCGCCATCAGGGTTTCCCATCCCTAAATCTATTAAATCAATTCCTTGCTCCCTGGCCTTTGCTTTTAGCTCGTCAAGACGGGCAAATACATAAGGTGGTAGTTGCTTTATCCTATCTGCTGGGGTTATCCAATCAAAACTCATTCCTCAACCTCGTCATTTATTCCCCTGGTGGAGACACGATGAACCGAGTCTCTACTATCTGTCGGTGCAGTGGTAGAAACCATCGCCGCCATTAATTGTTCCAACGCAACTTTAAATGGTAGTCGATGAATGTCGGATTGAGGTGTTAAAGCGATTTCGGCGGCTGTCTGTAACTCGCCCAGGGTAATGTTACCCAACCCCAAATCTCCTAATTTTTGTGGCAGTCCAATCTCTGCGTAAAACTTTAATAGTTGTTGGCGTGAGGCGGCTGCTAGTTGATTGCCTTGTACCATTTCTTCCAGACGCAATTGCACTAGTATACCATAGGCGACTTTTTCGCCATGAATGCTACTATGTCCGGCAATATGGGTTAAACCATTATGTACGGCATGGGCTGCCACTGTCCGACACTGCGCCCCACCTAGTCCACCAATAACACCCGCAAGTAATACGGTAGCATCAACAACTTCTTGCCAAACTTCACTACTTGGCTGTTGTAAGGCTGCAACTGACTTTTGGAATAAAATATCACGTAAAACTCGCGCTTGCTGGACTGCGGCAATAATTAAAGTCTGTTCTAGATGCCCGCTACTAACCGAGGCTTCATACCATTTAGCGATCGCATCCCCAATCCCTGCCACCAGTGTATGTTGTGGTGCAGTTTTGATCAAGTCGTAGTCAAGTATTAATAAATCAGGACAACGCGATAGGGCAACATCATAAAGAAACGCCCCTTCCTCAGAATATACATTTGATAGGGCAGTCCAAGCCGCACAGGTAGCCGCCGAGGTAGGAATTGTCGTCACAGGTAGCTGCAACTGATGGGCTACTAATTTCGCTGTATCCAACGCTTTACCGCCACCAATACCAATGATGCTATCTGCTTTATGTTCTTTGGCTGCTTTCCTTAATGCTTTTAAGCTAGCTTCTGAACAATCTGCACCATAAGAGGCTTGACAAAAATGCAGGTTATGGTTGTCTAAAATAGGATGCAGAGTTTCTTGGCTAATAGCTAAAGTGCTGTTACCCGTCACAATTAAAGGACGACTGCCCAATTTAGCAATTTCTGCGGCGGCTGTGTCCAATATACCAGCACCACGGATCACTTTTGCAGGGGCAATAGTGAGGGCGATCAATGAACTAGAAGTTTGTGTAGACAAGGTTTGATTCGATAATTGATAAGGCATATACTCTAGTGTGCCAAAAACCTTGATATTTCTTAATAGAATATATTTAGTTAGTTGTCAGTTGACAGTTGTCAGTTGTCAATAGTCAATAGTCCATAGTTATTCTTTTTTCTCCCCTGCTCCCCTGCTCCCCTGCTCCCCTGCTCCCCCATCTCCCCACCACTCACAGCTTTGGCTGAAATCTCATATTGCCCATTGTCCTTAAGTTCTGAACAATCAAACTTTTGAATAAATGTATCTTTACTAACAAAGTAACACTCAGAATATCAAGCAAAAGTATTGCAATTCATAGTGACTAAATGGCTTGATAAGTATCATTTCCATCTTTCGTTACTGATGAATGACATTCTGATTAAATTTAGGTAAATAACATCTTAATCTAAAAATAAGAAATATTGTATATGAAAATACAAAAAACTTATGCCTTGATAATAATCAAGGAAATTACGTTCACAGCGATGGAAAACTCTGTGTCTTTGTGGTTAAAGATGCTTCACTACAAAGACACAGAGGAGGTTGCTATTAAGCCTTTGGTTGTGGGAGTTGGGCAAATTTATCAGGATAGATTTCCAGGGAAACTTGGGGATCTTCGCGGTTAGTGAGCGATCGCTTAATTTCTCCAAGGTAAAGTGGTATTGTTAGCCCTGGTTCTGGGTGGATGAGAGTACGGGCGCGAATTGTCAACTTGTCATCGTTCCTGACACCAGAACGCCCGAAAGAATAGAGGTTGCTGGAGGCTTGTAGTAAAGTCGCTTCCACTTCCTCCGGCGTAATTTTGGGAGATAGGGAAATAACTGCTTGGTTTGAGGCATTATCATAAACTAGAGTGTACTTCACAGCCCCCGGAATCACAGTCCGACTCAAAGGAAACAATGAAAGTGCAAATAAACCAGTAGTCAGCACCAACATAAAGCCAGTCGTCCCCACTAGCCGAAAGCGGAAGCCCCATTTAAACAGGAAAGCTAGTATGGCCAAAGCAGCAAACACCAAAGTCGCAATACCAGACCATTGAGTATATTTGAGAAAATCAGCCGTTGTGAGCATACAAAGTGGCTACTTAGGTGTTCTTAGTTAATTATTTATAGACTTATTTTACCTGGATTGGGGATTGGGGACTGCGGAGTGGGGGGAGATGAGGGAGATGAGGGAGATGAGGGAGATGAGGGAGATGAGGGAGATGAGGGAGAGTAATTAACGTGAGTTCGATGAACCTCTTCCTCCCAACCTCCCTCTCCTAAAAGGCGTTCGCGTAGCGTCTCCGTCAGGAGAGGGAGGAGAAACGAAAAAATCAGCCTCTTACTCCCCTCTCCTCGTAGGAGAGGGGTTGGGGGAGAGGTCAAAACAACGCTGGTCGAACTCACGTTAATTAATATCAACTGATAACTGTCAACTGTCAACTGTCAACTGTCAACTGCCCAATGGTAAAATTACTGTAAATGTAGAGCCTTTTTCTGGCTGTGACACTACTTTAATTTCGCCTTGCAATAATTGAACTAAGCGATGGACAATGGCTAATCCTAAACCTGTACCATCTGAAGCTTGTACTTGCTTATCACTCGCTACACGAAAATAAGGTTGGAAGATTTGCTTTTGCGCGTCTTGTGCAATTCCTATTCCTGTATCGATAACAGATATAGCCCAGTTTTTTTCAGATTCCTGCCAACACTCTAACCTGACTGTACCCGATTGGGTGTAGCGAATGGCGTTACTGAGTAAATTAGTGAGAACTTGCTGCACCCTAAGCGGATCTGTGGTAACTTGATTGGGAGCGCGATCGCAATCTATCACTAAAGCTAAATCTTTATTCCGCGCTAGTGGTTCAATAATCTCGACAACTGAGTTAATTAACTCACGTACATCTGTAACGGTTGGTTGTAATACTAAGTGACCAGCATCGTAACGGGAAATTTCCAATGTATCGTTGATTAAGCGTAGAATCAACCTACCGCTTTTCATAACTCGTTCGATACTTTCGAGATTGGGATATGTATCCTTAAATTCTGGTTTTTGGCGATGCTGGCGTAAAAATAAATCTGTGTAACCAATAATAGAAGTTAAAGGTGTTTTGAGTTCATGCGCCAACTGTGACATACTATCCTTACTAGCGCGAACCAAACGAGTTAGTTCTTGGTTAGTTAAGCGTAACTGGCTTTGGAGTTGTTCTAATTCTTGTAGCCTACCGTGAGTATAGCTGTTAAAACAACGGGCGATCGCTTCATCAATGATGATATCAATCAAGCGCACAGCCCGCAACAACTCTACAGGAGTTGCTTTTAACAAATCTTCTTCCAGAAAAGAAAAAATCACCATCCGCAGTAAACGATACTCTCGTGCAATCTCTGCTGGCTCAAATCCTTGTTCCGCACGCAGCAGTCCATGCTCTAAACTTGTATTGACTACCGTTTGTAAATCGCTCTTTTCTGATTCCGAAAGTACTGTTGCTAACGCTGTGAGAACTTTAGGTAAACTATTGCGTACAGCTTTAAAAGTTAACTCTTTAGTAGCTTCAATCTGTTCATCTTGATAGACTGCTTCTACCCATTGATCAACAATGGCATCTATTTTATGAATAAGAGTTTGGCTAAAATCCATCATTTCTTTAGCTTGAACAGCAAGAAGCCTCACACTTACCGCGATAGCGGAAGTGTTGAGATGAATTGCGCGTGAGTTGACGACAGTTCTGTAACCAAATTCTTCCGCAGGAAGAACTCTTAACAGAACATGGAGGAAACGAACAAA
>DATNQO010000267.1:0-2769 GCA_036704005.1 Leptolyngbyaceae cyanobacterium | reverse complement strand
GGGTAAACAAAAGACCTTAATTCCCCAGGCTTTTTAAATCTGGGACGACCACCACGTTTTCCCGATGCGTCAGGAATTAACCAACGTTCCCACGCTTGATTTAAACGTTGTAAATTGATTTGCTGAGATTCTGCCCAGATACTTTTGTAATCGGGAAACAGTATTTTTGTTTGCTTTAAATCTGCTTGCTGAGTATAGTAATTAACTCGTTGTGGGATTTCTCCAATTGGTTCACTAATTATTGAACATCGGTCAATTTGACAACGACTTCTGTTGAGTGCATCTAACCTCTGTCCCAATGCGTAATTCCAATGACGGCGTAGTAACTCTAATGTGTTTGACATCAAAGCTATTTGCTCGGCATTGGGTAAAATTCGGTAACAGTAAGTTAGAATCATGTTGCTATTTATATTTCGTTGTAAGTGAGTATTTCAAACGAGTTTGATAGATAGTTATTCGTACAGGGAAAACTACCAATTACCCCACCAAATAACTAATAACTTGCGGGTCTATCGCTTCAATCCGCTTTCTAATTGGCGCTGGCGGATTTTGGAAAAACCGTTTTAAATCCCTACTTCTGACCTGATAACAAGTTGTGTAGCGTTTTGTAGCTTTCAACCATCCTTGTCTTACCCAGTTACCAACAGTAGTTGAGTGCAAACAAAGCGCCTGAGCTATTTGACTACAACTATAGTTGTCCAGGCTAGGACGGATAGAGTAACCTAGTCTGTGCAATTTACTAGCGATCGCTAACTCGCTGCGGTAATACCCTCGTCTTTTAAGGCGGAAAGCAATCTGTTTGACCGTGAACATTTCCGCCATCTCTTCAAGGATGTCTAATTCTTTTTCAGTCCATTTAATCCTCATAGCTAAACCTCAAAACTCATCAAAATCACAACAAAATTGATATTGTGTAAGAGCAACTTAAAGGTGAGTTGTCTTTAGTAACACTCTTAAAGGTTGGGAGAAAAATTCAGACCATCACCCGTATTAAGTCTTCTTCTCTGACCATAGAAAAGCGATCGCATATGATACTTGTCGGTATAAGCATTGGTGAGCGCCACTCTACGAGGTAATACCAAGCCTGATCTGCAACCTGGACACCCAACACCAAACGCTGTTTCGTCGTAGGCGGATTACTGACCAACATCACGCGTTCACGAAGTGTGCCGAAGGTATCGCCCACCACATAAGCCGGCTGTTTCACGGTGTTCGCTTCCATGCGTCCAGTAGCAAGAATTTCTTGTTTGGTGGCGACTATGGTATCGTTCTCAAGTTCGATAAAATACCTCCACTCGCCTCTAACCCACCCAAACCCAGAGCAATATCCGAATGTCCGTGAAGCTTTGAGATAAACTCGTTCCCACACATTGACCTCAACGCTTGGTATTTCCTGGCCCCAAGGCGGGGAGAGATACCAGCATCTTTCTAGAAGAGTGATTTGGTCTGTCATACTTTCTTTCCCAAAAGATGATCAATAGCATCCGTATTTAGGCTGGCAATGCGTTTTCTAATTTGCTGTGGGGGATTATCCAAAAACTCTTTGAGATGGACTATCCCAATCTCGTAATATTTTGGGCAACGTCTGTTTACCTTAAGCCAGCCCCGGTTTATCCAAAGACGAACGGTAGATAAATTGAGATGAAGAATACTAGCGACTTGATGACATTTATAGCTGTATGAGTCGGCTAATTGTTTCGTCATGTGCGTAGTAAAATGTTAAGTTTAGGAATATTCGCAGTCGCCCGAATTTTCATTCATAAATCCGGGCGAGTTTCTTCTAATCAGAAACCTTGGCTGTAGTATCAGATTGTTGATTAGTTTCTAACTCATCCTTGAGGTAAAACAATGCACTTTGGGCATCACCCACAGTTAAATCTGGTTGATAGTCAAGTGCCAGATAGTCAGGGTGTTTGCTGATTTCTCGAAGGATGAGTTGAGCCGCATCGATAAATGACTGTAAAGTAGGCGGAGATTCCCAAGATTTCTTTTGCGCCTGGGTGGGTGTTTCTTGCTGTTCTCCAGGTTGAGCTGTCGCCACAGTTACCGTTACAGGGATTGCTCCTAGCAGGGACTTCATGTGTTCAAGCTGGCGTGAGTAGTAGTCAATCTCTGCGTGAAGTTGTGTTTTTAATTGCTCTGGCGTGAGTAGTTTTACCTTGTCCTCTAGTTGGTGTTCTTCGTCCTCCTGATTCTTGTCAGGCAGCATGACATATCGCCAACCCTCACCGTACTGTTTGCCAAGATAAGTATCCTGGGCATAGTACTTCATACCGATTATTTCGCCCTGTTCGGTGCGTTGACCAGGGATGTAACGGGGATATTTCCAGTGCTGGGGAATTGATATTGTAGGTTCCATATTTGTGATTGGTGAATGATTGAAAAGGAGTCAGAAGTCAGAAATCAGAATAATTCTGGCTCCTGACTTCTGAGTTCTGGGTTCTGAGTTACGCTGCTGTTAATTCCGCGCTATCAAGCAAGTGCTTCAACTCCACAGGTGGCATTTGCTCAAGTGGGTGGTATTGCAAGTATTCATTGAGAAAGTCTGCACTCTCTGGTAATTCATCTCTTGAAACTAACCACACGGCATCCGACGCAGAGTTACAAAAAATACGCTGTTGTGTAGCGTCATCTATGCGGGTGAACCACCAGTTACCGTTAGTGCAACCCGCTTCACCTAGTTTGTGGTCGTTGCGGTATATGCCGTCTTCCAAAAGTTCCAGTCCGTGTTGCTCACAAGCATCGAAAATCTGTACCATCACTTCATTA
>DATNQO010000266.1:0-14009 GCA_036704005.1 Leptolyngbyaceae cyanobacterium | reverse complement strand
TTTATGAAGACTGTAAAGGAAACCATCAGCGCAATTGCGGAACGTTAACTCAAGGCATTACTTACAGTGAGTCTGCTTTCATTGCTCTTTTGTCCTCCAATTAAACTCAGTAAAAAGATTCTTCAGCACTATTTCCGGGATTATTACGCAGAGATTCATCACAACAATACAGAACTAACAAGATAACCTGAAAATCTTTAATCCGTACCTGATAGAGTTTTTACTAATTATTACTACTTACTGCATTTGTAGTATTTTTACTTAAATCTAAAAACTTCGATTTTTATCATAAATGATTATTCTATATTGATACAATAAAAAATATGAAAAAATAAACACTTTGTAATCATTTAGTTATCTGAAAATTATTAAATTTTAATAGGAGATACTACTTAGCCTTGAAGTTTTCGTAATAAAAAAGTCCTAATGCTTAATTAACTAAATATTCTCTTTAATCCTGATCTATCTAAAGAATGATTTCATTGTAAATAAAAATAAAGCTGGTTTCACTCCACAGGTCGATGTACTGCTTAATTTTTTTAGTATATAAAATTATCATACGAGTCCGGTCAGAAGAATATCATGATATAAACTGAGCATCCTACATTTCTTAAGTAAATGCAATTATATCAAAAATAATTCTTCATAGGGCTTATAACTCAATAACTTCTAAGATGGCAGCTAATTTATTTAGTTTTTTAAGTAAAAATAGATGCTTCTTGGGGAAGGTAAGAGTTATGTGTTGTTATTACTGTTGATGAGGTTTGTAAATGAAGATTTTTACTGTAGTTTTATCTATGTTACGTCCTGTACGTTTTCTAATTATTGCTTTTACCTGTGCATTGCTATTATTATCTAGCACAGTGCCAGCTTTTGCAATTACTAGCTACCAAAGTGACAATACAGAAGCTACTGACCAGCTTCTAGAAACTCAAAAAGCAACTGATGAAGTTGGTAGATCCGCGCCTCCAGGGCTGAAAGAAGTACAGAAGAAATCTAACGAAGGACTCAACGAAGTTCAAGGAGCAGCAGATATTGATAAGCAAAAGCGTCCTGAAAATTCCCAAGAATCATCCTCAGTAGAAGGTGAAATCCAAAACTTGCTGGAAAAAGTTACAGGTAAAAAGTAATCAGCAAAAATCCCACCTGAAGGGAGACAAATTTGATAATAGGTAATAGGCAATTGATAAAAGGCCTATTACCTATTATTTATTAACAAATAAAACCTCAAACCTATAACCTGTAATCTCTCCCCTGTCCCCTCTTGCTATAACTCCTATATAAAAGTAGTCCTTTAGTTGTAAATATTTATAAACTGATAATCCTTCCAGTGGCTGATGTAGATAAGACCTATATTTTGAGAAGTTAATACATAAGTTCACCTGGGAATTAAAAGCAATGCCTAGAATAAACATTGGTTTGACAGAAGAGCAACGTCAAGGAGTAATTAATCTGTTAAATCAAGATTTAGCAGATTCTTATTTACTTTTGGTGAAAACAAAAAAATACCATTGGGATGTGGTCGGGCCACAGTTCCGCAGTTTGCATCAACTGTGGGAAGAACACTATGAAAAGCTGACAGAAAATATTGACGCGATCGCAGAACGGGTGCGGACATTAGGTGGTTATCCTGTAGGTTCCCTAGAAGGATTTTTGCAAATCGCTACCCTCAAGGAACACGCTGGTAATGTCCCCAGCGCCACCGGAATGGTAGCTAACCTCGTCCAAGACCACGAGCAATTAATTCGCAACATCAGAGACCATGTAGACCGCAGTGGCGAAGAGTTCCAAGACCAAGGAACAGCAGACTTCCTCACCGGACTCATGGAAGAACATGAAGAGATGGCTTGGATGCTGCGTTCCTTTATCGAAGGGGAATCAATCGAACCAAGCGGTACACAACCAGCAACAGAAACTAAAACTCCTATTGGTGTGTAAACCTTTTGTCTCTGTGTCTTTGTCATAAAAAAGATTTTTCACCACAGAGGCACAGGGACACAGAGGAAGGAAAAGTAAGATAAAGGAGTATGTAAGTGCCAGAAGTTTATCAAGCAGAACGTACTATTTCTGCTGTATTTAAAGAGCAGCCGCAAGTTGATGATGCAGTTCGCCGTTTGTTAGATAGAGGTGTACCCAGAGACCATATTTCGGTCATGGGGAGAAACTTTCAATCGGAAACTCGCATTGCAGGCTTTATTACTAAAAGAGATGTAATTTTGGGTGGTTTGCGGACAGGAGCAATTTTTGGTTCCTTGTTTGGTTCCTTCCTCAGCTTGCTGACTGGTGTAGGCTTACTGTTTATTCCCTTTGTCGGGACTATTGTAGCTGCTGGCCCTATTAGCGCTTTATTACTGGGTGCGGCTAGTGGTGCGATCGCAGGTAGTGCTGGTGCTGGTTTAGTTTCAGTATTCACCACCTTGGGAATGCCAGAAGATAAAGCTACAATTTACCAAACCCGCTTACAAGCTGGTGAGTTTTTGTTATTAGCAGAAGTACCAAGCGATCGCGCTGGTGAATTTCAATTACTGCTAGAAAGCGCTGGCGGTGAAGAAATTAGCACCATTGATAAAACTCTGACTCGTGCTTGTCCAGGGCCTTGTAATAGTCCAGAAGATTTGTCTCCTGAAGTGCGATCGCATCTTTCCCCAGAAGCACAACGCACCTTCATTGACCGCTATAACAACGTACTCAACGAAACAAGTGACGAGTTCACCGCAGAACAAGCTGCTTGGGATGCTGTTCATCAAAAATTTGACGAAGATGATAATGGCGTTTGGTCAAGAGCTAAAGTCGGCGTTTAGTAATAAAATTGTCGCTGTTTTTTAATTAAACAAAAATTACCGACCCTCAGCTTTTTGGAAGAAGTTGGGGGTTTTGGTATTATATTTTGTAACCTTTCTTTCCTATCCCCTGTCCTCTCCCTTGATTCATATCTTGCACCTTCTCAATAAGCAAGTGCCGATGCACTGCCCACCCTACGAAATAATAAGCTTTTGGGGCTGTTATTTTGTCAATAAGAACGTGGTGCAAGATTTGAGTTGATGTAGTTTAATCTATCGCCCTTCTAACCAAGCCTGTAAATCAGCCACACTGGTAAAATCTAACAATGCTTCGCTCAAATCTTCCAGAACAGGCAAAGGTAAACCAGAAATTGAGGAGCGAGTTTTTTCAGACAATTCTCCAAACCGCTTAGTTAGCTGGCGAATAACGAGGTTGACTGTTGCTTCTTCTCGTCCTTCCTCCTTAATTTCTCGGTAAACTCTGGTTTGCTTTATCGTTATATCCAGCATAGACTCAACCTCTCTTCTGCTTAACTGCTCAAATTTATAGACCATAATTGTGGTAATTATTTCCATTATGGCGCGACTCGTTGATTCACTTACTTCTTCACGAGTTCTTGTCAACAAATACCTAGCTTCTTGTGGTGCTTGGCTTTCCTCGACTGTGGTGAGTACCATGATTGCTACCCATAATGGTAGTTGACGAATATCACCTAATTCATCTAGATACACTCTCAACACTTGTCCGCCGTTCAGCAATGAGCGATGAGGATGAGTATCACTTTGTTCAATACTACGGGATGGGTAGATTATAACTGCTTGCCAATCGCTAAACCTAGCGCGGTTGCGGTAAAAATATAGTGCAGATTCAGCAAATACTCTTTCATAAAGCTGTTCATCTTTTTGAAACTGTACCTCGCAGAAATATACAACCCCAGCACCTTCATTTTCTGGTGGGAGAAAAACCCCATCAATTTCAAATTTGGGTTCTTTAACCGCTACTGAATCAAATCGATAAGCTTCTGCATTTGTTGGAGGATTTGTCAATAGTTCAAATAGCAATGTTGGGCATTGTTGAAACAGTTTGTAAAAAATAGAGTCCCGACGCATGAAAAAATGTACTTAGTTTTATTTTTTAAATCTGCAATACATTGAATCATAAATGGTTACAGCACTTTTCACCTTGATGAGGTACATTCATCTAGCCTCTAACCCCTAGTCTAAGCGCCTCTGTTCCTTTGCAAAGTGTACTGCACTCAACTGAAAAAGGCTGTATAAACTGCTATTTTTATAGTTGCGGAAGCTGAAAATAACCGGATATTTTCATGACAAAGTTTTAGATGGCTGATTTGAGTATATTTTGCTTAATTAACCTGCTATTATGCTAAAATTTGCCATATATTAACTTGATATTTAATCAGGGTTAAGGATAACAGTCACCTTTGAAAGCCTCATACCTAAAGGTTTCCAATGGCGATCGCTAGAAGAAAATGTACCATCCCCTAAAACAGCTTGGTAATCCTTGGGATATCTATCACCAGCATTGGGAGCCGTATCAACTTGTAACATAATTTTCCCTCTGTACTGAGGTAACTTACTAGTTTCCAACAAAATAGTACCGGAGTAGTCCCAAGCCAGCCCATATAATTTGAAGTTACCTAATTTACTGCGTAACTCACTCCAAGGAGTCCCGACCCCAATACCTTCACGGGTTTTCCAAGCAGTTCCCAAGATAGGCACCTCTAAAGGTTTAGTCCGAGTTTTATCAGTCCAGACTATTAAAAATGAGCGTCCCCGATTGAGATTGACTTCAGTAGCAGCAAAACTACCCATACCTTCAGGCCCAGAAATATTTCTATCAACCAAGCGGGACGCACCAAAAATTTTTGCTAATTCTCTTCTAGTGGTTGTGCGTGTTACTGGGCCAACCCTTTCCCCAGGGACAATTAAGGTGTCTATTTGTGGTGCTTGAGCAACTGTCAAGCTTTGGGGCTGCATGGTTGGTATTGCCACTACTGGGTTATTCCCGTAGCCCAGTAGTAAAGTTAAAGTAGCAACAATAGTAGAAACAGATAAGTTCACAATTTACCTCGGTGTAAATATTAGTTCATCCTTACTACTTTCTACAATTTGCCAATTCTCATTTCCCGATTTAAGTCCATTGAGTTCGTAGTAAGGACTTTAGTCCTTCCATGAACCCTACTCAACAACCTCATTCACAGGGAATCTATCAATCAGTTGCATGGCTCGGTAGGCGTTACGCTGTAAAACATCAGGTAAATTAGGAACGTGGGGGATTTGGGATAACAAATCCAAACTCCGGCGCAAAATTCGCACTACATCACCTTCGTCTAAGGTGGTGTTTTGGCAAAGTTCAGTCCATTCGGTTCCTAAAGCCCACTGTTCTACAAGGGCAATTAAGCCAATATAGCGATTCTCCAAGCCCACAGGTAAGGCTACACCATGTCGGTACTGCACCTTTAAAACAGCGCGACGGATTTTTTGTAATCTCGACCAAGCGTCGTCTATTTCTGGGGAAAGGTTGAAGTTGACTCTGCTATCTGGGCGGGGGGTTTCTGTGACTAAAGCGGCAATAGTTGCGGCTAAGTGCTGCGGATCTAAATTATTTAACTCACCACTAGCCAAGGCTAAACCTAACCACAGTTCATTTTCTCCCCGAATGGCAGCAGCAATTTGACCCAGTTGGGTGGGTACTAGGTTATCCAAGCAATCGAACTGTTGCAGGATGGTAATTAAGTTGAGAAACTCTTCCCAATAACGTTGAGATTGTTGCTCTACTAGAGCCTGCATTTGTTCGAGTTCGGCTTCTAGTTCCACATAGCGGGCGCGGGCTTTGAAAATCGTCGCCACATTACCTGATTGATGCAGGGGATTGGCTTCTAACTGCGCTTGGATGGCGGTGGTGCGGCTGAGTTGTTCGGCTACCTCTGGGGAGAGATGCAGACTGTTATCGGGGTCGGGGATACTTTGAGCGATCGCAAACGTTTCTTTAGCACCACGGCTCGATTGTCCCGGTCTCAGCATCAAGTCTGGTGGTGGGAGAATATCTGGTGGTACATCCACACGCGGGAGTTCGGCGTATAAATCAACCACATCCTCAGTAGCCGCAACATACCATCGGTTATCCTGTCCCAAACACACCAAGTAAGGCGATGGCGAACCAGAGGTTTTCCCTACCAACACGGCTGTTACAGGTGTAGATACTTTAATATTTTTACCCTGGAGACTCAGCAATGTTCCCAAAACAGCAAAATCCAACAGCATTTTAATTTGTTCTTGTCGCTCCTGTTGGGCTTGCTCCTGTAGAGTCTTCAATAACTGGCGTTCTACTTTCAACCGTTGCCGCAATTTTTCATAAATCGCTATATCATTTTCATCAACGGAGTTGATTATTTCCTGTAATTTAGCTAATTCGCCTTCTAGCGCCGCAATTTCCTCGTAATCTGGTCTTAAATGTAAAGTCGCCATGTACTGCCCAAAACTGCGTTCGATCAGTTCCTTGGCTTCCTCTAAGGTGTGGGTTTGCAGTAGGTTCAACACCATACCGTAGCTAGGCGTAAACTGACTAACTAACGGGTCTGGTTTCGATGTGGCTAAATACGCCGCCTCTTTAGATCCTTCAAAGGGAGTCTGCAACGTGACTACATGACCTTGCTTATCCATCCCCCGACGACCAGCCCTCCCCGCCATTTGCAGAAATTCCGAAGCGTTGAGGAGGCGGTGTCCGGTGTCTGTACGTTTGGATAGGGTGGAAATAACTGTCGTCCGGGCAGGCATATTGATCCCTGCGGCTAAGGTTTCCGTGGCGAATACAACCTTAATTAACCCTTGCTGGAATAGTTCTTCTACCAAAACTTTCCAAGCTGGCAAAATCCCGGCGTGGTGAGCCGCAACTCCGCGATACAAGGGGGCAATTTGTCCAGAACGTCCTGCTTCCGGGTTTTTGGCTAAGAAATCATCGATTTGCCGCCGCAATATCTGGGACTCTTCGTTATTAACTAACCACAAATCCCCTACTTCTGCCACAGCTTTATCACATCCCCGACGACTGAAGATAAAGTAAATCGCCGGCAACATATCCCTTTGCTGTAGGTGACTCAGGGTATAGACGATGCTGGGGGCTTCTGGTCTACCATTCTTGCCTTTATCCCCTTGTCGCCTTTTACCTCTATTAGCTAAACGGGGGTTAATTTTGGTTTTGCTATCATTCAATAGGGGAAACAGCCCCTTGGGATTGCAGTAGTGGAACTCCAGAGGAACAGGGCGAAAATCAGAGTAAATCAGGTCTGTGGGGCCGTGGACTCGATTTAGCCAGTCGGTGAGTTGGTCGCTATTGGCAACGGTAGCAGATAGGGCGACTAGTTGCACTTCACGGGGGCAATAAATAATCGACTCTTCCCAGACTGTACCTCGTTGGCGATCGTTCATGTAATGGCACTCATCCAGTACCACTGCTTCCACGTTTACTAGGGAAGTGCCTACTTGTCCAATTGGTGTACCGTAGAGCATATTCCGAAAAATCTCTGTGGTCATCACCAAAATCGGCGCATCTCTATTGATAGAAGCATCGCCAGTTAACAGCCCTACCAGGTCAGCACCGAATTTCTCACGAAAATCGCGTAATTTTTGGTTGGACAACGCCTTTAAGGGAGTCGTGTAAAATACCCGTTTCCCCCGTGCCAAAGCACGATAGATGGCGTATTCTCCGACTAAAGTTTTGCCCGAACCTGTGGGCGCACACACAACAACAGAGCGCCCCGCGTTGAGGGACGCGATCGCATCTTTTTGAAACTGATCTAGATCAAAGGGAAATATCGACCCTAAGTCCAGTTGTGGAGACGGCGCGGGATAATTCACTCAATTATTTTTTTCAAGCAGACTGTCTACTATATTAACGAGTCTTTGTCAACTTCGATAGGGGATTGGGGAAAGGGGAAGGGGGAAGGGGGAAAGACTGCTCCCATGCTTCCCTGCTCCTCTGCTCCCCTGCTTTCCCAGTCCCCAGTCCCTAGTCCCTAGTCCCTAGCTCTTGCGATCGCCACGCAGATGCTTTGACTGCTTCGATTAAGGCGGAACGGAAGCCAGCTTTTTCTAGTTGGGCGATCCCAGCTATTGTAGTACCACCTGGGCTGGTAACTCTGTCTTTGAGTTCGGCTGGGTGGATTTTGCTTTCTTGTAGTAATTGGGCTGTTCCAAGTACGGTTTGTAGTGCTAGTTGATTGGCAATTCCTCTCGGTAAACCTGCGGCTACTCCCCCATCGGCTAAGGCTTCTACTAATAAGGCTACGTAAGCCGGGCCGCTACCGGAAAGTCCTGTGACTGCATCCATTAGGCTTTCCGATACTTCCACCACTTCCCCCACGGCGGAAAAAATTTGCTGTGCCAATTGCTGATGTTCGGCGTAAGTGTATGCACCAGCAGTGATGGCTGTAACACCTGCGCCTACGGTGGCTGGGGTATTGGGCATAGCTCTAATTACTGGTGAATTGGGAAATGCCGCTTCTAGTTGGCTTAAGGAAACTCCCGCCAAAATGGAGATGACAAGGGGCGATTTTTGTGTTGTTACAATATCTGCTAATTCTTGGGCGATCGCACTAAATACTTGTGGTTTTACAGCCAAGAATACAACCTCTTGCGCTTGTGTAAATACCAGGCTGTTATCTGTAGTGACAGCCACATGATATTTTTCTTGTAAAAAAGCTTGTCGCGTTGCTTGCGGTTCGCTGACTATGACTTGTGACGGTTGATAAATTTCTCGCGCAATAAGGCGGGATAACAACGCTTCTCCCATTACCCCGCCACCAATTAAACCAAATTTTATTGTCATTAGTCGTTAATTGTTAGTCATTGGTCAATAGTCAATAGTCATAGTCAATTGTTATCTTTGAACTATTGACTATAGACTAATGACTAATTTAACCTTATTGTGCCATCCGGTTGCCCTCGTTGCCCCAAGAAGTTGGATTGGCTGGTGTGGTACGTACAGGACGTGCGGGGGGTTGGGGTACTTCATGAATAACTCCACCTTGGGTGCTAACTTGCACACAGCTCGGCGTAAACAAAAAGATACTTTCGCCAATACGTTCTTGATGTCCATCCAGTGCGTACGTTCCACCTGCAACAAAATCAACAGCCCTTTGCGCTTGATCTGGATCCATGATTGTCAAGTTCAACACTACTGACTTACGCTCACGCAGTGCTTGAATTGCCTGGGGCATTTCTTCAAATGTACGCGGTTCGAGTACTAATACTTCAGAAATTCCGTTAATTGCTCCTGGCATACCAATCACATTCCCCATAGTCGATTTTGTTCCTGTAGCAACGTCATCACCCATTGTAGTCACGGGTTCACGCCAACGTCGATTGTTTGGGGCAGCCTCTGCTGGTGTTGGTTGAGGATTTTCCTGTTGATAGAGATTTTGGTAGTTATCTGTATCAGGGTCTTCTTCGTAGTATTCATACTCTACTTGCTCGTTGAGACCAACAAAGTCTCGCAGCTTAGAAAATATGTTGTTCATTTAGTTGCACTCCTTCTGCAAATTGCCTCTAAAAATTCGGTTCACTGTTAATGTAGCTTATTGATATCGCTACAAAGGGCAAATGGCCTATTAATTTTATCGCTATTTGTAGCATCTACTACTGCTAATGGCAATGAACTGGCGTTATTGGTAACGCCTGTACATTAACCTAGATACAATAATTGAGTCAAGATTATATCTCAACAATTCCTTAATGGAAAGTTGACGGAAGTTGTATTTAGTGCTTTTTGCTGATTATTTATTTTTGTTTACTTTATTTTAAAGTATTTTATTGCACTGGTATGGGCAGCAAATTTGCGTACCCAAGAACCAGCACTAATCGATACCGTCTACAAAACACTAGTACTTCTGCTTAAGTACGCTTGCCAAATAAAATAGTTCCCAATCTGATCATCGTTGCACCTGCTTGCACTGCTAGTTGGTAGTCGCCTGACATACCCATCGATAACTCATTCATCTGAATGTGTGACCAAGGTTTTTCCGCAATTTCCTTGGCTAATTCACAAGTGCTTTTGAATACATAAAGGATTTCCGCGTCATCTAAACCAAAGGGCGGAATTGTCATTAAACCCTGAATTTGTAAATTTTTACAAAGGTCAAGTGCTGGTAAATCTGCTAGTAGTTCTGGTACAGTCCACCCCGACTTATTGGGATCTGGGAGGATTTTCACTTGTAGGCAAACTTGGGGTTTGACTCCTAGCTGTGGCGCTAGTTGGTCTAAGCGCTGTGCTAATTTCAAATTATCTACAGAATGAATCCAGTTAAATAGTTCTAGAGCTTTCTTGGCCTTGTTCGTTTGCAAATGTCCGATAAAGTGCCAAGTAATATCCGCTAAGTCTTGTAACTCGGCTTGTTTAGCAGCCGCTTCTTGGATACGATTTTCGCCAAAATCGCGGATACCAGCAGCATAGGCAGCACGAATAACTTCAGTCGGCATTTGCTTAGTGACAGCAATTAACCTGACTGAAGGCGGTAGAGAAGCCTGAATTTGAGTAACCTGTTCGCTAATCGAACTCATCATTGGAAGGTGCGTTGGAAAACACTCTGAAGCTGATCGTACTCCTGTGATTGACCATTACGACGTAAAGTCCGCAAACGATTTTCCAACAGCATTCTCGCTTCAGTGCGTCCTATAGGCTGGAACTTAATCGCTTTAATGTCATTCACTACTAGAAAAAACAAGCGTTGGGCGTAAAGTGTAGTAAACAGATCCTGGTTTTCATCGACCATACAGATCCGATATAGCAAACCCCAAGTAGGGTGATTTATGTAAGTTTCCGAGGTTTCTGGATTCATCTATCAATCAAGTAGCAGAATCTATAATTTTTTTGCAATGAAATTCCCACATTCGGACGATAATATCTCGTGCGTCAGAATATTGGGATAAAGTCAGGTGAGAATCAGCAAATTTTACCCTTAAATTGTGCTTATGAAGACCTTGATCTCATTCTTCATTGGTAGACGAAGCCAGCAGTAGGGAGTGGGGAGTGGGGGGAGTTGGGGGAGATGTGGTACCCTGCGGGAACGACTTCGTCAAACGACTTCGCGGTAGTTGAGCGTAGTCGGAACTCACCAAGCGGGAGTGGGGGGAGTGGGGGAAGATGAGGGAGAAATTACCAGCACTTATGACTCAACAGTACCCTATTTCCAATACCCAATCCCCAGTCCCCAGTCCCCAGTCCCCCTTCACAACCGTCATTGGCAGCAGAGAAAATCCCTGATGCGTTTGTTTGCAGCTTCCAGTGACGTTGAGATGCGCCTTCTGAAGTTGTTGGCACAGACTTTTATCCTGCTGTTGAATCTAACTTCCCTCCATGTTGACATAATTATCGCTTGTTAGAGCAAAATAGCCAACAGGCGAATTTTCCTAATAACTGTTGATGTTGACAGTCGGTATTGCTACAGTTTGGGGAAAAGTTGACAGTTGACAGTTGACAGTTGACAGTTGACAAAGCAAAGACTTCTCCCTTTCCCCTTTCCCCCTTCCCCTTTCCCCTTCCCCAGTCCCCAGTCCTAAGAAATTTCATTGCCAATGACTACTCTAATTCCCCAAAATATGGTAAGAGTGGCGATCGCTAGCCAATCTCTTGATTTTAAGCGTAAGTCGTGCCAGGGAACTCGGTGTTCGTTGGGGCTGGTAAAACCGCGTACTGTCATGGCGCTAGCCATTTGCGAAGCCCTGAGTAGCAAGTTTTCTAATAGTCTCTCGGCTACAACCATCCAAACTTTAACTGCACCTTTTAAGCCTAGTTTTTTCCAATTTATCGCCCTCGTCATCACAGAACGGATGAGATTTTGCACTTCTTCTAAAACTAGGGGAATGAAACGTAAGGATAAGGTTAAAGTTAAGGCAATTTCGGTAACGGGTATCTTAAATCGGCGTAGGGGCTGCATTAAGCTTTCTATACCAGATGTAATTTCTTCTGGTGCGGTTGTCAGTAAATATAAGGTAGAACTGTAGATAACGGTAAACAAAATTGCACTCAGGCTGACAGCCAAATCTAGAGAACGACGGGTGACTTTGACTGGGCCTCTATGAAATAAAACGTAACTATAACTTTTACTACTTTTTACTGCTGCTGGGGCTATTGGCGAATTATTTGTGTTGGCTGGCTGGGTTAAAACTTGGGGGTTAGCTGGGAGGCGTGGCTGATACTCTACACCCATCGCATCAGGGCTAATGGCTCCTAGTAGCAACACAAAGAATGATAATGTTAACAACCAGCCCATCTGCTGTTGCCATACTCGCCGGGGAATTTTGGCAGTGACAGTCAGGATTATTAATAATGCTACCAGTAGTACCCGCCACAAGTTATTGGAAAAACTGTAGCTGGTAAGAAAACTCATTAACCAGATGAACTTAACTCGCGGATCGAGTTTATGTAACCAAGTTTGTGGCTGTTCTAAGTATAGTCCTAAAGGTAGCGATCGCAGTAAGTCCATAGTCCGTAGTCCATAGTCAATAGTCCATAGTCAACAGTCAACAGTCAACAGTCAACATTAATGACTAATGACTAATGACTAATGACTAATGACCAATCTTAAACGCGAGTTGCCCTGTTGACACTACCAACTTCTGCATCTCTAACTTTTTTACTGCGCCAGAGTAGGCGGATGGGTGTACCTTTAAAGCCTAATTGTTGGCGGAATTGTCTTTCGATGTAACGGCGGTAGTTGTCGTTAAAGCGTTTAGCGTCGTTGACAAATAGGGCGATAGTTGGGGGTTGGGTGCTGACTTGCGTACCATAGTAAATTCTACCTTGGCGACCGCCGCGAGAGGTTGGGGGAGAATGCCAACTTACAGCATCTTCGAGAACTTCGTTAATTACTGAAGTACTGACGCGGCGTTTGTGTTCTTCGTTGGCTTTAACCACCAACTCTAAAATCTTTTCTACCCTTTGTCCTGTCAGCGCACTGACAAAGATAGTATCAGCCCATTCTGTAAAATGTAGCCGGGCTTCCAGATTTTTCTCGTAGTCGTAGATAGTATATGAGTCTTTCTCGACCGCATCCCATTTATTAACGACGATGACACAAGCCCTACCTTCTTCGATAATTCTCCCGGCTAATTTTTGGTCTTGTTCGGTAACACCATCAAGGGCATCTAGTACCAATAAAACCACATCAGCGCGGCGAATTGCTTTAAAAGCACGGTTGATACTAAAAAACTCTGTACCATAATCAATGCTTTTCTTTTTGCGAATCCCGGCTGTGTCAATTAGACGATATTTTTGTCCTTCGCGTTCGATAAAAGTGTCTATTGCATCGCGGGTTGTCCCAGAGATGGGGCTAACAATTACCCGTTCTTCACCGACAAAAGCGTTTAATAAACTTGATTTACCGACATTTGGTCGTCCGACAATGGCAATTTTAATTTCGTTGGTTTCTTCTACTTCCGTCACCGCCGGAATGTGTTTAATGAGTTCATCAAGTAACTCACCTGTACCGTTGCCATGAATTGCAGATATGGGGTATGGTTCTCCTAAACCCAGTTCCCAAAATTCCGCAGCTTGAATCAGTCCCTGTTCTGGGGATTCGCATTTGTTGACTGCGAGTAACACAGGTACTGGTTGTTGGCGTAACCATTCGGCTATTTCTTCATCTGCCGAATTGGGGCCTGTTTGACCGTTAACAACAAATATTGCAGCACTGGCTTCAGTTAGCGCCGCCATTGCTTGTTGGCGTATCAGGGGTAGGAACTCTGTGTCATCGTTAAAGACCAAACCGCCTGTATCTACCACTTGAAATTCGCGATCGCCCCAATAAGCTGGTAAGTAAGTGCGATCGCGTGTCACACCCGGTTCATCGTGGACAATCGCCGTTTGTTCCCCGGCGAGACGATTAACCAGGGTAGATTTGCCCACATTTGGGCGACCGATAATAGCAACAATTGGCAGTCCCATAAACCAAGGGTAAGTAAGAGAGATACTATATCACATCTTTACATTTTATCGCAGGGGATTGGGAACAGTTGACAGTTGACAGGGAGTAAAACATCACTGTTGGTGATATTCACACTTGCAAATGTTGTCAGCAAGAGGAAAAGGGGCAGGGGGCAGGGAGCAAGGGGGAAAACCGAGACGGAGCTTGTACTCCGCCCCATTCGAGCGCCCGCTTATGGGCGGGGCTTGTACCCATGTTCCGCTCCGCTCCACGCAGAGGGGAAGGG
>DATNQO010000265.1:0-13132 GCA_036704005.1 Leptolyngbyaceae cyanobacterium | reverse complement strand
AATGCTAAAGGCGGAAGGTTCAGCCGTCTGGGCTTTCGGAGGGGAGGTAAGACCAAGAATGGGACGAAAGTCTTATTTACGGCACTCGCCTGTGAGTACGGAAGCCCACAGTTCAGGCGAAGCCAACTGTGGGTAGTTCACAATAACTTATATTGACTCTTCATAAATACGCCCCTAATCCTAACTATTTTGGGACGTAACTAATAATTTTAATAAAACCTCTCTCCACCCCTCCGCACTTACCTCAGCGCACCTCTGCGTTTAAAAAACATACCAATAAATAATCCGAAATTTATTATTAAAGCATTGAATTTAATTACGTAAAAAACCTCAAACTTTTAAATTAAACAAGCTGTTCAGAATTATTTTGAAAAAATGATATTACACAGAAATACAAAAACAGGTTACTTAACAGCAATTATTGGTAGCTTAATCGGAGCTATACCATTATCGGCAAGATAATAATACTAATTAGAGACTTCCAGATAAGAAATATCCACAATGTAGGGTGCGTCAGTCAGAAAAACCCTAGCTATACCAAGAAAATATTCATACTGACGCACCCTACTAACTAACCACTGACAAAAACTTTATCTTTCAGGAATCACAGCAATACACTCAATTTCTACCAACACATCTTTTGGTAAGCGTGACACCTCCACACAAGCACGTGCTGGCGCTGTGGCTTGGTCAAAATACTTAGCATAAACTGCATTCACATCTGCAAAGTCATTCATATCAGTTAGGAACACAGTTGTTTTAACTACATTACTAAATTTGATACCAGCAGCTTGTAGGATGGCGTGGACATTAGCCAATACTTGTTCTGTTTGCTGTTTGACATCTCCTTCACCCACAACTTCGCCGGTATTGGGGTCAAGGGCAATTTGTCCAGCTACAAAGAGGATTTTACCAGAGGCAGCGATCGCTTGATTATAAGGCCCCACTGGTGTAGGTGCTTTATCAGTACGAATAATTTGATGAGCCATAGATGTGATTAACCTTGTGTCTAACTATTGTTGAATTTAAATTGTTGAGCTTAATCGAGGACGAATGCCATAATGGCGATAACGCCAATAATCCCGCAAAATGCGATCGTGGTCAAAACATAAATTATTGGGGACGACCCAAGATTCAAAAACACCTACACCTTTAGCATCATCCCCCGCCTTTGGTTCCCCCGTCGCTGTCGCCAAAAACACAATACTAATCGTGTGCTGACGCGGGTCACGACTGGGATCAGAATACACCAATAACTGTTCCACTAATTCCACCTCTAACCCCGTTTCCTCTTGCGCTTCCCGCCGCGCCGCCACTTCCACAGCTTCCCCATAATCTACAAACCCCCCTGGAAGCGCCCAACCTAAAGGCTCGTTATGTCGCTCAATTAATACTATCGGTCTATGCGGTCTGTCTATCAATTCAATTATGATATCAACCGTAGGTGCAGGATTTTTATAAGTCATAGTCATTAGTCATTAGTCCATAGTCAACAGTCCATAGTCCATAGTCCATAGTCCATAGTGATTAGCCTTTCTCCCTCATCTCCCTCATCCCCCTCATCCCCCTCATCTCCCCCATCTCTCCCACTCCCCTATCGGGAGATAGCTTTGCAAGGTGGCCTTAGCGTGATAGATTCGATGCGATCGCCACCTCCTGTATTTGATGTGAAATATGCCTTTTATTAGATCAAGCGGTGTTTTACTGCATCCTACCTCGTTTCCTGGCCGATTTGGCATTGGGGACTTAGGCTTAGAAGCCTACAGATTTATCGATTTCCTCGAAAGAAGCTATCAACAATATTGGCAAGTCTTACCCTTGGGGCCGACTGGATACGGTAACTCCCCATATATGTGCTACTCAGCTTTGGCGGGGAATCATCTGCTAATTAGCCCAGATAAACTACGAGATGAGGGTTTATTAGCTGAGGAAGATTTAGCTAATTTACCCAATTTTCCTACAGACAAAGTTGATTTTGAACAGGTTGCACCAATCAAAATTCAACTACTCAAAAAAGCCTGTGAGAATTTTAAAACAAGAGCATCTGACATACAGCAGCAAAAATTTACAGGGTTTTGTGCAACTAAAGCCTACTGGTTAGATGATTATGCCTTGTTTATGGCACTCAAGGATACTCAAGATAACTCCAGTTGGTATACTTGGGAACCAGCAATAGCCAAGCGTGAACCAGAAGCATTGGAAAGGGTACAGCGTCAACTAACTGATGAGATTTTCTATTACAAGTTTATTCAGTACGAATTTTTCCGCCAATGGTCGGAGTTGAAGAGTTACGCCAATCTGCGGGGGATTGAAATTATCGGAGATATCCCCATTTATGTAGCCCATGATAGCGCTGACGTTTGGGCAAATCCTGAGATATTTTGCCTAGATGAACAAACAGGTGAAGTTGCACTCATGGCGGGTGTTCCACCAGATTATTTTAGTGCTACTGGTCAGTTGTGGGGCAACCCGGTTTACAACTGGGAGGAATTACAAAAACAAGACTTTAAGTGGTGGGTACAGCGTTTTGAGGCGATGCTGGATTATGTTGATGTGATTCGCATCGACCACTTCCGGGGGTTTGAGGCTTTTTGGACTGTACCCCAAGGTGAGGAAACAGCCATCAATGGTAAATGGGTGAAAGCACCAGGGGAAGAACTCTTCGATGTAATTAAACAAAAACTGGGTAAATTACCCGTGTTGGCGGAGGATTTGGGAGTAATTACGCCAGAGGTAGAAGCTTTACGGGATAAATATGAATTTCCAGGGATGAAGGTTTTACAATTCGCCTTTGGTTCTGACCCTGGGAACCCATTTTTACCATTTAATTACACAAGTAATTTCGTGGTTTACACTGGGACTCATGATAATGACACAACTTTAGGTTGGTTTAATCAAGCCAGTGATTACGAGAAACATAATCTCTTACTTTATTTAGGTTGTGTTAGTCCTGAAGGTATCCATTGGGACTTGATTCGCTTGGCTTTGAGTTCTGTAGCTAATCAAGCAATTCTCCCGCTACAGGATATTTTGGGTTTGGGTAACGAAGCGCGAATGAATTTTCCCAGCGTTGCTAAGGGGAATTGGGAATGGCGCTATGATACCTCAGCATTGACGCAGGGATTAAGCGATCGCCTCAAAGTCCTCACCAAACTCTACGGACGCGCTCCTCAAGGTAAATAAGATTTAAGGGTGTAGGGGTCTAAGGGTTTAAGGGTGTAGGGGTGTAGATTTAATAACTACACTCCTATACCCCCATACGCCTACCACATTGTTCACAATTGATGTCTAGCAGCAATCTTAATCTCTTCCTCTTCACCTAGTTCTCCCATTTTCTTGGCTGCTTGTTGATTGACACTCATTAGCACACCACCAGCATTATTCGTTTTCACTGTCAGTTGTTCTTGGGCTTTCCAAACTCGATGAGTCCCCTCTGGTAATGTCCCCTCGAATTGTGTTTTACCGTCAGCTACTACCCGAATCCATGATGATGCTTTGAGCGTAACACCAACCTGTACTAATTGATTATTCTTCTCTTTGGTGATATCGCTTACAGATTCAGTTTTGATTGGTTTGTGTGGCGCATCGGCTACAGCTTCTTGATTTATCGATGGTGTAGTCTCTTTATCTGCCTTTAAAGCCGCATTATTCAATAATTGAGACAAACTGCTGATAGAGCAGATAATGACAAATATATATAGTAAGTACAGATGAAAAGGGCGTAATAGCCTAATTGATTTAGATTCGCCTACAGGTTGAAGCTTCTTTTGGGGAGACACCACGGGAAATTCGCTAGAAAATTCCACACCATTAAAGCCGAGTGCATCAGCAAATTGTCTAATTAAACCTTGAATATAAATTGGTTCTGGTAAATCATTGAGATTTCCTTCCTCAATTGCTTTTAACAGTCGCCGAGGAATTTTAGTCATAACGACCATTTCTTCTAAAGATAAACTCTTTTCTTGTCGGGAAGCCCACAATTGAGCGCCCAATTCCGCCAACTTTTCCGCCCTTTGTTGCTCTAACGAAAGTTGTGGTTGCTCATCCTGCTTTCTTCTTAGCCATTTCATGACTTTTCTACACTCCTTACCTCAGTTATCAGTTGACAGTTATCAGTTGACAGTTATCAGTTGTTCCCTTTCCCCCTTCCCCTTTCCCCAGTCCCTAACCCCTCTTATTAGGTATATGCTTTACTTGCTCTTGCAAACTACGGATTTCTTCATCTTGAAGCAGGCGATAGTTTCCTTGACGCAATGGGGGTTGTTTTGAGTTTTGTAGTTGAATTGAACCGATCGCAAGGCGATGTAATTTAACTACTGGATATCCTAATTGTTCGGCTACACGGCGAATTTGGCGGTTGCGTCCCTCCTGTAAAACTATTTTTAAACGGCTCTTATCAGCCAGACTTTCTAGCAAGCTTACTTTGGCTGGACGGGTTTTTCTCCCATCTAACAGCACACCTCGCCGCCACATTTCTAACACTGCTTCGGGAGGATGACCTTTAACTAATACTTCGTAGGTCTTGGGAATATTATGACTAGGATGAGTCAGCCTATATGTCAAATCTCCATCATTCGTCAGTATTAATGCTCCTGTAGAATCTGCGTCCAGCCGACCAACTGGGTGAAGACCCAAGCCTTTACTTAATTTTTCTGGCAATAAATCTAACACCGTTGTTCTGCCCTGGGGATCGTAGCAAGTAGACAATACTCCGGTGGGTTTGTTTAATAATAAGTATGTTAGATGGGGATGAGCTTGAGCAGATACTGACTTACCATCGACTGTAATTGTATCACGTTCTGGGTCAACTTTTTGACCTAGTTGAGCTACTTCACCGTTGATGTGTACCCGCGATCGCCTGATCATCTCTTCCGCCTCCCGCCGAGAGGCGATCCCCCACTGAGATAAAACTTTTTGTAACCTAGCCTCCATGTAAATTTACTGATGATAATTTGATGTTTGAAATAGTAATAGTCTTGGCATTTTGTAGATAGTAGCCATAAATGTTACAGTTAAGACTTATTTAAAATTAGGTTGATTACCCAACAAATACCTGTCTATATAGTGGTTAAATGCCAGAGAATAACGTTCCCAAAAAAGGTTTAAATAAAATTCGTATCATTACGAACGTATTGACCACAGCTGTAAAACTGTGGTTGCGATCGCAAGTTAGTCAAGTCTCAGATTTGCAAGTGGAAATAAAAGCTAGCGATCGCCAACTCCTTTCCGGTTGCATCCCTTGGGTTTCCATCTTTGCCAATCATGCCATCTATCAGGATCTCCATCTTACACAAATTAAACTCACAGCAGAGAATATTCAGGTCAATATAGGCCAAATACTTAAAGGCAAACCACTGCAATTAATGCACGTAGTACCAGTAAATGGTGAGTTGATCATAGACGAGACGGACTTGAATAGTTCCCTCTCATCTCAACTATTATCGACTGCGTTAAATGACTTACTGGATCTTCTTTTACCAGAATACTGGGCAAAATCCAAGCCTATTATTTGGCAGAAGATTATTCTCGCTCATCAGCAAGTAAAACTGAATGCGATCCTCACATCCACAAGTGAACCCATACCCTTAGAGATTAACCTGCATTTAGACTTGCTCAGTGGGCAACAACTGCAATTATCGCAAATCCGAGTTGAACAAAACCAAGTCACCCTCATAGAAAGCAGCGATCCCTACAACGTCGATTTAGGTTCAGATGTCGATATTCAAGAACTGAAGATGATCCCCGGACAATTAGTTTGTCGTGGACGACTGAATGTTAATCCGTGATTGGGGAAAGGGGAAGGGGGAAGGGGAGCAGTGGTTCGGCTACGCGGTAGTTGAGTTTCGACTGCGCTCAACTACCGGGTAGTCGAAACTCACCAACCGGAGCAGAGGAGCAGGGGAGTAGGGGAGAATAACAACTGTCAACTGATAACTGATAACTGATAACTGATAACTGATAACTGTCAACTGACAACTGACAACTGTCACCTGTCAACTGACTAATGACTAAACAATGGCAAAATTAGGGTGACGAAATAGTAGACCAAGGGTGCTGTGAAGATGTAGCTATCGGTGCGGTCTAAGATACCGCCATGACCGGGGATCAATTGTCCTGAGTCCTTAACGCCTGCATCGCGCTTTAGCATTGATTCGGTGAGGTCGCCCAAAAGACTAGCCAAGCCAATTAGTAAGCCTAAGATTGTGCCAGTCACAAGAAATTGGGGTAAGTGAAGATAGTAAGCGCCAGCCAGGGCTACGGCTAAACTGGCACTGATCCCAAAAGCTGCGCCTTCGACTGTTTTTTTAGGGCTGATATCGGACAAGCGAGTTTTGCCGAAGAATTTACCGATAGTATAAGCGCCTATGTCTGCTGCCCAAATGCACAAGAATGTCAGCACCGTAATCTTGAATCCTTGTGGTAGAGAGGCGAAGTTTTTCTCGTCAAAAATATCTGTCAAACTTCCCGGCCAGTAGCCGCCTAAAGGTATGTTGCTAACGACGGCGCTGCCAATTGACCGTAATCGCACCCAGTAACTTGGCAAATAACCGACATAAAATAGTCCCATAATCGATGCCGAAACATCGGCGATCGTTGCCATTTTGGGTTGAAACAATAAGTAAAAACAAATAAAAGTACCAGCGATAGGCATGACCGCATCAACTAAATTGCTATCCAAAGTACAAGTAACCAGTAAAACTTGACTGAGGAATAAAGTAGTTTTCGCGGCTGGCAAAATGCCTCTAGTGTGTACTAAATCAAAGTATTCCTGTTGTCCTAAAAAAACAATGACCGCCAAAACGATGGTAAAATACCAACCCCCCAACAGGACAGCAGTTAAAGCAAGGGCGATCGCAACAATTCCACTGATAATCCGAGACCAAGGCATACGAGTTTTTGGGTATTGGGGATTGGGTATTGGGTAGAAGAGGGGGAAAGGGAAAAGGGGAAAGGGGAAAGGGGAAGGGGGAGTAATTATTTTCTCCTCTGCTCCGGTTGGTGAGTTTCGACTACGCGGTAGTTGAGCGCAGTCGAAACTCAACTACCGTGGAGTCGAACCACCAGTCCCTAACCCTAGTCTAGTTTCTCACCACTGAGGATAAAAATAGGATCAACTGCGGCAAAGGTTTGAGAAAATCCTCTGGTTTCTAAGCGATTGACCGCAGATTGCACAAGTTCGATGTTTCGCGCTTGTAATTGCGAAAAGCTCTGGGAAATAGCATACAAGCTTTCTAGGTTAGCTGCTGTAGCAATGACTCGGCCTGATGAGGGTAAATACTGCCACACTGCCTGTAAGATGTCTTGAATCGGTCTTCCTCCCTCAATGCAAACCCGATGAGGTCTAATTTTGATATCATGTAAACATTCTGGGGCGCTACCTTCGACAACTTCCACATTTTTGACATCAAAGCGATCGCAATTACGCTTAATTAAATTTGCTACTTCTTCATCTCGCTCCACAGCAATAATTTTTCCTTTTGGACATAGTAGCCCCACTTCGACAGGAATTGTACCAGTCCCCGCGCCAATATCCCATAAAACAGAATCAGGTTCTAAGCGCAATTGAGAAATTAACAACAGCCGAATCTCTCGCTGAGTCAGGGGAATACCTGGCAAATGCTCAAATAATTCATCGGGAATACCAGGGGTAACGTAAGGCCAAAGTTCGCAAGGCATAGGAATACACAATATATTAAGGGTATGAGTTTGTTTAAATCAGTTATCAGTTATCAGTTATCAGTCTTGACGGCATATAGTGGGGGATAAACAAACGCCACCCTACGCCTTTCTCCAATTGGTGTGGTGTTTCACCAACATATTTAACTGATAACTGTTCACTGTTCACTGTTAAATTTGACACGCTATAATCGATGAAACTTGCGGCAACGTAGCGTTAGAGCAATTGTTATGCTGGGAGAAATTTTCAATACTCGCTACGAGATTCTACAGCTATTAGGCAAAAAATCAGGGCGGAGGACTCTACTAGCTAAGGATGTTGACAATGGTGAGTTAGTAATTGTCAAGTTGCTGGCTTTTAGTAGTGATTTTGAATGGGATGATCTCAAGCTGTTTGAGCGTGAAGCTGAAACTCTCAAGTCTTTGTCTCATCCCAGTATTCCCCGATATTTAGACTATTTTGAGGTAAATTCACCTACTATCAAAGGATTTGCCCTTGTACAGAGTTATATATCAGCCCAAACTTTAGAGCAATACTTACAATCTGGGCGTATCTTCACGGAATCTGATATTAAACAAATAGCCACTGCAATTTTAGAGATTCTCATATATCTACACGGTTTATATCCGCCTGTAATCCACCGTGATATTAAGCCTAGCAATATTTTGTTAGGAGAGCGTTCAGGAAATAGTGTCGGTCAGGTTTATTTGGTAGATTTTGGTTCCGTACAGACAGCCTTGGGTCAAGAAGCGGGAACAAGGACTGTTGTAGGAACCTACGGCTATATGCCTCCAGAACAGTTTGGTGGACGTACAGTAACAGCATCCGACCTTTATAGTTTAGGGGCGACATTAATTTACTTACTCACCGGAACCCACCCCGCCGACTTACCCCAAAAAGATTTTCGCATCCAGTTTGAGCAATTAGTCAATGTCAGTCCGGGTTTGGCAAACTGGTTAAAGTCGCTGACTGAACCGAGTGTAGAAAGGCGCTTGAGTTCAGCACAGGAAGCACTTAAGGCTTTGCAACAGCCGCATTTGCCCAGTGTTGGTAAGTTAGCAGTCAGTAAACCACTAGGTAGCAAAATTCAACTAATTAAAGATAGGGACTCACTAGATATACTAATTCCTCCTTTTGGTTTCCATCCCTCAATGGTATTTGTAGGTTTGTTTGCGATCGCCTGGAACTCTTTCATCCTATTTTGGACGATAGGCGCACTCTCAGCACCTTTCCCTGTTAATGTCCCCTTTGCTTTGTTCTCTCTACCTTTTTGGGGTGCTGGCTATTTTATGGCTCACACTTTTGTTTTCAGTTTATTTGGACGTATCCGACTAAGTTTGAATAGAGAACAAATTACTTACACCCAAGAATTATTAGGCTTTAAATTTCATCGTCCCCGACCTTCACCGAGAGAAAGTATCACCAAGCTAGTTTATATACCAAAGCATTTAACCAGAGATGTTGAGGGTGATAAAACTCAAGTACCTGCACAATTAGAGATTTGGGCTGGAGTAAAAAAATATCAGCTTGGTCATAACACCAACATTCAATCAGAAACAGAACTAGAATGGCTAGCTCATGAATTAAGTGCTTGGTTAAATCTTCCCATTGAGAGAGTAGGGAGTAGGGAGTAGAAAGTGGGGGAGATGAGGGAGTGGGGGAGATGAGGGAGTGGGGGGAGATGGGGGAGATGGGGAAGCTGGGGGAGCTGGGGGAGCAGAGGAAAAAACACCTGACAACTGATAACTGATAACTGATAACTGATAACTGTCAACTGTCAACTGTCTACTAACCAATAAGTACCGGATTCGGCTAAACTTAAACTTGGTTTATTGCGTTTTATGTAGGCATGGAAATCGGACAAAAGGTTAAGGTGTTTCGTTTGCGCGATCGCGTTTCTGCCGTAGTTGCCAAAAAACTCGGCGCGATTGGTACTATCGAAGGTTACAAAGTTACTGACGGTGCAGGTATCGGTGTAGTAGTCAAATTTGACGATAATACTTCCACTTGGTTTTTTGAGGATGAAATCAAACCAGTTTAATGGAAGGAACTCTAGGTAGAAGCTTAGACTATTTGCCTAGTGTTAAGTTGGAGTTGAATAGACCTGCGGTAATTGGAAACAAAATAATGGCCCTAATATTGACATTTTTGGGCAAAAGTGGTATTGCTCGGACAAAAATAGCGATCGCCGCAGCCAAGTCATTGGCAAGTCAAGGCAAGCGGGTACTTCTAGCAGGATCGGCAGAACCAGTATTGCCGCTCCTGTTAGATCAAACCCTTACGCCTGACCCTCAGCAAATTGCCCCAAATTTAGAAGTTGTCCAGTTTCAATCTTCTGTACTCCTAGAGCGTAACTGGGAAGAAGTAAAAAAACTTGAGGCGCAATATCTCCGCACCCCGATTATCAAAGAGGTGTATGGGGAAGAGTTGGTAGTATTACCAGGTATGGATAACGCCCTGGCCTTGAATGCGATTCGTGAATATGATGCCAGTGGTAAATATGATGCGATCGTCTACGATGGTGCAGGTGATGCTTCTACCTTGCGGATGTTGGGTTTACCAGAATCTTTAAGCTGGTATGTACGGCGTTTTCGCCAATTGTTTGTCAACTCCGACTTAGGTAAAACTATCACTGAATCACCCTTGATTCAGCCGCTAATTAGCAGCTTCTTCAATTTCAACTGGACAGCAGATAACTTTGCTCAACCCACCAATCAAGTTAATAATTTGTTAGATAAAGGCAGAGAAGCACTTGCAGACCCCAAGCGGGTTGCTGCCTTCTTAGTAACCACAGCAGACCCCTTAGAAGTAGCCAGTGTGCGTTATATATGGGGAAGCGCTCAACAAGTTGGCTTAACTATTGGTGGTGTTATCCAGGTATCTTCCCAGACAGATGCTAACCTGGCACAAGAATTTACACCCTTACCAGTGACAGTTGTACCCGACGCTAGCAAAGATAACTGGCAACCTTTAATAGATGCCCTACCCAACTTTGCCCAGCAAGCAGTACAAGCATCAGCCCCCATCACTATCGACATCCACGAACGCCAAGTACGCCTGTTCTTACCGGGATTTGATAAAAAGCAAGTCAAACTCACCCAAGTCGGGCCAGAAGTAACAGTAGAAGCAGGCGACCAACGGCGGAATATTTTCCTACCCCCAGCGCTGAGTGGTAGACCTGTTACCGGAGCAAAATTCCAAAATAATTATTTGATAATTTCTTTTTAGTTTGTAGAGGCTAGAGGCTAGAGGCTAGGGACTGGGGAAAGGGGAAAGGGGAAAGGGGAAAGGGGAAAAAAACCCTAACCTCTGCCTCCTGCCTTCTTACCTCTGCCTCTTGCCTCTTGCCTCCTGCCTCCTGCCTCTTACTTAATTACGAATTAATATTATGACTGAATCATCTCCCGTTACTCCTGATTCTAATCAATCTGAAGCAGTTGTGAACTCCGGCGATCGCAGTGCGAAAACTCGGCAGTTGCTAGGGATGAAAGGCGCTGCACCAGGGGAAACTTCGATTTGGAAAATCCGCCTACAATTAATGAAGCCAATTACCTGGATACCTCTGATTTGGGGTGTGGTATGTGGTGCGGCTTCTTCTGGTAACTATACTTGGTCATTAGAAAATGTTTTGAAAGCAGCAGCTTGTATGTTGTTGTCTGGGCCACTGTTGACGGGTTACACTCAAACTCTTAACGATTTCTACGATCGCGAAATTGATGCTATTAATGAACCCTACCGTCCCATACCATCAGGCGCAATTTCTGTACCCCAGGTAGTCACCCAAATTGTTACCCTATTTCTCGCTGGGGTGGCTTTAGCATTTGTACTAGACTTATGGGCTGGTCACGACTTCCCCAACGTGACAGTGTTGGCGTTGTTTGGTTCCTTCATCGCCTTTATTTATTCTGCGCCGCCACTCAAGCTGAAGCAAAACGGCTGGTTAGGTAACTACGCTTTAGGTGCTAGTTACATTGCGTTACCTTGGTGGGCTGGTCATGCTTTATTTGGTCAACTCAACTGGAAAATCATCGTTATCACCTTGATTTACAGTTTGGCAGGTTTGGGTATTGCGATCGTCAACGACTTTAAGAGTGTAGAAGGCGATCGCCAACTTGGACTACAATCACTACCTGTAATGTTTGGTGTTGAGAAAGCCGCTTGGATTTGTGTTGTCATGATTGACTTATTCCAAGCATTCATAGCTGCTTATCTCGTCAGTATTCATGAAAACTTATACGCCGCTATCTTGGCATTGTTAATCATCCCGCAAATTACCTTCCAAGATATGTACTTCTTGCGTGACCCCTTAAAAAATGATGTGAAATACCAAGCCAGCGCTCAACCATTCCTAGTATTAGGAATGCTAGTTGCCGGTTTAGCCTTGGGTCATGCAGGAATTTAATCAGTTATCAGTTAAGTAGAGACACTTAATTAAATATAAGTTTGTAGTAAGGACTTTAGTCCTTTCAAACCCAGCAATAGAGCGATAAATCGCTGACTACGAACAAAAACTCATTTTATATCTAATTATGTCTACCTACTTATCAGTGAACATCACTTGATAATTAACACACCCAGTCTCTAATATTTATACCTCTAAAGTCAGAGGATAAGATGACGGAGTTAGGAGTTAAGATACTTCTAACTCTTGATTTTTGTTAGGACTTGCTGTGTTGGAATTGATAATTTTTTTCATTAAGGGGATTCAGGCATTGATAGTGCCAATTTGCTTTGTCACTGCTTGGTCTTTAATTTTTATGGTTATTTGGAGTCTTTGGACTGCAACCAGAGACAGTGTGAAAACAGCCAAACAAATGCACCAAATACCTTGTTCTGGCTGCCAATTTTTTACAGATGACTATCGCCTAAAATGTACTGTACACCCATCAATTGCCAACACAGAACAAGCAATTAACTGTTTGGATTATCAAGCGAAGACTAATCCTTATTTGTATTAGAGACAATTGACAGTTGACAGTTGACAGTTGACAGTTGGCTATGGACTAATATCCAACAATACTTTTAACACACCTCGGCGTTGGGCTTCCTCGAAAGCAGACAGTCCTTGGCTGAGAGGGTAATGGGCATTAATTAGCGGTTCTACGTCAACTTTGGCATTGGCTAATAATTCTAGTGCGGGAGGGAAGGGGCCGCAACGGGAACCGATAAGGGTGATTTCATCTACTACCAAGGAAGAAGCATCTAGACTGAGGTTGCCAGCATAGGTACTTTTCAAGACTAGAGTACCACGGGGACGGAGAGCTTGACGGGCGATCGCAAATCCTTCTGGATTACCAGTACATTCAACTACAATGTCAGCAAGAGGAAAAGGGGCAGGGGGCAGGGAGCAAGGGGGAAAACCGAGACGGAGCTTGTACTCCGCCCCATTCGAGCGCCCGCTTATGGGCGGGGCTTGTACCCATGTTCCGCTCCGCTCCACGCAGAGGGGAAGGG
>DATNQO010000264.1:0-2995 GCA_036704005.1 Leptolyngbyaceae cyanobacterium | reverse complement strand
GAGTCCGAAACCAAGAAGTCCGATCCTTCTTTTGAGTGTGTCTCCATTGATTCAGGGATTAGTAGCCAGATAGCCATTACTGGGCGAAAAGCTACTGGGATTGCCTGAAACCACGCATTTCTAATGCGTGGAGTGGTTCATAAAGCCGACCTAATCACAACTACCAGAGGTGGAAGTAGTAGAATTGCGGCAACTAGCACTGCTACCATAGCCGAAACTAGCACTGCACCGGCGGCACAGTCTTTAGCAACTTTTGCCAACTCGTGGTAACTTTGTTTTACTGTCAAGTCTACAACTGACTCGATCGCCGTATTCAACAACTCCATCACCAAGACTAAACCGCTAGTAATGCCGATAATGGCTATCTCTACAGCTTGCAAATGTAGGAAGATACTTAAAGCGATCGCCAAAACACAAACACTCACATGAATGCGAAAATTACGCTGAGTTTGAAAACTATAGATAATTCCCGCCCAAGCATATTTAAAGCTAATCAATAAGTTAGTGGCGACTTGCCAAGAAAGTTCCCGTTCTTTCATTACTAGTGATGGTATGCTGTCTGGCGTTGGTGACTGGGTAACTTGTTGAGGCATAGGCTTAAAAATAAAAATTAAACTAGTGTTAATGATAAATCTTTGCCGATTTTAATCTGCTATGTGCTTTTAGGCAATTTTCTCTTAAAGTATTATAAAATTATTATTAGGAATAAATACTTAAGAATGGCTAAACTCTTAATGATGAATATTCATATTTATACCGATCGCATCTAGTAGTAACACTTGTTGTTTTAGCATTGCCATTAAAGTTTCTTCATCAGGATGATCCCAGCCCAACAGATGTAACAAACCATGAGCTGTTAGCCAAGCTAACTCAGTTGACAAACTATGCTCCTGTTGATTAGCTTGACGTTGTGCCGTATTGATCGAAACCACGATATCACCCAGATACAACGGCTGTGCCATCATTTCCGGATTTTCTGGTAAATCGACCTCTAAAGCGGCAAATGCTAAAACATCTGTAGGTTTGTTTTGCTGACGGTATTGTGCATTAATCGCTTGAATTTCGGTATCATCAGTTAACCGCAAGCAAATTTCATAGCTTGGTGCAGGCGGAAGATAGGAGTCAAGCATTTCTAACCAGCGATGAAACCAGTCTTCCCAGGTTGCAGGCGTAAGACTATCCACATATCCCGCAGCTTGGGCTGCTTGGGGGAAAGATTCACAGAAATAGTCTTGTACATCTAGTTCAACTTGCACCAAATACCCACACTCCTCAGCACTTACAATTTTTGCTTATGATTAGCGAGTTAAATAAGCAAGTCCCACAAGGACAGCCAAAAGTCCTACTGTAGTCAAGACAAAATGTTTGACAGAAGTCCCACCCTTACGCACCATATTTCGCATAGCTAGCTTGACGTAGCTGGGTTGAGATTCTGTTGATGGTGAATTACTCATAAGGATTAAATTTCAAATGCTTTTATATATAAATGTAACAGGTAAGCGCAGGGAGTGGACAGTGGACAGTGGACAATGGACAGTGGAAATAACCAGACAACTGTCAACTGTCAACTGTCAATTGTCAACTGAGTTTCCTAACTAGCTTCCCCTTCTACTATCTGGTTCTCCTGGCGTAGATAGGCTTGGATGAACATATCGAGTTCGCCGTTCATGATGTCGGCGATCGCAGTTGTTTCCGCATTGGTACGCAAATCCTTTACCATCTGGTAAGGGTGGAATACATAGTTACGGATTTGGTTTCCCCAGGAAGCTTCGACCATATCGCCGCGAATTTGGGCGATTTCTTGGGCTTTTTGCTCTTGGGCAATAACTAACAACTTGGCTTTGAGACGGGCGAGGGCTTTTTCTTTGTTTTGTAGTTGAGAACGTTCTTCTGTACAGCGCACAGCAATACCTGTCGGGAGGTGAACCACCCGCACGGCTGTTTCTACTTTGTTGACGTTCTGCCCACCTTTACCGCCAGACCTGGTTGTAGTAATTTCCAAGTCCTTTTCGGGGATGTCTAACTGCACTGTGTTATCCAACTGTGGCATGACTTCCACCCCAGCGAAACTAGTTTGGCGTTTGCCATTGGCGTTGAAGGGGGAAATTCTCACTAAGCGATGAGTCCCTGTTTCTGACCGCAAGTAACCGTAGGCGTAGCGACCAGTAATTTCTAAGGTGGCTGACTTGATCCCAGCTTCGTCACCCTCTGACTCTTCGGCTAAAGTTACCTTATAACCTTGCGCTTCCGCCCAGCGAGTATACATCCTTAGCAGCATAAACGCCCAATCTTGAGCATCTGTGCCACCTGCACCAGCGTTAATTGTTAAGACCGCCCCTTCTGCATCGTAGGGGCCGGATAATAACTGTTGTAATTCCCACTGGTCAAGGTCACGATTGAGTTTGGTAATTGTCGATTCCGCTTCTTGCAATAGTGCTTCGTCGGTTTCCAATTCCAATAACTCAACCACTGCCTTAGTATCCTCTAAATTGGCGTGCCACTGATAATACCTATCGAGGTGGGCTTTGAGGTCGTTGAGTTCTTGCAGCGTTTTTTGGGCTTGGTTTTGGTCATCCCAAAATTCCGGCTGTGCTGCTATTTGTTCTAGGTCTTGAATTTTGGCTTTGAGTGCAGGTACGTCAAAGATAGTCCTGGGTTTTACCCAGGCGGCTAGACAACGTTTCGATTTCGCGTTTGAGTTCTAAAACTTCCATAAAGCTCGCTTAAAATACAGCGCTTTGGTTGATATTGTATTTGACTTTATTGATTTTACTTCACAATTGGGGCTGGGTGTGGGGGTTTCGGGGTTTCGGGGTTTCGGGGTTTCGGGGTTGTGAATATCTACACAAGCGCTTGTCAGCAAGAGGAAAAGGGGCAGGGGGCAGGGAGCAAGGGGGAAAACCGAGACGGAGCTTGTACTCCGCCCCATTCAAGCGCCCGCTTATGGGCGGGGCTTGTACCCATGTTCCGCTCCGCTCCACGCAGAGGGGAAGGG
>DATNQO010000263.1:0-28715 GCA_036704005.1 Leptolyngbyaceae cyanobacterium | reverse complement strand
CTGTCCCAAAGCCGTGAAGCGGAGCGGAACATGGGTATCAAGCCCCGCCCTTCCAGGGCGTTCTCGATTGGTCGGAGAACAAGATCCGTTACTACATCCCCCCTGCTCCCTGCTCCCCGCTCCCCTGCCTCTTTTGACAGTTGTTCTCCTCTGCTCCTCTGCTCCCCCGGTCAGCGTCAGAGGTTCCTGCTTATGTGACTTCATGCTCCCCTGCTCCCCTGCTCCCCTACTCCCCCACCTCCCCCAAAACGATGGGGGTGAAAAATTTTCTTCACCCCCATGTCATAGGCTTGTCAGATGATGTTAAATTTGCTTATAATGCTCTAACCGAATTTTTATTAACTTCTAAGTGCGATCGCTAGACTGAAACACAAAAGTTCACGATTAGTTGCGCTGTTCGCAAAACGAATCACTAGAGCGATCGCCGTAAATAGTTCTATTCTTGGTTAGTTGCTGCTAAACGTTGTTCTTTTAGATGTTGTAATTGTTCTAACAAAGAGTCCACCTCTGCTTGCAAGTTCATCAACTTAACTTGCTGATCATCTTGGTAGTAGGACTTATTCAAGTGCTGTGTCCAGGTAGTCTGGCACTCGCGTTCAGAAATAGTAGAGGTAGCAGTAGCCATTGTGATTAATTTCCCAAACTCAACTCACACCTTGGTAAATATTATAATAAGGCAACTTTAAGCTTTGTTAAATAATTGTATATTTTTCATCATATAGTTTAATAGGTTAGGGTTTGTAATATAAGTGACGGCGATGGTTCCTCTATGTTCCCTTGGTTATATTGCCTGAAGCCCATAACCTGGAGGATTCAGTAGAGGGAAAATTGCGATCGCCTACGGTAGGCGTTTTGTGATAAATACTTAGTGAATATCATGTTTATTTAAACACTCCCCGTATTTAGATATAGCTTTTCTTAGCCCAGTGAGGTAGAGGTAAGAATAATTAAACGCAAATGCACACAGATGCACGCAAATGCACGCAGATAAATTTGTACCTCAGCAGATTAGGAAGCGCTATAAACGAGTCATTTCAAATAATTGTTGAGCATTATTTCCTAAAAAAGCATCAAAGAGTTCCTGCTTTCCTGGCGCTATTTCTACTGGATATCGTTGAGCAATTTCATAATAGGCATAAGTCCAAGGAATTTGGATTTCCTCACCAGTAACATCATCTATAACTGTCACCATTTCTTTAACTGCTTGCGTTGCTGTCTGACGCAAACCACAAGCAACATCACCTTCAATTTCTGCTTTCATGGGTACGCCTAAATTCGCCAAACCACGAGCAGTATCATCTATATTTGCATATTCTGGAGTTTGATGGCGATTAACGTAACCTGTAAAATGATTGACAGCATAGCCATGTAACAACACCCAAGCGCCATATTGACTAGCTTGATTAACTTCTTCCACAACACAACGGCGAGGAGTTAACCAAGGACGAGTGAAAACTTTTTGCAGTCTTTGGGCGATAATTTCATCGTTGTCTGCTGGAGAAAAATCGGTAAGAGGATAGGTAAAGTTTTGGGGAATTGTCGATACTGTTTGAGAGATGAGTTCGATAATATGATTCGGCAATTCATCTACTATTAACTCGCTGATAAATAACTTGGGTAAATCAAACTCTGCTTGTTGGGGATGGCGATAATGACGCGCATACAGATGAGTTTGGGGAAAATTGTATTCTCCAGCCGGAACATAACCCAAAGCCTCAGCTATTAGAGAAAGATAGTCGATTCCTAAACTTATCTTACCTTGTGGACGGTCAAGCGACATACGCAGCGATCGCAACGCGATATGGTCATTAGCCACAGTCCCACCCGCCGCCGTAATCATTTGTTGATAAGTGCGGGCGTAAGTCACCCTGGCGCTATACTCTTGCCAGAGTAGTGAAAAAAGATTCAGTGCTATTTTGGTCATTGTAATTGGTAATTGGTCATTGGTAATTGGTCATTGGTAATTGGTCATTGGTCATTAGTCCAAAGGCTTATCCCCTTTCTCCCTCCCCCTCCTCTAAACAATCTCTGCGAGAATATCCAAGGCTGTTTGAATTTGTTCGCCCTTAATAACTAAGGGGGGACAGAAACGAATGGCGGCTTTTCCGCAACCTAGTAATAACAAGCCCCGGTGGAAGGCTTCTTGAATGATGCGATCGCGCAGTTTATAATCAAAATGACCGTCTTCATCGCATAAATCCACGGCTACCATCAAGCCTTTACCTCTGGGTAAGGACATTCTGGGAAATTGTTTATGTAATTGGGTTAAGCCAGCCTGTAATAACTCACCCATCTGTGTGGCGTTATCCATTAAGCCACTTTCTAGTAGTTGTAGAGTTGCAATTCCCGCCGCGCAAGCTACAGGGTTTCCGCCGAAGGTGGTAGCGTGGGAACCTGGAGGCCAAGTCATCAATTCAGGACGGGATAAAATCGCCCCCAAAGGTAAACCGCTAGCGATACCTTTGGCTGTGGTGATAATATCAGGTGCGACTCCCCAATGCTCAATGGCAAATAAGCGTCCAGTACGTCCCATGCCTGATTGTACTTCATCCACTACCATTAAGATGCCGTAGCGATCGCAGATATTACGTATTCTTTGTAAAAATCCATCTTCTGGGACGATGTAACCGCCTTCGCCTTGGATGGGTTCAACGACAATGGCGGCGACTTCGTGAGGCGGTATAACTGTGTTAAATAAATTATTTTCTAAGTAATCTAGGCTGGCTTGTGTACCATAGGGAATATGTGTCACCCCTGGAACTAACGGCCCGAAGTTCGCACGCTGTACGGTTTTGGAACCAGTGAGGGACATTGCGCCGTAGGTGCGTCCGTGGAATGCGCCCAAAAAAGCGATGATGAGTGATCGCTTGGTGTAATATCGAGCTAGTTTAATTGCTCCTTCGTTAGATTCTGCACCAGAGTTAGTAAAGAATACTTTCGCACCGTGAACGAAGGGGGCGCGACTGGCTAAATTTTCCGCTAATTCCACCATCGGTTCATAATAAAAATCCGTCCCCGACATATGTAATAGCCTTGTGGACTGTTCCTGAATAGCCCTAACTACTTGTGGATGGGCGTGTCCGGTGGCGGTAACGGCGATACCTGCGGTCATATCGAGAAAAATATTACCGTCCACATCTTCCACCATACAGCCTTGACCACGGGCGACAACCAAGGGATAGTCACGGGTATAAGAGGGGGATGTAACGGCGCGATCGCGTTCTACAATTGCCTTAGCTTTAGGCCCTGGTAAGGGTGTCAGCAAACGCGGCGACAGAGGTAAATCCTGATTAATAGAGATACTTAACATTTTATTTTTTAGGTATTTTGCTATGAGGTTAATTAAACTACCAAGTGTAATTGCTAACAGTAGCGTTTGATTCTATTTGGTATAACTTACTAATTGCCTGACCGACAAGAATATGTGATGGCGATCGTGAGAAAATACAAATAACTTTTCATGAATCTGGAGAGATATTCCTGACGAATATAAATTTTCATGTAATTACTGAGTATTTATATTTGCTAGTAGATATCATCTCAACCAAGACTAAAGAATACAAATGAAAGTTTAGTCACGAGTATGCAGGTTATAATGCAATCTTAGGCTGATCTCCCTATAGATGGAAGAGGTTTAATGCCCTGTCAGATGCTTTAACAGTGACCAGTGAACAGTGAACAGTTATCAGTTAAATCCTTGGGGTAAACACCACAGCAATTGGTGGAAGGCGTTGGTGCGCTGTTACACCACACCATACGCCGCCAGGACTGATAACTGATAACTGATAACTGATAACTGATTTAAAACTGCATCAGCAAATTAGTATGGTGAATTAGTTAACGATTTATGAGTATCCTGTTCAGCCCGAAAATTAGACTTTTACTAGGTATTGCCACGTTATCATTTGTCGGTATAGCTAGTAGTAGTATCTATAATAATTACTCTCAAGCTAAACAGCTAGAACAAAAACCCCAGGATGATAAAAATTTAAGTTTCCATCAACAAGTAACAGCTAATACATCCCAAATATCCACTTCTCAAGCTGCTACTTATAACGCCCACTTAAGTGCTAATTTTTGGCAAAAAACAGGAACTACTCAGCCTGAAATCTCTTCTCAAAATAGAAATCAGCATCAACCTAACTCAAATCCCCAATTAGCCACAACCTCTATCACCTATCCTATTATTGATGAGTGGAGAAAATATAAATTTAGTGTTAATGGTGATCAAATCTTAGCTCCATCACAACTACCAACTGCTAAAGTTAACGTCAATCAGTCAGATTTATTGACTGTTCTTGTGAATACAAGGCAATACTTCCAAGAACACGCTACAGACGACCCAGATATTTTACGTCCTGGCTTGCTGAGTACGCAAAAAGTCACCACAGCAGATATTCTCAAAACTCTGGATTTCATGATTACAGTCCTCAGAGAGGATATCGCCAAGAATCGCATCACTCGGTTACAAAATCCCAATTTCATCAACCAAAACTTCCGAGTTATTAAATGGACAGCATATAACCCAGAAAATCAAGTTCAAAAGCAATTGAGAATTACTAAATATGCTGTATTTACACATCCAGGTTCTAAAAAGCGTACAGCAACTTTTAACACACCAATCTATAGTTTAAAAGACAACAATATTGCCGATAAGTTCTATACCAGATATACAAAACAAGATGTATTATCTGGTATTTATGAGCCTGGAGGCAAGGAATTTGGTAAAGTTGAACCTCTAGCTTATTTAACCCGCAATGGTTTAGAAGAAGCTTTGATGCAAGGTACAATCCTGATAAATTTCACAGATGGTAGTAGAGCATTTTTTAATGTAGATAGAAATAATGGAATGTCTTATATCCGAGGTGTGAAGCCAACAGCGCAAAAGCGTTATTGGTATTTTCGCCAAGTCGATGCAATTAAAGGCTATGGACATAAGATTGATGCCAAAATATCTATTAAACCAGGGGTGACATTTGCTGGTGATGTTTTAAATATTGGTTTAGGTAGAATAGTTTTGTTAGAACATACACAAGGTGGGCGTAAGCAATTACAAATGGGAGTAATTGCAGATACAGGCGGTGCATTTTTACCCAACTTATATCAACTTGATTTTTTATCAGGGATTTTTCCTAATCAAAGCTCTTTTAGGCAATATATCAGACAATTACCTGAGTATGCCACCGTATACTTTTTAGTGAAAAAGTAGTAGATTGGGTATTATTGACTCTGTGGTAAAAAATAATTTATTAACCACAGAGTCACGAAGAACACAGAGGCTAAAAATTAAAGTTTCTATATTAGCAGTGAACAGTTAGAGATGATTTATAAAGTAAACCTTAAATTGTAGTGGATTGACACAGCTAAAATAGTGCATTAGAAAACATCAAAAATCTTGGTTTCTATCAATACCTCAAAAATCTAATGCAACATTTTAGTCGTGTCAGTCCACTACTTAATATTTACTATATTAACAGTGAACAGTTAAGTAGGTAGACATGATTAAATATAATAGGACTTACGCAACTGGCATATTTTTTCTGTAGGGTGTGTGACTGGCGATAATATTTGAACGTAGTCATGAGACTTGTAGCGTCACGCACCAACCACCAATTGTGACACTTGCGTAAGTCCTGTATAAAATGAGTTGTTGTTCGTAGTCAGCGATTTATCGCTCTATTGCTGGGTTTGAAAGGACTAAAGTCCTTACTACAAACTTATATTTAATTAGCCTCCTGCCATATTACCTCTTATCGTCTCTCCACAAAGCAATACCACCCAACAAGCCAGTAATATTAGGAATGAGTTTGACATTTAGAGGTAGCTGAAAATTTACCTTGACGGCTTCACCGCCACCGATATACAGATAATCATAGTTGAAGAGTTTTTGCAAAGATGCGATCGCCTTTTCTAAACGACGGTTCCATCTCTTTTGACCAATTCTATCTAACGCAGCCCTTCCTAGTTGTTCTTCGTAAGTTTCCCGCTTGCGAAACTGATGATGTCCCATTTCCATATTCGGCACTAGTTTACCATCGACAAACAACGCCGAACCAAAACCCGTTCCCAAAGTAATCACCAACTCTACACCCTTACCTTTGATTGCACCAAAACCTTGCATATCAGCATCATTAATCACCCGTACAGGTTTATTTAAACGTTGCGATAGCGCCGTTTCTAAATCAAACCCTATCCAATCTGAATGTAAGTTTACCGCCGTTTCCGTGACTCCACCACGCACTACGCCTGGAAAACCCACAGAAACCCGATGAAATTCACCTTGTGCAGCAGCTAGCACTATAATTGCATTGATGACAACATCTGGCGTTGCTGGTTGGGGTGTATCAACACGCGCCCTTTCTGTCACAGGATTTCCTGTAATATCCAAAACTAAGGCTTTGACACCACTACCACCAATATCAACTGATAAAGTGCGAATTGAACCGTTATCTTCAACCATTGAGAATTTACCTTTTAGGGACTGGGGACTGGGGAATAGAAATAAATAGTACAGACCAGTAAATAATATATGAAGCTGCTTAGGAAAGGGTTTTTCAAAGAAAATTATCAAAGAAAACACATATACACTTGATATTTTTGTATTATTTATGTAGTATATGTAGTATAGAGTAAAAAGCCATATTAGCTAGAAGTCCAAAAACGACACCCATGAGACGAATTGCGATCGCCGAAGATACTTTAAAAATTCTTAACATTGGTGGCTACATCTGCTCTAATGGCAATCAAGTTTATATAAGTCCCGAATTAGAAAACTGTTTGTATTCAACAAGGTGCTACAGCCCTGAAAATTTAGCGGAGATTGAATCTAAGGTACTGAATAGCCTTCCACGTTTCTCAGAAACTGAATTTGCTCTCAGGAATGAGACAACACTAATGGGAGCGGAACGCACAGCCAAAAGTGGAAAATTTCAACAAGTTGGTGTTTTGAATTTTGCTTCTGCGAAAAACCCAGGTGGTGGATTTCTCAAAGGAGCGCAAGCCCAGGAAGAAAGTTTAGCCAGAAGTTCAGCACTCTACAAAAGCCAGTTGAAATGCCGAGAATATTATGATTTTCATCGCCATGAGCGATCGCTTTTGTACTCAGATTTCATGATTTATTCTCCGAGTTGTCCAGTCTTCAAAAACGATGATGGTGAATTATTAACACAGCCCTATGTTGTAGATTTTATCACCAGTCCAGCACCAAATGCTGGCATGATTCAGAAAAATCAACCGCACCTCAGCGTCAAAATACCTGAAGTGCTTATAAGCCGGACATCAAAACTTTTGAGTTTAGCAGCCAACCAGGGCTGCGATGCTTTGGTTTTAGGTGCTTGGGGATGTGGAGTCTTTAAAAATGACCCAGCAATAGTTTCCCAAATCTTTGCAGATTTCTTATTACCAGGTGGTCAGTTTTGGGGCAGATTTAAAAGTGTAATTTTTTCTGTACTTGATAACAGCAAACAACAAGCTATTTTTACAGAGTTCGACAATAAATTTTCTGGATAAACTGCTGGAATTTTCAATAAATAACAGTTAAATAAACATTATTTTACAAACTTTTTTAAGTAGAACGGACTAAATAAATTAAGGTTTGTAGTAAGGACTTTAGTCCTTACTACAAACTGAATTGTGTAGGACTTACGCAAGTGTCATAATCAAATTAACTGTAGTGGATTGACACAGCTAAAATAGTGCATTAGAAAACATCAAAAATCTTGGTTTCTATCAATACCTCAAAAATCTAATGCAACATTTTAGTCGTGTCAGTCCACTACGCTGTTATGAGGATTTATGTACTGCACCAACCACGCGACAGCCAGGGCGTGTTTTCCCTTTGAAGGGCAAACTCTACAAAGGGGCATGGGAATACGAAGTGACAAAAGGGGACAGAGTATTTTATGTTCCTGATTCTCAACAGTTGAAAGTCGTTGTTTACTATGCAGGGAAACATCCTTCCCCTGCGCCCACACCGTAAACCTACTCAACACTTGTCAGCACCAACAGTTGGGAGGGGTCAGCAAATAGCTCAACAGCCTTAGCTTGCCATATCTCCCTCATCCTCCTCATCCCCCATATCCCCAGTGACAACAAGAGTGTGGGTATTCCCCTGCTCAAGTCGGGAAAAAAACTACTAAGCTGGTAAATAATACATTATAAAAATTTCTGAATCGCACTTATCGCTGATTCGGACATCCCCATTGGCTCAATAACTGTACCTAAGATATGTTTGACGCATTAGCCGACCGTTTAGAATCCGCCTGGAAAAAACTGCGCGGGCAAGATAAAATTTCCGACTCTAATATTCAAGACGCATTGCGGGAAGTGCGCCGCGCCCTGTTGGAGGCAGATGTTAACCTGCAAGTAGTCAAAGATTTTATTAGCGAAGTTGAAGCCAAGGCCCAGGGAGCCGAAGTTGTTAAAGGCGTGCGACCTGACCAGCAGTTCATCAAGATAGTCTATGATGAGTTGGTGCAGGTGATGGGGGAGGAGAATGTTCCCCTGGCGGAAGCCCAAGAAAAGCCGACAATTGTGTTGATGGCTGGGTTACAAGGTACTGGTAAAACCACAGCTACAGCTAAGTTAGCCTTACATTTACGCAAAATAGACCGCAGTTGCTTGTTGGTAGCCACAGACGTATATCGTCCAGCCGCTATTGACCAGTTGATTACCTTGGGTAAACAAATTGACGTACCTGTATTTGAATTGGGAAGCGATGCCGACCCGGTAGAAATTGCCCGTCAAGGTGTGGAACGTGCCAAAGCCGAGGGTGTAAACACTGTCATCATTGATACAGCTGGTCGTTTGCAAATTGACGAGGATATGATGGCGGAATTAGCCCGCATCAAACAAACCGTCCAGCCCCATGAAACCTTGCTGGTAGTGGACTCAATGACGGGTCAAGAAGCCGCTAACTTGACGCGCACCTTCCACGAGCAAATCGGCATTACGGGGGCAATTCTCACCAAAATGGATGGTGATAGCCGTGGTGGTGCGGCGTTATCTGTAAGGCAAATTTCCGGCGCACCGATTAAATTTGTGGGTGTGGGTGAAAAGGTCGAAGCCCTGCAACCGTTTTATCCAGACCGGATGGCCTCGCGCATCTTGGGCATGGGTGACGTGCTGACCTTGGTAGAAAAAGCTCAGGAAGAATTTGACTTGGCTGATGCCGAGAAAATGCAGGAGAAAATCCTGTCAGCAAAGTTTGACTTTACCGACTTCGTGAAGCAGCTACGGCTGTTAAAGAATATGGGGTCGCTGGGGGGTATTCTCAAGATGATTCCGGGGATGGGTAAGCTTTCTGATGATCAGTTAAAGCAGGGAGAAACCCAACTCAAGCGGTGCGAGGCGATGATTAATTCCATGACTATGCAGGAACGCCGCGACCCTGATTTACTCGCCAGTTCCCCCAGCCGTCGGCGGAGAATTGCCACCGGCTCCGGTTATAAAGAGGCAGATGTGAATAAATTGGTGGCTGATTTCCAAAAAATGCGATCGCTCATGCAGCAAATGGGTCAAGGTAACTTCCCCGGAATGCCCGGAATGTTCGGCGGTGGCGGTATGGGTAACGCCTATGCTGGTGCTGGTCGTCCCTCAGCCCCAGGCTGGCGCGGTTACAACGGCGGCGGCGCAGGCACAAAGAAGAAAAAACCCAAAGACAAAAAGAAAAAAGGTTTTGGGAATTTATAGTCATTAGTCATTGGTCATTAGTTTCTAGCCTAATGTAAAGGTTTCCTGATCTGGACTATTGACTGTTGACTATTGACTATTGACAACTGACCACCGACAACTGACCACCGACAACTGACCAATATGTTAAAATTAGCATTTCAGTAAAGGAAGTTTTGCAAGACAGCTACTTCCTCAATTACCCACAAACAGGAGAATGTTTCTTCAATCATGATCAAACTGCGCTTGAAGCGATTCGGTAAAAAGCGGGAAGCGAGCTACCGCATTGTTGCTGCCAACGACCTCTCTCGCCGCGATGGTCGCCCCTTGGAAGAGTTGGGCTTTTACAATCCTAGAACCGATGAAGTGCGATTGGATGTCCCTGGCATCGTCAAGCGACTACAACAAGGCGCTCAACCCACAGACACGGTACGTCGCATTTTAGAAAAACAAAATGTCTTTGAACAGGTCAGAGCAACAGCAGCCGAATCATAGTCTAACGGCTAACTCACTAACCGCTAGTCCTAATTACGTTGGGCTAGTCAAGTTTTTGATGCAGCCGTTTTTAGAAGCCCCAGAGTCTTTAAGCGTCGATTGTGAAATTTCTCCAACCCTAAAACGGGCTTGGATTCGCATCGCCTTTGAAAGTTCGGATAAAGGAAAAGTGTTTGGTCGAGGGGGACGTAATATTCAGGCGATTCGGACAGTAATTGCTGCTGCGGCAGAACTTTCTGGACAATCAGTTTACCTGGATATTTACGGTAGCACCCCAGGGCGAGAAGGTATGTTTGTTGAGGATGACCAACAAGAACACAGACCACCGCCAAGGTCACGAGAAAGAAGTGGCAATGCACCGCGACCAATTGTAAAACCACGAACTCGCTAGTACTGGTACACAAAAATCAAAATGCAAAAAGCTAAATTAAGCAGCTTTTCACATATTTTGAGTGGTTGATTGATTAAATCTGTGCTGTACTAGGTTAAAAATAAAGAAGAAGCCTGAGCGGTTTTAATTGCCCGCTCAGAACCTTCGATTAAAAGTTAGCTACTGTATTCAGTTAATGATGGTTATGCACAACTACTGTGAGAATCTCTGCCAGGAGGTGAATCCAGGGAGTGGCTGAAGTCCGTTTGGGTGAGAATGAGTCGATTGACTCGGCAATTAGACGTTTTAAAAAGAAAATTCAAAAAGCCGGGATTTTATCGGAAGTTAAACGTCGGGAAAGATACGAAAAGCCTAGTTTGCGTCGCAAGCGCAAAGCAGAAGCTGCACGCAAGGGGGGACGCTACTAAATCAGAGTAATTTCTTTGATGAGGTAGTTAAGGTTTGGTGTTATTTTTCGCTCAAACCGCAATCAAGTAGAGGCGTAATTGCGTCTCTACTTCAAAATAATTAGTTACAAATTATAAAAATTATTTTTATTGGTAAATTTAGGCAAAACCTCTGTGGAGTCTAAGTTTAATCAGCTTTTTTATTATAAAATGGTAAAAATAGTGACATATCTAAAATGAGATAAAAACTCAAGAAGATACTTATAAACTTTGTAAAAATATCCATTCCCTTGGGGTGGAATTTGCTCAGTAATCAGTATTGAATTGATAGCTCAAAAGCAACACTTCTCTTTCCCTCCGGGACGCTGCGCGAACAGAGACGTTAACGCGTTGGCGCAGCCTCTCGTAGAGAACGGCAAGCTCAGTGCAACGCTGAAAACTGACCCTTCGGGTTCGGCAGTTGCTACAAGTCGGGGAACCCGCCCACCGCACTGCCTCACAAATGACAACTGACTCATAAAACAAATTAAAAAATACCTATGGCAGATGCCTTGATAATTCAGCTGCCTAACATTGACAGTACGATCGCACTTGCGGGTGATAGAGAAGAAAATCTCAAAATTCTCTCCCGACAAACAGGGGCGAATTTAGTGCTGCGTGGGCAAGAGTTACACATTTTCGGCACAGAACAGCAAAGAGAGTTAGCGGCGAAATTAGTGCGATCGCTAGAAAATATTTGGATTCAGGGCAATACTATTTCTAGTGCTGATATCTTAACAGCCCGTCACGCACTAGATACTCACCGTGAAGACGAACTTAAAGAATTACAGCGAGATGTCTTAGCCAGAACTCGTCGAGGTGAAGAAGTCCGCGCCAAAACCTTCAGACAGCGCCAATACATCGAAGCCATCCGTAAACGTGACCTAACTTTCTGCATCGGCCCGGCTGGGACTGGTAAGACCTATCTCGCCGTAGTTGTCGCCGTGCAAGCACTCCTCGCCAATCAAGTTGAAAAGCTGATTTTGACCCGTCCGGCGGTAGAAGCTGGGGAAAGGTTAGGTTTTTTACCAGGTGATTTACAGCAGAAAATTAACCCCTATCTCCGCCCCTTGTACGATGCAATTTACGAATTCATTGACCAAGAAAAAGTCCCAAACCTCATAGAACGGGGCATTATTGAAGTTGCACCCCTCGCCTATATGCGTGGACGCACCCTCAACCATGCTTTTGTTATTGTTGATGAAGCCCAAAATACCACACCCGCCCAAATGAAAATGGTTTTAACCCGCTTGGGCTTCCGTTCGCGGATGGTAATTACAGGCGACACCACACAAACCGACTTACCGATGAATCAACAGTCAGGTTTAACGGTAGCATTACAAGTGTTAAAGAATGTAGAAGGTATTGCCGTTTGTGAATTTACCCAAAAAGATGTCGTGCGTCATCCGCTAGTACAGCGCATCGTCAGCGCCTATGAACAGTATGAGAGTTAGTCAACAGTCATCAGTTAACAGTCATCAGTTATCAGTTATCAGTTATCAGTCAATAGTGACAAGGGGAAGGGTATGAGTGCTGATTTGAAGGGGTTTTTAGAGGCTTGTGAACAGTTGGGAACTCTGCGGTTAATTGTTACTAGTAGTGCGGCGGTGTTAGAGGCGCGGGGGAAAATAGAAAAGCTATTTTATGCAGAATTGGCTAAAGGTAAATATGCCAATATGCACACCGAAGGCTTTGAATTTCACTTGAATATGGACAAGATTACTCAAGTGAAGTTTGAAACTGGTGAAGCAAAACGCGGTAATTTTACAACCTACGCCATCCGCTTTTTAGATGATAAACAAGAGTCGGCTTTAAGCTTATTCTTGCAATGGGGCAAACCCGGAGAATATGAACCTGGACAGGTAGAAGCTTGGCAGGCTTTAAAAGAAAAATACGGCGAAATTTGGGAACCTGCACCGATAATACTTTAATAATGTTCGTAGTGTTCGCGTAGCGTCTCGTAGTGAGGGCTTCAGCCCTTCTATTTTATCTTCAAGAGGGCTAAAGCCCTCACTACAAACTTGCAAACATGAAATTTACGCTTATTATTAAAATTATTGGCAATTTCTGCTTAATTATTATCTTTCTATTGGGCTGGAATCAACAAGCAAACGCGGGTGAATTATCTGAACGCTTGAATCATTTTCCCCAGTGGGAAAAACTAACTTCTGTGCAGCCTGCTAAGGGAGATTTGATTTACCCTGAATGGATGGCGGGGACTTGGGAAGTTAAGAGTACTTTAGTAGATTTAGCTGCGCCTTTAGCACCGGATATTGTGACACCAGGGTTTGAAGGAAATCGCCGACAATTAAATCAGCCTGTGAGTTTTTTAGTAAGGTTTGTGAAAGAGCAATTGTTACAAGGAGAAGGTGTGCAATCGCCTATCACTAGCTTAAAATTAATTCCTAAGACCGTATCCACAAATTTAGTAGCCGATAGAGCATTTAACAGTTTAAACTTGGCTAGGTCTTATTTAGGTGATGAAGCAGTATTATCAGTCAAAGTAGATCCAGATTCGCCCAATCGTCAAATTACATTTTTACGCGGTGAACGCCAATTAGTTTCCATCGTCACAGCAAGAGCTACAGAAACCACCCCAGATGGTAAATTTATTACCTCAGAAGTCTTTCAGCAACTATTTAAAGGCGGTTCACGCCCTTACCTAAACTCAGTCGAATCTACCACCGCCTACCATAAGCTTTCCACATCGTCCCCAGCAATTGAAGCAGATCAAGTTACTGCTGTCTACCTCTCACCCCAAGACCCTGATTATTTCGCCGCAGGTTCTCGCCCAGTCGCCCTTTACCGCTATCGCCTGGAATTTTTTCCTCATTAGGGGACTGGGGACTGGGGACTGGGGGAAGGGGGAAAGGATAAAGGGAAAAATAACAACTGTCACCTGTCACCTGTCACCTGTTACCTAAAATAAGCAAACTCATCCAAATGGGTGATTTCATAATTTAGCTATTGACTACATATGTAGCATGAATGTAACATAAAAGCTCCAAGCTAACGCTCGGCTCTTGGGCAGTGTGCATCATGGCTAAACTTAAAGATATTGTCAATTATTTTCGGGACGATTGGAATCTGAGTCTGTTCAGTATTGCAGCGTCCAGCATTTACGAAATTGTGGATTTAGTTGTCCCTTATGCAATTGGGCAAATTTTAAACGTTTTGTCCAATCAACCTTTAGATAAACCTCTAGAGGGTGCGATCGCAATTGTATCCCAGTTAACTAATTATCCAGTTAGTAAACCTCTATCTTTAGGTGTGTTACTGGGTTTAGTGTTTCTTGTCACCGTGGTTAGAGCGCCGACGCAACCTTGGTTAACCAATTGGTTTCACTGGGATATAGCCTTAAGGTCACGTCGGGAAAACAGCAAATTAGCGATTGAGAAAATTCTCACACTTCCTATAGAATTTTATGACGTTAATAACCCCGGAAGGATAGCAGGGCGGTTAGGTAGAGGTATTTCTAATCACACTTGGACATATCCAGAAATCGGCGGACAGTTAATTCCCAAACTGCTGCGGGTGCTAGGAATCTTTGTATTTATTGTCGTGATTGAATGGCGAATTGCGGTATTATATCTGATTTCTTTCTTTTTGATTTTGTCCTTTAGCTTGCGAAAGTTACAGGAAATTATCAGACACGAAGGGCTTCTAGATAAGTACATGGAAAACACCGAAAGCCGCACGTCTGAGTTAATTACTAACATCAAAACAGTTAAAGCTTTTGCTACAGAAGCAAGAGAACTGAACCGACAAAAGCGACGTTTAGACCGTGAGTTAAAGTTAGTTGATTATCGCGTTCACAAAGATTATGTTATTTTGCTGACTTGGCAAAAAACTGTGATTCAGTTTTGCGTGTTCGCTATTTTGGGATTAACTTTAGCTGCTACGGTAGGCGGTGAAATTTCCCTGGGTCATTTTGTCATGACTTTAACTCTTTCTAGCATGGCTTATTCTGAGTTGGAACCAATTAGCACATTAGCAGAAGGTTTTTCTCGCCGCTATTCTTCCATGCTACGGTATCACGAGTTTATGCAAGAGCCTACTGGATATGATGCGGCTACTCTGTTGGAAGATGACAAATCAGAAGCTTATAAATTTACTGGCAAAGTTGAATTTTCTCATGTCAGTTTTGGCTACGATGCTAACCGGAAAGTGTTGCAAGATATCAACTTATTAATTGAACCATACCAAACAGTGGCGTTAGTTGGGCGCTCTGGTTCTGGTAAGTCTACCTTGGTGAAACTGCTACTGCGATATTTTGAACCGCAAGATGGGCAAATTCTCATTGATGGTGAAGATATTCGCACCTTGAATGTAGGTAAGTATAGACGCAGATTGGCGATCGTTCACCAAGAAGTAGACGTGTTCAACGGGACGGTGATGGATAACCTCACCTACGGTAGACCAGAGGCGACCCTTGAGCAAGTCAGAGAAGCCTGTAAAATTGCCAGAGTTGACGAAGTAGTGCAGCACCTCCCCCAAGGCTATTACACGGTTGTCGGGGAACGTGGCGTAAGGTTATCTGGTGGACAAAGACAGCGTTTAGGTATTGCTAGAGCTTTGCTAGTAGAACCTGATGTGCTGATTTTTGACGAAGCTACCTCTAGTCTAGATTACGAGTCTGAGCGTTCCATTCAATTAGCGATGCGATCGATTCAGGGTACTTGTACCACAATCATCATTGCTCACCGTCTAAGTACAGTGCGGGAAGCTGACAAGATTGTAGTTTTAGATAAGGGCAGAATAGCCGAAGTCGGTAGTCACGATCAACTCCTGCGTCATGAGGGGATATACAGCCGCTTGCACTCACTGCAAGAAACGGGTGAACTCTTAGATTAGTAGGACTTACGCACAAAGGTTATCTGTTGAGGCTGGGTGTAGGGGTGTAGGGGTGTAGGGGTGTAGGGGTGTAAGGATTTTAAATATCTACAGCCTCACACTCTTGTCAAAACCGTTTATTTTTCGTGTTCATGCGTAAGTTCTATTCAGGACTAAAGTCCTTACTACAAACTCAAAAAATTTTTCCCCCACCCCCTTGTCATTCCTAAAATACGCTGCTATCATTGTAAATCGTGGGACATACGGGTCGGTGTCCGAGTGGTTAATGGAGACGGACTGTAAATCCGTTGGTTTACGCCTACGCTGGTTCAAATCCAGCCCGGCCCACCTTCAAATTTAGATTTTGGATTATAATATAATTCAAAATCTAAATACATAAACAATTTTTGCCCGTGTGGCTCAGTGGTAGAGCACACCCTTGGTAAGGGTGAGGTCACGAGTTCAATCCTCGTCACGGGCTTTTTATTTTACCTAAAAAATCAACGATAAATCAAGGGTTTCAGCCATTGCAGGGATTCAGATAGTCAAAATCTGAGTCCCTGAACTGTATTTTTGACTATGAAATGACTATGAAATGGCTATGATTTGGCTATGATTTGCAAATCCCACGTTTCCCACTTGCGTTTTTGACTATGAAATGACTATGAAATGGCTATGAAATGGCTATGAAATGGCTATGATTTCCAAATTTACGGTTTTTCACTTAGATAACTGCAAAATTCGACTGTTAATATAATAAATATTCAAATATTCGTTATGTGGTTTACCAAAAATGCCTCAACCTGATTTGTATCGTCTACGGTTTTTATTTAGTAATCAACAAATAACTTTAAATGAACTTAAACAAGAAACCCAACATGTATTACAAAAATATATAACACATATTATTTTTAGCATTAATCCTGACGATAATGGATTTTTGGTACTTGAAATTGAAGGAAATCTTGATATTGTTGATGCCTGTCATGATAAAATTAACGACAAACTTCTTAATAAGCGTCAATTAAAATTTATACGTCAGCTTGACGAAGCTGGAGATGAAATACGTCGGCAAGCTTATCCTATATTGGCAGAGATAGAGCAAAGATTCCGAGCATTTATTAGTCAAGCTCTTGTAGAAGTTTTAGGATTTGATTGGTGGAGCAGTTTTGCTCCACCAGAAATCCGAAAAAGTGTTGAATCTGTTCGTGAGAAGCATCAAAGTAATGATTTATCACTAGATCCTTTAGAATTTACACAATTTGACGATTTAATCAAAATTATTACTGCTAAAGTATCTGGATGGTCAGAGGATAAACAGCTATCAGTAAAGGATGTTTTAGAAATTATATCTGGTTGTAATTCTGTAAGCGAAATTACAACTAAACTAACTAGAAAGATTGAAAAAGTTCATTTTTGGGATATATTTTCTAATTTCTTTTATAGTGAGGAAAGCTGGAAAGAATTTCAAAAATCTCTCAACGTTGTGATTAAACAGCGACATAAAGTAATGCACCATCGACCAATAAGGCTTGGTGTTTTAAAGTTATTAAATGACAAAAAAGCAGAAATTTTGGCTATGTTAGATAGCACAAAGACCAAACTGTCTGAGAACGAGATATTAGAGACAAAAGAAGAAGTGAAAGAATATTTTGAACATTCAGATTCACCTTTAATAAAAGAGTTAAATAAAACTTTAACTAAACCAGAGTCAGAGATATTCAAATCTGTGCTTGAGCCGAGAACTAATACCTCAGAAATGTTCAAATCTTTGGTTGAGCCGAGACTGAACACATCAGAAATATTTAACCCTTTGTCAGAGGCTTTGAAATCTATGCTTGAGCCGAGAACTAATACCTCAGAAATGTTCAAATCTTTGATGGGGCCGAGACTGGATACATCAGAAATGCTTAAATCTTTGGTTGAGCCGAGACTGAATACATCAGAAATGCTTAAATCTTTGATGGGGCCGAGACTGAATACATCTAAGGGTCTACCGAAATACCTTTAACTTATGACAAGTTATCAAGAAATATTGCAAAGTGTGATAATTCAGTAGAGATGATAGAGCAGAAATATCTGGACTCTCAGGTGTTAGAGCAGCTTAGACCATTATAAGGTATATTCACGCAAAGATGTACAGAGATGCTTAACTAGGATTTTCGCCAGATATGGCTTTGAGTTTTGATGTGAAGGACTCGGAGCGATCGCTTGTTTGGGGGGTAAACTGCCCAATGGGTGGATGCGTCACTGATATAGGTAGCTGTTTCGTGGATATGTCAGAGTTTACTGATATAGATTCTGCATACTCAGGCTCTTTGACAGTGACTTCCATACTACTCATACTCACCAGCGCCAACACCTTTTCATCTGGCTGTTCCTCTTGGTGGCTGACTGGTTCCTGTTGTGGGAAACTCATCAATTGTATGGTGTGATTTTGGTTGATCCCCACTTGATCAACTGGGCGAGATACAGGTGGTAAAGCTGGTGCAGCCATTGCAGTTAAGGTTTCGGGAAACTTGCTACAAATCAGACGTTCAAACTCCATGTTGAAATGATATATTTCCTGACCCCGCCTTTGCCAAAACGCCAAAATTTGCTGCACTGATATACCCTTATAGCGACCTTGATATAGGGCTTCAATCACAGCTAAATGCAGCCAGTGGCTGGGATAATGCTTTTGCCAACGGTTAACTAACTCATCGGCACTATAACCACTGAGGTCAAAACTATAGTGAATTAGTAGGGCTTTTGCCAGTTTGGCATAAGTGTTTGGTACTGATGTTGACATAAGACCTTTGGCTGCTGGCAATAGGTGTGAATCATCGACCCATCGCATATAGCCTAGCGCGTTTTTGGCTGTAGGATTTATTACCAAGAGTTTCCCGCCTCAAAAGCAGTGTTTCTCATTTTACTAGGTCAACTGCTGAGTGTCGAAATAATATAGGGTGAGTTAATAGTTGGCGCTCTTTGGATGGCAACTAAGGCTTGATAAACCATTGCGGCTACTTCGGCCCTTGTGGCTTCTCTGGTTGGCGCTAGCTGTTTCGGCTCTGGATAGTTGACAACAATTCTTTGTTGTGTTGCTGTAGCCACGGCTTTGCGAGCATATTCAGGAATATTATTACTATCAGTGTAGGTGAGGAGGTTATTGCTATCAACTGTCGGTAGGGCTAGTCCGTTGACTAGAGAAACGATGACTTGTAGCCTCTGCACATTTTGGTCGGGGCGGAAGGTGCGATCGCTAAATCCACTGACAAACCCCCCACTAGCGGCGATTTGTAAAGCTTTGTATGCCCAAAAATTCTTGGGAACGTCAACAAAATCCGTAGCTGGGCGTTTGGGAGGGGGGTTAAACGCTACCGCCACCATCGCTGCATATTGGGCGCGAGTCATGGGTTTATTGGGTTGATAGCTACCGTCAGCGAAACCGTTGGTGATCCCCATGCTGGCTAAACCGCGAATAAATGGTTCCGCCCAATGTCCTGTTAAGTCGGTGAAAGAGGGGACATCAACTTCGGCGCTAACAATATATGGTGAAGCGATCGCTTTTTCTTGTCCACTAGCCACCAAAGCTTGATAAATTAAGGCTGCAATTTCGGCGCGGGTGATATCGCGCAGTGGTTCTAACCTGTCGGTTTGGGGATAGTTCACCACCAGACTCTTTTGGGTAGCGATGGTGAGAGGATTTACGGCATAACTAGGGATTTGGGCGCGATCGCGGTATATATTCAACACATTCGGGCTACCTCCGCTTAGTTTTAAACCATTGACAATAGAAACGATGGCTTGCACTTTGCTTAAGTTCTGCGCGGGGCGAAACGTCCCATCAGGAAAACCACTGATAAATCCCATCTGGGCGGCTTTGGTAATAGCTGCTGCTGCCCAAAAATCTGGCTTAATATCACTGAATTTAGGCGGCTGATTGTTTGCAGGTAACTGAAAGGCTTTAGCAATTACCGCCGCATACTGGGCGCGGGTGATGGGTGCATCGGGGGCGAATGTGCCATCAGGGAAACCGCTAAGGAAACCCTTCTTAACTAATGCTTCCACAAAAGCGCCTGCCCAATGCCCAGGTAAGTCAATAAAATTAGTGTTAACAACGGGATTTTCTATCGTCGCCACCGAAAATTCCACCCTTCCCTTGACTTGGGTAGGGTTCAACTGATTACCTACAGAAATTAATTGCTGTGTTGTGGAATTTTGAATATCAAACTCACCATTATTACTAAAAATATTACCAGCCGCATCTTGAGGGCTACCCAAATCAGGGACAGCGTTTTCATTGACTAACAAGCCGCCTTGGGTATTTTTGAAGATAAAGTTATTGCGGAGGACAGGACGGGCGTTGCGTGAGAGAGCGATCGCCGTCCGATTTTCGGATAATTTATTATTGGCAATTAGAGGTGCAGCAAAGTCGCTAATAACTATACCCAAAGGATTCTTTTGGAAGATATTCCGCAACACTTCCCCTTTAGAGTTGCGTGCCATAAATAAACCACTAGCTGTATTCTGCACAAACACATTATCTAAAATCGCAGGTTTAGCAGTACCACTAATAAATACACCTTCTCGACCACAATTAGTAAAAGTATTGTTAGCTACACTAGGGGTTGTAGATTCAATCCAAACACCAGAACCCTTAGCTATAGGATTTGTAACAGTCACACCCCGGAGACTAGCTTTGTTGAGTAAAATTACAGTAACATTTTGCAAGCTAAAACTGGGACTTTGATAATCTCCACCTCCAGAAATCAAAATCCCTGCCCCTTTGTTAGCTTCGTTACCTAGTACAATTACCCCTTCCGGAATTACCAGAGGAAAAACTTCTTGATTAGCAGTATTATAAGTTCCCGCCGCTAGCTGGATAATTGCCGGGGGATTCACTTTTAACCCACGGGTGAGGGTTTTAAACGGACTTTGCCGTGAACCTGCATTAGCATCATTCCCATTTGTGGGATTAACATAGACTGTAGTAACGGGCGTATTGTTCACCATTAATGATTGAGCAGCAATTTTGGAAATTACGTCCATCATAAGACAACACTACTTATAGCAAATCGGAACTCCTATATTCGCGGTTTTGCCAGAAAATCGGGAAGATAGTGTAAATCGGTGTGAATCAGTCCCCCGCAAATCGCAATAGGCTAACCCTTATCTATATGCTGCGGTAAAAATTTATCTGCGTCCATCTGCGTTTATCTGCGTTTAATTATTCTTGCTTCTCACTGCGGTAAGAAAAGCTATAAATCCCTCTATGTAGTGAAGAATTTCTCACCAAGGCTGAATTAACGTTCTTGAGGACATATTTACTTCAAGGAACTTTCCTATGGCTACAGATATATTCGAGTTACCATCACCACCAGTTAATTCTATCGTTGGTCATCTACTGGAACTAGGACAAGACCCGTTAGAATTTCTAACTCGTTGTCGTGATTATGGTGATATTGTGCCTTTGCAGTTGGGGTTAACACCAGCTTGCTTAGTAACTAACCCCGACTACATAGAAGAAGTTCTCAAAAATCGCCACGATTTTATTAAAAGCCGGGGCTTCCGTACTTTAAAAAGTTTACTGGGAGAAGGTTTATTAAGTGCAGAAGGAGAATCCTGGTTTTAGCAACGTCGCCTTGCTCAACCAGTATTTCACCAAAAACGGATTAATGGCTATAGCCAAATTATGGTGGACTACACCAACAAGATGTTGCAAGGCTGGCGTGATGGCGAAACCCATGATATCCATGCGGATATGATGCGTTTAACTTTAGAAATTGTCATGAAGTGCATATTTAATACGGAAGTTGATGCAGAAGAAGCCAAGGTTGTTGCTAACGCCTTGGATATAGCAATGCACTGGTTTGAGAGTAAGCGCAAGCAGAATTTTCTGGTATGGGAATGGTTTCCTAGACCAGAAAATATCCGTTATCGTCATGCGATCGCCGAAATGGATGAAGCTATCTACAAACTCATACAACAACGTCGCCAGAGCAACGAAAAAACTAATGATTTGTTAAGTATGTTAATGGAGGCGAAAGACGAACAAACTGGTCAACAGATGGATGATAAACTACTACGGGATGAAGTTGCTACTTTGATGTTGGCAGGGCATGAAACTACCGCCAATGCTTTATCTTGGACATGGATGCTTTTGTCGCAAAATCCCGCAGCGCGAGAAAAATTACAATCAGAACTAAATCGAGTCTTGCAAGGAAAGTCACCAACATTAGAAGACCTGGCACAGTTGGTGTATACACAGCAAGTTATGAAGGAATCAATGCGGTTATATCCTCCAGTCTCTCTCTTAGGACGGGAAGCAGCAGTTAATACGCAGATTGGCGATTACGAAATTCCTCAAGGTACATCAATCATGATCAGCCAATGGGTAATGCACCGCCATCCCAAGTATTTTGATCACCCCGAAGCTTTTCAACCAGAACGTTGGACACAGGAGTTGGAGAAGCAATTGCCAAAAGGTGTATACATTCCTTTTGGTGATGGGCCAAGGATTTGTATTGGTAAAGGTTTCGCTCAGATGGAAGCGGCTTTGTTATTGGCAACTATCGCCCAAAAGTTTCAAATAGACTTAGTAGCTGGATATTCAATCGTGCCGCAGCCTTCAATTACTTTACGCCCAGAAAGCGGTCTGAAGGTGCAACTTAAGCAGATAGGATGGGATGCTGCGGAAGATGGGAAAAAGCAAGCATCTGGTGCAGGTGTTGTCTAGGGAGAGAGCCTAGATTGCTATCATTCAGATGTGAATGGCGTGGCTTGGCTAAAATGTGGCAATGGATTTGAAAAAATTGAACGCAGATAAACGCAGATGAGTAGGGGCGCACAGCTAGCTGTGTGTCCTTACAGATAATGGATGTGTTGCCGAGATTTTGGCAAGGCTATGCAAGGATTTGGGACTGCGAGGGGTCAGGATTAGCCGTAACACACCACATTTCTTTATAAAGTAGTCTTAATAATTAGGAGCGATCGCTTACGTAATTTTGCGGGAACACAGGACAAAATTTTCAGTCATTAAGCAAGTACACATTGAATCTTCAATACTTCGCAAAAAACTCAAAGGTAACAAATCACAATTATTTAACCATAATATTGCTAATTTTAGACAGTCAACTATCTTATTTGGTGGTAGTAAAACCTTACTCATTTTTTACTATCCCTATAAATTATACATTTTTTCTGACTAAAGTTACTGAGTTTAATTGAGCTTATCTTATTAGTCATTCAGTTAAATCTGTTTGGCTTAATTTGAGTGAGTAAATATATTTACTTCAATAAATATCAGCTTTTCATGATGCTTTTAAGCTGGTATTTTTTGCTATAACCCTTTATTTAATAGGCATTCACACTATGCTTTAATAATTTGTGACCTTGGAAAAATTGCAATTAACATATTGATAAACAACTTAATCTATGGATATAGACTGATTAAAAATCTGAAAATGTAACAAAACTTTAAGTTAATTAAATCAGGTATATGTAATACAGTTCTGGTTTCAAAACAAAATATGATTGATGTAAATTATTTTAGTCTATTTTTCTGGAACTCTCTGCAAAGGATTTGAATCTAATACTGTTAAATACACTAAAGTCAGGTGCGTAATGACTAACCAAAACTTCAAAAAAACATCTATTAATTTTGTTCAAGCATTTCTAGCTGCTGCTACATTAATTACAGCTTCAGTAGGCCCCGCTCTTGCTAACACCAAAGTTCAAATTTTAGGTGCAGAATATGGCGGTAACGGTTGCCCTGATGGATCTGCTAGCGTCAGCGTCAGTCCTGATGGTCAAGAGCTAACTATTCTATTTGATAAGTTTGTAGCTGAAGGAAATAGGGCGGCAGAAAGGCGTAAAAGCTGTAACATGAGCATTCCTATTAAGGTTCCTCAAGGCTTTCAAATCTCCTTCTACGATGCTGATTATCGAGGCTATGTAGCTCCTTCTACAACCGGCAGACTCCGAGCAGAATACTTCTTTGCTGGTCAGCGTGGGCCTGTTTTTTCTAGAACATTTAGAGGCGAAACAGACTACAACGTCCGAGACGAATTAGTGACTGTAGCTGATGTCTGGTCACGGTGTGGTGATAGCGTAAATATGCGGGTCAATGCGGCGATGACTGCTAGTGGTCAAGGCATAGCTACTGTTGACTCTTTTGACCTTTCCCACCGTGGTTTGGTTTACCACATCAAATATCGCCAGTGCCGATAGGTCATTTCAAAGCGAGGAGTTAACAAACTCCTCGCTTTGGAGATATATGAATAGGGGTGTACAACTGTACACCCCTACTTAATTGTCTATTTCTCTAATTAGAAGCGGTAGCCGACACCAGTTTGCAAGCTTACAGCATCAGCATTACTATTGCGGTAGGCATCAATACCCCACTTAGCATCACCATAGATGACGATGTTTTTCGCAACTTCAGATTCAGCGCCCAGGGTGAGTACAGGTGCATTCTGGTTGCCTAACTGGCTAGCTTTGCCTTCATCAGTTTGGAAAGAGTAACCACCACCTAGATAGACATTGGTGTTTTTGGCAATGGGTGCATCATAAGTCAAGATAGGCATAATTGCTGTTGAGTCTCCACCAAACAAAACTGCACCACGAATAGAGACAGGTGTATTGGTGATAGCGTAGCGCCCTTGAACATTTCCACCGAATGTTGCGGCATCATTTTGTCTTCCGCCATTAGTGACTCCAGCACTAATACCTGCACCGACATAACTACCTGTCAGACCGTTTGTCTGAATGTTTTCTGTAGTTTGAGCAGAAGCAACTCCAGCACTGAAAACTACAGCAGCAACAGCAAATGTAGAGGCGGCAATTTTTGCAAATTTCATATTCTTCTCCCCACCGGGGTTATGTTTTATCTTTGTTTTCTATTACTAGAATCTCCTTTTTTACCCAATTAGAACTCATACATTTAGATCACCTGATAGGGTGATTTTTCACTCACCCTGTTGGTAATGTAAACTATTGAGGTAAATAAACATAAACTCTCAAATTCTCCCCATTTATATAGAATGGCAGGCTTGCTAACTGCAAACTTTTATTGCGTTGGCTTTTGGATGTAAGGTCAACAATTAGAATTGAATCAAAATCCAAACAAGTCAATCCGCGTTATAGTTTTCACCTACTCTCAAGAAACACAGGTGACTCTTGACAGGTGATAGTCATAATCAAACTAACTGTAGGGTACGTCAGCCCCAATAATTTCCGACACATTCAAGGATTTTTCTCATCTGACGCACCCTACCCCAAGTGCCAGTTGCTATACCTCTAGACCCTTACACCCCTACACCCCTGTGTTTCTTGAGAGCATACCCAAGTGATATCCCTACATCCCTACACCCAGCCAAGCGCAGGGGTTTCATCTTTTCTTCATGGGCAACGATCGCCTACAACATCAATCAACAATCCGATGTTAATTGATGAGATTGCATCTTTCACAGATTATTGGCTAAATTTGGTTGTTAAATTCTCAATTTATCAGTAAAACAGCAGATTTGAGTTTAAAACACAAAATAGTGTAAAAAATAATAATTGTTTAATTTACTTATACCAAAAACAGTTGACACGCATCTATCTTAAGAGATATGCTTTGCATAACCTATGAACCTTGATAGTTGCTTGTTTTCACCATGTTGAAAACAAGCAACTACTGAGTAGGATATTGTTCAGCGTATAGTCTGGTTTTCAAGGAAAGAGCTTTGTGGGTGAGTTAAAAGTAAAGTGCAAGCAATCATAATCTTCAGCCTCAGAACTTCGGCTGAAACTGTGATTATTTTGTCAATTTACAAAAGTTTTCCATTTACTGAAATTGTGATTTAGAAAATTTTTGTCATCTGAAGAAATAGTAGGGTTTTCAACGACGATTCTGGTACTGACTAGAGCGATCGCACCCTCACTAGGGTATCTAATTTACATTACTCAAAGCTTTCCAGAAACACATTAAAAAACTCTTATCCAGCAAAGCTTTCACCGAATTAAGTGAAATGTATTTCTTCGATGTTTTGCACTTTGCACCGTCGTGCTAGTTGGAGGCTTTCAAGACACACTTGCCCACAGCCTAATCAAATCTAGTTAAGGATTAATAAATGTTCAAGAAATTTGAGTACAAATCTCATTATCCGGGTTTAATTCAAGCCTGGAAAGTGCTTGCTTTTGCAGCTTTGATATCGGTCTTGATGATGTTCCCACTGCAATCTGTACAAGCAGCACCAGCAGAAAGCGTCGTGGAAAATCCACAACCAGCAGAACGCATTGCTGCACCAGTAGAAAGCCCCCCGGAGATTTCAAAACCATCACAAGGCTTTGTCAAAAATCCCCCATCGTTGGGATTTCGCAAGACAGTCAGCCCAGCTACGACACCCTCAGATGAACCACTAGCGACGAAAGAAACCAATGTAGAGAAACAGTTCGATCTTGATGTTGACTATACTGTCGGCAAGCTCTTGAATCCAGCAAAACTAAGAGTAAATCCAACAGATCCAGAGTCTCTAGAATTGGTTTATGATAAAGTGCGCTTGCGTAGCTATGTTGACCACAACGCCAAAAAGAAGAGTCCTGATGTGACCCCAACCTATGTAGCCCCAACCATTGAGGTCAAACCAGGTGACACTGTTCGTATTAGCCTGACAAATAAACTTAAGATCGATCCTAGTTGCACAGATTCAGAACACGATATCAATAAACCCCATTGCTTCAACGGCACAAATTTGCATTCCCACGGTTTATGGATTAGTCCTACTGGTAACAGCGACAACGTGCTGGAGTCCATCAATCCTGGTGTCAATTTTCAATATGAATACAACATCCCGGTTGACCATCCGTCCGGCACTTTTTGGTATCACCCGCATCGACATGGTTCAACTGCGCTCCAAGTATCAAGCGGTATGGTTGGTGCTTTGATTGTACGCGGCGATCGCTTGCCAACCTTAAGCAAGAACGGCGACATCGACACCTTGTTGAAAAAAGAAGACGGACAGTCCATAACAGAGCGCATCTTGGTGCTACAGCAAATCCAATATTACTGTCCCAATTCCAAAAACCTCTGGCAGTGCGACGACAATGACACAGGTGTCATTGAGTCCTACAACAATTTTGGGCCAAGTAATTGGAGAGATTCCGGGCGTTACACCAGCATCAATGGGGAGATTATACCCTCCTTCTTGAGCAATTCCGGCAGTATTGAGCGGTGGCGGATGATTCATGGGGGCCTGCGCGACACTATCACTTTGGAGTTTCGCAAGTTGCGAGACCAGGGTTTGCAAGACTCAGATTTGTCAGAGGACGATCCGAAAGTCGTCCTGCGGAAAATTCTCCAAAGATTGAAACCTCAAGGTCAGGAAAGTTATATCAGTAAGATTAACAGCTATATCGAAAATGAATGTACAGGCAAGACCTTGCCATACCACGTCATAGCTGATGACGGACTGACCAGATCCCAGGCAAGGAAAACCACATTGACGACCTTACAGCCAGGCTACCGTAGTGATGCGCTGGTGGTTTTCCCCGAACCAGGTCTTTACTGCGTGATCGATGCCCCTGTCTCAGGTGCGGGAAGCGTTACCCGGAAGGCAGAGGGCCGCGGACTGTTGGGTATAGTTCATGTCCGCCCCGGAGAGCAAGTGTCTAATATTCCCGAATATCTCAAGACGCAACTCGTTGCTGCCGCCGAACGCACCATGCCGCAGCAGGTTAAGGACAAGGTTGTGTCCGATCTCAAAGATGGGCTAAAACTCTCTTCCTTCACTCCCCATCCTGACATCAAAGATGAAGAGGTCACTGGGATGCAGGAACTGGCTTTCACCATTAGCCAAGAAGGCTTCCAGGTCAGCAACAGTATAGATGGTAATGGTTTCCATCCTTACGATCCTAACCGTATGGACCGGGTGCTAACGCTAGGTGATGTCGATGAATGGACTTTGCAGTCGAACTTCGCTAGCCATCCGTTCCACATCCATGTCAACCCTTTCCAGATCGTCAAAATCACTGACCCGAATGGTAAGGATGTCAGTTTGCCAAATGCGGTTGACGACGCAGGCTGCTTTGATAAAGACAAGAAACCTATAGATGGATGCAAAGCAGATCCAGAATATCAAGGGCTGAGCGGTGTCTGGAAAGACACCCTCTGGATAAAAACCCTAATTCCAAGTCCGCTACCGTCAGGCACAGATCCAAAGTTAGGGGCTTATAAAATTGTCCTACGCACCCGTTACCAGCGTTATATCGGCGAATTTGTGTTGCACTGTCATATCCTCGACCATGAAGACCAAGGCATGATGCAAAATGTCAATATTGTTCTCCCAAAGGGCCGAAAAACTTGCGCCATTAAATAGTGGTTTCACAGCCGATGTATGTGTGGGTTGTCTTCGTGAATTGCTGTGAGCTTCGCTAGAAAGTATACCCAATCATTTAGTTTTTCCAGCAACATCTACATTAGTAGTATTTGCTACTTAATCTAATAGACATCTCCGCAAAAGAATCTTACATCTAGATGCTGTCTAGGTTAAAGTCTAATTTCTGGAGATGTCTTTTTTCTTGCACCTTTACCACTGTCGGTTTTTCAGCATTCCCTATCTGTACTGTTGCGGGCTTTCCAGAATTGCCACTTTCATCAGCTAACTTTTTCAGGTAGGTTACGCGGTGGGATGACTCTACCTTCGTAGAATTGCTTCTGAAGATTGTTTAATCCCAACCACGCAGCCCCAAAAGCAATTGGCGTGACTGTCTCTATCAGCAGGGCAGGAATTGATGTTATGTCCGAATGGCACTAAGATAAGCCGAAAGCAAGTGAAGATAAGGATTTGAGGGATTGAGAGTGGTTGGGTGTATGGTTCGGGAATTAATTCGCGGAAATATTACGCGAATGTATCAAGAGTTGTTTGAGGGTTTTT
>DATNQO010000262.1:0-74478 GCA_036704005.1 Leptolyngbyaceae cyanobacterium | reverse complement strand
CCCTTCCCCTCTGCGTGGAGCGGAGCGGAACATGGGTACAAGCCCCGCCCATAAGCGGGCGCTTGAATGGGGCGGAGTACAAGCTCCGTCTCGGTTTTCCCCCTTGCTCCCTGCCCCCTGCCCCTTTTCCTCTTGCTGACAGTTGTTCTCCTCTGCTCCCCTGCTTCCGGTTGGTGAACGCATTCGTACCACTCCGTGGAAGCAAGCTACGCGTTAGCGTCTCCGCAGGAGAACCACATCTCCGCACTCAGCACATAACACATTGTGGTTAATTTATCTCATCAAACTCAGAATGGCTACTTAGTCATTGAGGTAAACTACAAACAACTGTTGCAAATTTCTATTATTGCTTCTGAAGTTTAAAAAATACTAAATCCACGGCTGGCTGAGGAAATAATTAATGCTTAATCTAACTGCAAAGAAATATTAAAGTCGCCTTGTTATATTTCGTCCTGGCCAAGTGCAACTTTAAAGGAACGATGTATGCAAAGACTAAACTTCGATCGCTTGCTGTCACATCGATGGAAACGGCGACAAGTTTTGATTGGGGCTGGGGGTCTAACTGGTTTATTGATTGCCAGTCAATGGTCTAACAAAGTTCTTGCCCAACCCAGATTTTCTAATTATCCTTTTAGCTTAGGTGTGGCTTCTGGTGAGCCATTGTCGGATAATGTGGTGTTATGGACGCGTCTAGCACCAGATCCCCTCAATGGGGGTGGAATGCCACCATATAATGTTCCCGTGCAGTGGCAAATTGCGATCGACGAAAATATGCGGAAAGTTGTCCGTAGTGGCGTACAAATGGCTACTCCAGAATTTGGACATTCTGTCCATGTGGAAGTGCAAGGACTACAACCTGACCGATGGTACTGGTATCGCTTTAGAGTAGGCAATGAAGTTAGTCCTATTGGGCGAACTCGTACGGCTCCTTTACCCCGCGCTAATGTGAATCGCTTGCGTTTTGCTTATGCTTCTTGTCAAAACTGGGAGCAAGGATACTACGCCGCCTATAAACACATGGCTGAGGAAGATTTAGACTTAGTGATTCACCTCGGTGACTACATTTACGAAGGAGCGCCAAGAGCGAATGCACTACGACCTCATGAAGGCGATGGAGAGCCTGTTACCCTAGAAGAGTATCGCAACCGTCATGCTCAGTATAAAACCGACCCCAACCTGCAAGCAACCCATGCGGCATTTCCTTGGCTAGTTACTTGGGATGACCATGAAGTTGACAATAACTGGGCGGATGAAATTCCTCAAGACCCACAACAACAATCACGCGCAGCTTTTTTAGCTCGTCGCGCTGCTGCTTTCCAAGCATATTACGAACATATGCCACTGCGGGATTTTTCCAAGCCCAGAGGTATTGATTTGCAGTTGTATCGGCGTTTAAATTTCGGTAACTTGGTGGAATTTAACATCATAGATACTCGCCAATATCGTAGCGACCAGCCTTGTAATGACCGTATTGAGCCTCGCTGTCCAGAGGCTTTCAATCCTAATGCGACTCTGACTGGTGCTGAACAAGAGCAGTGGTTATTCCGTAATTTAGACCGCTCTGTGGCACGGTGGAATGTGATTGCTCAACAGCTTGTCTTTACTCAGTATGATTGGACGGCAGGCCCGGAAACTGCCTTCAATATGGATGCTTGGGATGGCTATGTAGCTGCTCGCAATCGTATTACTAACTACCTTGTTCAACGCCAGCCAGCTAACCCAGTAATCATTTCTGGTGACACTCACTCCAGTTGGGTAAGTGACATTAAAGCTGATTACAATAACCCCAACTCTGCGACTGTCGCTACAGAGTTTGTAGGTACATCGATTACATCAGGCTTTGGTGCTAGCGATCGCATTGAACAAGCTTTACCAGAAAATCCTTGGGTCAAGTATTTTAATGGTAGGCAACGCGGCTATGTTGTTTGTGACCTCAACTATGACCGTTGGCGTACTGATTATCGATTACTGCCTCCATCCCCACCAACTGGGCCTACAGTGTCTGATCCTAATGCTCCCATTGTCTCAACAGTCTCGTTTGAGTTACCAAATCGAGGCGTAGCCAAGCCTGTTTAATAAAGGGCAAAGTACTCAGTGCTGAAACGCGCTACCGAGGCGTTGAATAAAGTACTGAGTGCTTTCTAAACTAGTTAGGGCTTGCTGAATAGTTTGAAAACACGCCCCAGAGGCTAGAGTAGGGCGCTGCACTGCCCACCAACATCAGGATAAAAATAATTAACCGCCGATAAACACCGATAAATTTACTCAAATCAGACTATTTTACTTTGACACCCCTGAGATTGCGCCATTTTGCTAACCAACTTAATAGTTCTCCTTCACTCAAGCGGCGTTTTCGTTGTTGTAGCTTTAAAACTGCATTTAGTTCTGTGGCGGGTTTACCTGTTTTTTCTATCCAAATGTTGATGAGAGTTTGAGGTTCTAGTAAGACTGTTCCTAACCCCAAAGCTTTCTGTAGTTGCAATTGTTCTTCTTTCCCTACTATGTCTACTACAAAGTCGCTAGATTCAGCTTTGTATAAAACTCCAGCTAATGCTTGAATGTAGGCTTGGCTATTATCAATAGCTGGTGTGGTTAAAGCCACAGGTTTACCAAAGCGTTGATTTTGCGCCCAAATCAGCACTAATAGTAAAATACCTGCTTGCACTAACACAACTACTACAGGGGTTTTAGTGAAATAGCTCACTAAATCGCCTTGTCCTTCACTTTCCTTAACATCAGTATCTTTATAGCCGTGAATGTACTCATCTATAAATAAGATTTTGCCTTTTTGGTTGACTAAACTGGCTAAGTATTGAAAATTACTTATATTATCTTGGTAGGCGTTGGCAGCTAGATAGGGTGTAGTCGCGTAAATTACTTTACCTTTGCCTTGCTTCTCTTCCCAGACTACAGCACCAAAGCGATCGCCCAACAAAACCCGTGGCTGTTCCGCTTGTTGATAACGTCTTCTCGTATCAATCTTAACTTCACCTACTGCTGATGCCTGCATGGTGTGAAAGTTTGCCGCACTTACCCGTGTTTTCACACCTAAAATTACCAAATTATTTCCCTTCTCTAACCATTGTGTTTCATCTGTCCATAATTGTGGCGGTCTGAGATAACTATATATTCGTATGAGGGTAGCTGGTCTTTTCTCACTATTGAGATCAGTTAGAGGTTTCTGCCAACGCTGGACGGTCATTCCTTGCTTCTGCATAAAAGCATACCAAGCACCGTAACCATCGGCGGCGCGATTATAAGTAGAACCAGTGTAGAGCTTGGTATTAGGCGCAGCCATGAAAGTTAGTAGAATTATCACCCCTAGAGCGATCGCACCCAGCCAAGCAACGCGGTTTGAGCGTTTCATTTCTCTACAATCTCCTGGTAAGCTTGCCGACACTGTTCATAATTTTCTGGCAAAATCTCTGCATTGCCAAAACATAATCGCTCGTGAGTGGTAATCACAGTTTCATAAGGTTGGATGGGAGTTACAGCCGAACGTAGCAATTGCAGATATTCGTTATCGGTGCGACTGGATTGGTGAGCAATGATTTTGGTATCATGCAAATGCTGCAAAATAGCTAAGTAAACACAACGACAAGCCTCACGATAGTTACCTTGACGGTAAAGTGCTTGCGATCGCTCTAACAAATTCGCAACCGATACATCTGAACTAAGTATTTTCACTCGCTTCCGACCAGAATTACTAATATTCAGCCAAGAATATATGTAAGGTCTAAATTCCCCCCATAACCGCCACACCACCACCGCTACAAATAAACCTAATAGCAGCCAAGACAAAAAATTTAACAAACTCCCCACCCACGCAGGAAATTTCCAAGCAGGATTCCAATTTGGCAAAGCTTGTTCAAAGCGATATGACTGGTATTCTAACCATTCTCCTACTTGCTGCTGAAACTGAGAAAACTGCCAGTCCCAACCGCCTTTTTCAAAATTATCTGTAGACATTAAGTAGTTGCAAAAAATTAAATTCATCGCTGGGAGTGGGGAGTGGGGAGTGGGGGAGATGTGCTTCTCTGCGAGACGCTCCGCGAACGACTGCGCTCAGCAACCGGGAGATGAGGGAGATGAGGGAGTAGGGGGAGAAAAATTAATGTCAACTGATAACTGTCACCTGACAACTGACAACTGTCAACTGACAACTGACAACTGATAACTGTCAACTGTCAACCCTTCGGCTACGCTCAGGGTAAACTGTCAACTGACTATTGCCCTTTTGTAGCATCATCCACCCGATAAAAACAAGCAACGCCCCCAAAACTAGAAATCCCAAATCCCAAGCTAATTGATGCGGCCCTGGTTTTACATGATGAATACCCAGGATTTGATGATCTATTATTCCTTCCAAGACGTTGAACAACCCAGCACCCATCAGCAACGAACCGCCAAAAGTTTGTGATGACCACACCACGTCTTTGCGTCCTCCAGCCCGCCACAGCAATACCACTCCGGTAACAGTCAAAACCCAATCCAAAGCATGAAACAACCCATCCCATACCATGTTTAAATCTAAATTAGAGTCTGTGGTTAAGGGTTTAACATTGCTTAACATATGATGCCACTGGAGAATTTGATGTAACACAATACCATCTACAAACCCTCCCAATCCCAAACCTAGAAAAATTCCCGCAGAAATTAGTGGTAGACGCTTGCTGAAGAACCCACTATTTGCTTCCATTGTCAACCTCTCACGCGGTTTTTTCATCAAAATATTACTTTTTGCTAGTAATATCTTCTGCCTTGAGGTAAATACTAGGTTTCAATCTCAAGTTGCTGACTTCTTGCTGACAACTACAGGCATTATAGAAGTAAGAATATATATGTCTATAAAAGAGCAATTTTTCAATGACCATTTACTTTTATAAAGTTTGGCAGCCTTACGGTTGTTTTTCCAACTTTTCCCCCCATCACATTGAAATTCAGGGGCAATACTGGTTAACAGTAGAACATTATTATCAAGCGCAAAAGTTTGTGGGTAGTGTAGATGCTGTAATTATACCTATGATCCGTGCTTGTGAAACTCCAGAAGAAGCGGCAGCTATGGGACGATGTAGCAGCCGCACACTGCGCCCAGATTGGGATTTAGTCAAAACTACAGTCATGCGAGAAGCTGTGCTGAAAAAGTTTCTCACTCATGCTGATATCAGAGAAACTCTTTTAAATACAGGTAATGAGGTTTTGGTAGAAAATTCACATTGTGATTATTTTTGGGGCTGTGGTGCGGATAAAACTGGACAAAATCATCTGGGTAAAATTCTCATGAGTGTACGAGAGGAAATTCGCAAACTACAGTTTTTGACTGCAATTTCTAGTGACTGTTTAGAAAATAGGAGTTAGTAATTAGAGACTAGAGATTGGAGTAAGAGACTTATCAGTATTTTGATTTACTTGCTGATGATGTTGGTTGTGGGAAGATTCCCAACAAAGACGATGCCTAACATTCCGGCTAGCGCCAACCCTCGGCAAACTTTTTTTAGAGATGAAAAGGTAGTTTTATGTAATCGCAATTCTTTATATATTACTTTCCTAATTTTTTATTACAAAAAAATTATTTATCAGCCCTTAGTTATACCTGGGACTGATTGTCTATTATCCATATTGGTGCTATGTAGCCTGAATCGCAGTAATTCTCTACTGTCATTAATAATTAACAGGACTTAGGCAACTGGCACTTGGGGTAGGGTGCGTCAGATGTAGAAAATCCTTGAATTTGTATGAAATTATTGGGACTGACGCACCCTACAGTTAGTTTGATGATGACACTTGCGTAAGTCCTAATTAAATTGAACTTGCAAATGCAAAAACCGGCTGAGTGATTTTTTTGCAAACTTTACCAATAATTCTGAGGATAATAACAAATTCTTATAAAGATAAATTTATTTACGTATGAAATTGCCAATTTATTTCTAATTTAGATAATTTCACCGAACACATACGAGTGTAAAAAAGTTAAAATTCATGGGGTATTTATATGGATAGTTGCTTACTAGCATCTATTGAAGAATCAGGGAGCGTGTATCTTCATTTTCACTAAGAGTAAGATTTTGCCTAATATGAATTCTCTGTAAAGATGTACATAACAACACCCCCGTGTAGTCCCACACCACTTGTTAAATCGCTTGGAACCCCCGCAACGCAGGGTTGCCCCTTGGCAAGGGGGACGGCGTAGCTGGGGGGTAAATATATGCAGCTTCACAAAGAAACGGTATAAAAATCTTATATTTATCGTCTAGGTGTACTAAGTAATGAAATTTGTGGATAATCAAGGTAGTGTTTCAACACCATTGGAGCAAGAAAGTATATTGCATCGGATGATTGATCGGATTAGGCGATCGCTAGAACTGCAAGACATATTAACAGCTACAGTTTCGGAAATTCGAGCCTTTCTAGCAACAGACCGGGTAATGATCTATCGCTTCGATGCGGATGGTAGCGGGGAAGTAGTTGCTGAATCTATTCATGAACAGCGTTTACCTTCCTTGCTAGGGTTACACTTTCCCGCCGATGATATTCCCCAAGAAGCTAGAGAAATGTTTGTCAAAGCACGACAACGTTCGATAGTAGATGTGGCTAGTGGACGCATCGGCTTATCTCCCCTCCAGTCAGCAAATTATCCACATCCGCAGACTGAGAACATCGCCTACCGTTCAGTAGATTCTTGCCACTTGGAATATTTACAGGCGATGGGTGTGCAGTCTTCCTTGGTAGTGCCAATTTTGTTGTGCGATTTGATTACACCCTCAGCACCGCCGCAATTATGGGGGTTGCTAGTCTCTCATCATAGCCAAGCACGCACAATTTTGAAACGAGAACTGAAATTAGTGCAGCAGGTAAGCAATCAGGTAGCAATGGCGATCGCGCAAAGTAATCTATTGACTGAAACCCGCGCCCAGCAAAGGCGTGAAGCAATTATTAACAAAATTAATAGTCTGTTACATAAGCAACCAGTCATTCATTTACAGGCAGCCTTAGAAGCGGCGATCGCAGCTTTGGGCGGTACTGGTGGCAGACTCTATATTAATATTGAACAAACTAAAGAACTATATATTTGCGGTGAACAACCCAGTTTAGCCGATGACTTAGGTTATAGTATTCTGGAAAACCATCCAGTGTGGCAAAACTGGATGAGCGAGTATAAACCAGGTGATATTTCGGCAATTACTGATATTTACAAAGAAACTCGATTGCGGGTTTTAGCTACTGCTTTCCAATCTACTCGCCTTCGGGGAATGTTAGTCATGCCCCTACATTATCGCAAAGTCTTGATTGGGGTAATCACCATTTTTCGCCCCGAATTTGATACAGAAATTTTATGGGCTGGCAGATGTGAACAAAGTAAACGCCAACGCTTACCCCAGCTTTCCTTTGACTTGTGGCGTGAAGAAAAAAAAGGGCAAGCACCGCAATGGAGTGGGGAAGAAATTTATCTAGCAAAAGTTCTCGCCTCTGACTTTGCTATAGCAATTCACCAGCAACATACTACCCAAAAATTACAGGCGTTCAATAATGATTTAACACATCGAGTTCAAGAACAAACGGCTGAACTAGAAAAATCATTTCTCTTAACCACAGTCCTCAAGCAAGTTACGCAGCAAATCCGCAAGACTTTAGATTTAAATACTATCCTGCAAACTATAGTTAAGGAAGTGCGTTTTTTACTCAATTCAGATAGAGCAATAATTTACAAAATTACTGGTGAAGATGGCGAAGTCGTTGTTGAAGAAGTAAGCGGTAATTGGGATTCAGTATTAGGGCTGAAAATGCAATCGGGTTGCTTTCCTGATGAGTCTGCCCGTCTTTTCTTTCAGGGTAGGGTGAGGGCAATTAATCAAGTCTCAACGGATACATTAAGTCCTTGCCATCGAGAGTTTTTAGAGAGTTTGCAAGTGCAAGCTAACTTGATAGTACCAATTAATATGAACAACCATATCTGGGGATTAGTAATTGCCCATCAATGCAGTTCCCCCAGAGATTGGCAAGACGTAGAGATTGATCTATTACAACAATTAGCAGATCAGGCTGCGATCGCCATTCAACAAGCACAACTTTATGAACAAAGTTGTACAGCAGAAGCTGAAGCTAAAGCTAAAGCCACGCAGTTAGAACAAGCTTTGTATCAACTGCACCAAACCCAGACCAAATTAATCCAAAATGAAAAAATGTCCAGTTTAGGACAATTAGTAGCAGGTGTTGCCCATGAAATTAACAACCCTGTCAACTTCATTCACGGCAATCTTGCCCACGCTAGTGAATATACTCAACAACTACTAGAACTTTTAAAACTTTATCAAGACCATTATCCCCAACCACGCGATGAAATTGACAAAGCCATCGAAGCGATCGATTTAGATTTCTTACTAGAAGACTTGCCGAAAATCATCACCTCCATGCAGGTAGGTGCAGATCGCATTCGTTCCATTGTGCTTTCCTTAAGAAATTTCTCGCGTTTAGATGAAGCTGAAAATAAGCCTGTTGACATTCATGAAGGCATTAATAACACTCTATTAATTTTGCAACATCGGCTGAAACCAACTGGCAATTATTCAGGGATTGAAATAGTTAAAGATTACAGTAATTTACCATTAATAGAATGCTATGCCGGACAGATGAATCAAGTATTCATGAATATTATTAGTAATGCCATTGATGCGTTAGAAGAATCAAGTTCTCATAATGAAATGTCAGGGGTAAATAGTATAATTGGTAAAGACAAAATGTCTGCTGTCAAAGAAAGCAAGGCAACTAAACACCCACAAATTCATATCTCTACTAAACTCTCGCTAGATGAATCTCGTCTGCTAATTCGTATTGCTGACAATGGCCCAGGGATGACGGAAGAGACAAAAAAACGAATTTTTGACCCATTTTTTACAACTAAATCAGTAGGTAAGGGTACAGGACTAGGTTTAGCTATTAGCTATCAGATTGTTGTAGAAAAGCATCATGGTGTTCTGGAATGTATATCTGAATTAGGCAAGGGTACAGAGTTTTGGATTGAAGTTCCTGTCAAATTAGCAAATAGATGAGGTAAACCACTGGAGTTTCTAGCCTCTAGTCTCTAGCCTCTCTCCTCTATTCCTGGGGTGATATTCTATATCCAGTTTTGGGATCGAAAACAAACAACTGGTTTAAATCAAGTTGTAGAGAAAGGCGATCGCCTGGATGTAGACGAACATTTCCCCCTAATTGTACATTTAAAACTACCATCGCATCGGGTAAACTGACACGAATTAACGTTTCCCTCCCCAAAGGTTCGACAACCTTAACTTCGACTAACAGTCCTGATTTTTGTGTACTGTTTGCGTCAGAATTAACTGATATGTGTTCTGGACGGATACCCAAATCGACACTTTGTCCAGAACGGAGTGGTAAATTTTCCCTAACAGAAGCGGGAATTTCTAGTAACTGTCCATTGACATCAAAACCATTACCCTTATAGATTGCAGGCAGAATATTCATTGGTGGATTACCTAAAAAAGTTGCCACCATTTGATTAGCAGGACGAGCATAAATTGCTTGAGGTTCGCCAATTTGTTGAATCCGTCCGCCATTCAATACCACAATTTTATCAGCCAAAGTCATCGCCTCGACTTGATCGTGAGTAACGTAGATAGTGGTAATACCTAATTGTTGATGTAACTGCTTTAACTCTGCCCTAGTATCATCGCGCAATTGGGCATCCAAATTTGATAAAGGTTCGTCTAGTAAAAATACTTGTGGTTTACGAGCGATCGCTCTTCCTAATGCTACCCGTTGTTGCTGACCACCCGACAATTGTTTGGGTTTGCGCTCCAACAGATGATCCAAAGAAAGCGATCGCGCCACATTCACCACCCGTTCTTGGATAGTCTTGGGGTCAAATTTCCGCATCTTCAACCCAAAAGCGATATTTTCCGCCACCGTCATATGGGGATAAAGAGCGTAATTTTGAAACACCATCGCCACATCTCGCGCTCTGGCGGGGATATTATTCACCAAGCGATCGCCAATATAAAGATTACCTGATGTCGCAGTTTCTAAACCAGCGATCGTCCGTAAAATCGTAGACTTACCACAACCAGAAGGCCCAACCAAAACCCAAAACTCACCATCAGGAATATCAAAGGTGATATCCTCAACGGCGATGACATTGTTAAACCTACGCTTAATGTCTTCTAAACGAACTTTTGCCATACAGTTGACAGTTGACAGTTGACAGTTGACAGAAGGCTTCTTCCTTTCCCCTTTCCCCTTTCCCCAGTCCCCAATCCCATCACTTAGACCAAGCAGGATGAGCAAATAATGAAGCAATCACCCGCACGCCTCGCAGTTGATTAGACAGGGGTAAATGACCTTTAGGCGCGGTTAAATCCCAGGTGAAGCCGTTGGGGTAGCGAGTCCAGTTATTACCACTCTTCCAGCCAATTTTCGGCCAGAGATTATCCCAATTTTTCCCTAAACTCAACCAAATATCACGTTGTACTGAGAAGCCAAATTTACCTTCAGAATGGACAACCCAAAGTTGATTAATGGTTTGTAGGTCATCAATGGGAAAACTTTCTACCTCAGTAAAATACAGCCATTTTCTTTTTACAGCCATTGGCCCGGCGAGTTCACACATTTTTTCAATCGTCAGGCGATCGGCGGCTTGGAAGTCTTGCTTGGCTAGTAATTGTTGCAAAGGATGGTAATTAATCCCGCAACTGGATTTTAGAGTTACAATGCCTTCAGGAAAATGATTTTGTAAAAAGTCCTTGGCTTGTGGTGCATCAGATTTGTAAAGGACTTGGTAGGCTTTCCCATCAATCCAAGTCGCTGGGTTGTCACGACGTTTCAGTAAAAATTCCTGTAAAACATCCAATCCTTCATTGCCCAAATCAGCTAACTGTGGGATTATCTGTTGTTGGACTTGAATAGACCCAGCGATTAACCGTTGCCGGAGGGAGTCGATGTCATTAGCAGTGCCTGATACAATCATTGGGTCTGTCATGCCATTACTCGTAATTAGCGGGAGCGTGAAAAAGCGGTCAGCTATCAGCTATCGACCTTCAAGAAGGCGAAGCACTGATAGCGAGAAGTAGTTTACTATTTTTGATCGTACAAAATTGCGGCAGTTTCACTGAAATCCCATATCTAAATCCTCAAATGCTGTAAAAGAGGAATAGGGGGAATCTGCGCCTCAATTGATTAGGGGCTAGGGGCTAGGGGCTAGAGGGGCTAGAGGTTAGAGATGAGGGAGATGTGGTTCGACTGCGCGGTAGTTGAGCGTAGTCGAAACTCACCAACCGGGAGATGAGGAATAAATTCTTTGTCCCAGTACCCAATCCCCAATCCCCAGTACCCAGTACCCAATCCCCAATCCCCAATACTGTATCTTTGTGGAGTGTGTGAAATATGTATGACAAGATTACCCCCCCTACAACTGGACAAAAAATCACCTTTAAGAATGGTGAGCCGATTGTGCCTGATAATCCCATTATCCCCTTTATTCGGGGCGATGGAACAGGGATTGATATTTGGCCGGCTACGCAAAAAGTATTAGATGCGGCGGTAGCAAAGGCTTATCAAGGTAAGCGTCAAATTAGCTGGTTTAAAATTTACGCTGGTGATGAGGCTTGTGATTTATACGGGACTTATCAGTATTTACCAGAGGACACGTTAACAGCTATTCGGGAATATGGTGTGGCAATTAAAGGGCCTTTGACTACTCCTGTCGGTGGTGGGATTCGGTCTTTAAATGTAGCCCTAAGACAAATTTTTGACCTATACGCCTGCGTACGTCCTTGCCGTTATTATGCAGGTACACCCTCACCCCACAAAAACCCGGAAAAGCTGGATGTAATCGTTTATCGGGAAAATACTGAGGATATATATTTGGGGATTGAGTGGAAACAAGGTAGTGAAATCGGCGATCGCCTCATTTCCATCCTCAACAAAGAACTCATCCCCGCCACCCCAGAACATGGGAAAAAGCAAATTCCCCTCGATGCTGGTATAGGTATCAAACCCATCAGTAAAACCGGTTCCCAGCGTCTTGTACGTCGGGCGATTAAACACGCCTTAACATTACCCAAGCACAAGCAGCAGGTAACTCTGGTGCATAAGGGTAACATCATGAAGTACACAGAAGGCGCTTTCCGTGATTGGGGTTACGAACTCGCCACAACTGAGTTCCGTCAAGAAACTGTCACCGAACGGGAATCTTGGATTCTCAGCAACAAGGAGAAAAACCCGAATATTTCCTCAGAAGAAAACGCCCGGCAAATTGACCCTGGTTTTGATGCCCTTACCCAAGAGAAGAAAGCGCAAATTGTCAAGGAAGTAGAAACAGTTCTTAACTCAATTTGGGACACCCACGGTAACGGCAAGTGGAAAGATAAAGTTTTAGTCAATGACAGAATTGCTGACAGTATCTTTCAACAAATCCAAACCAGACCAGATGAGTATTCGATTCTGGCGACAATGAACTTGAACGGCGATTATTTATCTGATGCGGCTGCGGCTATTGTCGGCGGCTTGGGAATGGGGCCTGGAGCAAATATTGGTGATTCCAGCGCCGTGTTTGAAGCTACCCACGGTACAGCACCCAAACACGCAGGCTTAGACAAGATTAACCCTGGTTCAGTGATTTTGTCTGGTGTGATGATGCTGGAATATTTAGGTTGGCAAGAAGCCGCAGACTTAATTAAGAAAGGTTTAGGAGATGCGATCGCCAATCGTCAAGTCACCTACGATTTAGCTAGGTTGCTAGAACCACCAGTAGAACCATTAAAATGTTCTGAATTTGCCGACGCAATTATCAAACATTTCGGTTAATTTCAGGTAATTATTAGGGTGGGGTTTTACCCGCCCTATCTGTGTTAGTTGTTGCCAGTTATTTAAGTGAAAGATTAAACTAATAAATATGTGTATCTTTACATAAGAATGCAACACAAAATTCTTAAAAAATTGGGAATTGCAATACTTTTAATTGGTGCATACACTGCTCCAAGCTATGCAGGTGGCTCAAGTTGGGAGGTTTTAGTGGAGCGTGTAGAGACACAATCTCAAACTAGCGCCACTCTTTATCTGAGGCAAATAGATAATAAAACTAAATGGTATCCAAAATGTTCAAAACTTACCATCTTTGCTGACTATAAACCAGGAAATATATTTTCGCGCCAGATTCCTGTAAATCAAGCAGAACACGTGACAGCTTTACAATACCTTAAGCAAGCTAATTTTAATAGACAAACAATTCGATTTGGTGAAATAGGAAATGGCTTAGTTAGCCCACAAACTTCAGAAGGTTGGTTATCTGAATTGCTTAAGTTATTTAGCTTTTGGCAGAGTAATCGTATCAAGACAAATGACTTAGCTAAACAACAAAATTGCACTTTTAAGACAAGAGGATTAAAGATTTTTTATGAATATAATGGTATGTTAGGAGTCTATTCCTTTTACCATTATTAATTTTCGTTTTAATAGAGGCGAATTGTTCCTGTCCACTGGCATAGTTTAAATCATCCTCTAATTCCTCTAATAAAGATAATTAATAATTATGGTAATCGCACCCATCAAAGAAAATATCTCAACAGATTACTCCTTAGAAAATTGGCTACAAAGTCCCCCTGAAGGTACAGAATGGGTAAATGGGGAGTTGTTGGAGAAGAAAGAAGTGACCTTGAAACACAGTCGTATACAGGGTAATTTATATTTTTACTGGAGAAATTACAAAGATGCTAGTGGGCAAGGTGGCGAAGTTTATACAGAAGCACCCTGCCGAACTAATCAACAAGGTCGTCGTCCTGATGTTGCTTATCTTAACCCAGAATTGATGCAGCAATATGGTGAACCTGCTGTTTTACCCCAAAGTTTTCCCCTAATAGCTGAGATTATTTCCCCTACAGATTTAGCTGAAGATATGATTGCTAAATCACAAGAGTATTTGCAATTAGGAAGTGAGGAAGTTTGGTTAGTTTTTCCTGAAAATCGTTGGATTATAGTTGTGACTAAAAATCAACGACTTATCTTTGTTAGCGATGAAGTAATAAAAACTCAAGCTGTACTTCAAGGTTTTAATATTGCAGTAGATGAATTAATAGGTTAGTAGTTATTTTATTAGTACAGCCAGTAATATTCTGACGATAATCTCTAATTCTTCAGTGACACGATAAAGATTAATTGCTTGTTGGATACTTTGTTTTTCTCTATATAAAATTCCAAATTGCCAAATATTACCTGTAGTAACTGCTCCTAATATTTCAGATTGAGTTGAATCAGTCCATTTATCAAGAGCTATCATTTCAGTAGCTAATTGTGTAAATCCTCTATTGATATCTGCTTGCTTGGCTTCAATGACAATTAAATTTGTAGATGTTCGCATATAATAATCTAAATTACCTTGAAGCTTATTATCAACTTTAATATTATATTCTATTCGTAATCTAGCACGGGAATAATGAATTAATTCAGTGACAATAGGCGCAATTAAAATTTCTCTACGAGTAGCTTCATTTTCTAAATCTACAAAAGGTAATACTTCTTCAATCCGTTGTTTTAAGTCGGCAATTCTATCTAATTTACCTGAATATTCAGGTAAATTCAGAAATTTACGTTCAAATGAATAACCAAATTCAGCTACTAAATCATCAACTGGAAATCCTAATTCAAAGTAATTGCTAAAAGTATAAGAGCGATTTGGCTCTAACAATGGTGGACGGCTCATTGCGTTCCTCCAATCAAATATCATTAGTTATGAGTCAACAGTTCATAATTCATGGACTATTGACTGTGGACTATGGACTATTGACTATTATGAAAACAACAGGCGATCGCTAATTCAGCATGATGTACTAAACTATCTTTATCTAAAGCTTGTACATCATATTGGGGAGTTACAGCCAGTAATTTTTCCACTCTCTCTTTCGCAGCTTCTACCACCGACTCCGCCAAGCTACCATGATTTAATGACTCAACCAAATCTTCCGCAATTTTATATGTACGTTCAATTGATGATGAGTGAATATTTCGGGAGACAATAAATAAATCACAGCCTGCATAAAAAGCCCTGGCTACTGTACCAGCTTGCATAAACATATCTGAGACAGCTTTCATATCTAAATCATCAGACACAACCACCCCCTCAAAACCAAGTTCTTCCCGCAGGATCGTTTTGAGAATAGGGCGGGAAAGGGTAGCGGGTAAATCAGGGTCGATTTTAGGAAATAATATATGGGCTGTCATGATTAAGGGGATATTTTCCTCAATCAAAGTTTTGAAAGGTATCAGTTCTCGATTTTGTAAATCTTCTGGAGTGAGATTAAGAATTGGTAATTCAATATGAGAGTCTTTGCTAGTATCACCATGTCCAGGGAAATGTTTAGCGCATCCCAAAATTCCCGCTTCTGTTAGTCCCAAATAATACTCACGCGCACCTTGCGCCGCAGTCTCAGGGGTATCACCAAAAGCGCGAGAACCAATAATAGGATTTTGGGGGTTAGAATAAATATCAGCTACAGGGGCCCATGATAAGTTGATACCCAACGATTTTAATTCAGTTGCCGTGGCTTTGGCTACTTCACGAGATTGCGATCGCAACAATAACGCATGAGGAAATCTCGTAATTGGTAAAGGTGTACGGACAACACGCCCTCCCTCATGGTCTAAAGTAAAGAACATGGAATCACGTTCCGTATATTCTTGTATTTGGCTGTGTAATTGTCTAAAACTTTCCAGCCAAACCTCATAAGGTACACCATCTAAAAAGTTTTTCGCAAAAAATATTACACCTATTGGTTTTAATTCACTGAGAGCGCGTTTATCCTCATCACTCAAGGTAGTACCAGAAATACCCATAATCAAGTGATGTCCAAAGCGTTCTAGCTTTTGCAATGCTGGCATAGTGCTTAACCTATAGTTGTGATGAAGACTGCAATTAAGCTTGGCTGTTGACAGTTATCAGTGAACAGTTATCAGTTATCAGTTATCAGTTATCAGTTATCAGTTATCAGTTATCAGTTAAATAAGTTGGTGAAACACCACATCTATTGGTGGAAGGCTTATTTTGGCGCTTCTTTATTCCCCAGCATACGCCGTTAGGACTGATAACTGATAACTGATTTAAAAGCTTATAGCCTCACAGCATAAACAATATTAGCCCCTATCCTACACCCTCAATAACGGTATTTACCTCACTCAAACAAGAAACGCTGTCCGCACTTCATTGAGAAAAGCAGACTCATTAATAAAGAACTTGTAAATTTACGAGATTTTAGGTAGTGACATTTACTGAGTTGATTTATTATCAACTATATCCCAGTGCATGAATACACCTATCCATTCCGAAATGTTCACTTAAGTAAAGTGTTCCTTACAAATAGGGACTGATGTTTTGACATCCCAATTAATTATGTATATAGATTTTGTCAATAACTACTGTGAAAAAATTTTCACTATTTTCTATGATACTTGTTACGAATATTACAAAGGGCTAACCAAAAACCCCAGATGGCTATTGATGCGGAAAATAGCTCGGTTTAAAATTGGCAGGATTTTCATTACGAATTTAACCAAAACTTCAACCACAAACTACTTGACATCAATCAATCTCGAAAAGTCATGTCTAGTAGATGTAGATGTAGATGAAGTTGTCAAAAATCTCCAGAGTGATGGCTTGCATTTAGGAATTAATTTACCTCCGCATATTGTAGAAGAAATTGTTCAATTTGCTAAATCAACCGCTTGTTATGGGAATCGTAAACCAGAATTGGGTTTTTATTACGACCAGAAACAAGCAGCACAAATAAAATCAAGACAGCAATTCACCATAGCTGATTATTTTAATACAGAAATTCACTGTTCTGCAATTAAGAAATTGCAAAATGATCCAAAATTATTGGCAATAGCAGCTAAATACTTAAATACTTACCCAGCCCATCAAGGAAACCGGATTTGGTGGAGTTTTCCAGTCAATTCATCCTATACAGAACAAATCAAAGCTGCTCAATGTTTCCATTACGATTTAGATGATTATAAATTTATAAAATTTTTCTTCTATTTAACTGATGTAGATAACCAAAGCGGGCCTCATGTTTGTGCGCGAGGAAGTCATAAGCGAAAAAAATCTTCTTATATTTGGCTACGTAAAAGAGAAACAGATCAAGACATCATTGATTACTATGGTCAAGAATCATTAATAGAAATCTATGGTAAAGCCGGCTTTGGGTTTGCCGAAGATCCCTTGTGTTTTCATAAAGGTATCCCTCCCACTCACAAAGACCGCCTCATGCTGCAAATAGAATTTGCCACCACCGACTATCAAATGCAACATGATATTAGACCAACGTCTCAATTGAAATTGGTCATTGGTAAGTAGAGACGCGATTAATCGTGTCTGTACAGTCCATAGTTCAGAGCTATTCTCCCTCATCTTCCCAGTCCCCAGTCCCCAATACAGAATTTTTTCCTGAAGCGATCGCACAATCTCTGCCAAATGTTACAGATTGCAACGTATAATGAGAACGACAAAACCATTAAGAAATATTGAAGCATAGTAGGTTTAAATGCGAGTAGCGATCGCTGGCGCTGGTCTAGCAGGACTTTCCTGCGCGAAATATCTCACGGATGCAGGTCACACTCCCATTGTCCTAGAGCGTCGGGACGTATTGGGTGGTCTGGTGGCGGCGTGGAAAGACTCTGACGGCGACTGGTACGAAACCGGGTTACACGCCTTCTTTGGGGCATATCCCAATATGCTGCAATTACTCAAGGAGTTAGGCATCGAAGACCGACTCCAGTGGAAACAGCATACATTGATTTTTAATCAGCCAGATAAACCCGGCACACTCTCACGTTTCGATGTTCCTGACATTCCCTCCCCCTTCAACATCATTGCCTCAATTCTCCGCAACAACGATATGTTGACCTGGGAGCAGAAGGTTAGGTTCGCCATTGGCTTGCTTCCCGCCATAGTTCGGGGTCAAAAGTATGTCGAGGAGATGGACAAATACAGCTTCTCAGATTGGTTAAAAAGGCAAGGCGTGGGTGAAAGGGTAGCTAGTGATGTATTCATTGCTGCTTCCAAAGCACTCACCTTTATCAACCCTGATGAAGTGTCCTCCACAATCTTATTAACAGCCCTCAATCGCTTCCTGCAAGAGCGATACGGCTCCAAAATCGCCTTTTTGGATGGTTCCCCCACAGAACGGCTGTGCCAACCCATCGTTGATTACATCAGCGAACGGGGTGGTGAAGTGCGACTCAACGCCCCACTCAAGGAAATTTTGCTCAACCCGGATGGTACAGTAAAAGGGTTCTTGCTACGCGGTTTGAATGGAGAACCCGATGAAGTAATTACAGCAGACTTTTACGTATCAGCTATTTCAGTTGACCCGTTGAAAGTGATGTTGCCCGAACCTTGGAAGCAAATGGAATTCTTCCAGAAGCTAGAAGGACTAGAAGGCGTGCCAGTAATTAACCTCCATCTCTGGTTTGATCGGAAATTAACAGATATTGATCACCTGTTATTTTCGCGATCGCCCCTCCTCAGCGTTTATGCTGATATGAGCAACACTTGCCGCGAATATGCTAATCCCGACCGCTCAATGCTGGAATTAGTTCTAGCACCCGCCAAAGATTGGATTAGCAAATCCGATGAGGAAATTGTCTCTGCTACTATGGGCGAGTTAGAAAAACTCTTCCCCGACCATTTTACAGGAGATAATCCCGCAAAATTGCTCAAATATCACGTCGTAAAAACGCCCCGTTCAGTTTACAAAGCGACTCCCGGTCGCCAACAGTACCGTCCACCCCAAAAAACTCCCATAGCCAACTTCTTTTTGAGTGGGAGTTATACCATGCAACGCTACTTAGGCAGTATGGAAGGGGCCGTACTTTCTGGTAAGCTAACAGCGCAGGCGATTTGTGAATCGCTGCCAGAGGCCAACACCTCAAACCTACAAACGCTATCCCGACCGCCTGCAACGAATGCTGCAACTGCCTGATTCCAAACCGCGCATGAAAACGCTGGTCTCTGTAGACGAGTCCTATCAACTTTGTCGGCATCTCACAGCCAAGTATGCCAAAACCTTCTACTTGGGTACATTGCTGATGAGTCCGACAAAGCGTCAAGCTATATGGGCAATTTATGCCTGGTGTCGCCGTACAGATGAATTAGTGGACGGGCCCGCATCCGCCATCACTACACCAGAAACCCTAGACCTATGGGAGCAGCATCTGGAAGCGATTTTTGCGGGACACCCCCAAGAGAACTACGATGTAGCCTTGGTCGATACCATCCAAAGCTTTAACCTAGACATTCAGCCCTTTCGGGATATGATTGCGGGTCAGCGTATGGATTTATACCGTAGTAGATATCAGACATTTGACGAGCTATACCTGTACTGTTACCGTGTGGCAGGTACTGTAGGGTTGATGTCAACATCAGTAATGGAAGTAGATACCACAGTCAATACAGCGCCTTGGTATCAGAAGAAACCATTATATATTCCCACAGAAGAAGCGATCGCTTTAGGTATAGCCAATCAACTGACTAACATTCTGCGGGATGTGGGAGAAGATGCTCGACGAGGGCGAATCTACATACCCTTAGAAGACCTAGCAAGGTTCGATTACACCGAGCAAGACTTCAAGAATGCCGTTGTAGACGAACGCTGGCGTGCGCTCATGCGCTTTCAAATAGACAGAGCGCGACAATTCTACACCAAAGCAGAAAAGGGTATTACCTATCTAGCCCCCGATGCTCGTTGGCCAGTGTGGGCAGCATCCATGCTATACGGACAAATCTTAGACGTGATTGAACGCAACAATTACGATGTCTTTAGTCAACGCGCCTACGTCCCCCAATGGAAAAAGCTACGCACCCTACCCTTAGCTTGGATGCGATCGCAAGTTCTTTAGTCAATAGTCCATAGTCCATAGTCAACAGTCCAGGTAAAAACCCGAAACCACTGACAACTGACAACTGACCAAAAACTATTTGACACTGACAAAAATATCTGCTAACATTTATTTTTGTCACCGTGGAGAGGTGGCTGAGTGGTCGAAAGCGGCAGATTGCTAATCTGTTGTACGGCAGGCAACTCCGTACCGAGGGTTCGAATCCCTCCCTCTCCGTTTTTCAAGTATTGCAACATACACAGACCTCTGTGTTAATAAAAAAAACTAATGTTGGGGTAAACACTTCTACCCCTAAAGGTGGATGTTATCATTTAACCTTTAGAGTCCTGCTAAGATCAAGCTAACCTAAAAATCTAGTTTGAATCTTACTTTCAGGCTCCCGCATCTATGAGGAGTGAAAGTAATCAATGCCAAGAATTAGTGCTGCCTTAAGTTTAAGTTTAGTTACCTTTAGCGCTGGTTTTCTGTTAGCAGCTTGTGAAAACACCAACACCACGCCTAACGGTACAGCCAACAATGGTGCAACCAGTACCCCAGCCGCTCAAACCACCACAACAGGTAGCGGTTCAGGACTAAAAATTGGTTCTCTCTTACCAACCACAGGTGACTTAGCATCCATCGGTCAGCAAATGGCTGCTGCTGTTCCCCTAGTAGTTGATACCGTCAACGCCTGTGGTGGTGTTAATGGTCAACCCGTGAGCCTAGTTGCGGTAGACGACCAAACAGACCCCAGAGCCGGCGCGGCTGGTATGACTAAACTTGCAACTATAGATAAAGTTGCTGGTGTAGTTGGCTCCTTTGCTAGCAGCGTTTCCACAGCAGCAGTATCCATTGCAGCCCAAAATAAAGTCATGCTGGTTTCCCCTGGGAGTACCAGCCCCGTATTTACCGAAAAAGCACAGAAGGGCGATTTTCAAGGTTTTTGGGCGCGGACAGTTCCCCCTGATAGCTACCAAGGCCCAGCCTTAGCTGAACTTGCTCACAAGAGAGGTTACAAGCGAGTTTCCACAATTGTGATCAACAATGACTATGGAGTGGGTTTTGAAAGGGCGTTTGTCCAAGCCTTTGAAAAACTAGGTGGAACTATAGTTAATAAAAATAATCCTGTACGTTACGACCCCAAAGCAACCACCTTTGAAACTGAAGCAGCCGCAGCTTTTGCAGGTAAACCAGATGCAGTTCTCGGCGTTTTTTACGTTGAGACAGGTAGCTTATTACTAAAGTCAGCCTATCAGCAAGGTGTGGCGCAAGGTGTGCAGATAATGCTGACAGATGGGATGAAATCTGATGAATTCCCCGCGCAAGTCGGCAAAACTAGTGATGGTAAATTCATTGCCTCTGGCATTATTGGTACAGTCCCAGGCTCAGATGGTAAAGGCTTAGAAGCTTTAACCAAACTTTGGCAAGCGAAAAAAGGTAATGCGCCTGGAGAATTTGCACCCCAAGCTTGGGACGCGACTGCATTGTTAGTATTAGCAGCCCAAGCCGCCAAACAAAATACTGGTGTGGGTATTGCTAGTAAAATCAAAGAAGTATCAAGCGCTCCAGGTGTAGAAGTTACCGATGTCTGTGAAGGGCTGAAGTTAATTCAACAAGGCCAAGACATCAACTATCAAGGAGCTAGCGGTAACGTTGATATTGATGCTAACGGTGATGTCGTCGGTGTCTATGATGTGTGGACAGTAGGCGACGATGGCAAAATTAAGACTGTGGATAAAGTTACGCCTAAGTAGTTAGGGAGTGGGGGGAGATGTGGTTCTCTTTCAGAGACGCTAACGCGTAGCTTGCTTCCACGGAGTGGTACGACTGCGCGGTAGTTGAGAGTAGTCGAAACTCACCAACCGGGAGTGGGGGGAGATGAGGGAGATAAAAAATTAATTTTTTCTAGCCTCTAGCCCCTAACCCCTAACCCCTAACTTAACTAAAAACCAGAGAAATTGTAGCCTACACCTATTAGTAAACCGACATCTGTATCATCGAAAAAGCCGGCATTAACTGCGGCGGTGGCGGTAAATTGGGTAGAGAGTGGAAAATCAATACCACCAGAAGCGAGAAAGCCCACTTGTGAGTCATCGCCTGTTTTGATGGCTGCACCAATACCTACATAAGGTGCGATCGCTAGCGGTTCAGCAAAAGCATCAGCTGACTGTAAGTTAAAATCATAAGTGACGGGAACTAAAATTGTGGCACTATTCCCAAATATTGCTGATGGTCTAACTGAAAAAGCGTTAGTCAAGCCAATTTTGCTTAGGACTGTGAAGTTACCATCACCCAAAGATGAGTCATTCCCACTGATACCGATGTTAGCACCAATACCGATATAGCTTCTACCCCCGCGAGTAGGTCTACCAGGATCAATATCAGATTGTGCAATTGTCGATGTGGGTGCTTGAGCATTGCCTCCTTGAGATGTAGGTTCTACTGACTCAGGCGCTAGGGTAGAGGATGTAGTTGCTACAGTCCCAGGAATCGGTGTGATTGTCCGAGTAGTTGCATCTTCTGTATTAACACTGGGAAACTGCTGTGATGCAGTTGTCTCTGATACAGACTTAACTGCCGAAAATTCTTGAATCTGTGTTCCTGGTTCAGTATTCTCTTGATTAGAAGAAAACACAGTTGCAGAGGGTTCAGTTAACTGTTGAGCATCAACAGGAGTTGCTGTTTGAGCATGAGCAGATAAGCTAGTGCCAACGACTGCTAAAGCAGCTAAACTTGGCAACACAAAAATATTATTCACCTTCACTCCTAACAAACTAGTTCCACATTAGATAATTCTAGCAATTGCTTTAAATTCCGAGAATTTCTAGCAATCTCAAAAGATTACACCAAGAAATCTGTTTTTACATCTTTACAGGGACAGAAATAGTGGGGAGATGGGGGAGTGGGGGGAGATGGGGGAGTCTGACAGGTGTAGGTTTTTTATTGGTGTTCCAAAAACCTTGGTTTGGGGTGTAAGGGTGTAGGTGTGTAGGGGTGGATGAAACAATGATTTTCTCGTTAGTTTTATAGTCCTTACTCACTGCTATATTAAAAACCTACACTTGTGAGGATGGGGGAGTGGGGGGAGATGAGGGAGTGGGGGGAGATGAGGAGCAAGCGAGAATAACAAGTGTCACCTGTCACCTGATAACTGATAACTGATAACTGATAACCGTCAACTGTCAACTGTCAACTGACTAATTGCTTGAGCCACTAATTTGGATACATGGGGTAAAATATCGCGGCTTTTGGCTTGGGCTTTGCCTTCTGTAAAGACTACTAATAAGTAAGGACGTTGTTCTGGTAACTCGATGTAGGCTGCATCGTGACGAACTTGGCTTGTCCAGCCGGCTTTTGACCAAATTTGTGCATCTTGGGGTAAACCGCCGCCTAAAAAACCTGTTACTTGGTCTTCTTCTACATCTTGGGGTAAATCATTGGGGTTGAGGCTGCGTTTGAGTAAAGCCATCATTGCTTGCGATCGCTCACTCGAAACCGCTACACCACCTACGATACTATGGAGCAAACGGGCGATCGCATTTGTCGTCAGCATATTCCGATTTTCAAACATCTCCCCATAAAACGCCCTTTCCCTTCCATAAGGGCCATCACCCCAAGTTTTTTGACAAGCGTTAATTGTCTCCATCTCCTCCCAGCCCAAAGACTGGTAATAGCGGTTAATAATATGACGCTGATACTTCCAAGTATCAAAAGGGCCAGGGGGTAACTCTGGCCCCGAAGTCGTACCAGTCAAAATATCTACCACTAAGCTAGTAGCATCATTGCTAGAATCAACAATCATATCGCGCAAAGCCCTCTCCAACTCTTTAGCAGGTTGAGTCATACCCTTCTCTAACCATTCATTGGCGGCTACTAAGTAAAATAACTTAACTACACTCGCCGGATAAATTCGTTCCTCGCCACGATAACTAAAACCCCGCACTGAATGGTTCCAAAAAGCATCAGGAGTTAACGCCCCACCAGTATTTACTGGTACTGGCGGATCGTAAACAACCCAAGTCAAGGCGATTTGGTTTCGGGCTAAGGTGGGGAATGCTGTCCAAGTAGCTTCTAAAATGCCATTACCAAGATTTTCTAATTGTTCGTCTTTTTGAAAAAAAACCATTGCAGAATGCTCTCTAATTTAGAATCACAAATCCAAAATCCCCAATTGGGAGAATATGAGTGTTTAGCTAATCTGAACTTATATGATTCCCCTGAATGCACCAGCTTGGCAACTCAGGCGGCCGTCGGGCGACATTTGCAGGTAACATCAAATCAGCAAGATTCAGCAGTTGAGGTATATTTATGTGAGGATGACTACCCAGGGTGGCTAGCAAGGGAAGACTTAAGTTTATTAAAATCTGCTACTGTACTCTATCAGGCTAAATCATTTTCGGAATCGGAAATTAAAAAACTGCTACCAGATGTGATTGCTTTTACTCACAAAGCTATGCAACAGTCAAATTATTATCTTTGGGGCGGTACAGTCGGGCCGAATTATGATTGTTCTGGGTTGATGCAGGCGGCGTTTGTCTCTGTGGGAATTTGGCTACCCAGAGACGCTTATCAACAAGAAGCTTTTACGCAAGCAATTAATATTGACGAATTAACACCAGGTGATTTGGTATTTTTCGGCACTCCTCAAAAAGCTACTCATGTAGGGCTGTATTTAGGAGATGGTCATTATATCCATAGTTCTGGCAAAGCCCAAGGACGTAACGGTATTGGTATCGACATTCTGTCGGAACAGGGAGACATAGTAAGTCGGTCATATTATCAACAACTGCGAGGTGCAGGTAGAGTTGTTGAGAGTTACAAGCCACGGGGATGAGGGAGATGAGGGGAAAAGGTTAAAGGGGAAAGGGGAAAGGGAAGAATTTGAATCCTTTACCCCTTATCCTTTTCCCTTTCCCCTATCTTCCGCCAGTCCCCAACTTCAAAACAAGCGTTAATTACACTCTAAATATCTATGAGGAATGGACTAGTTTCGGCAACGGTGAGCGAAGATAATAAAAGCATTTCCGCGATTATTCCAGATGTTTCTGTGGTAGTGCCGGTACATGATGAAGTGGAAAGTCTGCCTTTGTTGTTAGAGGCGATCGCATCTTCTTTATCGGAAAATAATTTGAGTTATGAAATCATCTGTGTCGATGATGGTTCAACTGATGGTTCAGATAAGTTTCTCAAAGAACAGGCGCAAATCCGCACTGACTTAAAAGCAGTAATTTTACGGCGTAATTACGGGCAAACTGCGGCAATGGCAGCTGGATTTAATTATGCTTTAGGTGAGGCGATCGTTACTTTAGATGCTGATTTGCAAAACGACCCAGCCGATATCCCCATTCTCTTGGCAAAGTTAGGGGAAGGCTACGACCTCGTGAGTGGTTGGCGACACAAACGCCAAGATGCTGTTGTCTCCCGCTTACTTCCTTCTAAAATTGCTAACTGGTTGATTGGCAAAATCACCGGGGTAAAATTGCACGACTACGGCTGTTCTCTCAAAGCCTACCGTTCAGAAGTGGTAGCAGATATGAACTTATATGGCGAACTGCACCGCTTTTTGCCAGCTTTGGCTTATATCGAAGGGGCGAGAATTACCGAAATTCCTGTACGACATCATGCCCGTCGCTTTGGACGCAGTAAATACGGCATTTGGCGGACATTCCGCGTCCTGATGGATTTGTTAACCATCTCTTTCATGAAAAAGTTCCTTACACGCCCAATGCACGTTTTTGGATTGTTGGGTTTAATATCAATGATTTCGGGTACAGGTATAGGAATTTACTTAACCTTCGTCAAATTGGTATTAGGTCAAATGATTGGTAATCGCCCTCTGCTAATTTTGTCGGTATTATTGCTAGTCACGGGTGTACAATTATTTTGCTTTGGTCTGTTGGCAGAGTTACTCATGCGCACCTACCACGAATCCCAAGGGCGACCCATTTATCGGGTGCGGGAAGTAGTAGCAAAAAATGGTAACTAAGGTAATATTAATCAAACATATCTACTAGATGTCTAGAAACTAGGGATAAGAGGTTAGAGGCTAGAGGCTAGAGGCTAGAGAAGAGATATTTTGACTACATTTTTGTTTATTTGATCAAATGGCTGTCTAGTTTGGAGAGGGGTAGTAAGGAGTAAGAATCGAAAGTACAATACCAGCCTCTAACCTCTAACCTCTAACCTCTAACCTCTAGCTTGGTGGTGAGTTTGTTTGATGGGGGCTATCTATTTTGAAAGCTTTTCATGCCTTTGACACAAGTCTGCGGCTTAACCTGCTGATTCTGTTTACGGCAGGTTTATTGTTCTGGTCGAGTACCGCTACTTTCTTACCTACTCTACCGTTATATATCGAGGATGTAGGCGGAAGCAAGCAAGAAATTGGTGTTGTGATGGGTGGGTTTGCGATCGGCTTATTGCTGTTTCGCCCGATACTAGGACGACTAGCGGATCAACATGGTCGGAAATTATTGTTATTAATTGGCACATTTGTCGCAACAACAGCCCCATTTGGTTATTTAGCATTTAAAGCAATTCCCCTATTAATGCTGGTGCGAATATTTCATGGTATTAGCATTGCTGCTTTTACTACTGGTTACAGTGCGTTAGTAGCAGATTTAGCCCCGGTGGCTACTCGTGGGGAAATTATCAGTTATATGAGTTTAACGGCTCCCATTGGCTTGGCTATTGGCCCGGCTTTGGGGGGATATTTACAAGCTGCTACGGGTTATCCTTTGTTATTTTTGTTAACTGCGGAATTAGCTTTTATTGGCTTTTTGGGCGCATTGCAAGTCAATAATCCCCCAGCCCAGAAACAGCAAGCAACCCAGAATAATAGTAATTTTTGGCAAATTCTCAGCAGTCCAAGGGTAAGAATACCGACTTTAGTGATGTTACTAGTTGGTATAGGGGTGGGTGCTGTCCATACTTTTGTCCCACTGTTTATTAAATCAACAGGGGTTGAATTTAACGCTGGGTTGTTTTATACCATCGCCGCTATCAGCAGTTTTAGTTTACGGATTCTTGTGGGAAAAGCCAGCGATCGCCTCGGTCGGGGTTTGTTTATCACTTTTGGTATCTTGGCTTATATGATCGCATCTTTGCTGTTATTTTTTGCCAACAGTGGCATTACTTTTATCCTCGCCGCACTGGCTGAAGGTTGTGGCGGTGGGACGATGATTTCTATGATTACGACGTTGATGGCTGACCGTTCGCTACCACAAGAACGGGGACGGATTTTCTCTATTTGTATCGCTGGATTTGATTTAGGAATTGCGATCGCGGCTCCCATTTTAGGTTTTATGGCTCAACAAATGGGCTATCGTAGTATGTTTGCCTACACTAGTGCTTTAATGGTTCTAGCACTGCTGCTTTTCCTGACCCTATCAAATAAGAACTTGGCTCACTCCCTGAAGTTTGCTTTAGGTCGTGGTCAAGATGTCTATTCCTTGAATAGCAGTAACTAAGTGAGTAAAAAAATAGGCAGAGCTAAAATAACTCTTGCCTGTTTACTTTTACTTTTAGAACGGGCGAGGAGGGATTCGAACCCCCGACACCGTGGTCCGTAGCCACGTGCTCTAGTCCACTGAGCTACACGCCCTTACAAGAAATATATAGTAGCACTTTCCTTGGAGATTATGCAAGACCCTTTGCCTAAAAATTCTGCCAACCTCACTCATCTAGATGCCAAAGGACAAGCACAGATGGTTGATGTGTCTGTTAAAGCTGCAACTGTAAGGGAAGCAGTAGCTGCTGGTCAGGTGCGGATGCTTCCCGAAACCTTAGCCGCCATCCAAGCGGGGAACACACCCAAAGGCGATGTTTTAGCTACCGCTAGGCTAGCCGGGATTATGGCGGCTAAACAGACAGCCAATTTGATTCCTCTATGTCATCCCCTACCCTTGCAAAAAGTTGCTGTGGAGATTACAGCAGATCCCCATCTTCCCGGTTATCACATCCAAGCCACCGTTAAAACTAAAGCCGAAACCGGTGTAGAAATGGAAGCTTTAACTGCTGTTTCTGTGGCGGCTTTAACTTTATACGATATGGCAAAAGCTCTAGAAAAATCGATGCAAATTGAATCGATTCGCTTAGTTAGTAAAACTGGGGGAAAATCTGGAGATTATTTACCACCAGCACCATAATTTAACAGTTATCAGTTATCAGTTATCAGTTATCAGTAAAATTATGGGTTACTGTTAACTGTTTACTGTTCACTGATTTAATCTATTTCAACTATTTTCCCTACGCAAATACTCAAATTAATGAGTTTAACGAGCTTGTTCGTGCAAGATTAACCACTGTTTCCACTAATTCATCAAGAGCAAAAGGTTTACAAATAACCTCCTGAAAACCTGCATAGACATTAATCCTGTTTTGTCACTCTGGAAAAACAATAATCGCAGCAAAATTGCCAAACTTTCGTTACATCAAGGTTTGAGGCTTTATTTTCGCTCTAGAAACTAAAATTTCTAGACAAAGAAGGGAAACCAAAGCACTTGTACCTTAAGTAATATTTATATTTTTGTAACAGCGATCGCTGAAATCTTTACGCCGTTAGTTGTTTCCCAGGCTTTCACTTTATGGATAAACGAGTATCCATCATCATCAAGCACCTACACCCTTAAGCCCAACGTCACCTGAAAAAAGCCAATAATTGTAAATTGGTATACGTGAAGCCACAAATTTACTTGCTAGGATTTTGAGGCGAAATCCTAGCAATGGCTTTAAATTGAGCTTTTTTGCAAAGCGGGCGATGGGACTCGAACCCACGACGTTCACCTTGGGAAGGTGACATTCTACCACTGAATTACGCCCGCGTATAGTATAGGTAGTATTATAACATTATTTTTGCAGTGTATATAATATCTGCATCCCAATCATCAGTATAGGCGTTGGTGTAATCACCTGCCATAAGCGATCGCTCATACTTGAGTCACAGAGCTTTTGTATTCAGATCACCGCCATACAGTGAAAAAATGTGGAAGATGGATAATAATGATTACATAGTCTACTAAGTACACAAAATAGCAACTTGGCTAGCACATACCCTTATACCTGAGTTACAAAGGATGAATCTAGATTGCCTGAGATCCTAAAATCGGGTCTGCCCTGATTATGTATTTTTGCAAACCTACCAGCAATAATTGCTACCTAAATTGAGTAATTGATATGTTTAACGCTACAGAAATTTTAATTGATGCTTTTGTCCAACAAATCCGGGAAGGTTACACAAGGACTTATGGCTGTTTAAAGAATGATTACCAAGACATCATCGCTTGGGCTGGTAACATGGCTTTAGAGAACATTGCTAATAGCGATGCTCTCTATCACAACGTTGAACACTCAATTCTGGTTACTCTTGTAGGACAAGAAATTTTGCGCGGTAAACACATCCGCGAAGGTGGGGTTTCTAGCGAAGACTGGCTACATTTTATTATTTCTTTGGTATGTCATGATATCGGCTATGTGAAAGGAGTGTGCCGACAAGACCAAGAACAAGCCAATTTATACGCTACTGGCAAAAATGGCAACATGATTTCTCTACATCCTGGTGCTTCCGATGCTAGTTTGACACCATATCATGTGGATAGAGCTAAACTATTTATTGACGAACGTTTTGGCGGTCATAAACTGATAGATGCTGAGGTGATTAAAAGTAATATTGAGTGGACTCGTTTTCCCGTACCCGCAGCAGAAGATCAGCAAAATACACTTTGTTATCCAGGGCTAGTGCGTGCCGCCGATTTGATTGGACAATTAAGTGACCCGCGTTACCTGAAAAAAATCACATCTTTGTACTACGAGTTTGAAGAAACTGGTGTGACTAAAGTGTTAGGTTACGAAACACCAGCCGATTTACGCAAGAACTACGCTAAATTTTACTGGAATAGCGTTCATCCATATATTAAGGATGGATTGCGCTATTTATCTTTGACACAGCAAGGCAAACAAATTTTAGCCAATCTTTATTCCAATGTGTTTGTAGTGGAACATGAAAGAAATCAAGAGGAAGGTTTGTACCTAGTGGAAAAACTTCATGCTTAGATATTGACACTCCCCACGGCTGAAGCCGGGGGATTCTTGGTTCACAGTCCAATCGTAACCCCACAGGATTGCTCCAATGGAGCTAGAGGATCAAACTCCCCTTCGCGCAGCGTCTCGAAGAGAAGCTTATAAGATCCGGTCTGCCCGACCGTACTTAGCGCAAAGCCAGAGCAGAGGCTTCCTCCGATCTGGACTTTGCAAGAAAGTCCCTTTCGCAAGATGTTGATAGCTGCATTAATATCTCTATCTTCTACATATCCGCAATGAGGACAAATATGAGTTCTAGTTGACAGAGATTTCTGCACCTTTTCACCACAGTTAGAACAATTTTGGCTGGTATTGTGGGGAGCAACAGCAATAGTTATCTTCCCGTACTTATAGCCAAAATAATCTAACCACTGGCGAAACTTTGACCATCCTACATCACTTATCGACTTAGCTAGATGTCGATTTTTAACCATGCTTTTAACATTTAAATCTTCATAGGCTACTAAGTCGTTAGACCTGATTAAGCGGAGTGCCACTGTCTTGACAAACTCTTCTCGCTGCCTACTTACTCTTAAATGTTTACGGGCATATCTCTCTCTAGCTTTGTGATAATTTCGAGACTGTGGTTTACCCTTTTGGTACTTTTTAGACTTTTTGCGATTGAGGCAGTTTAACCGTTTTTCTCCTTTGTGGTAAAACTGTGGGTTAGGTTCGGTATTGCCTTGACTATCTGCCAAAAAATACTTGATGCCAACATCAATACCCACTGCTTTTTGGCTAGGAGTTATTGGTTTAACCGTATCTCTAGGGTCTAATTGCACCGAGAACTGCACATAATATCCATCGGCACGACGCACAATTCTTACTCGTTTAATTTGATCTATCTGGTAGAAATTTAAGTCCCTAGTTCCTATCAGCTTCAGAGTACCTATTCCTTTCTTATCTGTAAAAGTAATATGTTTTCTGTTTTCTGATAGTTTCCATCCTGAGACTTTATATTCAACTGAACGAGTGTTCTTCTTGAACTTGGGATACCCTTTTTTACCTGGAACTTGTTTCTTGCAATTGTCGTAAAAACGGTTGACCGCTTTTAAAACTCGCTCAACAGCAGTTTGACAAGCATGAGAATTTAACTCTTCTACAAACTTAAATTCTTTCCTGAGCAGTGTGTTGTATCTAAACATCTCTGTCTTACCAACACCACGATTATCGATCCAGTAACGAAGCACTTTGTTGCGGACAAATTGAGATGTCCTGATAGCTTCGTTAATAGCGACTATTTGTTGTGGCTTTGGATTGACTTTGTATTCGTAGATAAACACGTTTGATACTAAATTAAGCGGTATCAAGTACTATGATACCATGATGGGACGGGGATTAAAATCCCAAGCGCTACTTATACCCACAAATGAATTTGGGGGCTTGCGTGGCGTTGATTCTCGGTAATTAGTCATTGGTCATTAGTCATTAGTCAACAGTCCATAATTGACTGACAACTGACAACTGACGACTGACAACTAACAATTGACAAAAGGCAAATAAACTATGAATTGGTGGCAAAGACTCCAGAAAAACCCTTTGGCGCGATTTGGGGCAATTTTACTGATAATTTTTTATGTGGCGGTAATTGCTGCTGATTTTATTGCCCCTTATGATCCTTATGTGGCGCAGCCAAACGGTTCGCTATTACCACCAACCAAAATTTACTGGGTTTCCAAAACATCTGGTCAGTTTATCGGCCCTCATGTTTATCCGACAACCCAAGGAAATACAGATTTAGAAACAGGCGATCGCCAAGTCATTGTAGACTTCAAAAAACCCTCACCGGTGCGTTTGTTTGTCTCTGGGCCAGAGTATCGACTGTTACAAGTGAGTTTACCCCTACCGCCCAACTGGGAAGAAACTACTGTCATCCCTGGTATCCCTTTAAATTGGCATTTATTTGGTGCGGATAACGGGGCTAAAATTAACATCTTAGGTACTGACGAACAAGGACGCGACCAATTTAGCCGCCTACTACATGGTGGGCGCATTAGTATGTTTATCGGCCTTGTTGGGGTGGTAATTACCTTCCCCCTTGGTTTGCTGATAGGTGGTATTTCTGGCTATTTCGGCGGTTGGACGGACAGCATTATCATGCGTATTGCCGAGGTGCTAATGACTTTCCCCAGTATTTATCTATTAGTTACCTTGGGGGCGGTTTTACCTGCGGGTTTAACTAGCAGTCAGCGATTTTTACTCATAGTATTGATTACTTCTGTAATTAGCTGGGCGGGTTTAGCTAGGGTAATTCGCGGACAAGTTCTATCAATTAAGGAACGGGAATTTGTGCAAGCAGCCCAGGCTATGGGTGGTAATCCACTTTATATTATTCGCCGCCACGTTTTGCCGCAAACTGCTACTTATGTGATTATCTCTGCTACTTTGGCGGTTCCCAGTTTCATCGGTTCGGAAGCGATACTCAGTCTTATCGGTTTAGGTATTCAACAACCTGACCCATCTTGGGGTAATATGCTGTCTCTAGCTAGCAATGCTTCTATCATCGTGTTGCAGCCTTGGTTAATTTGGCCGCCAGCAATATTGATTATTTTGACGGTTTTAGCATTTAACTTACTCGGTGATGGGTTAAGAGATGCCCTTGACCCTCGGAGTTTACGCCGTTAGTTTCATTGTTAAGGGTATAGGGGTATAGGGGTGTACTGACAGATGTAGGTTTTTTATTGGTGTTCCAAAAACCTTTGTTTGAGGTTGTAGGGGTGTATACTTCCCTACGGGACGCTACGCGAACGACTTCTCTACGAGACGCTCCGCGAACGCTCAGTAACCGGGTATAGGGGTGTAGGGGTGAATGAAACAACGATTTTCTCGTTAGTTTTAGAGTCCTTACTCACTGCTACATTAAAAACCTACACCTGTCAGAGTCCCCAGTCCCCAGTCCCCAGCCTCTAAACTTTTGCCTTAACTTTAGTTGACAAGGGTTTGAGAGGTGAAATAGGTGTAGATTGTAGTGGTTGTAATGGCTCTAGGGCTTGTAGGCTTTCAAAAGCGGCTTCTCTAACTATTGGTTCTTCCTCACGAGTGAGTAGCAATTGCAAGCACTGGGTAATCTCTCGCTGTAGTTGGGAGTCAATTTGTTGGGCTTTGATGATTTTAGTTAATCTACGTAAAGTCACCAAGCGCTTTAAAGAATCTTTTTCTGTGAGATTGAGGAACAACTGCTCAAAGTCGTTTTCCTCTTTACCAGCATAGGTTTTGACAAGTTGCCACACTAGTAAAATTATAGTCAGCAATGTCCCTAATCCTTGGGCGATCGCACCAGTTGCGATCCAAGGGCTAGGGGAGTCAGCCAAAATTGCCGCAGCCATGTAAGTAATGACAGTAGCTATTCCCCCACTACCTACAGCTATCACTAATCGGCGGTTTGTCCCGTTAAAAAGCTTTTGAAGTTCTATCCAACGTAACTTCCAGTCCCACTTTTGCATTGAGTAGGCTGATAACATTACGCCAACGCCAACTAGCAGTGCTAATAGTAGTTTCCAGTTCCACAACCACATCCCAACGAGAATGAAGAGCAAAATCACAAAACCATTTAGTTGTGACAGATGCTGATAATTCCGCCGCTTGGGGGCTTTAGTCTTAAGCTCTGGAAGCAGCCAGTTGGGCATCTGGTTGATTAATTGCTGCCAAGAAGACAAAGCCTTTACCACAGTGTTTACCTACCTAACATTACAAAATTGTCTAATTTATAAGTTTTACTTGGTATTGAAATCCAGTAGTCAGTGCTGAGTTATCAGTTCGGAGTTTTGTCCAGTCTAATACTCAACGCACCGCTACCGCTAACATAGCCTTTGATAGTTTGAGCAAGGTAATTTTTTTACCTAGTACAAAGTAAAGTCAAATTACCATACTGAGCATTCTTGCTTTTGAAAAAGCAAATACTATAAATCGACAATAAATAATACTCTATAAGAATACCTGGGTTGAAGTGGGTCTAGCGATTTTGCTGCTAAAATTTTTTCGATTGTGCTTAAACACAGAAACAAAACCCACTTATGGTAAATTGACCGTCAAATGCACAGAAGCTAACGCAGCAAATATTGTGAGTGGTCACAGATAATGAGGTGTTGGGGGGTAATGCCGAATCAGAGTTGGCAAGATTCGCACTGGGCAGTATACTTTGGGCTACTAACTGGCGATCGCGATCATAGGCGGACATTACCAGTCTTTGGGAACTAGTGACACAAGCACTCACTTGGCTCACAGGACGGAAAAATTTCGCCTCCAAAACTCCGCTTTTGGGCGCACCCATCAAAACTGTTAACCCTGAATTAGTTGGAAAAGCTGGGTTTGATGGTTGTATAGCTACTGAATTTTGAAAAATCACTCCCCAATGTTCATATTGATGCTCTACCACTTCAAAGCACTTTAAATCTTCTAAGTTCAAACATATACAAGTTTTTGCATCTATCGTATTATCAATTCCTTCCTCCGACTGGCTCCGTTTCACCGAAGCTAAAATTTGTTTATGCCCATCGAATTGATTGCATACAATACTGTCTTCAAATTTTGGTAGTTGATCTGTTTGAAGAGTCGCCTGCTGGAACACAACACCCCACCTTAGCATTACCTAGAGAATCATAAGAATACTGACAGCTATTTTTTGTACTACCAAGTAATAAATATATTCTGCTTACGAGCGCTTTAGCAGTTTTTTGTGAGCTGATTATTGTCCGTAAGTTTTCTGTAGCCTATCATAAAAAATAGACAAAAGAATATTAGCTAAGTGATACTCGCTACCTTAATTAGATTAAAGTAAACCTTGTCATCAGGTAGTTACAAGCAAAAACGCTCTTGCTCCATGAGAAAAAAATCACTAAATCTTTACAAGTAAGCCAGTAATTTTACATCTGCTTAATCTGACGCTGGCTAGAGGTGAAATCATTGCTAGTTCATCGATAATAGCAATTGTGGAGATGTGGGAGAAAGAAAAACTAATGACTAATGACTAATGACTAATGACTAATGACTAATGACTATGGACTAACACTATGTTTCAACCACATGGATTTGAACAACGTTCGGTAATTACCTCATTAGGTAAAATGGTGTATTATACTGATGCTGGGTCACTTTGGCAGGAAGGTGAGAAGGCTGATGAGCAAGAAACTTTGGTGTTTCTGCATGGCTTTGGCGGCGGATCTTCTGCTTATGAGTGGTCGAAAGTCTATCCTGCGTTTGCTTCGCAGTATCGGGTATTAGCACCCGATTTAATAGGTTGGGGTAGATCCGAACATCCAGAACGTAATTATCAGATAGAAGATTATTTAACGACTATCCGGGAGTTTTTTGAGCGAACTTGCACAGCACCAGTCACAGCGATCGCATCTTCCCTGACGGCAGCATTTACTGTTAGAGTGGCGATCGCCAATCCCGATTTATTTAAGTCTCTAATTCTTGTCACCCCAGCCGGGTTGTCTGATTTTGGCGAAAACTACACTCGCAGTATTTTTGCTCAAATAGTCAGTATCCCTCTTCTCGACCGCTTACTATACAGTACCGGCGTTGCTACTAGTGGCGGTATTCGTAGTTTTTTGGAACAACGGCAATTTGCTCAAGCTAACCGAGTATATGACGAAATCGTCGAAGCTTACCTACAGTCTGCCCAGCAGCCTAATGCTGAATATGCCGCTTTGTCATTCGTCCGGGGTGATTTATGCTTTGATTTATCGCTTTATATTGAACAGTTAACCACACCTACAGCCATTATTTGGGGTCAAAAGTCTCAATTTACTGGCCCAGAAATTGGTCGTCGCTTAGCACAACAGAATCCTCAAGCGATTCAGGTGTTTCAACAGTTGGAAGATGTGGGCTTAACTCCACAGTTGGAACTACCAGCCGTGACAATTGGACTGATTAAAAAATTCTTGCCTTTGCTGAATAGTCATTGACTTCTCCGTTAACCTAAGCATGAGATTCACCCCTCATGCTCGGCTTCAAAACCGTGCTTGACGCTTTCACTTTTGATAGTTGTGGTAAGAGACAGGCTATTACCAATTTGCAATACCCTACGGGTAGACTAACGTTTGTATAGTAGCGATTTCTAATCGCCCAATTATTTTTAAATTTTTCATGGTTGATTTAGGATTGCTAGATTTTAATAATTGCTATAATATACATATCAATTTACCTACCAATGAGCTTGCTAAAAATAGAATACAATATATTTATTAATCTGAATTGTGACTTGTATTCAAGATTTAGTTATTAGCATCTAAACCATAATTATGTTCTTGTTTTACTGGCAGGCAAGAAGCGACACACAAAATATCTAAGCCCAATCTCTGACTTACACATTTAGCAGAGGAATTGTCAATGCGAGGCTAAAATAGTAATCTACGTGTAAATTGCTTGAACTATTGATTTTATGACTTCTGCTACGGCCGTAAAAACTGAGTACGAAGCGATTATCGGTCTAGAGACCCATTGTCAGCTGAGTACTAATACCAAGATTTTCTCTAGTAGCTCGACAGCATTCGGGGGAGAGCCTAATACTAACATTGACCCGGTGTGCATGGGTTTACCTGGTGTTTTACCCGTACTCAACGAGAAAGTTCTAGAATACGCTGTTAAGGCTGGTTTGGCGCTGAATTGCCAAATTGCTAAATATAGTAAATTTGACCGTAAACAGTACTTTTATCCTGATTTACCGAAAAATTACCAAATTTCTCAATATGACCTACCTATAGCTGAACATGGATGGCTAGAAATTGAGTTGCTAGATGCTGATGGGCATCCCAAGCGCAAACGTATCGGGATCACACGTTTGCACATGGAAGAAGACGCGGGTAAGTTAGTCCATGCAGGGAGCGATCGCATTGCTGGCTCTACCTATTCTCTAGTAGACTACAACCGTGCAGGTGTGCCATTGGTTGAAATTGTCTCTGAACCTGATATTCGTTCTGGACAAGAAGCCGCCGAATATGCCCAAGAATTACGCCGGATTTTACGGTATCTTGGTGTGAGTGATGGCAATATGCAGGAAGGTTCTCTGCGTTGTGATGTCAACATATCTGTGCGTCCTGTGGGACAAGAAAAGTTTGGCACGAAGGTAGAAATTAAAAACATGAACTCCTTCAGCGCCATTCAAAAAGCGATTGAGTACGAAATTGAACGCCAAATAGAAGCTATCGAGTCAGGGGAAAGAATCATCCAAGAAACGCGGTTGTGGGAAGAAGGTTCACAACGCACAATTAGTATGCGGACTAAAGAAGGTTCTAGTGATTACCGCTACTTCCCCGAACCAGATTTAGCACCTATTGAGGTGACAGATGCACAGCTTAATCAATGGCGCAGTGAATTACCAGAACTACCAGCCCGAAAACGCGATCGCTACGAAAACGAATTAGGGCTGTCGGCTTATGATACCAGAGTACTGACAGAAGAAGTGGCTGTATCTCAATATTTTGAAGCGGCGATCGCAGCTGGCGCAAGTCCCAAAGCAGCTGCAAACTGGATCACCCAAGATATCGCCGCCTACCTCAACAAACAAAAGCTGAGTATTACCGAAATCGGTTTAACCCCTGGTAACTTAGCAGATGTGATTACGCGGATTGAATCTGGTAAAATTAGCAACGCTCAAGCCAAACAAAAGTTACCAGAGTTACTAACAGGATTATCTCCAGAAAAAGCCTTTGCCGGTCAAGAACTTATTAGCGATCCCACCGTTTTAGAACCCATCGTTGACGAAGTGATAGCAGCTAACCCCAAAGAACTGGAAAAGTACCGTAACGGTAACACCAACCTTAAAGGCTTCTTTGTTGGGCAAGTGCTGAAAAAAACTAACAAACGTGCTGACCCTAAACTGACAAACGAATTGGTAGAGAAGAAACTGAACGGCTAACACCAGCCTTTGCTCAGTCACATTTTCACAATAGTTTTACATAAATTACAAATAACAGGTGTCGATAATCACAAGCGAGTGGGTATCATAAGTCTGTTATATGCACCCTAATAACCAGGAGAGTTACGCAAGTGGCTCTCCTTATTTCTTAGAGGAGAAGTGACAGGGGACAGGGGCTTAAACTGTTGGCTATCAAGATTTTATTAGGACTTACGCAAGTGTCATAATCAAACTAACTGTAGGGTGCGTCAGCCCCAATAATTTCGTATAATTTCGTACACATTTAAGGATTTTTCACATCTGACGCACCCTACCCCATGTGCCAGTTGCGTAAGTCCTGAAGGTGTAATTACTCCTCTGCTTTATCTCTTTTACACCCAATTTACACCCATCTTTTGCCTAAAGACATCAAAAAATACCTAAAATTTTTCTAAGATGTAGAATTTTTTCTTGATTAATCAGGCTTTATAAAGCAAAAACCCCTCGAAATGCAACGATTTCAAGGGATTTGTTTAAGATGCCAGGAACCAGACTTGAACTGGTGACACGAGGATTTTCAGTCCTCTGCTCTACCGACTGAGCTATCCCGGCTTGGGCTTTTTCTTAGCCACGATTAATAATATTAGCGAACAGAAAAGCGTTTGACAAGGGTTTTAGAAAAAAATTTTATGCAGCCTTAAAACCTAACTTTGCCCAAGTAAACACAGCCACAAACAAGAGGAACTGAATCAGCACAATACTAGGCCCAGAGGCAAGATTGAAAGCGCCTGAGAGGATAATGCCAATGATGCTACTAGTAGCGCCGACTAAGACTGAGAGGAACACAAAGCGACCAAAGTGGTGACTCATCAACTTAGAGGTAGCAGCCGGAATGACTAAAAAAGCATTTACCAGTAAAATACCAACAGCTTTAATCGCTACAGCCACGGCTAGGGAAAGCAAGACCACGAAAGCGTAACGGTATAACTGCACAGGAACACCTTGAACCTTTGCTACATCCTGGTTCAGAGTCAATAAAATTTGCTTGCTTAGGGTTGAGAGTAAGAAGATGCTGCTGGCTACGAGTATAAGGAATGTCAAAATTAAATCGATCGCATCAATAGCTAGAATATCGCCAAACAAAACATTCATTAAATTTCCACGATATCCTTGAATTAGGCTAGTAAGAATGACACCGATCGCCAATGCACCAGAGAGAACTATACTAAGTACGCTATCGCTACCCAAATCAGTCTGATCAATCAAATAGAGGACGACTACACCAAAGACTAAAGTAAACGGTAATAACATCGAAGTTGGGTTGACTTGTAACAGCACACCCAAAACTACCCCTACTAATGCTGCGTGACCTACCGCATGGCTGAAAAACGATAGCTGGCGTAAAGTGACAAAACTGCCTAGCAAACCCCCTAGTATCCCCATCAGGATAGCACCGGCGATCGCACGCTGCATAAACGGGAATTGCAGCAAACTCACCAAATCTTGAATACTGGTTGCACCAATGAGAAAGCAGGAGGTAGGCGGCCAGAGGGCAAAGGGTGTAATACTCATACAATAGAACTCTTCCTTACTTATAAGTGCTTGTTTTTTTATTACACATACATATTAAATTTTATAATTTTTAAATTTTCATTAAAGTATATAATTGTCTCTATCTGGATTTCCGTTTACAAATTGTCTTAAATACCAATTTCTATTGAATATTCTTCTAAGTAAATAATTAAAGATCCAAAAAACGCATGATTAAAACTCATAGAAGTTGCACCTTAGAAATCGATGATTCAACTGTTGTGAATCCTGAAATTAACGATATTCTAAGTAGCGATAAAGCCCAACGCATGGCTGATTTTTTTAGTTTTTTAGGTGATGCCAATCGCTTGCGTATTCTTTCTTTTCTAGCCAAAGAAGAACTGTGTGTCAGTGACATAGCCACTCAATTAAATATGAGCGAATCTGCTGTATCTCATCAGTTACGAAACTTACGTGCCATGCGTCTAGTCACTTATCGTAAACAAGGTCGTCATGTGTTCTATCGCCTCCATGATAATCATATTTTGGAGCTTTATCAGGCTGTGACAGAACATTTAGACGAGAAAGATTAATGTTTATTAGGGAACAGGGGACAGGTAACAGGGAACAGAGAAAAAAGGAATAGATGTGTGATAACAGATGCAACCTAAGTTTTTTAATTGCGTAGCACTAGCCTTGCTTTAGGGTACTTGGAATTTTGAATTCTCTAATGGTGATGTTCGTAGCGACTGAACCCAGGGCCGTAGGTTGCTAACAGGTTTTGGGGAGAAAGTGCTATTTCTGGTTGACCAGTACAGACAAGGGTTTGGTTAAGACAAAGTACGCGATCGCAATGGCGACTTACCATATCAATATCATGGGAAACTTGTAAAACAGTCCAACCTTCCTGTTGCTTTAATTCGTCCAGCATTGCATAAAAATCAGCCGCACCCTGCATATCAACTCCCGCAAAAGCTTCATCCAAAACTAAAATTTTGCGCGGTATTACCAAACAGTAAGCCAGCAAAACTCGCTTAAGTTGACCACCGCTCAGAGTACCGATCGCTTGATTGCGTAAATGATAAGTATCGGTTCTAGTTAAAGCTGCGGCGATCGCTGCTGTTTTCTCCCGGCTTTGACTCCGCAACTTCAACAAAAATGAATGTTTCTTACTCCCTTCAGCCACCCATCCTAATCCCACCAATTCTGCAACAGAAATAGGAAAGCTACGGTCAAAAATGAAGTTTTGTGGCATATAGCCTAAAAGATGACGTAAATTTCCCAATCTAGTTATAGGGCGACCAAAAATTTCAATCCTACCAGTGCTACGAGGAATCAAATCTAAAACTGCTTTGACCAAAGTGCTTTTACCTGCACCATTAGGGCCAACGATTGCTGTATCTGTCCCTGGTATTAATTCAAAAGAAACATCTCGAACAGCTAAATAATTTCCTTGATATACGGTCAAGTTTTCTACTTTTAAAATGGGCAATGTCATTAGTCCTGGCTGGAAAATAGGGATTGGTGGTAGAAATGCTAAAGAAGACAAGTTTCAATTGTATAATACCTATTTACAAGCTGCTTCTAGCTTTTGTAAATTCTCCCTCATTGCTTGGAAGTAATACTGCGGATTTGTTTCCCCACGTTCCAAGGAACTTAGAGGGCGTAAAGTTAAATTCAAATCTTTAGATAGGCTGGTAAGTAATTTATTGTCTACACCGGGTTCACTAAACAAAGCCTTCACATTATATTTCTTAACTGTGTTAACTACTTTTTGTACATCAGTTGGTGAAAGTTGATCCTCTGGTATTTCTACCACAGCTACTTGTTTCAAGTTATAGCGTTGAGCTAGATAAGGAAAGGCATCATGAAATGTGATAAATGTGCAGTTAGGCATTTTGTTCAAGGTTTGCTGAAATTCATTATTTAGATTGTCCAATTCCTTTATATAAGCTTCGGCATTAGTTTGGTAAGTAGCCTTATTTGCAGGATTAGCCGCAATTAACCCATCCCGAATATTGATCACTTGCTGTTTTGCTAATACTGGATCTAGCCATACGTGCGGATTGCCATCAGAATGTTCATGGCTGTGTTCTTTTGCTGTTGGTTCTAAAACTGGTGAAATTTCATTGAGAACTTTAATATTGTTGCTGGCATCTATTTGAGTTAGTTGAGGATTTTGGGCGTTTTTTACTGTACTGTCAAGAAAAGTTTCCAACCCTAACCCATTTTTGACTAAAACATTGGCTGTGGCGATCGCCTTCACCGCATCAGGTGTAGATTGATAATCGTGTATTTCTGTCCCAGGACGTATCAAAATTGATACATCAGCCGCTTCTCCAGCTACTGCTTTAGTAAATAAATATATTGGCAAAATTGTCGCTACTACTTTGGTCTTCGGTTTCTGTAATGTTGGACTTGCAGCAGCTTCCTGTGCTGTTGGCGACTGTTGAGCAGTTGTTCCTTGATTGGTATTTGACTGGTTACAGCCAACCACAACAAATAAAATTAGCAAGGTCATTAAAGACAACAGGCTATCTTGTAGTCTATCTAATCTAAGTTTGATTTGAGTCCAAACCACGGTATTTTTCCCCCCAAGGCTGCTGACGCTGCATTTGTCACCATCAATCCCAATTTTGAGGATGATGCTGATTGTACATCTGTTATATTATAATAATAATCATTCTCACGGAAGAATACAGTAATCTTTGTTTGCAATCACTAAGCTGTTGCACACATAAGAAAGCATATTCTTTCTTATATGCTGTTGGCAGTTAAGTGTTCATTTTTAACCATCAACTGTTAATAAAGCACTCAGTGATTATGTAACTTAAAAGTGTAAAGCCAAAAGTGTTTTGGAGGAATTGCTGTGTAAATTCTCTTGGTATAACTATATAAATTACGAATCCTTAACTTTAGTTGTGACAAATATTCTTAAGTGCTGGTAATATTTTGAAAAGACTTCACCTCAGCTTGGTATAAGTCTTACCAAGAGAAGATGCGTGTAAGTAAAGTGTGAGGAGAAAAATGCAAAATTTTTGTAAGTATTGGCTAGTTAACCCAGCCACAATTTTTAGTGTCATAGTATTTTCTGGTGCTGCTACCTTTGCAGGAGAGACACCAGCAACAACAGAAGTAAATCAACCCACAACAATAGCTAATACAAACCTAGAGTTTGATCAGAGTAATCAACCAGGGGTAATGTCGCAAGTTACCTCAGTATCGCAATTTTCCGACGTACAACCAACAGACTGGGCGTTTGGTGCATTGCAATCACTGGTAGAACGTTACGGTTGTATTGCTGGGTATCCCAATGGAACCTATCGCGGTAATCGTGCTTTAACAAGATATGAATTTGCAGCCGGGTTGAATGCTTGTCTTGATAGAGTCAACGAACTCATCGCCACCGCCACTGCTGAGTTAGTCAGAAAAGAAGACTTAGCCACATTACAAAGGCTACAAGAAGAGTTTTCTGCGGAACTAGCAACATTAAGAGGTCGAGTTGATGCTTTAGAAGCAAGGACTACTGAATTAGAAGCAAATCAATTCTCTACTACAACAAAACTGCAAGGACAAGTAGTCACCGTTATTAGTGATGTTTTATCGGGCGATCGCGTTGATGGTAGAGAAATTGAACAGAAAAATACTACCCTGGGAGCAAGAGCGCGAGTAGAATTTGTTACCAGTTTTACTGGTCAAGACACATTGTTTACTCGAATCCAGACCAATAATATTGTTAGCCCCGACATTAATACTCCAGAAGGGAACTTATTTTTTGGTTTACCTCTCGAAGAGGCTAGTAATAACGCTGGTATTGACGCTTTATGGTACTCATTCCCTCTAGGCAAAAACACGCAAATTAAACTGATTGCAAATGCAGGTGCAGCAGACGACTTGACGAGTACTGTAAACCTGTTTGATGGTGATGGTGCTTTTGGGGCTATATCCACCTTTGGTACACGTAACCCAATTTATGGACAGGTAGGTGGTGCAGGTTTAGGTGTGAACTATCAGTTTAATGATAGGTTAGCCCTGAGTCTTGGCTATTTGAGTGGTACGTCTAATAATCCAGCAAGCAATCCAGCACCTAAGAGTGGTTTATTTGATGGCCCTTACAGTGCCTTAGCACAACTGACAATTAAACCGAGCGATCGCATCACTGTAGGATTAACATACATTAATTCCTACAATCAGCCACTACTTACAGGAAGTAATGCAGCTACTTTCCAAAATTTAGCACAAGTGCAAGACTTGGATGAGGCGGCATTTTCCAGCAATTCTTACGGTGTTCAAGCATCTATCGGTATCACCAATAATATAGTTTTAGGTGGTTGGGCAGGTTATACCAATAGCCGCAACTTGACTGGAGTACGCGGAGACGTTGATATTTGGAACTATGCCGTTACCCTTGGCTTCCCCGACCTGGGCAAAAAAGGTAACTTAGCAGGTATCATTGCGGGGATGGAACCAAAAGTAACCAGTTCTAGCATTGCTGGATTGAATAGAGATAGAGATACTTCCTACCATTTGGAAGCATTCTATCAATACAAACTAAGCGACAATATCACCATCACACCTGGAGTTATCTGGCTAACAGCACCAGACCACAACGATGATAACGATGGCGTAGTCATTGGGGCTTTGAGAACTACATTTAGTTTCTAATTTCTTTAAAAATCATCTAGCTTTTCTGACCCCAGCGAGGTACAGGTAAGAATAATTAAACGCAGATGCAAGCAGATAAATTTGTACCTCAGCAGACTGGAAAAAGCTATAAGCAAGACGCAAAATAATTCTTTGCGTCTTTTTTTAGATTTATAATTCATTTAGGGACTTCTAGAAATTAAATTATTTAATGAGTGAAAGCTGAAAAACTGATTATATTCTGCTTCCCCTGCTCACCAAAGTAATTGTATATTTTTTTAGTTGGAAGTCCCTAAAGCCCTTCCCCTTTTACCTTTTCCCTCTGTAGGTCTGCCTACAAGACTGTCCTGTATTTTTTTACGTAACAATGACACCATGTATCGTAAAAAAAAATACTGTCTAATGTAAAAAAAAAACAAGTGTTTACGGAATAATTACCCTGTTATCTGATTGTGTACATACTCTAAAATGTCAAAACAATCACAAAATGATTCTCAACAATATGAAAGAAGTTTTAGAGTATATAAAACAACGTGAACAGGAATTTGCTCAAATAAGTTTTTTTCAATTTTTAAGAGATCGAAGTATTAACCCTTATCAGCGAGTGGTTTGGTTTCCTTGTTTAGCTCACTTTGCTATGACATTTAAGGATTTGAATAACGACATTTTAAGGAATGAGTCTAGTGACCATCCTATTCAAAAAATGATTAATCAACACTCGTATCAAGATGGCAGCCACTGGAAATTATATTTAAAAGATTTAGAAGCTCTAGAAATTGATCGAACTATGAAATTCAGTGATTTTCTGAAATTTATGTGGGGCGAGGAAACACTAAAAATTCGTCGCCTTTCAAACAATCTGGTAGCTTTATGTCGGTATCAAACTGATTTACTCTTGAAAGTCGCTTTGATCGAAGCTAGTGAGGCAACAGCAATACCAGCTTTTCAAGCAATGGCACAGGTAAGTGAAGAGCTACAGGCAATTACTCATAAACAATACTTCTACTTTAGCTCCACTCATCTCAACTTGGAAACAGGTCATATTCATATCGATATGGAACACAATGACACTGAAGATTTCCTATCCGGGATGGAATTAAATGAAGAACAGAAAGCTCAAGCTTTCAAATTAGTTGACTTAGTTTTTGATAGCTTTATTGAATGTCTCGATGGGCTAATGCAATTCACTTATAAACATACTTTTGATGAGTTTGTTGCTCAACCAGCCCTGTGTTGACAATTACGGCTCGTAACTGGAGCTAGAGTTAAGTCAAGGGAGATTAATGGTTTCCCTTGACTCAACTTTATTACTCTATCCTTAGTGATATTACTGTGATACAAGGAGTGTTATCGTTTAGTTTTTGCTTACTTGCTGAAAGTGCAAGTGATATCGCCTCTGACTGTTGCCTAAGTGTTGGTATTGCATATGCAAATCAGTCTCATTAGAAAATTTGTGGAAATTACTGAAAATTTAGCGTATAATAAATTTTAATGACTTACAGCACTTTCATCAGGAAGAGCTAATAAGTTTAGTCCCTAGTCCCTAACCTCTCCCCTCTGTAAACGTTTACAGCATTTAAGCGAAAAATGCTGTAAGTCTTGTTTTACAGACAATCATACAAGTAAAAAAAGACCAGCCTCCCACAGCTGGTCTAATTGTATTATTTTTGCGTTGTCTTCTCAATAGAGTTAAAACCCAGTTGCGTATTCCCAAAATGCAACGGGCAACTTTTCTTAACAGTATTGTAACAGCCAACACAGTTTTTTTAAAAAAATTTATTAAAAAAAGATATACCCTAGTGCAATGAGCCTCTATCTTTCAGAATATTTTTAAAATGTCAAGAGGCTGAGATGGAGATTATATATCTGATACACCCACTAGGGCGTGTTTTCAAGCTCTAAAAGTAGTGGAGTGGCAAGACTTCAGTAGATAGAAGTTGAGATGGGTTTATTTACAGCACTTTTCACCTTGATGAAGTACATTCATCTAGCCTCTAACCCCTAGTCTAAGCGCCTCTGTTCCTTTGCAAAGTGTACTGCACTCAACTAAAAAAGGTTGTAATAAAACAGCCAACTTAGAGAGATGACTCTGACTAGGCTGACTGTTGATTTAAAATATCGAGTGATAAATACTGATTGCTGAAGCGCGGTAGCAGGGAAATGAACAACGTGCTGAGTAGAGAGTTATGTTCCCAAATACCCATCCCCCAGCCCTCAGTACCTTATTTATCTATGACTACTTGAAGGAACTTTGCCATCACGGCTAGGTTCTAGCGATAGATTTTGAGGGGGTCGTTGGAAGCGATCGCGAATTTTGCCAATGACGATGTACAAAATGGGAACAACAAACAAACTCAACAAAGTTGAGACAATCATCCCACCTGCAACGGCTGTACCTAATGATTTTCTGCTGGCTGCACCTGCGCCCACGGGATTTATCAATGGCCAAACGCCCAAGATAAAGGATAAGGAAGTCATGAGAATCGGACGTAACCTTTCTTGTGACGCTTGCACGGCGGCTTTAATCAGTGGTAGACCGCGCTCTCGTAATTGGTTGGCAAATTCCACAATCAAAATTGCGTTTTTACTTGCCAAACCAATCAACATGACTAAACCTACTTGACAGAAGACATCATTGCTCAGACCCCGCACCCACTGAGCCGACAATGCGCCCAAAATCGCCAAGGGAACGGAAAACATAATGATTAATGGGTCAACGTAGTTTTCGTATTGAGCCGCCAGTACGAGAAACACAAACACTAGTCCTAACCCAAAAATTAAGGGCGCTTGACCGCCAGATTCTTTTTCTTCAGCAGTGATCCCCGACCATTCGTAACCCATACTGGCGGGTAAAACCTCTTTGGCTAATTGTTCCATAGCTGTAGTTGCTTGACCAGAACTATAACCAGGAGCTGCGGAACCGTTAATGGCGATAGAGCGGAAGAGGTTGTAGTGGCTGATTGTTTGCGCCCCAGTTGCAGAAGTTATCTTCACTAGATTACTTAGGGGAATCATTTGATCGTTAGCAGAGCGGACATATAGTTTACCGATATCTTCAGGGTTAGAACGGAATTGAGCATCTGCTTGTACGTAAACTCGGTAAGTCCTCTGCTGTAAATTGAAGTCGTTGACATAGCGCGAACCCAAGTAGGATTGCAGAGTATTAAACACTTCATCTACATCAACTTGTAGGGCTTTGGCTTTGTTGCGATCGATGTCAATTAACATCTGGGGTGTATTAGCACTAAAAGTACTAAATACAGCCTGCAAACCTGGAGTCTGATTACCGCGAACCATGATCTGAAACATGACTTGCAGCAGGTTATCTAAACCACTATTACCTGCTCTATCTTGCAGTTGAAATTCAAAGCCGCCGAAGTTGCCTAAACCGTTAATTGCTGGCGGACTAACGGGAAAGATTCTGGCTTCGGTAATGTTAGAGAAGACCCCCGCCAGTTTACCGATAATTTCTTGTGCTGATTGTCCAGGGCTTTGTCGCTCATCCCAAGGTCGGAGTGTGGAAAAAATAACACCACTGTTAGCAGTGTTACCACTAAAGCTAAAACCACCAATAGCAAAAGTACCTGTAACTTCTGGCAATTTGAGGATTTCTTTTTCTACTTGAGCCATGACTTTGCTCGTATAGTTGAGGGAAACTCCTTCTGGCCCTTGAATGATGGTGATGAAATAGCCCTGGTCTTCATCAGGGATAAATGCTGTGGGTACGGTGAGATATAACCAACCTGTCAATCCTATGGAGACGAGGAATAATAAGACAACGATCGCTCTCACTCTTACAAGGAAATTTAGCGATCGCTCATATCCCCGACGCACCCAATCTATAAACCTATTCACTTGGTGAAAAATCCAGCCTAACCAACCTCTCGGTTGCTGTCCCCGACGCAGTAATAGGGCTGAAAGTGAAGGAGTGACGGTAATAGCTAAAAAGGTAGAGATGACCATCGAAAAAGCTATGGTCAGCGCAAATTGTCTATAAATCTGTCCTGTCGTACCTGGGAAGAAAGCCACGGGGACAAATACTGCAATCATCACTAAGGAAGTCGCAATTACTGCTCCAAACAGTTCTCGCATCGACTCAGAAGCAGCCTGACGCGGCGACATTCCCTCGTCTTCAATTAAGCGAGCGATATTTTCCACAACGACGATCGCATCATCCACTACCAACCCTGTGGCTAATGTCAAACCAAACAGGGTTAAGGTGTTAATCGAGAACCCAAAAAGCTTAACAAAGGCAAAAGTCCCAATCAAGGTTAAGGGTATGGTAACTACAGGAATAAGTGTGGTGCGCCAGTCCTGCAAGAAGATATAAATTACCAAGACAACCAAAACCAAAGCTTCAATCAGTGTCTTGACTACCTCTGCCAAGGACTCTTCCACAAACAGAGTTGTATCAAATGCTATCTGATATTTCAAGCCTGGGGGGAAGCTTTGCGCCAGCCTAGCCATTTCCGCTTTCACTGCTTTGGCAACTTCTAGGGCATTACTACCTGGGGTAGGGAATATACCTATACCCACCCCCTCATTACCTCTAAATCGCAGAAACGAGCTATAGTTTTCTGCTCCCAACTCTGCCCGACCGACATCTTTCAGCTTGATGAGTGTGCCATCAGCCCCGGTTTTGATCACCATGTCAGCAAATTCTGTTGCATCCGTGAGTCTACCGCGAGCTTGCAAGTCTATTTGATACATTTGGTCTGGTGAGGTGGGCTGTTGCCCGATTTGCCCAACCCCTACCTGTAGGTTTTGTTCATTGATGGCATCAATCACATCTTGGGCTGTGAGGTTCCGGCTAGCTAGGCGATTTGGGTCAAGCCACAACCGCATCGCATAGCGGCGTTCCCCAAAAATCCGCGCCTCACCTACACCATCAAGTCTTCTCAGGGAATCTACTATATACTGATCAGAATAGTTACTTAGAAATACCGTATCGTATTCCTGTTGGTCGGTATACAGTCCCATTGCCAACAGGATATTGTTGGACTGTTTATTGACCGTCACCCCAGTACGCTGTACAGCCTCCGGTAGCTGGGGTTGAGCAATAGACACCCGATTCTGCACATCGACGGCGGCGATATCTTTGTCCCGTGATGGGTCAAAGGTGATCGTAATTGTACTAGTCCCATCGTTACTACTGCTGGAGGTCATGTATTTCATACCTTCAACGCCGTTGATTTGGCGTTCTAAGATACTCGTCACCGTATTTTCTACGACTTCCGCATTAGCACCAACGTAGTTAGAATTGACAATAATTTGCGTTGGACTAATTTCTGGATAGCGATCGGTAGGTAGAGTAGGTATACTGATCGCACCCACCAGCAAAATGATGATGGCACAGACACTTGTAAATACAGGTCGCCTGATAAAGAAGTCAACAAACATGGAGATTAGGGATTAGGGATTGGGGATTGGGGATTGGGGATTGGGGATTAGGGATTAGGGATTAGGGATTAGGGATGCCTTCTTTTTTATGTCCCAGTACCCAGTACCCAGTCCCCAACCCTAAGATTCAGGAATGATGGGAATGCCATCACGCAGATTTAGCAGCCCGGAGGTAATAATTGTCTCATTCGGTTGTAAACCTGATATGACTTGGTAATTATTGCCTCTAATATCGCCTAGTTGCACTCGCTTTTGCCGCGCTACTAGTTGGGAGGTTCCGTTGGGTAATTTTTCCGTTTGTGTTACATAGACAAAAGTTTCCCCTGCTATACGGGATACGGCTGTGGTTGGGACTAAAACGCCTGTACGTTGGCTCCAAATAACTCTCGCCCGTACTAGTTGGTCTGCTCTGAGTTGACCATTTGTGTTGTTATATAAGGCTTTCACCAGAATTGATTGCGTCTGGTTGCTGGCATTGGGAGCGATGAAAAATACCCTACTAGTACCCAATACTTGACCCTGGGTGTTCAGAATCTCTACAGGCATTCCCTGACGCAGTTGAGGGCCTCGTTCTAGTGGTACAGAAATATTAACTTCTAAAGGTCGGTTTTGCGTAATTGTTAATAGTGATGTGGAGGTATTGACAAAATCACCAATTTTGACTGGTATATTGCCCACAGTGCCTTCAAAGGGAGCAGTGATTCTATAGTATTGGAGTTGGACTTGTTGTTGTTCTGTGTTGGCTTGGGCTTGCTGGATGGATTTTTGTGCTTGGGCTATGGTAGCTCTTTGGGCTTGAATCCTAGCTTCTGTGGCGTTGAGAGTAGCTCTGGCTGTGGCTAATCTGTTAGCATACTGATCTCTGGTTTGTCTGGATACTGCTCCTTGATCCGCCAAACTGGTATACCTGTCGTATTCCTGCTGATTTAATTGCACATCAGCAGCGTTGGATAATCTTTCAGCTTCTAGGGATTTGAGGGTAGCCTGAGCGTTTAGTAATTCAGCCTGGGCTGCTTGAGTTGCAGCGCTATTACTTTCAACTGCTGCTTGTTGTTGTCTAGGGTCGATTTGGATCACAGCTGCACCAGTGGCGATCGCATCTCCTGATCGCACAAATATCTGGCTAACTTGACCCTGGACTCTCGGCTGGAGAGTTACAGAACGCCGCGATTCTAAACTAGCGACAAACTCTGTACTTTCTTCGATTGTTCCGGCTTGTATGGGTGATATCTTGACTCTTACCCCTGGCGGTTGAGCATTAGCACCGGGAGGTGGGCTTGCTGGAGTGAGGAACCGCCATATAGCTGCTCCACCCCCTAATAATAAGATGGCAGCTAACAATAACCAGGGCCACCGCCGTCGCTTGGGCGGTAACTCACGGGATGCCTGGGGAAGACTATCTGTAAAATCAGTTTGAGGCTCAGGGGATGACATGGTTTACAGCGAACCTTAGAGCTAATTAACTAAATGTAACAAGAATGAATAAATTTGCGATAAAAATTATTTATTTTGCATGAAGTTACATCAACCATTTTGTGTTAGCTCATCCAAAATATACTGTTTTTTCGCTTTCGCCAATCTACCTAAAGGTGGGTGATACATTTAGGTTACAGATGGTGAGGATTTACTGCCTTTTCTGTTATTGCTGAAAATATTCTAATTTTGCTGTTACCTCCTATTCTCCAATTAATCACTAATGTAAAACGATATTGAGAGTTTAGAAAAAATAAATTGTTCAACTATATATTAGTCATGAAAAATTATTAGATAACTCAGAAAAAGTCTGAAGATAAGTCAGAACAAATCATTAATTTATTTTTAATAAATTAATTAGTCATTAGTCATTAGTCATTAGTCATTAGTCATTAGTTTTTCCCCCATCTCCCCCATCTCCCGGTTGCTGAGCGAAGTCGTTCGCGGAGCGTCTCGCAGAGAAGCACATCTCCCCCATCTCCCCCATCTCTCTAACCTCTACCCCCCCTGCACTAACATCTCCTCAAAAACCTTAGAAAGCCCGGTTTGAAAACGTTGACGATGCTTGAGTTTGTAGAATGGGCGAATGATTTGGGCGATCGCACTTTCGCCATTTCTGTTATCTATCACGCGAATTGCACGCAGAGTTCCTAGTTTTATTTCGTTTCTCACCATCAATTCGGAAATACCAATCGCACCCACACCTGATTCAATAGCAGCTTTTGTCATTTCTCCGCTATTGAAAACGAGAATTACATTCAAATCACTTAGGTTAATCCCCCAATTTTGCAAGGCTTCTTCAAAACGATGTTGGGTTCCAGAACCTGGTTCTCTCATTACCCAAGGGGTTTGAGTCAATTCAGCAATTTCTATTTCTCGTTTTTCAAACCAAGGATGATTTTTACCAACGACAATTTGTAGGCGATCGCTACCAATAATTTCGTGTTCTAGATTATTCTGTAATTCTGGTTTAACATCGCCTTCCACCAAACCTAAATCAAATTGTCCCATTGCTGTACCTACAGAAATCGTTTCTGCATTAGCAAGAGTACAGTTAACAGTAATGCCTGGATACTTACTTTTAAAATCACTAATCTTACTCGGTAGCCAGTAGTTACCAATCGTCAGGCTTGACCCTAATTTTAATTCTCCTCGTTGCAGATTGTTCAATTCTCGCAATCCGCGTTCAGTTAGCGTCACTTGGTCAAGGATTTTCCTGGCTTCGATTTGTAATAACTTCCCCGCCTCCGCAATTTCAATATGGCGACCGATGCGGTGAAACAGCTTCACTCCGTATTCTTGTTCTAAGTTGTGGATGGCTGCACTGACGGCGGGCTGAGTAATATAAAGCTCCTCTGCTGCACGGGTAAAGTGTAAGTGTTCTGCAACGGCGAGAAATATTTTTAGCTGTTCAAGAGTCATCCCGGCCATTTTGTATCTCTCTAAAACTTAGTGTCAAACCTTTTGGATACTTCAAAATTACGATACTTGTGTACTGGGCTACTTTATCTGAGTTCCATCAATTGGATTTATCATTTTGACAAAAAAAAGCAGTTGATTCTATCGATTAGTTTGTCTAAAGTATAAATCAATTCAGCCTTTGACACCAGTTGCTAGTTTTAAAGAAAAAATAATACAGTTACTGGAGCAATTAGCACTGAGCGCTGGTTAAGAATATAGGAATCAGTTTTGATTTCTGTATCCCTTACCGGAGGCTTAGTCATACGTAATTGCGTATGCAAACCATAGGCAACAGCAAAGCAAGGAACTACAAGTATCCTGAGTTTTTCAAAAATCCAACATGAATCCTACATTTATCTATTTTTATAGGTGTCTAATATGAATAGTTAGCGAGCAACGGAAGAGATAGAGATGAGAAATTAGGGATTAGTAAAAATGGAAATTTTAGCAGATAAGCGCTAATAAATACACAGGTTTATAATGTGCATACGGAAAAGTGCGATCGTTATAGCTAGATAGGTGAGCAGTCAAAATTCACAGATATATGAAATTTTCTAGTTTAATAATCTCTCTGAACTTCGACTGATTTTTTTCAATTATCACCAACATAAGACTTGTTTTATTGACATATCTGCATTAAAATAAAATTTGAAAAATGAGTAAACAAAATAAATATTTCTTGCGAGGGCGAGTATCTTACCCGTGGCAGATTATTTGGAAAGATATTTGCCGTTATTCTGCTATTTCGGTAAGAAAAGCCTCCTTGATTATCAGGGAATTGCTGATGCTGTTAAAGCCAAAGAATACAGAAGAACTAGAAGATAAAAAAAAGGCGGCAAAATTAAATCCGTCAAGAGTACGCGATCATTTAGCAAACGAGCGCACTTATCTAGCTTGGATGCGAACAGGGATAGCCCTATTAGGTTTTGGGGTTGTGATTGTGCGTTTACGAGCATTTCAAGTACCTTTAGTTCCCCGTCCTGGTACTGGCTGGAAGTTAGGTTTAGTATTCTCTTTGGTAGGTTTAATCACAGTATGGCTATCAACAGGACATTATTTTACGGTACGTCGTGATATCGAGGAAGATACTTACGAACCAGCAGATCGCTGGGTAATTCTTTTTAGCCTAGCTGTGATGATTTTGGGGGCTGGGGTTGTTTATTTTGTATTTACAAGTCCTTTAGATCCCTTGAGTCCAGTTATTCCTGAGTAATCAGTTCATAGTCCATAGAAAGGGCCAAGGGCTTCTCCCTTTGCCCTTTGCCTTTTTAGGGTTCGCCCTCCACTTCCTCCCAAAGCGAAAAGGCTGCTCTAATATTAAGTTTTCTAATTCACTCAGTACTTATTACTTATTTACGCCTATATTCCTACTTCAGAGGTAACATTACGATACAGATGTATCCTCTGGAGCATTGTGACACGTAATACTAATATATTCTTGCTGCTTTTAACGCTTTTTTGCTTTCTTCGCTCAGATGATTATGGTTGAATTTGATGATCAGCTACGCTGCTTAGTTGCCCAAGCCTGCGGACATCCACCCGGAAGCCCCCAGCGTCAAAAGCTGCTCACACAAATTATTCGCTTGACTTCCCGTAGACTTTGGAGAGAAAATACCTCTTATTATCAAGACGCACTGCAACAAACTTGGTTGTATTTTTGTCGCAACGTTTGTGAAGGTTTGACAGGACAAAAGTATGATCCTACCTACGGTAGTGTGATTACTTGGTTAAACGCATATCTAAAACGCAGGTTACAAGACTTTTACCTCAACCAAAACAAAGAACAAGCGACAACAGTACCTTTAAGAGTCCGCCAATCTAAATCAGGTGACAGTAGTGAAGTTATTGATCCTGTAGAGAATTTGGCTGCTGCGCCCGAATTACCACCTATTCTGGAAGAGTTGGAAACTTGGGTAAATACAGACTCAAGTGGAGAACTACGCAGTACTCATATTAAAGGCCGTCCTGATGTGAACTGTCAGGTGCTAATTCTCAAGCGCTTACCCCCCGAAGTGAGTTGGAAAGAATTGTCTGAGCAATTTGGCTTACCAATCCCTACCTTAAGTAGTTTCTATCAACGTCAGTGTTTACCACGCTTACGAAAGTTTGCTGAAACAGAAGGTTTAATTTAACATTTGATTAATAATAAATTTTGGCGACACGTGGATAGCTTTAGGGATGTCAATAAATTCCTAAATAATCTGTCTGTCGCATTCTTTTTTGATTTTTGGTAAAAATGAAATTACTAACGCGACCGGACTAAAATGTGGCAATAGGTTTGGGGAAAATTGAACGCAGATGTTGGCGAAGCCTTCCCGAAGGGTACGCAGATGTTGGCGCAGCCTTTGCTCCGCAACGCTACCGCGAACCCGCAGGGTACGCAGATGAACAAGATGATAGATTGTTGGCTAATGCACAAAATTAGTCCGGTCACGCCACTAGTATTGACAGTCCCTCGATTTATATCTAATTAATACTTCCTTTCCTTTGGCTCAAACATATTAATCACCACTGGGCGATATTGAATGTCAATACCTGCGGGTGAATAGTAAGCCATTGTGTGTTGTAGGAAATTCTCATCATCTCGCTGGGGGTAATCTTCGCGGAAGTGTGCGCCGCGACTTTCTCGACGGTTGAGGGCTGAGGCGAGAATTGTCTGTCCGACGACGATTAAACTCCGCAATTCTAAAGCTTCTACTAGTTCGGTATTCCAACAACTGCCTTTGTCATCTAAATATACTTGACTATATTTGTGTTGCAGTTCTGAGATTTTTTCCCAACCTTGATTCATTAATTCTTGGGTGCGGAAAACGCCACAATATTCTGTCATCGCGTCTTGAAATGCTTGGCGGACTTCGTTAATGCGGTACTGTCCAGGCTGTTCTAGTAGGGCTTGAATTTCTTGTTGGGCTTGTGTGATGTAACGTTGTTCATCTATGGTGGGTAACTTACGTTGCTGCACATATTGAGCGATCGCCGCCCCTGTCCGCTTACCATAAACTACACATTCCAATAGCGAGTTACTACCTAGACGGTTCGCCCCATGCACGGATACGCAAGAGGTTTCCCCAGCCGCAAAGAAACCTTCAACTAAGCCATCGCCACTACTGCGGACTCTACCATCAGTGTTTACTGGTATACCACCCATACAATAGTGAATTGTCGGACGGACAGGCATGGGTTGAGTCACTGCATCCACACCGACTAGGCGATGGGCTTCTTCCCAACAGAAGGGGACGCGACTCATAATTTTTTCTTTACCCATGTGGCGCAAGTCGAGGTAGACAAAGGGGCCGCCAGCAGTTCCATCTGGATGCACACCACGCCCTGCACGAATTTCATAGGCGATCGCCCGTGAGGTAATATCACGAGGAGCTAGTTCCATACGACTGGGTGCATAGGTCGCCATGAAGCGATCGCCTTCACTATTAATTAAATACGCTCCTTCCCCGCGCACAGCTTCGGAAATCAATACACCAACTGGATACAAACCAGTGGGATGGAACTGGACAAACTCCATATCTTCTAGGGGTAAACCGGCGATCGCGCTCATCGCCAAGCCATCACCAGTAGAGGCGTAATCATTGGAAGTGGTGTTATAAACGCGACCATAACCTCCCGTGGCAAACATCACAGCTTTTGCTCTGATTACCTCAATATGCCCATCTAATAAGCTGTACATGACCACACCTTTAGCCTCATTTTCTTCCAAAATCAGGCGCATCACGTACCACTCTTGATAAATTTGCACACCGTAACGCCGCAAATTATTCACCAATTCATGCAGAATTGCGTGACCAGTCTTATCAGCAGCGTAACAAGTACGGTTGTGAGAATGTCCACCAAAAGCCCGTTGAGCAATCCGACCATCAGGGAGACGTGAGAATAAAACCCCCATGTGTTCCAGGTCAATTACCACATCTGCTGCTTCTTGAGCAAGAATCGCTACCGCATCTTGGTCTGCTAAATAATCAGAACCCTTGACAGTATCAAAAGCGTGAGCTTCCCAAGTATCACTCGAATCTACATTTTTTAACGTAGCAGCAATACCACCTTGAGCAGCTACAGAGTGGGAACGAATGGGGTGAGTTTTGGCGACCACTGCAACATTTAAACTAGGGTCAGTACGAGCAATTTCCACAGCCGCCCGACACCCAGCCAATCCACCCCCAACAATAATTACATCATGCTCTAGCATATTAGCCACCGACTACAAAACGCTGCTGTTCTATTGTAGATACGTGATTCACTGAGATGTTTGGTCTCTTTACAAAAAAACTCCCCGTCTACTGATGGGGAGGTAAAAAATTGAAAATTACCTACTACTTACCTATTTTGTTTTCATCAAGATGGTCAACTTGTAGCTTGTACAGGTTGTTGTTGGGAAACATTACCAGGGATGGGTTCAGTTTTTGTGCCTGGTTCTACAGCAGTAACTTCTATATGGTTGAACAATGTAGTTACAAATGCGAACAACAAAAACGGTAGCGATAGCAATACAACAAGACCAACAGTTACTAACGCATATACTGGTCGTCTAGCACCCATTAAAGCTAAAGCTGATGCCAAACTCAGGACAATCGTAATTAACCAAACAATTATTTGACCGTAGATATCACCAAAGGTTAAGGTGCAGACAAAACGATAGTTTTGATTACTAACTTTGCTCATTTATGTTTGCCTCAAGTCTTTCCTATAGGTTCTACGTTAAAACTATGTTTGACCCAGAGACAATTTCTCAATATTTTTGCAAGGTTTGTAATATCACTTCATAAATGGAAACTGGGGAAGATGTGGTTCTCCTTCCCTACGGGACGCTTCGCGAATGGAGACGCTAACGCGTTGGCGCAGCCTCTCGTAGAGAACGCCTGCGCTAAGAGGAGGAGAACTAGGACTGTTGAATAGTTGTTTGAGTAGGTTGTGAACTGAGACTGTCTAAAATATCTAAAACTTCTTGTTCAAAAGCAACTTGGGCGCGGTTGGTTTTACCGCCTATATATAAGCGATCGCCTTTTTGTAATGCCCAGATTTGCGAGTGTGAAAAGTAACTCATCACCACACCCAACATGAGGATACCAAAGCCAGTGTAAACAATTGGTATACCTGGGTCAGCTTTGATTTGTAAGCCAGTGCTACCCACCACATCCAAAATTTTCAAGGTAACACCGTTGACTTGAGTAGACATTCCATTACGGACAGTATCAACCAACTTACCTTGAGCATCGTAAATTAACACCATGCCTTGCAAGTCTTTAGCTAACAAGGAAACTCCCTCACTTAAATCTGGTTTGGTAGGTATCCAAGTTCCCCAGATACGCCCTTGACCTTTGGTATTTAAAAGCGCCATTGGTAGCTGAAAGATGGGGCTGTTGTTGACGCGGACACGAACAGCAGAAATACCCCAATCAGTTTGATAAAAAGTTACGCCGTGATAACGCAGAGGTTGATTGACAAAAATCTTTTTGTGGTCAACTTCTTTGCCTTCTTTATTTAAAACGGACATATCAGAATAAAATTGATCAATCCCACCTTTGGCTGTGTAGTCAATCCAAAAACGGTTGACTTTTACAGACCAATCTTTGGGGAATTGGGCGGCTGCTAAAGGCCCAGCATCGATAATATTTTTTACCTGAAAAGTATCGCCACTGGGAACCATTTCTTGGGCAACAAATCCAGTCATTGCGCCCCAAATTCCCCCCAGAAGAATAGTGACAATACCTATATGAACGATAATCGGGCCGATACGTCCAACTATTCCCTTACGGGCGTAAAGAATATCATCTTTTTCTTGAAAGATTTTATAACGACGATTTTGTAATAATTGACTGAGAGAATTTACCGAAGCAGTATCTAATTCTGCACTTAAAGCGAGTTTTTGAAATTGTCTTGGTTCTTCGTAATATTTCCAGCGTTGGGCGGCTTTTAAGGCTGGTAATTGACGGGTGAAAGTACAAGCAGTGAGGCTAGTCCCAAACAAAACTAGTAATGATAAAAACCACCAAGTCCGATAAACATGATCTAAACCGACTACTTGAATTACCTTCCAAGTGAGAAAACCAAATAAGGCTGGGTGTTCTGGGTAGTTAGCTTGATAGAATGCTGGTGATTGTCCTTGCTCGATGACAGTGCCAGTAACACTAAAAAGAGCGATGATTAATAGGAGTGCGATCGCTAAACGTAAATCTGTCAGTACAGGTAAAAACTCTTGCCGCAAAACTTTTCCCGGTACTGACCACCAAGGGGATGTTGTGGAAGCTGAATTATCTATAGTCATTGCTTAAAAACTACCAAGGGGAATGCGAGAAATTAGAGAAAATACACCAAAGCCTACTAATAATGCACCGCTAACCGGATTAATCCAACCAGACCAGCGACGCAATTCTAGTAACTTTTTAATTGAGGCGGTGAAAGTACCCGCCAAAATCAGGGGTGTTACATACCCGGCTGTATAAGAAATTAACAACACAGCACCTAAAATTAAATCTTGTGTACTCGCCACCCAACCAAGCAAACTGGCTAACACTGGGGTACTACAAGGAGAGGCGACCAAACCAAAAGTTAAACCAATTGCGTAAGAACGCACACCGGAGGGTAAATCTTGGGAAATCCAATCAGTATCACCAAAAGATGGGAATTGCAGAGGTAATGCTTCGAGTAAGTTCAAACCCATGAGGATAGCGATAATACTGACAATAATAGGTAAACCGATACCTATTTGACCGTAGACTTTGCCCACCCCTGCGGCTATAATACCTAACCCTGCCAGTGTAGTTGCTAAACCTAAAGCAAACCATGTTGATTGTGCGGTAGCTTGCCAGCGATTTTTAGCTTCATAACCACCAATATAACCGATAGTAATCGGTAGCATGGAAAGCATACAGGGAGTAAGACTGGTAAGTAATCCTGTGCCAAAAATGATACCAATGCTCAGCAAACTCAGGTGAGTTAGTTGATAAGATACCAGAGTATTGGCAAATTGTTCCAGTTGATAAATTTGTGTTTGCAGAGTCTCCAGCATGGGCTATCACTGAGAGGGGAATGCTTGTTCTGCTTGAATTTTAGCTTATTTTGGGCTGCAAGTTAGATTCGTAAGGTTTTCATCGATTCTCCGAAAATGCAGATACTTAACCATTACTGACTGAATCTCGTTAGGTGTTATGTCCGTAGAGAGGTTAGCGGCATTATTTTTCTGAGTTGATAAAATTCCTAATCTGTTATATATCTTAATTAAGAGAAAATTAAGAAAAAACTAATTTTAGATTAAAAAACATATTTGAAGTTTTTCCTAGAAAAGCTTTCATCACTATGTATTGGTTTTGACTTATAGACATAAAAGCAAGAGGTAGATTTAGTGGAATTCAAAATTTCTCCAAACCAAATAACTCGACTACTTATATTCATTACCATCGCTATCGGTTTTGCTAGTCTCTCAGGACAGTTTTATGTTTATTTCTTGAATGGAGATAAATTGTCTGGTGTGGTTAGGATGTTTGACTTAAATGAAGAGCGGAATATTCCTACTTTAGTTACAGGTTTGATATTACTATTTTGTTCTTTGTTATTAGAATTTGTTGCCCTAGCAAAACAAAGAGAAAACAACCGTTATTCTGCCTACTGGCATGGGTTAGCAATTACTTTTATTTATTTAAGTTTCGATGAATTGTTAGAGTTACATGAAAAAATAAATAGTATATTAAATAGAATTGTACAATCTACTGGTCAAAGGTTAGATATTTTAAATATTTTATTGGTATTAATTTTTACTTTAGTTTATTTTAAGTTTTTGTTGCATTTACCTAAAAAGATTAAAAGATTCTTTGTTTTAGCCTTTGCTTGTGTTGTTATAGGTGGAGTAGGGATTGAGTTATTGGGTGTATGTTTTTTCCCTAACATATATCATCAGGAATCTTTGATTTCTGAAATAATTACTACTATCGAAGAATGTTTTGAAATTCTGGGCTTGACTATTTTTATACATGGGATACTACTTTATATTAATTCGTTTGTAACAGATATACATATTAATATCGTGGGGTCAGAAAAGAAGAGATTTCAACAATAAAAAGCTGGAAGATTCCCATCAAACTACCCTGAGATATAACTTAAAGAGTAGATTATGAAGTAATAATTATTACTTGTGGAAAGTAGAGAAATTTCTAATTTACTGGTAAGATTTTGGTCTTACTGTTCTTCTTTACAAGCAGATTACTCATGAATAAGCTGCCGAAAATAGACCGTCAGCGAGAACATCAGGCAAATGAGAGGACTTTTTTAGCTTGGTTGCGGACTTCTATTGCTTTGATTGGTTTTGGGTTCGCTATTGCAAGATTTGGTCTATTTCTCCGTCAGCTAGATACCACAATTACACAACGGGAAACTACAGTAGATCCCATGTTCAACTCGGAGAATTTGGGGATTATTTTGGTACTGTGTGGAATTTTAGCGATCGCTCTAGCTGCATGGCGTTACAATCAGGTATTCTGGCAGATAGAACGAGGTGATTATCAACCGAATCGATTAGCTGTGTGGATAATTACTGGGGTTGTGATGGTTTTGGGAGGTTTAAGTATTCCTATACTCTTAATACGCAATACAACTGTGCCGCGTCCATCTTCTATAATTAATCAACAAAAATAATGCAATATCTAAACTCTGTGTCTCTTTGTTTAAAAGGGATTTTTTCACCACAGAGACACAGAGACACAGAGAAAAGCTAGAGCCTCTACCCCAGAATAACGGATGAATGTTCTAGAAGGCTCATTAATTAATAGATTGGTGAAGAGAGTACATTCTTAAGAGATTCTATATATAAAGTATTGTGAATGCGATACTAAGATGTGGAGTATTTATAGAAAGTTGAAACAATAGCTGAGACTAAATACTCATTCTTATAAATATATATTTTACATATTTGATGTAAATAGTTCATACCAATTCGCCAAAATTAATTAATAGATACAAACGCGAAATGATTAGTTGTATCTAATTTTTTGAATTGGTTCTGTCTCCACATTCTGAAAGTACATAGAGGCTAGGACAACGAGCAAATTATGAGCCAAACCTTTGCAACTATCGACGGGAATGAGGCTGTCTCCCGTGTTGCTTATAAGTTAAATGAAGTGATTGCCATCTATCCTATCACCCCCTCTTCGGCAATGGGTGAATGGGCTGATGCTTGGGCGGCGGAAGGTCGTCCCAATTTGTGGGGTACGGTTCCCCATGTGGTACAAATGCAGAGTGAAGGCGGTGCGGCGGCGGCTGTACATGGGGCTTTGCAAACGGGTTCCCTGAGTACCACTTTCACGGCTTCCCAAGGGCTGTTGTTAATGATACCCAACCTCTACAAAATTGGGGGTGAACTGACAAGCACTGTAGTTCACGTTGCAGCCCGTTCTTTGGCTACCCACGCCCTATCGATTTTTGGCGACCATAGTGATGTCATGGCGGCGCGTGGTACTGGGTTTGCCATGTTGTGTTCGGCTTCGGTGCAGGAAACTCACGATTTAGCCTTCATCGCCCATGCAGCTACTTTAGAGACTAGGGTATCATTTCTGCATTATTTTGATGGCTTCCGTACTTCCCATGAAGTGCAGAAGGTGCAATTATTATCAGATGATGATTTGCGATCGCTCATCAACGAAGAGAAAGTATTCGCCCACCGCGCCCGCGCCCTGACTCCCGACAGTCCACTATTACGGGGGACAGCCCAAAACCCTGATGTCTTCTTCCAAGCCCGCGAAGGTGCAAACCCTTACTACAATGCTTGTCCCGAAGTTGTCCAAACTATTATGGATAAATTCGGGGAACGCACGGGGAGGTATTATCAACTCTATGAATACCACGGCGCGAGTGATGCCGATCGCGTGATTATTCTCATGGGTTCCGGTTGTGAAACGGTACATGAGACAGTAGATTATCTTAACGCCCGTGGGGAAAAAGTAGGGGTTCTCAAAGTTAGATTATTTCGCCCCTTGGATGTAGAGAGATTTATCCAGGCTTTACCTAAGAGTGTACAGGCGATCGCCGTCCTCGACCGCACAAAAGAACCAGGAAGCGCGGGTGAACCATTATATCTCGATGTAGTAACAGCTATCCATGAAGGATGGAGTCAAGCCCCCAAGGCGACAACCACCAAAGGTAAGACAAGAAGGAAGTCCTCTTCCGCATCCCCCAAAATTGTCGGTGGTCGTTACGGGCTGTCCTCGAAGGAATTTACCCCGGCGATGGTGAAGGCTGTGTTTGATAATTTAGCACAAGCTACGCCGAAGAATCATTTTACTATCGGTATTTATGATGATGTAACGCATACATCCCTGGAATATGACCCCAGTTTTTCAACAGAACCAGATAATGTTGTCCGGGCAATGTTCTACGGGTTGGGTTCTGATGGTACAGTAGGGGCTAATAAAAATTCCATCAAAATTATTGGGGAAGGAACGGACAACTACGCCCAAGGCTACTTTGTCTACGACTCCAAAAAATCTGGCTCAATGACAGTTTCCCACCTGCGCTTCGGGCCGCAACCAATTCGTTCGACCTACTTAATTGACCAAGCCAACTTTATTGGTTGTCATCACTGGGGCTTTTTGGAACGTATCGAAGTGTTAAAAGCTGCTGCACAAGGGGCGACTATATTGTTAAATAGTCCTTATGATGCGGATACTGTCTGGTCAAATTTACCCCTGAAAGTAAAGCAGCAAATTCTCGATAAGCAACTCAAACTCTACGTCATCAATGCTAACCAAGTCGCCCGCAATAGTGGGATGGGTGGACGCATTAACACCATTATGCAGGTGTGCTTCTTTGCGTTAGCGGGGGTATTGCCACAGGAGCAAGCGATCGCCAAAATTAAACAAGCGATTGAAAAGACCTATGGTAAGAAAGGGGCGGATGTTGTCCGCATGAATTTACAGGCGGTAGACCAAACCCTAGAGAATTTGCACCAGGTGAAAGTTCCCCTTGAGGAAAAAGGGAAATGGATAGATGAAGAAGCATTCCCATCTAACCTTCCCTTTCCCACCAGCGCCCCCAAATTTGTCCGGGACGTTCTGGGAAAAATCATGGTGTGGCAAGGTGATGACTTACCTGTAAGTACATTACCACCAGATGGGACATTTCCTACAGGCACAGCTAAATGGGAGAAGCGTAACGTCGCGGAAGAAATACCCGTTTGGGATGAGGATGTCTGCGTACAGTGCAGTAAATGTGTGATGGTTTGTCCACATGGGGCAATTCGCGCTAAGGTATATGAGCCAACCGAGTTGGAGAATGCACCACCTACATTTAAGTCGGTGGATGCAAAGGATAAGGACTTCGCCAAGCAGAAGTTTACTATCCAAGTAGCGCCGGAAGACTGTACAGGTTGCGCTGTCTGTGTGAATGTCTGTCCCGCCAAAAATAAAGCCGAACCTTCACTTAAAGCCATTAACATGGCGCAACAGTTACCCTTGCGAGAACAAGAGAGGGAAAATTGGCAATTCTTCTTGAGTTTACCCAACCCTGATCGGAAAAAGTTAAAACTGAACCAAATTCGTCAGCAGCAACTACTAGAACCATTGTTTGAGTTTTCCGGTGCTTGTGCTGGTTGTGGTGAGACACCTTATGTAAAACTATTAACACAACTATTTGGCGATCGCTCAGTTGTTGCTAACGCCACAGGTTGTTCTTCCATTTACGGCGGAAACCTCCCCACCACACCCTGGACGAAAAACGCCGAAGGACGAGGCCCGGCTTGGTCTAATAGTTTATTTGAAGATAACGCCGAGTTTGGTTTTGGTTATCGTCTATCATTGGATAAGCAAGCTGAGTTTGCGGCGGAACTTTTGCAACAGTTCGGCGCAGAAGTCGGTGATAAGTTGGTTGAGTCTATTCTGAATGCAGAACAGAAAACCGAGGCTGATATTTGGGAACAGCGTCAAAGGGTAGCGTTGTTGAAGGAAAAGTTGGATGAAATATTGAACGCAGATGCACGCAGATGCACGCAGATGGAAGAGGATGATATAGAGGTTCATCAGCGTTTATCGGCTGTGCAAAATCTTAAGTCTTTGGCTGATTATTTAGTCAAGAAAAGCGTCTGGATAATTGGTGGTGATGGTTGGGCTTATGACATTGACTTTCACGGTATCGACCATGTGTTAGCCAGTGGTCGCAATGTCAACATTTTGGTGATGGATACAGAAGTTTATTCTAACACCGGGGGACAATCTTCTAAAGCCACACCCAGGGCAGCCGTTGCCAAATTCGCCGCCAGTGGTAAGCCTGCGCCTAAGAAGGACTTGGGCTTAATGGCGATGAGTTACGGGAATGTGTATGTGGCGAGTGTGGCGTTGGGTGCGAAGGATGACCAAACACTCAAGGCGTTTTTGGAAGCAGAAGCTTTTGACGGCCCATCCTTAATTATTGCTTACAGCCATTGTATCGCCCACGGTATCAACATGGCGACGGGGATGCAGCATCAAAAAGCTTTGGTAGATTCAGGACGCTGGTTGTTGTATCGTTATAATCCATTGTTGCAACAACAGGGTAAAAATCCTCTACAGTTAGATATGCGATCGCCTACTCAATCAGTAGAGCAATCAATGTACCAAGAAACTCGCTTCAAGATGTTGACCAAAAGTAAGCCCCAGTTAGCTAAACAATTGCTAGAACAGGCGCAAGCTGAAGTTGATGCACGTTGGCAGATGTATCAATATTTGGCGAATAGGTAATTGGTAATGGGTAATTGGTAATGGGTAAAGTCCTATTACCTATTACCCAACTATAATTTTTGGCGCAGAATGTAGATTAAAATATAAATGTTACATTTTTGCAGGAGTTTATTCAATTTCTATTAATGCCGAACAACTGCACCAAATTCAGACTATTGCTAGCAGTTATGAAAACTTTCAATGTGTGGAATGTAGTCAAGCAATTCAAGCTTACTTAATTTCCGAAAACATTCCTGGCAAACTGATTAAATTATATACAGGAGCATCTACGGGTGCGAACAGCTTTATTTATGATGAAACATTTCCTGAAGCAGCTATTTCTACTAATGGTCGTCATCAAGGCGTTGCCATTATCATTAATGGTATAGAAACAGTTTTTGATAATCATCACCCAGCAGGCATTTCTAGAAATGAATGGATGGCAAATCTATTGTTTCAGGGCTTAGTGCATTTTGGGCAGCAATTTGAAATTACAGAGATAGAATTTTGAGGATATTAACGAATATGTTAGATGTAAAAAACGAATATCTTTATCATTTATTAGCAAGGATTAAGCAAAGACCAGGAATGTACATAGGGCAATGTTCTATTACTAGATTGAATATGTTATTGGTGGGTTATAGCCAAGCCAGAATGGAATTAGGATTACCTCGCACCGAACAAGAGAAGAATTTTGATAATTTTCAAGAATGGATACAGAATAAATATGATGTTACTGCTAGTCAAGGGTGGGATGGTATTATTCTAGCCAATTCTACTGATGAAAAAGATGCTTTTTATAAGTTTTTTCAGTTATTTGAGCAATTTATTAAGCAAGAAACAATCAATGCGAACTTAGAATTAACAATTACAGGAAATTCATAAGTTGGAAATTAACAGCTTATATTAATGTTCACCAGCATGGCGATCGCTCACCCAGCGCGTTTAATTCTCGGTTAATGATGAAATCCTACAATTCCTCGTTAGATAATAAAACCTATAATTATAGTTTAGCTGAATCAAATTCAATACCACGACGTGCAAAATATTTATCAATGTTAATCTGCACAAATAAATCCTTGAGTTCTTCGGCAATCTCTTGAGGTGGATTTCCTGATAAAGCTATTGCAATTAAACGTTCTGCTGCTGCAATTTCTCCACAATCAATTGCTAAAGTTGCTGCACTACGATGTAATACTGAACGTGTAGGTTCTGCTGCCAGATTATTGACGATTAATTCTGCTGCTAACCGTTCTTTTTCAAATGCTTGTCTGGAAAGTTGCAAGGCTAAAACAGAGTCGCCTTTTAGTTTAGCAACTTGTGCCATTTCCGCTAAATCCATTGCTTGTTTATGTAAATCTTGAATCTTATTCATTTTTCATTACAAAACACAAAGGTTTACTAAACTCAATAATCACAATGTAAACTGGTAGACTACTATCAACAGAGTTTACTTGTTCCAATTTTTGTTTAGCTCTAGCTTTTATTTTACTGTCATCACCCTGACGGATGCCTGAGACTCTTTCGGGTTTAAATTCATTAAATAGTATCTCTATAAAGTTTCTTCTCTATGGCTCTGCGTGAGACAAAATTATCGCTGAAACCAAGAGCGAAGCCAACGCCACAACCGACGCAACCGCCACCAAAAACCACGACGAGAAACTACAGGTGTTTTTGGTTGAGAAAGACGCTCAATTGCATTGTTGCAATTTTGTACATAGGCATCAAGTCTCATTTTTTGAAATAGTTCACAAGCATTGCGATAAGCACCTAGCGCGTCTGCTTCTCGGTTAACGTTTTCTAGTGCCAAACCTAAATTAAACCAAGTGTTTGCTTGTCCTCGAATATCGCCAATTTCCGTAGATATCTCCAAAGACTGCTGGTAGAACTCTATCGCTTGTGGGTAATCTCCCAGGGAACCGTAAGCATTGCCTAAACCTATTAAGGAACTACCTTCGCCATTGCGATCGCCGATTTCCCGTTTTATCTCCAATGACTGCTGCAAGAAATCTATCGCCCGTTGGTACTGTCCCAGTGAGTTGTAAGCATTGCCTAAATTGCGCAAGGAAAAACCTTCGCCATTGCGATCGCCGATTTCCCGTTGTATCTCCAATGACTGCTGCAAGAAATCTATCGCCCGTTGGTACTGTCCCAGTGAGTTGTAAGCATTGCCTAAATTGCCCAAGGAATTACCTTCGCCAAAGCGATCGCCGATTTCCCGTTGTATCTCTAATGACTGCTGGTAGAAATCTATCGCCCGTTGGTACTGTCCCAGTGAGTAGTAAGCATTGCCTAATGAGGTGAGAGAAGCCTGATAATTCTTATTTTTTCTCTCACCAATTTCTTCCCATTTACTGACTAATTGCTCATATAGTTCTACTTGGTCTGTGTAGTAACCCCGCAACAAAAAAAAATTATCACAAAAGTTTAATATATTAAATGCTGATACATAATTTTCTAATTGATACCAATGATGAAAAACTTCTAAATATTCCCTTATATCTTCTTTAGCGTGCCAAGGTTTTGGTTTAACATTCAAAAGATAGTAATTGATAGCTCTTTGGTGCGCCTGTGTCTGATCACCTGCTTTATACCGTACATACTCCAACACCACAGGCTGAAACTCAAAACTTTGTTTACCATTGAGTTTTTTTACCAACAAAGAACGCTTAACCAGATTCGTTAATTCTGTTTCAATCTCTGATTCTGAATTTCCAGGCAACACCGCCATTGCTGCTGCACTGTCAAACCCACTACGATAAACACTAATATTTAGTAATAACGCCTTTTGTAACTTATTCAATCTATTAAAACTGGCATCCAATACCAACACCATCCCCACATTTTCCCGGCGATGTACACCTACGACTTGGGGATTTGTTAATAACTGCTGTAAATTCCCTAAGCCTAAATCGGCTAGTCTGTTTAAATTTGGGTCTTGTGGGTATTCTTCCTCTAGTAAATCGGCTACCAATCTCAACAATAGGGGATGTCCATCTACTAATTCCACAAACTCTGCTAAATTTCCCCTAATTCCTAATTCTGTTAGTAGTGCTACTCCTTCATCTACTCGTAAACCTTTCAAGTGTAGCCATTGAAAGCCTCTTAATTCTGGTCTTTCCCTGGTAGTGACTAATACCTTACTATTAGCGCCAGATTCTATCCATGCTTGGAAAAAGTCACCGTAAAATAGACTTCCCCATTGTCTATTAGGTTGTAATAAACTTTCCAAATTATCAATAATTAGTAAATATTGAGCAGAACATAAACATCTAACCAGCGCATCGACTAACTGCACTTCTTGTTTTGGAATAGGAAAGCCAAATTCACCCAAGACTTGACGGGCTAAATTGCTAAAACTTGCGCCATTACTGACATCAGCCCAAAATCGCTTAGGGAAACCCCCGACTTCGTGGTAAATTTTCGCAGCCAGCATTGACTTACCTGTGCCACCGATGCCTTCTATACCAATTAAAAAGTTATTGTTATCAGTTAACCATTGCTGTATTTGGGCGATTTCTGCGGTTCTGCCTTGCCAATTAGCCAAACTTTTACTAGGATTCCCTGCTTTGAAAACTCCTGGTGATTCTGCTTTAGTAGGGCTTTCTATATGAACAACAATTTGTAACTGTTCTGTGGTTAAATTAACATTCTCAGCTTCAATCGAACCAACCTGAGTTAGTCTGCTCTGATCTTGAGCATTTCCCTCTAACTTAATAATTTTTGGGTTCTTGGGGTTTGGTTCTTCCGCCATGATTAATCAGCACAGGTACAAATTTTGCTGGGTGATGCTATTGTCAAATTACAATACAAAATGAGCGATAACTACGGTAAGCCACGAACAGCGCATTTACAAAGGTAAGTATTGAATGCGATTTTTCAATTCTTCAACATAGGCAGCTTTAGCAATAATTTCTAAATCACGTATACAATCACCAACAGAAACTCTGAGTTTATGAGCGTAAATAACACCCAAAAAGTCTATCCCTTCGTCTTGACGACGGTTAGCTTCAGCTAGAAAATCTTCATCTTGGGAAAACAAAACTCGCTCTAGTTCTGTTGCACGATCCAGTATAAGAGGATCTGGGAAGCCTGTTCGTTTATCTTCTTGTACTGTTAATACATCTACACCCCGTATTCGCAGCCCAACCGTAATTCCCCGATGAACGTTTTCATCTATATAAAAAGCAAGACTCATTTAATTAATCCTTCTGCACGGAGTCTTTTAGCTAATGGGGATTCTCCGGCTTCTAAACGTAATTTTTCCGCATACTCGAAACGTTGCTGCATATCAGCATCAATTTCTGCTTTATGTTCCCAATAATAAGCTAAAGCTGAATAAATCTGACTCATACTCAAATGTGGATACTGAAAATGTAATTCTTCTGGACTCCAACCATAAGCATGGATAGAAGTAATTAATTCCACAACTTTCATTGAAGTTCCTTTGATGAATGGCACATTATGTTCATCAATCAGAATGTGTTTATATTCAGTAGAATTTATTTGATTCATAATTTCTCAAACACCAGCCTTAACAACCTTACTTATATCTTTACTTCTTCAGAGAGACACAGGCGCAAAGCTAACAATTTTATTTCGGTCAACGCATATTAAACTTATCAACACTCCGCGCCCCTCTGCGTTTAAAAACTCACTTGGTTAGCTTGAATCTTCCCGACTTGCTTCACCGTACTTTGGCGGTCAGCATTAGCACCCATCTGAATATTGTCCCCTGATTTCTCAGCCAATGTTTGCATAATGTGGGCTATTTCTTCCGCCAAGACGGTATCAGCACTCAATATCTTTTGTAGCTGCACTTGCAAAACAGTTTGTAAAGCTTTATCTTCTGGATTTCCAGCTAAATCTATAGCAGCTTCTTTTGCTGCTTCCTTAGCTTCTAATTTTGGTTGCAGCTTACCCCAGATAGCCTTGGCTTTATCCCAACCATCTGCACCAGCTTTTTGATATGCACCTTCTGCAACTTTACTACCCGCATTCAGCAGAGATGGCAGAAAAGGCGAAAGAAATGAAACTAGTGAGGCGATATCTATCATAGATGTAACTTATACAATGCTTTTGCTACTGATAAATAGGATTTTAGCCTATTTATTTAGGTGTGAGAAGCAATATTGAACGGCTGATTTTTGTGTTTACAGAGTAAATTTCTTAATCTGAAGGGTGATGATTGTTAGGGCATAGGGTGCGATCGCTCCTTGTCACCCTAGCATTAGTCCGTAAATAATTATGCAGCAAATTACACCCACGCCTCAGTAAATCCCCTAGCCTAATCTCAGCTAAACTTTGTAACTTTACCTGACCATCACCGCTACCAACTGCCAATGTCTGACTATCAGGACTGAAATTCACACTAGTTAATTCATCCTTGTCGCCTTTTAAAACTATCAACAAACTCCCCTTCTGATTCCACAGCCAGACTTGATTATCACTGCTAGCCGCTAACATCTTACCGTCGGGGCTGAAACTGACGCTGATGAAAGTATCGCCATCACCGCCAAGATTTCTGATCAAACTACCGTCCCTATTCCATAATTTAACTGTGCCATCAATACTAGCTGACGCTAAAACTTGCCCATCTGGCGACCATGCTACCCCATTGACGCGGCGGCTATGGTCTTTGAGGGTGTGGAGTAGTTCACCGTCTCGACTCCATAATTTGATGGTGGTATCATCACTGGCGGAGGCTAACAATTTACCATCAGGGCTAAAACTTAGCCAATTGACAGCATCGCTGTGACCTTGTAAGCTATGTAGTAGTTGACCGTCTCGACTCCAGAGTTTCACTGTTTTATCTTTACTAGCTGAAGCTATTACCTGACTGTCAGATGACCAAGCTACAGCTAAAACTCCATCTTCATGACCTGGTAAGGTATGGAGTAGCTTTCCTTGTGGATTCCACAACTTCACCGTTTTATCTTTACTAGCTGAGGCTATCATCTCCCCATTAGGCGACCAAGCTACACCCCAAATAGGCGCTGTATGACCTTTGAAGGTATTGACTAATTTTCCTTCTCTGTCGAGAATTTTCACCGTTTGATCTCGACTCGCCGCCGCCAAATTCTCACCATTAGGACTAAAACTAACACTCGTCACCCAATCACTACCATCAGCTTTCGGGTTTCGCAATAAGACTTCATCCCAGCGCCAGAGGATCACCGTTTTGTCTCGGCTACCAGAGACGAGACTGCGACCATCTGGGCTGAAACTGACCGTATTTACCCAACTGTTATGTCCCCTCAACGTTCCTAAAAGTAGACCTTGAGGACTCCAAAGTTTTATGGTTGCGTCGATACTTGCAGAAGCGATGGTTTGTCCGTCGGGGCTGAAGGTGACTGCGGCGACTTCTGCGGTGTGTCCTGATAGGGTTTTTAATAATTTACCCTGAAGATTCCACAGTTTGATAGTCTTGTCAAAACTAGCGGTGGCAATTATCTCACCATTGGGCGACCAAGCTACACCCAAAATTGCATCATCATGACCTCGCCAACTCTTGACTAGTTTACCTTCCCGACTCCACAATTTCACGGTTTTGTCAGCACCCACGGAAGCAAGAGTTAGCCCATCAGCAGACCAAGCTATTCCTAAGACTGCATCACTATGACCTGATAGGGTTATGCGTAATTTCCCTTCTCTAGTCCAGAGTTTGATGGTGTTGTCGCTACTGGCGGAGGCTAACAACTGACCATCAGGACTGAAACTGACAATATTTACACCGTCATTATGTCCTGGTAATGTTGTGATTAGTTGACCGTCTCGATGCCACAATTTTACCGTTTTGTCTTGGCTAGCTGAGGCAATTAACAAGCTATCGGGACTGAAACTTACGCTATTAACTACATTATTATGTTGGGACAAGGTGTTAACTAAGCTGCCATCTTTACGCCAGATATCGATGGTATTATCGGCGCTGGCGGAAGCGATGAGGGAACCATCGGGGCTGAATACGGTACTATTTACGCCTGCGAGATGTCCTTCTAGGCGGTTGTACTCTCTCCCACCCACGACGGCTTGATACAGTGCTGTTTTCACCTGTTCTCTAGTATTAGCATCTACCCAAATGGCTCGTTGCAGTTTTCTCCCAGCTTTGATACCTTCTTTGACAGCATCGAGACCTTTTTGGGAAGCAAACAAAGCGTTACTGGAAACACTCAGGGTTTTAATTTCGTTATCTACCCCAGTGATAATAGAATAGCTTAATCCCAAGATGGCAAGACAGGAAGCAGCTAGGGCAATTGTTAGTGAACGATTAAGTTTGGTTTCACTTAGTCTTTGTTGCTTTTGACTTTCTGCTAGTTGGGCGGTTAATTCTTGCTCTTTTAATTCTGCCCGTAATTGTTCAATTTCTAGTTGAGTTATTTCTTCTCGCTTGCGTAGTTCCCTGAGTTCTGCGAGTAAATCTAATCCCTGTTGTGGGTGGATATCTATGTGTTGAGTTTGCTGTTGTGTTTGACTAAGTTCGCTTTTTAGTCGCTCAATTTCATTTTCACTTTGCTGTACTTTGCGGCGTAATTTATTCAGTTGTGCCTGTAAGCTTGATTCCTGTTGTTGGAGATAGCGAATTAAATCTACTAAATAATCATGAATTAGTTGATAACGTTCGGGTACATCGGGAAATAATACCACGAAACCAGAGCTAACTAAGATGTCTAAAACTAAGTCTAGTTTGTCTGGGTCTTCTAATTCTGCTAGTTCGGCGGCTAATTCTGCACGGGTTTTAAAAGGGCGTTGGTTACTTTCATCTGTTAGGAGATACAACACAAGTAAGGCTGCACGCTCATTTTCCGGGCCGCAGTCTTTGATGAGTTCTTTGATGTATCTTTCTATGAGTTTGTTGGGTCGATATGGTTGATATTGTTTTAAGGTGTTAATTCTCTCATCTTGTAATTGAGCGCCAACAACTTGTAATTCGATGGGGCGGACTTCTCCTAATTCGGTGGATAAGTCTGCGACTACAGCATCAATTAAGGCGGGTTCTAAGTTGATTTGCGATCGCTCTGTTAATTTCTGAATGATGAGTTTGGCATATTCTGGGGAAAAGTTATTGATTTGATAGCGGATTTGTTTATCGAGAATGTTATTATTAATTGCTTCTAGGCGGGAAAGATGCTTAAATTCTAATAGACGATGTAAATAATCTTCTCTGATGGAAAAGATGATTTTAACAAAGGATATATTCAGGCATTGACTGAGGAAATTATCAAATTCTTGCTGTTGTTGGCGGTTTCCTACAGTGGGAGGAACGTCATCGCCATAAGCAAAGAAAAATTCCTCAAACTGGTCAAATATCAAAACCGTGATATAATGGTTGTCAGCATTTTGGCGTAGTTGCTGTAAGATATCAGCCATTGTCATCGGTGGTGTAGAGGTCGGCAAAACCTCCGGGGCGATCGCAGCATCTCCTTGAATATGATTTACCGCCTCAGTTAAAGATTTACCTAACTCGCGCACCCAATCAGTATATACTTGCAATACCACAGGCATAGCTAACTGATCACCGATCGCTCGATTTTGTAATGCTGGTACTAACCCAGCCGTGACAGTAGAACTCTTCCCTACTCCCGAAGGGCCATGAATGACAATCAATTTCTGGTCAGCACGGCTAATTCTGCCAATTAAATTATTTATATCCTGTTCTCGACCAGAAGCGGCAATTTCTAAAGCTACACTACTACTTCCCGATGGGGAAATTAAAGCGGGGTTTGTCGCCTGTCTTTGGGGTTGTAACCTCCCCGCACCAATAAAAGCGCGTAAGCCATACTGCTGTTCTACCGACCGCCGTTGTTGTCTAATGCGGTAAGCTTCCAGATATCTGCCGGCTTCAAAATAGAGCGATCGCAATGTCCGCAATAGTCTAATATAACGATGGGCATCATATTGATGGGCGCTATGTTCCAATGCTGCTGGTAACTCTTTGGCTGCTTTATTTAAATATTGCTCTGCCACTGCTTGTTCACCCAAATTTTGCTGGGCTTTGGCTAAAATTAGGTAATATACCTGTGCCAACAACAGGGGAAATAGACAATGATGGGGGTCGCCATCATTATTTTGTTGCGCCTCGCCTAATTTGAACAGTGATACCTGCGCCAAAATACTCGCCTGTACCCAGCGCGACTCTTGTAACGCCACCTGCGCCAAAAAACCGTAATCACAAGCCAGTTGAATGTGATTACCATAATTATGATGCAATTCCAGCGCCGTTTTCGCCACAGTTGCCAATTCATCCCAAGCTTGCAGATGTTCCAGAACCTCCGCCAGTTGACCAATTAACACACCTGCAATATCCGGTCTTCCCGCTACCTGGAAAATCTCCAAGCTATCTTGAAAGTAAGATTTCGCCCTCTCCCAATGATGACGATGATCTAGCTGATTCTGCTCGCCCAGACGGCAGTAACATAGACCAATGAAGAATTGCAACACCCCTTGTCTGAGTGTGGGGGATGTGGGGGGAGTGGGGGGAGAAAGAAGCAGGGG